>LUZT01000005.1:0-512500 GCA_001602925.1 Chlorobiales bacterium Clorobi_01 | reverse complement strand
CGGTTTCGGCGACCGCTTCGACCAGTTGCTGGTGAAGCTCCTCCGCCTTTTTCCGGTACAGGTCATGAATTTCCGAAATCACCATGCTGCCAGGTTTGTCGGGGCTGAACTCGATCTGCTTCATCAGCAGGACGTCGATCAGGATATGGTGGCCGAATCCCTCCTCGGCCGGGAACTGGATTGGCGTAACCAGGTGGCCGAAGTGGTCGCGCAGGGCTTCGATGGTTGCGTTGTAATCCGCGCGATCGGCGTCGAGCTTGGTAAGCACGAACATGGTCGGCTTGTAGTACTCCTTGGTGTACTCCCACACCGTGTCCGTGCCGACCTCCACGCCCGTGGCCGCGTTGACCGTGATCAGCACCGTATCGGCAACGCGCATGGCCGATTTGACGTCTCCGTGGAAATCGAGCAGTCCGGGAGTATCGATAATATTGATCTTCTTCTCATTCCATACGCCGTGGATGAGACTGGTGTTCAGGCTGTGCTTTCTCTCTGTCTCGTCGGAAGCGTAATCTGACAGGGTAGTGCCATCCTCTATGCTGCCGAGCCGGTTGATGACACCCATGCTCAGGGCGAGTGATTCGCACAGCATGGTTTTTCCGGTGCCGGAATGGCCGGTAACGACAATGTTCCTCAATTGATCCGTTGGAACAGCTTGCATGTCAGTACTCCTTTCTTGGATTGATTTATACGGAGCCGCCTGCTTTTGCCGGTTTCCCGCCTGAAAGAGCATCACACGGGAAGTCAGCCTCGGGCGCCTATTGAAAACTTAGTGAAAAAAAGTGGCCTTCGCTACCCGGCAGCCACGAAACCTCTTTTGCCATCGATAAAATGAGATCACATGCCCGAACAATGGGCACCATTGCGTATCTTTTCATTCTGTTCTTCATTCAATTCTAAATATCCCTATCATGTCAGTCATCACCAGGATTCATGCCCGCCAGATAATGGACTCGCGAGGAAACCCGACGGTCGAGGTGGATGTTCATACTGAAAGTTCTTTTGGCCGTGCTGCGGTGCCAAGCGGCGCCTCGACGGGTGTTCACGAAGCGGTCGAGCTGAGGGACAAGGACAAGAGCGTTTTTCTCGGCAAAGGGGTGCTCAAGGCTGTCGAGAACGTCAACACCTTGATCAACGATGCTTTGCTGGGCATGGACGTGACTGAGCAGGAGGCTATCGACGCGAAGCTCATCGAGCTTGACGGTACGCCGAACAAGTCAAACCTCGGCGCGAACGCGATCCTCGGCGTTTCGCTCGCCTGCGCAAAAGCAGGGGCCGAATATTCAGCCCTGCCGCTCTACCGCTACATCGGCGGCACGACGGCCAAAACCCTGCCGGTACCGATGATGAACGTGCTCAACGGTGGTGCACATGCCGACAATACGGTCGATTTCCAGGAGTTCATGATTATGCCGATCGGCTTCGAGCGCTATTCCGATGCGCTCCGGTGCGGAGCCGAGGTGTTTCACTCACTCAAGTCCCTGTTGCATGATCGCGGTCTGAGCACGGCGGTGGGCGACGAGGGCGGATTTGCGCCGAACGTGGAGTCCAACGAACAGGCCATCGAGCTGGTGATCGAGGCCATCGGCATGGCTGGCTACAAAGCTGGTGCGCCGACTGACAGGGGAGGTCTCGGCGATGGTCATGTCATGATCGCACTCGATCCGGCCAGCTCTGAGTTCTACGACGCCGAAAAGAAGAAATATGTCTTCAAGAAATCATCCGGACGCGAACTTTCGTCAGAAGAGATGGCCAGCTACTGGGCCGACTGGGCGAGCCGCTATCCGATCATCTCGATCGAAGATGGCATGGCCGAGGATGACTGGGAAGGCTGGAAGATGCTGACCGACAAGATCGGCGGCCGTGTGCAGCTTGTGGGTGATGACCTGTTCGTGACCAACAGCAAGCGCCTTGCCGAAGGTATCGAGAAGGGCGTCGGCAACTCGATTCTCATCAAGGTCAACCAGATCGGCACCCTGACCGAAACCCTTCAGGCCATCGAGCTGGCCAAGCGCAATGGCTACACCTCGGTCATCAGCCATCGCAGCGGCGAGACCGAAGACACCACCATCGCGCAGATCGCCGTGGCGACCAACGCCGGACAGATCAAGACCGGCAGCATGTCGCGCTCCGACCGCATGGCCAAGTACAACGAGCTGCTCAGAATCGAGGAAGAGCTTGGCAGCACGGCAGTCTATCCCGGGATCACGGCCTTCCGGGTCTGACGGCGTCGGATTGCTGTTTTTGGAATCATTTCGAGGCGCCATGCCTGGCGATCTGGCAGGCATGGCGCTGAAAACTGCTACTGGCCCATGACGAAATACCTGACGGAACTCTGGGACCTCATCCGGCTGAATCCGAAAAAGTTCGTGATTCGGGCCCTCCTTGTGCTCGCAGCCATCGGATTTATCTTCGGTGACTTTGGCCTGGTGACCCGTATCAGCATGGAGCTTGAGAACCGGAAGCTCGAAAAGCTTCAGGCCGAAGAGCAGGAGAAGATCGTTGAACTCCGCAACACGATCAAAAATGCCTACCAGCCCGACAGCGTCGAAAAGGTTGCTCGGGAACGCTTCAATTTCCACAAAAAAGGCGAGACGGTATTTATCATAAGGGAGAAGTGACCCCGAACGAGGACTGAAAGTGGACGTTGTGGACAGATGGTGAACTCAAAAGCATCGTCTTTCCGGTTTTCCTCTTTCATTCATAATTCGGCATTTATTATTCTCTCTCCCCCATCTTCTCCCCGGCTTTTATTTATCCCGGCCATTGGCTACCTTCAGGATCATCTTCAATCACTTTCAACCAGCCGTCTTATGAGCGAAGAGCGTCTTGTTTCAGGCAATATCATCGATTATCCGGCGCCAGTGTACAGTTATCGCCGGCGAGTCACCAGGGAAGTCCCTTTCGGGACGATCTCCCTTGGCGGATATTTGCCGATCCGGGTGGAGTCCATGACTACCGCTCACACGATGGATACGGCGGCTTCGGTGGAGCAGTGTCGGCGTTTGTACGAGGCGGGGTGTGAAATCATCAGGTTGACCGTGCCGACCGAGAAGGATGCGGAGAATCTCAAAAACATCCGTGAGCAGCTCCGGCGGGATGGTATCGATACGCCGCTGGTGGCGGATATTCATTTTTCAGCCAAGGCGGCGATGAAGGCGGTGGAGTTCGTCGAGAACATCCGTGTCAATCCCGGCAACTACGCCACCGGCGCGAAGTTTTCGAGCGAAGATTACACCGATGACGAGTATCGCGCTGAACTCGACAAGGTACGTGAGGAGTTCACGCCGCTGGTGCGAAAGGCCAGGTCGCTAGGCGTCTCCATGCGCATCGGTACCAACCACGGTTCCCTCTCCGACCGCATCGTGAGCCGCTACGGCAATTCGCCGGAGGGCATGGTCGAGGCGGCGCTCGAATTCTCCAGAATCTGCGAGGATGAAGGCTATTACGACCAGCTCTTTTCGATGAAGTCATCGAACGTCCGGGTGATGATCCAGGCCTACCGGCTGCTTGTCGCCCGCGCGGACGCGGAACTGCGTTACGCCTATCCGCTGCATCTCGGCGTGACCGAGGCGGGCGATGGCGACGAGGGGCGCATCAAGTCGGCGATGGGCATCGGCGCTTTGCTCGAAGATGGTCTTGGTGACACTATTCGCGTATCGCTCACCGAAGATCCGGTCAACGAGGTGCCGGTCGGCTTCGCTATCGTCAAGAAATACAACGATATGCTGCTGGTGCGGGGTGATCGTGCTCACCTTCCGGTCAAGCACGTGGTCGAGCACGAGCGCAAGAGCGCCGGACATGTGCAGCTGCCGTTCGAGCCGTTCAGCTACTCGCGGCGTCCTTCCATCAGTATCGATGGTGCGGGCATACCGGTCGGAGGCGATGCCTTGCCCGGGGTTGAAACTGCTGCCCATGCGCCCATCACCGATACGGAATCGCTCCGCGACGAGATTCTCGCGAGGCTCGATCCGGACAAGCCGGAGGATGCGATCCGTTCAGAGCTGGTCAGTGTCGGCGTCGGTAGTGCCGAAGATATTTCGTTGCTCGAGGCATTGCTCGATTCGCTGGGAAATTTGCGCGAAAAGATTGTCGTTTCGACTGCCGATACCTCGATTGTTCCGGCGTTGTTGCCGCTCTGCGGACGCGTGCGGCTCGATATCGTCGAAGGTGAAACGCTCGGTACCGGCTTGATTGAATCGCTCCACGACAGGAACGCCGCTATCGAGTTCTGCTTTATCCACGAAAAATCTTCGGAGAATGTGCCTGCCGAGGTGCTGGTGCGTCTCGCTGCCAAGCTGAAAGCGAGAGGTTTGCAGCGGGTCATGCTCTCTATCGTTTCCGATGCTCCGCTCTATTCTACCAGAAAGCTCGCGCTCGAGCTGAAAAAAGCCGGGCTCGACTATCCGCTTGCCGTGCGTTACCGTCGGCTCGACGGTGAGCGCTCCGGCGTGCTCATCCAGAGTTCCATCCAGGCGGGCACCTTGTTCTGCGACGGTATCGGCGACCTCATTGCGCTTGAGACGAATATGCCAGCCAGCGAAGAGGTGAGCCTTTGCTTTAACATCCTTCAGGCGGCCAGAATCAGGATGTCCAAAACCGAGTTCATCTCCTGCCCCGGATGCGGACGAACCTACTTCGAGCTTGAGAAGACCACGGCGCTCATCAAGCAGCGCGTCTCGCACCTCAAGGGGTTGAAGATCGGCATCATGGGCTGCATCGTCAACGGCCCCGGCGAAATGGCCGACGCCGATTTCGGCTACGTTGGCTCCGGTAAGGGGCGCGTCAGCCTCTACGTCGGCAAAGAGTGTGTCGAGGAGAACATGCCGGAGGCAGCGGCGCTTGAGCGGCTGATTGAGCTGATCCGGCAGAACGGCAAGTGGGTCGATCCTGTATGAGCTTTTATACGCTGATTACGGGCGCGTCAACCGGTATCGGCCGGCGGCTTGCTGAAGAGTTCGCCTCGATGGGTGACAACCTCGTGCTGGTTGCCCGCTCGCAGGATAAGCTCGACACGCTGGCTGCGGAGTTGCGTCGCTCATGCGGTATCGAGGTGCAGGTCTGTTGCCAGGATCTTGCTGAGGTTGGCGCGGCGTCGAAGGTTTTCGGATTCTGCGAGGAGAGAGGGCTGCCCATCGACAAACTGGTCAACTGCGCCGGGTTCTCCATAGCGGGCAACTTTGAGCGGATGGACGAGGAGGCGTTCGTTCAGATGGCCTCGGTCAATATGGTCGCCGTGGCCGCGCTGACCCGCCGGTTTCTTCCGGCGATGCGCGCCCGCCGCCGGGGTGCGGTGGTCAATATCGCTTCGCTCGCCGGATTCCAGGGTGTGCCGGGTATGGCCGGTTACTCCGCCAGCAAGGCGTTTGTGGTCAATCTGACCGAAGCGCTCTCTATCGAGCTTCAGGGCACTGGCGTCCGAATCTTCGCCGTCTGTCCCGGCTTTCTCGACAACGATCTCTTTTACAGCCGTGCCGGTCATGACCGGAGCCGCATCGTCACGCCGGTTTCCAGTCCGGAGGTGGTCGTGAAGGCCGTCCACCGCGGACTCGACGGAAAACAGGTGCTGATTCTGCCGACCGTTCTGGATCGTCTCATGGTTTTTTCCCAGCGTTTCACACCACGGAAGATCGTGGTGTTGCTGGCCGATATCTTCGCCGGAGCCAGGGAGAGGGGGTAGAGTCATGAGTGATGGCTGTACGTGCCGTGTGGTTTTCCTGTCGCGATTTCCGTCATTTATGCTCATTCCGTCAATTAAGTTCACTTTGGCCGCGGCTTTTCCTGAAATTTTTATTTTTTCCTTTTGCATTTTTTGATCGGGCTGTTATATTACCAGCCCTGTATTTTTAGTGAGCTGCTGGTGTAGCTCAATTGGTAGAGCAGCTGACTTGTAATCAGCAGGTTGCGGGTTCGAGTCCCATCACCAGCTCGAAGCGCCAGTACATGGGTAGGTAGCGAAGCGGTCAAACGCAACAGACTGTAAATCTGTCGACATATGTCTTCGGAGGTTCGAATCCCCCCCTACCCACTTGCTTTTGTTGGTGACAAGCTGATGTAGCTCAGTCGGTAGAGCACTTCCTTGGTAAGGAAGAGGTCATCGGTTCAAGTCCGATCATCAGCTCCGGTTCCTGGAGGAGCGGTATACGTCAGTAGCTCAATTGGTAGAGCAGCGGTCTCCAAAACCGCAGGTTGGGGGTTCGAGTCCCTCCTGACGTGCAGGCAGGCTGGATTCGAATGCTGTTCACGATCTTTTACCTCGTTGCTCAATCATGAAGAAATATATCGAGAAGGCTGATAAGTACTATCGTGATGTTGTCGGCGAGATGCGCAAGGTGTCGTGGCCGACAAGGGAAGAGGTGAAGGATATGACGGTTGTTGTGTTGACGGTTTCAGGCATTCTTGCCTTGTTTACCTTTGCAGTGGATTGGGTCATCAGCACGGTGATGGGGAAATTATTGTAAGACTAAGGAGATTTTCGAGGTAACGAGATGAGCGCCAAAAAACAGGTGGTGAAAGAACAGCATCCCCCGCAACTTCATTGGTACGCTCTCAGGATCTATTCTGGCCATGAGCGCAAGGTCAAAGAGAGTATCGAGATGGAGGTCGAGCGATGCGGCCTTTCCGAAAGCATCAAGCAGGTTTACATCCCCTACGAACGTTTCGTCGAGGTTAAAAACGGCAAAAAGCGCAGTCTGACCAAGAACGCTTTTCCCGGCTACGTGCTGATCGAAGCCGTGCTCGACAAGCAGACCCGAAACCTGATCATGGATATTCCATCGGTCATGGGCTTTCTCGGCGTCGATGATAATCCCACTCCTTTGCGTCCCGATGAGGTAGAGAAGATTCTCGTACCCGATGGAGCGGTCGAGCACCGTGCGGTGGTTGAAGCTCCTTTCAAGGTCGGCGATTCGGTCAAGGTGATAGATGGGCCATTCAGCTCGCTGACCGGGATCGTGCACGAGGTCTGCACCGAGCGGATGAAGGTCAAGGTCATGATCAACTTCTTCGGCAGGAGCACCCCGACCGAACTCGATTTTTCCCAGGTCAAGCCCGTTTCGCAATAACAGGGATCACAGAGGTCATAGTATTCATTCAAGCTGTTGAAAGAGAGATAATTTATGGCAAAAAAGATAACAGGGTTCATCAAGTTGCAAATTCCTGCAGGAGGCGCGAATCCTGCTCCCCCCGTCGGTCCGGCGCTCGGTCAGAAGGGTGTGAATATCATGGAGTTCTGCAAGCAGTTCAACGCCAAGACGCAGTCTGAGGCTGGTATGATCATCCCTGTGGTGATCACGGTCTACTCCGACAAGTCCTTCACCTTCGTCACCAAAACGCCGCCTGCCGCCGTGCTCCTGCTCAAGGAGGCCAAGCTGCAGAAGGGTTCCGGCGAGCCGAACCGCAACAAGGTCGGTACGGTCACGATGGATCAGGTGCGCAAGATCGCCGAGCTGAAGAAGCCCGATCTGAACTCCGTCGATCTCGAAGGTGCGACCCAGATGGTTATGGGCACGGCCCGCAGCATGGGTATCGTCGTCGAGGGCTGAGAAGCAAGTTTTTTTTCGTGGGAGGCCTGACAAGCCGCTTTTACAACCACTAATATCATAATGTCAATGGCAGGAAAGAATTACAGAAACGCAAGTGCAAAGGTGAGCCGCGCTCAGGAGTATGAGCTCGCGGAAGCCATCGAGAAGGTCAAGGAGATCACCACCACCAAATTCGACGCCACGGTCGATGTCGCCATGAAGCTCGGGGTCGATCCCCGTCATGCCGATCAGGTCGTTCGTGGAACGGTCATGCTTCCTCACGGCACGGGTAAAACCGTCTCCGTCCTGGTTGTCTGCAAAGAGAACAAGGCGGAAGAGGCTCGCGAGGCTGGCGCTGATTTCGTCGGTTTCGAAGACTATATCGAGAAAATCCAGAACGGCTGGACCGATGTCGATGTGGTCGTTGCGACTCCCGACGTCATGGGTCAGCTCGGCAAGGTTGCCCGAATCCTCGGCCCTCGCGGCCTGATGCCGAACCCGAAATCGGGTACGGTCACGATGGATGTCGCCAAAGCCGTCAAGGAGGTCAAGGCCGGTAAAATCGAGTTCAGGGTCGACAAAGCGGGCAACATCCACGCTCCGGTCGGCAAAGTTTCCTTCGACAGTGCAAACCTTGCTGGTAATATCACCAGCTTCATCAAAGAGGTCGTTCGCCTGAAGCCGTCGGCTGCAAAAGGTCAGTACCTCCAGGGGATCACCATTTCGAGCACCATGTCCCCCGGCGTGAAGGTGAAGAAGGATAAATTTGTTGCCTAACATTAAAGATTGTGCACCGATATGATGAAGCGTGATACAAAAGAGCAGATCGCTCAGGAAATAGCAGAGAAGTTCCAGAAGTCACAGGGCTTCTACTTTACCGAGTTTCAGGGACTCGATGTCCAGAAGATGGGCCAGTTGCGCCTCGAGTTCCGCAAGGCCGGTATCGAGTACCGGGTGGTCAAGAACACCCTGATCAAAAAGGCGCTCAAGGATGCCGCCGACGCCGACAAGCTGGCTGCCGGTTTGAAGAACACCACCGCAGTAGCGTTCGCTTACGACGATCCGATCGCTCCGGCCAAGATCATCAAGAAGTTCAGCAAAGACAACGAAGCGCTGAAGTTCAAGATGGCTTCTATCGATGGACAGGTGTTCGGTTCCGATTCGCTGCCGCAGCTCTCCGAGATGCTCAGCAAGACCGAGAACATTGGTCGCCTTGCCGGCCTCGTGAACAACATGGTTGCTTCTGTGCCGATGGTCATGAATGCGGTGATGAGAAACCTCGTTTCCGTGATCGACCAGGTCGGAAAGCTCGAGAAATAAACGAATTACGCACTCAAAGCTTCAATATTTTCAATTCAAACTGAGAGAGGAAATAATGTCATCTATCGAAACCCTTGTAGAAGAGATTGGTAAACTTACCCTTACCGAAGCTTCCGAGTTGGTGAAAGCACTTGAGGAGAAGTTCGGCGTGAGCGCTGCTCCTGCCGTTATGGCTGGCGCCGTTATGGCCGCTCCTGCCGGTGAAGCTGCCGCTGCAGAAGAGAAGACCGAGTTCGACGTCGTGCTCAAGTCTGCCGGCGCCAACAAGATCAACGTCATCAAGGTTGTCCGCGCCATCACCGGCCTGGGTCTGAAAGAGGCCAAGGACATGGTTGACGGTGCTCCGAAGACCGTGAAAGAGGCTGTCTCCAAGGACGAGGCCGAGAAGATCGCCAAAGAACTCAAAGAGGCCGGCGCTGAAGTCGAGCTGAAGTGACCGTTCACCAGGCGAAATGACAGACAAGCTCCGTGCCGATCCGGGACGGAGCTTTGTCCGTTTGTGTAAATGAATACATATGTTTTTCCGTCCGGCGGCATCATATCCACGGATGGAATATCCACTCCGGAAAGGGTATTTGCGAATCTTGTAGTGACCAAAGGGTACCACTGATTACTGTCGTGAGCGATTCGATTGACGCCGGAGTGCGGAACCTGAATGTGCCGTCCTGTCGGAACATGAGGAGTGCAGCGCCAGGCGACAGTACCGGTTGGAGCGCGGAGCAAAGAGGGCGCGAGGTTGATGCCGCAGACGTGTGATGTGGCGGAAAACGAGCGGAAAAAGCCCGAAAGAGAGAATTGCCCATAAACTGTTAAGTACTCCCTGCAATTGACTAAAAGCGAGGTGCATGTGAAAGTGGCTGATGCAACACCAACACCCTGTATTGACTTTTCTAAGATCCAGAGTATCGTAACCCCCCCCGATCTTCTCAAGGTACAGCTCGATTCGTTTCATAATTTCATCCAGGACAGCGTTCCCCTTGAAAAACGCAAGGATCAGGGCCTTGAAAAAGTGCTCAGGAGCGCCTTTCCCATTACCGATACCAGGGGGCTCTATCTCCTGGAATATATTTCGTACAGCTTCGACAGGCCCAAGTACACCGTCGAGGAGTGTATTGAGCGCGGCCTGACCTACGATGTGTCGCTCAAGATCAAGCTCAAGCTCTCCTACAAGGACGAAGCTGACGAGCCGGACTGGAAGGAGACCATCCAGCAGGAGGTCTACCTCGGCAGGATCCCGTATATGACCGAGCGAGGCACCTTTATCGTCAACGGCGCCGAGCGCGTCGTGGTGGCGCAGCTTCACCGTTCGCCGGGCGTGGTGTTTAGCGAGGCGGTGCATCCCAATGGCAAGAAGATGTACTCGGCCAAGATCGTGCCGACCCGCGGTTCCTGGATTGAGTTCCAGACCGACATCAACAACCAGATTTTCGTCTATATCGACCAGAAGAAGAACTTCCTGGTCACGGCGCTGCTCAGGGCGATCGGTTTCGCCAAGGATGAGGATATTCTCGGACTGTTCGATCTGGTCGAGGAGGTCGAGGTTTCGTCCAAGAGCTCGAAGCGCGAACAGCTTCTTGGCCAGTATCTGGCTTCCGATATCATCGACATGACTACCGGTGAGGTAGTGCCTGCAAGGGCAGCCATTACCGAGGAGATCATGGACCAGATTGTCGCTGCCGGTTACAAAACGGTCAAGGTGATGAAGACCACCTCCCCCGAGAAAGGCGTGGACAAGTCGGTCATCATCAACACGATTCTCAATGACAGCTCCGCCACCGAGGAAGAGGCGCTTGAAATCGTCTACGAGGAGCTTCGCTCCAACGAAGCGCCGGACATCGATGCCGCCAGAAGCTTCCTCGAACGCACCTTCTTCAATCAGAAGAAGTACGATCTTGGCGATGTCGGACGTTACCGCATCCAGAAGAAACTCCAGACCGAGCTTGCCGACTTGTCGGCATTTCTCGCTGAAAAGCCGGAGCTGAAGGAGCTTTCCGACGCCATTTACGCACGCATCCTCCAGACAATCAGCACCTATTCCGAGGAGCCGATCGGCGACGATATTCTCGTCCTGACCCACTACGACATCATTGCGGTTATCAACTACCTCATCAAGCTGGTCAACGGCATGGCCGAGGTCGATGACGTCGATCACCTGGCCAACCGCCGCGTGCGCTCGGTGGGCGAGCAGCTCGCTGCGCAGTTCGTGATCGGTCTGGCGAGGATGGGCAAGAATGTCCGCGAAAAGCTCAACTCGCGCGACACCGACAAGATCGCTCCGGCTGATCTGATCAACGCGCGAACCGTGTCGAGCGTGGTGTCGAGCTTCTTCGCCACCAGCCAGCTCTCGCAGTTCATGGACCAGACCAACCCTCTGGCCGAAATGACCAACAAGCGTCGCGTCTCGGCTCTCGGCCCCGGCGGTCTGACCCGCGAGCGCGCAGGCTTCGAGGTTCGTGACGTTCACTACACCCACTATGGCCGTCTCTGCCCGATCGAGACCCCTGAAGGTCCGAACATCGGTCTGATCTCGTCGCTGTCGGTCTATGCCGAAATCAACGACAAGGGCTTCATCCAGACCCCGTACCGCGTAGTCGATAAAGGTCTGGTGACCGACAAGGTGCTGATGCTCTCCGCCGAGGACGAGGAGAACAAGATCACCGTGCCGGTCAGCATCGAACTTGACAAAGACAACCGTATTGCTGCCGAGTCGGTGCAGGCCAGAACCAAGGGTGACTACCCGCTGGTGCTTGCCGAAGAGGTCAACTACATGGACGTCTCTCCGGTTCAGATTGTCAGCGCGGCAGCCGCGCTCATTCCGTTCCTTGAGCACGATGACGGTAACCGAGCGCTCATGGGCGCGAACATGCAGCGCCAGGCAGTGCCGCTGCTTGTGTCTGATGCCCCGGTGGTTGGCACCGGCATGGAGGCCAAGGTGGCCCGTGATTCTCGTGCGGTGATTGTGGCCGAAGGCCCCGGCGTGGTGCAGTGCGTCACGGCGGATCGCATCGAAGTGCGTTACGACCTCGATCCGGAAAACAACACCGTTTCCCTTCTTGATCCCAACGAGGGAGTCAAGGTTTACACGCTCATCAAGTTCAAACGCTCCAACCAGGATACCTGCATTTCGCAGCGTCCGCTGGTGCGTAACGGTCAGAGGGTCGATACCGGCGATGTGCTGGCCGACAGCTCCTCGACCGACAACGGCGAACTGGCTCTTGGTAAAAACGTGCTGGTGGCCTTCATGCCCTGGCGCGGTTACAACTTTGAGGACGCCATCGTGCTCAGCGAAAGGCTGGTCTATGATGACGTTTTCACCTCGATCCACGTGCACGAGTTCGAATCGAACGTGCGTGACACCAAGCGTGGCGAGGAGCAGTTCACCCGCGATATCTACAACGTGAGCGAGGATGCCCTGCGCAACCTCGACGAGAACGGCATCGTGCGCATTGGCGCCGAGGTCAAGGAGCGCGACATTCTGGTCGGCAAGATCACTCCGAAAGGCGAGAGCGATCCGACTCCGGAAGAGAAGCTGCTGCGTGCCATCTTCGGCGACAAGTCGAGTGACGTGAAAGACGCCTCGATGCACGTGCCGGCTGGCATGAAGGGCATTATCATCAAGACCAAGCTCTTCAGCCGAAAGAAGAAGATCGGCATGGACGTCAAAGAGAAGGTCGAGGCCATCGACAAGCAGTTCGATCTTAAAGAGGCTGATCTGCGCAAGCGCTTCGCCAAATGGATGAAGCAGCATCTCGATGGCAAGAAGAGCGCGGCGATCACCAGTGACAAGGGCAAGGTGCTCGTGCCGGAAGGCACGGTCATTGGCGACGAGCTGCTGTCGAAATTCAACGGCCTGCCGTTTCTCGAATCGATCGATGTCTCGAAAGGCATTGTGAGCGGAGCCAAAACCAATGAAAATGTTGTCCGCCTGATTCGTGAATACCGCCTCAAGCTGAAGGATCTGTCCGACGAGCGCGAGAACGAGAAGTACAAAATCAACGTCGGCGACGAATTGCCGCCCGGCATCGAAGAGCTGGCCAAGGTCTATATCGCCCAGAAGAGGAAAATCCAGGTGGGTGACAAGATGGCTGGTCGCCACGGTAACAAGGGTGTGGTCGGCAAGATTCTGCCGATCGAGGATATGCCCTTCATGGCGGATGGAACCCCGGTCGATATCGTGCTCAACCCGCTTGGTGTGCCGAGTCGTATGAACATCGGTCAGCTGTACGAAACCTCGCTCGGCTGGGCGGGCAAGAAGCTCGGCGTCAAGTTCAAGACCCCGATCTTCAACGGTGCGACCTACACCGAGGTGCAGGAGTACCTTGAAAAAGCTGGTCTGCCTGGGCACGGCAAGGTCAAGTTGTTCGACGGACGTACCGGCGAGCAGTTCCACGACGAAGTCACGGTTGGTTATATCTACATGCTCAAACTGAGCCACCTGGTCGATGACAAGATTCATGCCAGGTCCATCGGACCATACTCGCTCATCACCCAGCAGCCGCTCGGTGGCAAGGCACAGTTCGGTGGCCAGAGGTTTGGTGAAATGGAGGTGTGGGCGCTCGAAGCATACGGCGCGGCCAACATCCTGCGCGAGATGCTCACGGTCAAATCCGATGACGTGATCGGCAGGAACAAAACCTATGAAGCCATTGTCAAGGGACAGAATCTTCCGGAACCCGGAACGCCTGAATCGTTCAACGTGCTTATCAGGGAGCTGCAGGGGCTTGGCCTCGAGATCAGGATCGACGACAGAGTGCCCTGAAATGATGTAACGATATGCCGGATCGATCACTCCGGCAATTGAAAAGAAGTAACGAAGATAATTTCAAGGTTGTTTTAACAGGGATATCGACCATGATATTTTCACAGGGATCATCACCGCTCAAGGGTGATTTTTCGAAGATAAAGTTCAGCATCGCCTCTCCGGAGAGTATTCTGGCCCATTCGCGTGGCGAGGTGCTCAAGCCGGAAACCATAAACTACCGTACCTTCAAGCCGGAACGTGACGGCCTGATGTGCGAAAAGATATTCGGTCCTACCAAGGATTGGGAATGCTATTGCGGCAAGTACAAGAGGGTGCGCTACAAGGGCATCATCTGCGACCGTTGCGGCGTTGAAGTCACCACCAAGAGCGTGCGCCGCGAGCGCATGGGCCACATTTCGCTGGCCGTGCCGGTGGTGCACACCTGGTTCTTCCGCTCCGTGCCGAGCAAGATCGGCGCGCTGCTCGATCTCTCCACCAAGGAGCTGGAGCGCATCATCTACTACGAGGTCTATGTGGTTATCAACCCCGGCGAGCCGGGCGAGAAGCAGGGCATCAAGAAGTTCGACCGCCTGACAGAGGAGCAGTACTTCCAGATTATCACCGAGTACGAGGACAACCAGGACCTCGACGATAACGATCCGGCCAAGTTCGTCGCCAAGATGGGTGGCGAGGCCATTCACATGCTGCTCAAGGGCCTCAACCTCGATGAGATCGCGGTCAACCTCCGCAAGGTGCTCAAGGAGAGCGGCTCGGAGCAGAAACGCGCCGATGCGCTCAAGCGCCTCAAGGTTGTCGAGTCTTTCAGAAAGAGCTACGAGCCCCAGAAGCGCACCCGCAAGAAATCGACCGGCCTGTTCCTTGAGGAGGAGTCGCCGGAGTTGTATATCTACGAAGGCAACAAGCCGGAGTACATGGTGATGGAGGTCGTGCCGGTCATTCCCCCGGAGCTTCGTCCACTCGTGCCGCTTGAAGGCGGCCGCTTCGCCACCTCGGATCTGAACGATCTGTACCGCCGCGTGATCATTCGCAACAACCGTCTGAAGAAGCTGATCGACATCCGCGCTCCCGAGGTGATTCTGCGCAACGAAAAGCGCATGCTGCAGGAGGCGGTCGATGCACTGTTCGACAACTCGCGCAAGGCCAATGCAGTGAAAACCGGCGAGTCCAACCGTCCGCTCAAGTCGCTCTCTGACGCCCTCAAGGGCAAGCAGGGGCGCTTCCGCCAGAACCTTCTCGGTAAGCGCGTTGACTACTCCGGTCGTTCGGTTATCGTGGTCGGCCCGGAGCTGAAACTGCACCAGTGCGGTCTGCCGAAGAGCATGGCCATTGAGCTGTTCCAGCCGTTCGTTATCCGCCGCCTCGTCGAGCGCGGCATCGCCAAGTCGGTCAAGTCGGCCAAGAAGCTCATCGACAAGAAAGACCCGGTGGTCTGGGATGTGCTTGAAAAGGTGATCGACGGCCGTCCGGTGCTTCTGAACCGTGCGCCGACTCTGCACCGCCTTGGTATCCAGGCATTTCAGCCGACGCTGATCGAGGGCAAGGCGATCCAGCTCCATCCGCTCGTCTGTACGGCGTTCAACGCTGACTTCGACGGTGACCAGATGGCTGTGCACGTGCCGCTGTCGCAGGAGGCCCAGCTCGAAGCGTCGCTTTTGATGCTCTCGTCGCACAACCTCATTCTGCCGCAGTCCGGTAAACCGGTTACCGTGCCTTCTCAGGACATGGTGCTCGGCATGTACTACCTCACCAAGTCACGTCCGGGCGATCTCGGCGAAGGCCAGCTTTTCTACTCGATGGACGAGGTGATCATTGCCTACAACGAGGAGCGCGTGGGGCTTCATGCGCAGATTTTCGTGAAGTACGACGGCAAGGCCGATCAGGTGTTCGACCCGGTGCGCCTGGTCGAATCGATGCTGCCGGAAAATCAGGAGGAGAAGAAGGCCTGGCTGAAGAGCCAGATCGAACAGAAGAAGTTGCTGGTCACCACGGTGGGCCGAGTGATCTTCAACCAGCACGTGCCTGAGAAGATCGGTTTTATCAACAAGCTGATCAACAAGAAGGTGGCCAAGGAGCTGATCGCGCAGCTCTCCAGCGAAGTCGGCAACGTCGAGACGGCTCGCTTCCTCGACAACATCAAGGAGGTTGGTTTCGGCTACGCCATGAGGGGTGGTCTCTCTATCGGCCTGTCCGATGCGATTGTGCCGGAGACCAAGGTGAAGCATATCAAGAACGCCCAGCGTGACAGTGCGAAGGTTATCAAGGAGTACAACCGCGGTACCCTGACCGACAACGAACGGTACAACCAGATCGTTGATGTCTGGCAGAAGACCTCGAACCTCGTGGCCGACGAGTCCTACGAAAAACTCAAGAAGGATCGCGACGGCTTCAACCCGCTCTACATGATGCTTGATTCGGGTGCCCGAGGCTCCCGCGAGCAGGTCAGGCAGCTGACCGGTATGAGAGGTCTGATCGCCCGTCCGCAGAAGTCCATGTCCGGCCAGCCGGGTGAGATTATCGAAAACCCGATCATCTCGAACCTCAAGGAGGGTCTGACGGTGCTCGAGTACTTCATTTCGACGCACGGTGCCCGTAAGGGTCTGTCCGATACCTCGCTCAAGACGGCTGACGCCGGTTACCTGACGAGGCGTCTGCACGACGTGGCGCAGGATGTGATTGTCACCATCGACGACTGCGGCACCACTCGCGGTCTGCACGTCGAGCGCAACATCGAGGAGGAGACCAGCGGCCAGATCAAGTTCCGTGAGAAAATCAAGGGACGCGTTGCCGCGCGTGACATCGTCGATGTCATCACCGACAATGTCGTGGTGAAGGCAGGCGAGGTAATCACCGACGAACTTGCCGAACTGATTCAGGATACGGCGGGTGTCGAAGAGGCTGAAATCCGTTCGGTGCTCACCTGTGAATCGAAGATAGGTATCTGCTCGAAGTGCTACGGTACCAACCTCTCGGTGCACAAGCCGGTTGAGATTGGCGAAGCGGTCGGCGTGATCGCGGCGCAGTCCATCGGTGAGCCGGGAACTCAGCTGACGCTCCGTACCTTCCACCAGGGCGGTGCGGCGCAGGGCGGTATCTCCGAAACCGAGACCAAGGCATTCTATGAAGGTCAGGTCGAACTCGAAGATGTGAAGAGTGTCGAACACTCCATCATCACCGAGGACGGTATCGAGGAGACCCGGCAGATCGTCATCCAGAAAAACGGCAAGCTCAATATCATCGACCCGGATTCGGGCAAGGTGCTCAAGCGTTATGTGGTGCCGCACGGCGCGCACATCAATGTGACGCATGGCCAGATCGTGCGCAAGGATCAGGTGCTCTTCAGCAGCGAGCCAAACAGCACCCAGATCATCGCCGAAATGCCGGGTATCGCCAGGTTCATCGATATCGAGAAGGGCGTTACCTACAAGGAGGAGGTTGACCCGCAGACCGGTTTCGCTCAGCACACCATTATCAACTGGCGCTCCAAGCTGCGCGCATCCGAGACTCGCGAGCCGCGCATCGCCATCGTGACCGAGTCGGGCGAGATCAGGAAGACCTATCCGGTGCCGATCAAGTCCAACCTCTATGTCGAGGATGGCCAGAAGATCGTGCCCGGCGATATTATTGCCAAGGTTCCGAGGAACCTCGATCGCGTCGGCGGTGACATCACTGCCGGTCTGCCGAAGGTGACCGAGCTGTTCGAAGCGCGTATTCCGACCGATCCGGCTATCGTCTCTGAAATCGACGGTTACGTGAGCTTTGGCTCGCAGCGCCGCAGCAGCAAGGAGATCAAGGTCAAGAATGACTTTGGCGAAGAGAAGGTATACTATGTACAGGTGGGTAAGCACGTGCTTGCCACCGAAGGTGACGAGGTCAAGGCGGGTGATCCGCTGACTGATGGCGCGGTCTCACCGCAGGACATCCTGCGCATCCAGGGCCCCAACGCCGTGCAGCAGTATCTGGTCAACGAAATTCAGAAGGTGTATCAGATCAACGCCGGCGTGGAGATCAACGACAAGCACCTCGAAGTGATCGTGCGCCAGATGCTGCAAAAGGTGCGCGTTGAAGAGCCTGGTGATACCGATCTGCTTCCGGGCGACCTGATCGACCGAAGCACCTTTATCGAAGCCAACGAAGCCGTGGCCGAAAAGGTCAGGGTGATCGACCGTGGCGACGCTCCGGCAAGGATCATCGAGGGCCAGCTCTACAAGCAGCGAGACATCACCAAGCTCAACCGCGAGCTGCGCAGGAACAGCAAGTTGCTCATCACTGTCGAGCCAGCGCTTCAGGCGACATCGCATCCCGTGCTGCTGGGCATCACCAGCGCCGCGTTGCAGACTGAAAGCGTCATCTCGGCGGCCTCGTTCCAGGAGACCACCAAGGTGCTGACCGACGCCGCTGTTGCGGGCAAGGTTGATCACCTCGCCGGCCTTAAAGAGAATGTCATTGTCGGCAAGCTCATTCCGGCCGGTACGGGTTTGCGCAAATACCGCTCAATCCGGCTTCGCAACAACGGAGCTGAAGATGCTGACGCTGTTGCGTCAGCATCAGTCGAGGAGATCTGAGCGTAAGGCGAGAGAAATAACGGCCTCTTATTGAGAGCAATGCCGCCCTGTAACTCAAACAGGGCGGCATTTTTTTTTGCAATGTTGAGCCTTGTATGCAACAACTCCCGTTCTTGAAGCCCTTCGCGCCCGAAGCTCCCTGTAACGGAATTCGCTTGAACGCAGGTTCAAGCCGCATCGGGCCAGTGCCCTGAGAATGCTTCGCGGTTTTCTCGAAAGGTGAAATGTCCCGGAAATCCCGGCAAGCTTATATAGCAAGAGAGAGCAGCGAATTTCAATACCAGCCGTGAGTTGACGGTCGGGGTGGGCGGAGGGCAATGCTTGAATTGTCGAATCGATACCATAACGGAAGTGCTGCAACCGCTATGTGCTTGGGCGGAGGATCGATACAATCAAACCGCGGCTTCAAATGGCCCTTTACCATAGCGCAGAGGCGTGGATCAAATTGAGCCTATGGAAAAGTCAGGCATAGGGTTGGTTGTATCGGGTATTTTCTGCCGGAAAAATAATGATCAAACCCTGTAGCCATTCAGTAAATAAATGGTTACAGGGTTTGAAAATGGTCGGGTGCACTATGAAGAGAGGTGCGGAGTTCTCTTTGTTCAGGGTTACGGTTTCTCGAACCTGAAACTGTCGAGGAAGCTCGTGTCGAACTCTCCGCTTCTGAACACCGGATCGTGCATCACCTGCTTGTGGAAAGGGATGGTGGTTTTGATGCCCATGACGATGAACTCGTCGAGCGCCCTTGACATACGGGCGATCGCTTCGTCCCGGTTATGGGCGGTGACGATGAGCTTGCCGATCATGGAGTCGTAGTTCGAAGGCACGACATAGCTTGCGTAGCAGTGCGAGTCGACCCTGACGCCAGGCCCGCCGGGTGTATGGAATACCTGGATTTCACCTGGTGACGGCCTGAACATGTGTTCAGGGTCTTCGGCGTTGATACGGCATTCGATGGAGTGGCCTCTCGGAATGAAGGTTTTCCCTTCCAGGCTTCCTCCAGCGGCGATGCTGATCTGTTCCCTGACGATATCGACGTCGTAGCGCTGCTCGGTGACCGGATGTTCCACCTGGATTCGCGTGTTCATCTCCATGAAGTAGAACTTCTTGTGCTTGTCGAGCAGGAACTCGATGGTACCGGCGCCTTCGTAGTTGATCGCTTTGGCCGCCGCGACGGCTGCCGCGCCCATCTCCGCACGCAGTTCGTCGCTGACTACCGGTGACGGGGTTTCCTCGATAAGCTTCTGGTGGCGACGCTGCACGGTGCAGTCGCGTTCGCCGAGGTGCACCACGTTGCCGTGCTGGTCGGCCAGAATCTGGATTTCGATGTGGCGCGGATTTTCAAGGAATTTCTCGATATAGACGCCGCTGTTGCCGAAGGCCATGCCGGCTTCGCTCTGGGCGGTTTTGAGATTTTTTTCGAGCTGGCTTTCTTCGTGAACCACCCTCATGCCTTTTCCACCGCCCCCAGCTGTCGGTTTGATGATGACCGGATAGCCGATCTTTTTGGCGGTCTCGATGGCGTGAGCCACATCTTCGACCAGACCTTCACTTCCCGGGACGACTGGCACGCCTGCAGCGATCATGGTCGATTTGGCGGTGTTTTTGTCACCCATCCTGTTGATCATGTCAGCCGAGGGTCCGATGAACTTGATATTCGAGGATTGGCAAACTTCCGAGAAATCAGCGTTTTCAGCAAGGAAGCCGTAGCCGGGATGAATGGCGTCGGCGTTGGTGACTTCAGCGGCGGCGATGATCCGCGGAATATTCAGGTAACTCTCTCTCGAAAGTGGCGGTCCGATGCAGACCGCTTCGTCTGCGTACCTGACATGAAGGGAATCGGCATCGGCGGTCGAATAGACGGCCACAGTGCAAATGCCCATCTCGCGGCAGGTATGCATGACCCGCAAGGCGATCTCCCCACGGTTGGCTATGAGTATTTTTTTGAACAAGGTGCAGTGAGTATTGAAGTTATGGCTTGACTCGGAAGAGAGCCTGATTGTATTCGACCGGCTGGCCGTTTTCGACGAGAACCTCGACAATGGTTCCTGAAACCTCCGACTCGATCTCGTTCATCAGCTTCATGGCTTCGATAATGCAGAGTACATCACCGGATTTGACCTTGTCGCCTTCGTTGACGAACGGAAGAGAATCCGGAGAGGGCGAGCGGTAAAAGGTGCCCACGATGGGCGAATGGATTTCGATCAGATCACTCGCGGCAGGTTCTGCGGCAGCCGGGGCCGGTTGTTCCTGCACGGCCTGACGCACTGCAGGCAGGGGGGTCTGGATGGGTTGCGCAACGACAGGAGCAGTCGGTAAGACAGCCTGTGCCTTCGAGTTGTTTCGTCTCAGCGTGATTTCGGACTGTCCATCCTTGATGATCACTTCATCAAGAGCAGATACGTTGACGATCTCGATAAGCTGCTGAATTTCCTTGAGGTTCATGATTGTGGTCTTAAGATTTTACGCGCAATTCGGTAATAACAGTCAAAATAATCACTTTTTAACTCTGTCCATGTACTCGCCGCTACGGGTGTCGATGCGGATGATGCTGCCGGTCTGGATGAACATCGGCACGTTTACCTCGGCGCCGGTTTCGACGATGGCCGGTTTGGTGCCGCTGGTGGCGCGGTCGTCCTTGCTTGCCGGGCTGGTTTCTGTGACTTCGAGTTCGACAAAGGTCGGCAATTCAACTTCGAGGATCGATCCGTCATCGGCAAAAACGATATCGACCATCACGGAATCCTTGAGGAAACGTGAGGCCGACCCGATGGCCACTTCTGGCACATTGATCTGATCGAAGGTCTCGGTGTCCATCATGACATAGTCTTCACCATCACGATAAAGGTACTGGTATTTCTTTCTCTCGGTGACGATGACATCGACCTGTTCGGAGGCGCTGAAGCGGTATTCGACGTTGCGGCCCGTCTTGAGGTTTTTCATGCTGGCCTGGTAGAAGGCGCGAAGGTTGCCGGGGGTACGGTGGACAAGGCTTTCGATGCTGTGCGGCACCCCATTCCAGCGGATGATGGCACCTCTTGAGACGTTGCTGATTGAAACCATGACTTGACTTGCAGATAGGCGATACAGTACTGAGCCTGAATATCGAAGTTGAAAAGTTAAAGACACATAATATAACACAGCCAGAACTGAATAACAATGACAAGCCAAGACCCGCTTGGCACAAGGGAGAAAAACAAATTGGATGTTTGTTGGGCAGTCTTTAAATTGAATTATTGTAGTAATTGGAAATAGGTAACCTGATTTTCCTCCAACATTTAAACGGTAAACTACTTATGTCGAAAGCCGAGTTAGTAGAACAGATTGCAGAGCAGACCGGTTTGACCAAGGCTGATTCTGAAAGAGCGGTCAATGCATTCATCAATGTGGTGACCTCGACCCTGAAGAGCGGTGACGATGTGACCCTGGTGGGTTTTGGTACTTTTACCACCGGCGACCGGGCAGAGCGCCAGGGCCGCAATCCCCAGACAGGCAAGACCATCACCATTGCCGCCAAGAAGGTTGTCAAGTTCAAGCCTGGCAAAGCGCTGAAAGAAGAGGTCGGCGGCTGAGCCATTACCGGAGCTTACAAGCTCATCGAACGAGTTTTCAAGGTCCATCATTCGCATGAGCAGTGATGGACTTTTTTTTAAGGAGCAAGCATACTATGGCGGCGAAAGTAGTTCTCGATTTTGAAAAACCCCTTTATGAGCTTGAAGAGAAGCTCAATGAAATGAGGGTTTACCTGAAAAGCGGCGAGGTCGATTCAATGTCGGAAGGCCGCGCAGGCCTGAAGCGCGAGATCGAATCGCTTGAAGCAAAGGTCGAATCGCTTCGCAAAACGATCTACAAGAATCTGACCCGCTGGCAGAAGGTGCAGCTGGCCCGGCACCCGGAACGCCCCTATACGCTCGATTACATCTACATGATGATGAAGGATTTCGTCGAGCTGTCAGGTGATCGTAACTTTGGCGATGACAAAGCGATCATCGGTGGTTTTGCCCGGCTTGAGGACGAATCAGCCGGTTTCTCGCAAAGCGTGATGGTCATCGGCCACCAGAAGGGGCGCGACACCAAATCGAACCTTTACCGCAACTTCGGCATGGCGCAGCCCGAGGGCTACCGCAAGGCGCTGCGTCTCATGAAGCTCGCGGAGAAGTTCCGCAAACCCGTCATCACGCTGATCGATACTCCGGGGGCGTTTCCTGGCATCGAGGCCGAGGAGCGCGGACAGGCCGAGGCCATTGCTCGGAATCTCTATGAAATGGCAGCTCTGAAAGTGCCAGTCATCTGCGTTATCATCGGCGAAGGGGCCAGCGGAGGTGCTATCGGCATCGGCGTCGGCGACCGCATTCTCATGGCTGAAAACGCCTGGTACTCGGTTATCTCGCCGGAAAGCTGTTCATCAATTCTCTGGCGGAGCTGGAACTTCAAGGAGCAGGCCGCAGAAGCGCTCAAGCTCACGGCGGACGATCTGCTCGCTCAGGGCATCATCGACCGGATCGTGACCGAACCTCTCGGTGGCGCGCACCACAACCCCGAAGAGATGGCCTCGACGCTCAAGTCGATTCTGATCGAGGAGTTGCAGGGCTTGCTCACAAAAGATGCTCGTACACTGGTGGACGAACGAATCGCGAAGTTCTCCGGAATGGGCGTGTGGGAAGAGAACTGACAGTTTTTCAAAGCGAAACCCAAAAAGCAGTCTCGACTTGTCGGGACTGCTTTTTTTATGTCATCGTTTTCTTGTCCTGTTCACGCCATTTACCAAGTCCACATCGTCCATCGAAGTTTTGGGCCAACAAAAACCCCGGCGATGAACCGGGGTTTTTTGTGTGTATGTCGGAGCGTGATCAGTTGATCGTCCAGGTGCTGTTGCCAGCAAGCAGCTCTTCGAGGGTGCCTTCGCCTTTTTCCTGCGCCTTGTCGATCTGGGCGTCCAGAGCCTGTTCGTAGGTGAAGCGATCCTCCACATAGAAGATGCCGAACGGCCTCGGGAGGAACTCCTCGGTGCTGTTCGGATCGTCGAAGAAGCGCGACAGGATGTTTGCCTTGATGAGGTCGTTTTCGTCGTGAATCCAGAGGTCATCTTTTGAAACGCCCGATTTTTCGAGGTCAATCACCGTCGGCTTGAAGCCGTCGAGGTGGATGCCCTTCGAGCCGTTCGCGCCGAAGACCAGCGGTTGCCCCTGTTCGAGGTGGAGGGTCGTGTCGTCCTTCCGCTCTTTGTCGCTGAAGGCGCCAAACGCGCCGTCGTTGAAGATCGGGCAGTTCTGGTAAATCTCGACGATCGAGGTGCCTTTGTGGTTGTGGGCGCGCTTGAAAATCTCCTTCATCAGCTTGCCGTCGCGATCCATGACGCGGGCCACGAAGGTGCCGCCTGCGCCGAGGGTCAGGGCGATGGTGTTGATCGGATAATCCACCACGCCGGTCGGAGAGGTGACGGTTCTCAAACCCACTTTCGAGGTCGGCGAGTACTGTCCCTTGGTCAGGCCGTAAATCTCGTTGTTGAACAGCACGACGTTGATGTCGAGGTTCCTTCTGACCGTGTGGATGTAATGGTTGCCGCCGATGGAGAGGGCGTCGCCATCGCCGGTGCCGACCCAGATGCTGAGGTCAGGGCGGGCAGCCTTCAGACCGGAAGCCATCGCCATGGCGCGCCCGTGGATGCCGTGCACGCCATAGGTGTTGATATAGTATGGCAGCCTTGACGAGCAGCCAATGCCCGATACCACGACAACCTCTTCGGTTTTCAGGCACAGTTCGGCCATCGCGTTCTTGAGTTGCTGGAGAACCATGAAGTCACCACAGCCGGGGCACCATTTCGGTTCCTGGTTCGACGTGAAATCCTTGGCGGTAAGGCAGGTATGTGTATCGGTCATGATTCAGAGCTCCTTTAAGATATCGGTGATTTTTTCTTCGATTTCCATCTCGTTGAACGGCAGGCCCTGAACCTTGCTGAAGCCGACCGGTTCGATGAGGAACTTGTCCCTGATGAGGCTGAGCAGCTGCCCGCAGTTGTTTTCGGGAATCAGCACTTTCTTGAAGTTTCCGAGCATCGCGCCGAGATTTTTCGGGAACGGGTTGATATAGCGGAGATGCGCGTGGGCGACGTCAAGTCCGCCTTCGCGAACCTGTTCGACAGCTTTCTTGATGGCACCGTAGGTCGAACCCCAGCCGAGGACGAGCAGATCGCCTTTTTCCGGGCCGTTGTCGATGGTGAGATCGGGAATAATATCGGCGACCTTTGCGACCTTTTCAGCACGCAATCTGGTCATGAGTGCATGGTTTTCCGGATCGTGCGAAACGTGGCCGGTTTCATTCTGCTTTTCGAGACCGCCGATGCGGTGTTCGAGGCCGGGTGTGCCGGGAATGCCCCATGGCCTGACGCCGCGCTCGTCACGCTTGTACGGCAGATATGCGGGCTCGTCGGCTTTACGTTCCGGTGAGAAGACGGGGGTGATCGTGGCCAGATCATCCGGTGACGGCACCAGCATCGGCTCGGAGCTGAGCGCGAGGTAGCCGTCGGTGAGGCAAAGGACGGGGGTCATGTACTCGACGGCGATTTTCGCGGCTTCGTAGGCTGCATAGAAGCAGTCAACCGGCGACATGGCCGCGATGACCGGCATCGGCGCTTCGCCGTGACGTCCATACATAGCCATGAGCAGATCCGACTGCTCCGGTTTGGTTGGCAGACCGGTTGAAGGGCCGCCGCGCATCACATTGATGATCACCAGCGGAACTTCGAGGATAACCGCGAGGCCCATCCCTTCGGTTTTGAGCGCCAGACCGGGGCCGGAGGTGTTGGTGGCAGCAAGCGCACCTCCATAGGCCGCGCCGATGCTGGTCAGGATACCGGCTATTTCGTCTTCAGCCTGGAAAGTTTTGACGCCCCACTTTTTCAAGCCGGCAAGGGTCTGGAGAATTTCGGAAGCCGGGGTGATCGGATAGGAGCCGAGAAAGAGTTCCAGTCCAGCCTTTTTGGCGGCAGCGGCAAGACCGATAGCCGAAGCTTCGTTGCCGGTCACGCGGCGATAGACCCCCCCTTTTTTCTGGGCCGGAGGAACGCGGAAACGACCATGCTGTGAGAACATCTCGGTTTCATCGCCGAAGTTGTAGCCTGCCTTGACGGCTTTGATGTTGGCGTCGGCAATGTCCTGTTTATTCTTGAATTTTGACTGCAATGTCTCGATCGTGGTTTCGAGTGGCAGGCTGTAGAGCCAGTAGAGCACGCCGAGCACGAACATGTTTTTGCAGCGGTCGATGATCTTGGTGCTCAGGCCTGTATCGGCAAGCGCCTGGCGGGTGAGGCTGATTACCGGAATTTTGAATACGGTATAATCAGTCAGCGTGCCGTCTTCGAGCGGATTGTTGGTTTCACCGTAACCGGAAAGGTTCAGGTTCTTTGCGTCGAACCCTTCGCTATCAGCAATGATGATGCCACCATGGTGCAGGTTCTTCAGGTTTGCCTTCAGCGCGGCAGCGTTCATGGCGATCATGACATCGAACTTCGCGCCCGGAGTATAGACGCCGGTTGTGCCGAACTGCAACTGAAAGCCCGATACGCCTGCAACAGTACCGGCAGGAGGTCTGATTTCCGAAGGAAAGTTCGGAAAGGTGTTCAGATCCGAGCCGTAAACGGCCACCGTGTTGGCGAACTGGGTGCCGGTAAGCTGCATGCCGTCACCGGAGTCACCGGCAAAAAGCACTGACACGCTGGTTTTTGATATTACCATGTCATTGTTGTTTAAGATTACGGTGTCACTCATGGGTATCCCCTCTTCCTTTTTTCAGAAAAAAGTTCTGGACGACAAAAAAACTCCCGCACATGACCTGGTCACAGCAAAGAGATGATGTCGTGGTTGTATGGAGAAATTCTCTTAACGGCGGGTTCGGGCAGACAATACTTAACCCTAGGCAATTTTTAGCCTAAACAAAAATATACGGTACGACGGCTGTCGATGCAAGAGTATGCGCGGGTTATTCTGCTTTTTTCTTCTCGATCACCATGTTGTGTTCTTTCAGCCATGCCTGCCACTCCTCTTCCTCCCTGACCGGGCACTGGTTGCTCAGATCGCAGATGTCGCAGCGCATCAGGCCGTAAATCTGGTCCATCCAGCAACCGTTGGTGCTTTTGGGTACCTCGTTGACATAATTTGGATTGGCCATGGTTTTTCTGACGCCAATATCCATCAGGTCGAGGATGTCTTTCCTCTTTTTCGGATTTTCGATTCCCCAGCTCATAACATGACTTCCCGTTTGCCGTTGACAGCAGAAGAATTTTTTTCGCAGGATGACGAATAGCTAACCGAATAATATAGTGTCTTTTTTTTTAACACCATTATCAAGCCGTGGAATGGCAGGGTTCCCGGCTAAAATTGCTCCTCACAAAATCCGTTGGCATCGGGGCTGAAAAACCGTAAATTTCGGGCCGAAAACTGCTGCGGTTGGCTCTTTGCCGCGCATCGCAGCTCAACCCACAAGGGTGTCGCAGGATTGCCGTTCATGTGTTTCCCGATGCCCGCAAGCTACAGATACCTATGAATTCAAGAGAGATACGGCAGTCGTTCCTCGATTTTTTTGCAGGCAAGGAGCACCGCATCGTGCGTTCCGCGCCGGTCATTCCGGCGGAAGACCCGACCCTGTTGTTCACCAACGCGGGCATGAACCAGTTCAAGGATGTTTTTCTCGGCAAGGGTGCGAGGGAGTACGTCCGCGCCGCCGATACGCAGAAGTGCATCCGCGCTTCGGGCAAGCACAACGATCTCGAAGATGTCGGGCGCGACACCTATCATCACACTTTTTTCGAGATGCTCGGTAACTGGTCGTTCGGTGACTATTATAAAAAGGAGGCGATCGGCTGGGCGTGGGAGCTGATGACCGGGGTCTGGAAGCTTCCCAAAGAGCGCCTCTATGCCACGGTTTATCAGGACGATGACGAGAGCCTCGAACTCTGGAAAAAAGAGACTGACATCGATCATTCGCACATCCTGAAGTTCGGTAACAAGGACAACTTCTGGGAGATGGGTGAGACCGGTCCCTGTGGCCCGTGCTCGGAAATCCATATCGACCTCACGCCCGACGGTTCGGGCGGCCCGCTCGTCAACGTTGGCGACCACCGGGTGATCGAGCTGTGGAACCTCGTGTTCATCCAGTACGACCGCCAGACCGACGGCACTCTTCAGCCGCTGCCACAGAAGCATGTCGACACCGGCATGGGCTTCGAGCGCGTGGCCGCCGTCTTGCAGGGCAAATCCTCGAACTACGACAGCGACGTCTTCGCGCCGCTTTTCGACCGTATCACCGAGCTGACCGGCGTCGCCTACACCGCCTCGCTCGATAGCCCGTCGGACATCGCCATGCGTGTCATCGCCGACCACTGCCGCACGCTCACCTTCGCGCTCTCCGACGGCGCGATGCCGGGCAACGAGGGGCGCGGCTACGTGCTGCGCCGCATCCTGCGCCGCGCGGTGCGCTACGCGGGCACGCTCGGCTGCCACGAGCCGATCATCTATAAAATGGTCGAGGTGCTGGTGCGCACGATGGCCGACGTCTTTCCGGAGCTGGAGAAGCAGCAGGCGACGGTCGAAAAGATCATCCGCGCCGAAGAGGAGAGCTTCCTTGTCACCCTCGGACGCGGCACCGAAATTTTCAACGAGGTGGTCGCAGGCATGAAAACGGCCGGAAGCGCCACCATCTCAGGCGCGGACGCATTCAAGCTGTACGACACCTTCGGCTTCCCGCTTGACCTGACGCGCCTGATGGCCGCCGAAGTTGGCCTCGGCATTGACGAAGCGGGCTTCGAGCACTGCATGATGGAGCAGAAGACCCGCGCCCGCATGGATCGCAAGGACAAGATGCAGGTGCAGGACGACGGCGGCGAGTGGCAGTGGTTCGCGCCGGAAGCGCCGACCACTTTTGTCGGCTACGACATGCTCGAAACGGAAGCGACGCTTGTCGCCGTCCGGGTCAGCGGCGACAAGCTTCTCATGGTGCTTGACCAGACGCCCTTCTACGCCGAAAGCGGCGGTCAGGTCGGCGACCACGGCACGCTCGAAACCGCCGGATACCGCCTCGATGTGACCGATACGCGCAAGGATGGCGAGCAGATTGTCCACATCGTCACCTCGGCGCATGACAAGGTGCGTGATTGCGCGATCACGCCAGCCGACGTAAGCTTTGATGGCGTGGTTTCCGTCGAGGCCGCCGTTGATCGTGATCGCCGCGTCGCCACCGAGCGCAACCACACAGCCACACACCTGCTTCACGCCGCGCTACGCAAGGTGCTTGGTGAGCACGTGCAGCAGAAAGGCTCGCTGGTTACGCCGGAGCGGCTGCGCTTCGACTTCAGCCACTTCTCGAAGGTGAGTGCGGAGGAGATCGAGCAGGTCGAGCACGAAGTGAACGCTGATATCCGCAAGGCGGCAGGGGTTACCAAGCACGCCGACGTGCCCTACGAAGAGGCGCTTGCTCTCGGTGCGCTTGCCTTCTTCGGCGACAAGTACGCCGACCGCGTGCGCGTGGTTGACGTGCCCGGTATCTCAATCGAGCTGTGCGGCGGCACCCACGTTGGCAACATCGGCCAGATCGGCATGGTCAAGATCGTCAGCGAATCGTCGGTCGCCGCCGGCATCCGCCGCATCGAGGCGGTCACGGGCTCGGCTGCCGAAGCGCTGCTCTGGCAGGAGTACCGCAACCTTCAGGAGATCAAAAATCTGTTGAAGCTCAAGGCGGACGAAGAGGCTGGGCCGAAAATCAAAGAGCTGCTCGAAGAGAAAAAATCGCTCGACAAGCAGCTTCAGGAGAGCCGTCTCGCTGGGCTGCTCGACCGCCTCGCCGCGTCGCTGGCCGGTGGCGAAGAGGTCAACGGATGCCGCGTCATGACAGAACAGCTCGACGGCGTCGGTGGTGATGAACTTCGCCAGGCGGCAGTGGCGCTTCGCGAGCGGGTGCCCTGCGCGGTCGGACTGCTGAGCAGCGTGGCCGACGGCAAGGTGTCGCTGGTCGCTTTTGCTTCGGACGAGGCGGTCAGATCACTGAGACTCGATGCTGGCAAGCTGGTGCGCGAAGCCGCAGCGTGCGTCAAGGGCGGTGGCGGCGGAAAGCCCGAGCTGGCGACTGCGGGCGGCAAGGAGCCTGCCGGAATCGACAAGGCCATCGAGGTTTTCGTTGCTTCGGTCAAGGCAACATTACAGTGATGAATGGTTTGAAAATGAATGAGTTATGCTGATTTTTGACTGTTTTTTCGGACGATGTGAAAAGCCCTCGTGCGACGGCTGTGGCCTGGTGCCTGTCCGCAATCTGCGGCGTGCGCTCAAGTCGCGCTCGATGAATAAAAACGAGGAGTCGTGCGTCGATCCGGACGACTCCTGGAAAAAAGCGGTCGAGACGACGCTGGCCGGAAAGTCACCGGCAGGGAACAAGGCATCGACGAAACGCAAAAAGCGCCTGCTCGCGCCGCGCGAGGAGATTCCGTGGTTTCCGGTCATCAAACCGGAGCTTTGCAACGGCTGCGGTGACTGCAAGGTGCTTTGCAAACCCGGTGTCTTCGAGCTTGGAGAACCTGACCCGACCGGCATTCACCGCCCGAAACTCATCGTTGCCCACCCCATGAACTGCCTCGTTCTCTGCGACCGCTGCGTTCCCATCTGCACCTCCGGCGCGATTGTCCTGCCAAAGAAAGAGGATTTTGAGAAGTATGTGGAGTATCTGGATTAGTTGACAGTTGATAATTGGGAGGGGTATGAGGAAACGATTGCTTGCGCCGAGGGAGGAGATTGCGTGGTATCCCGCCATAGATGCGGATATTTGCAATGGTTGTGAAGCGTGCGCTGAGTTCTGCCGTCCCGGAGTGTTCGCGCCCGGCTCGCCAGAGCCGGACGCCGCAGTGGTGAAACGCCCGAAAATGCAGGTTGCCCATCCCATGAACTGCCTCGTTCTTTGCACCCGCTGCGTGCCCGTCTGCCCCTCCGGCGCGATCACCCTGCCCGATCCGCGCGACTTCGAGCGCTTCGTGGAGTATGTTGAGTAATCAGCGGTAAGACACTGGCTTTACAGGAGTTGCAACCAGATTCTCAGCAATTTTCTGATATGTTCTGGAATATGGTCTTGAGGATTATAACGAAGACTTTTTGAATATGGTGTTCGGGATATGAATGATGGCCGTCATGATATATTTCCAGAACCACGGGGTATAAAGAACGTCCTTTTTCTTTTCAATTGCATTGACAATATCGCTGGCGATCTGCTCCGGCTTCGCTAAAAGAATGTCCGGTGCGGAAATGCCTTCTGTCATAGGTGTTTCGACCATGCCGGGCTTGATGGTCAGCACGTGAACGCCGCTTTTGTGAAGGCGGGCACGAAGTCCCTCGCAGAAGGTCGTAACGGCGGCCTTTGCTGTTCCATAGACATAGTTGGATGGCCGTCCCCGATCACCCGCAACGGAACTGATCACGGCGATTGTACCATGATGCTGTTGTTCCATGATGTTCGCTGTGTGGGTAAGTAACGATATCGTGCTCAGGGCATTGGTCTGAAGTTCTTTCAGCGCCAGTTCAGGGTCGGTTTCACACTCTTTTTGATTGCCAAGAGTACCGTGGGCAATAAGAACTATGTCGAAAGAGCCTATTGTCGCTTTTGCTTTTTCAAGTACAGTCCGGTGGTTCACTGTGTCGTTCGCATCAAATAGGGCGGTTTCAACAGCAGATGCCCCTCTGACAAGCAGATCTGAAGCGATGGTCTTCAGGCGTTCTTCATTGCGGGCGAGCAGATAAAAACGATGGCCTTTTGCTGCAAATTGTTGAGCTGTTGCTTCGGCGATAGCGGATGTTGCGCCGATGATAAGGATATTCTGCATCAGTCAAGTCCCAGGCGTTGTGATTGCATTGAGAGGAATGTATGTCGGGCACCATATTGCTGCCTGATACTCTGAAACTCTTCCCATTTCGGGTAGCATTTTCTGAAGGTTTCAGCGTTCATCCTTGCGTCTTTTGTCAGATAGAGCCTGCCCCCATGATCGAGTACCATGGCATCAAGCCGGTCAAGAAGCGGAAACAGATCCGGCTCGATTTTGAAGTCGAGAGCCAGCGTATAACCTTCCATCGGAAAGCTCAGCAGGTTCCGGTTCTCTTTGCCGAATGCTTTGAGCACGGCAAGAAATGAGCCTTTTTTCGAGTTGACAATGGTACGAAGAATCAAGTCCATGGCCTGTAGGCCAGCCTCTTTTGGAATGACGAACTGATACTGGGTAAAGCCGTTTTTGCCATACATCCGGTTCCAGTGACCAATGCCGTCAAGCGGATAGAAAAACGGATCGTAATGAACCGTTGCACGCGTTTCCCGTTGCCTTGCTTTGTGATAGTACAGGGTATTGAATGCTTTTATGGAGTATGGGTTCAGGATGAACGACGGCAGGTCAAGAGGTATCGAAAGCCCTGGATTATGATGGGCGGCAAGTGCTCCATGCTCTGCGTGCTTGCCGGTCATGAGCAGTGACCGGCCAAGCTTGTCGCCGCTGGAGATACAATCGATCCAGGCTACGGAATAGGGCTGTTCAGCCTGTTTTTCAAAGAGTTCAAAACTTTCTCTGAGGTTGGCTGATTTGCTGGTGACCTGGTCGATGTAAGCGCTTTGTATCGGCTTGAGGCGAATCGCTGCTGAAAGGATGATTCCGGTAAGTCCTATGCCGCCACAGGTCGCATGGAAGAGTTGCGCCTGCTCATGAGGAGAGCAGCGGAGAATCTCGCCTGAGCCGGTCAGGAGATCAAGAAAATCGACGTGATCACAGAAGCAGCCGTCGATGTGGTGATTTTTCCCGTGGATATCGCTGGCGATGGCTCCGCCGACAGTCACCTGTTTTGTGCCGGGTGTTACCGGTAAAAACCAGCCGCGCGGCACAAAAACTTCCAGAATCTCGGCAAGGCTGACGCCTGACTGACAATGAAGCAACCCCGATTGCGGCTCAAAAGAGAGCATATGGTTCAAACGGAGCGTTTTTACCATCAGCTTGCCGAGTGAGCTGTCACCATAACTCCGTCCAAGTCCTCGCGGCGTAACGCCATCAGCACTTCCGGTTCTGATGATGTTTTGTAGTGCTTTCTCGGTAGAAGGTGTCAGTACCTGTGCTTCAATCTCAGGGTATTTTCCCCATCCGGACATGTTCATGAAGCGATCTCCTGTTTAAAAACAAATCGCTTGTCAAGCTGGTATTTTGATACGTATCCGATCGCAAGGCCGATGACGCCACCAAGATATCTTGACTCTTTCGTGTGATAAAGATTGTTGAATCCAAACTCAAAGCCCCAGAAGATCAGCGTGGTAACCGCTCCCATAATGCTATAAAGCAGGAATGTCCGGGTGTCATGAATCGGGTTCTCAGCTTTAAACCGAAAGATATAGCGCTTGTCAAGCATGTATTTGAGCAACAGACCGGCAAGAGTGCCGAAGCCAACTGAAATGGCTATGGCATACTGGCCGGAATAGTATCTGATAGATATATCCTGAACCTCTATATTCGCGGCGGTCGCCAATATGGCAAAGAGAGTGTATAACGCAGAGATTTTCATCGTGCATCAAAATATCTTAAACAAGGATGGCCAGGAAAAATACACATGCGAAAAGGGCGGCGGTTATCAGACTCGTGCGATCCTTGATGGCAAACAGGACGGGATCATCGTGCATCTGGCCTCGGTGAGTAATCATCCACATACGGCTGACCCAGAAAAGCAGGATAGGGCAGGCAAGCCAGATCAGCTCATGAGTCTTGTACATCGCAATGGTTCTTGCATCCTGGATGTACAGCGCCAGCACCAGTATTGACAGGTATCCCGAGGCCGTGCCGAGACTGGCGATAATTTGAATATCACTCGGGTAGTAGCCACGACCGCTGGTTTTTGCCGTATCGCCTTTTGCCTGCAGGTCCAGTAATTCAGCATAGCGTTTGAGCATGGCAAGGCTGAGGAAAAAGAAGACGGAGAAGGCGAGTATCCAGAATGTCGGTATGATAGAGCAGGCAAATGCACCAGCAAGAATCCGCACGGTATAAAGACCGGCGAGCATGATGGTGTCAACCAGAGGGATCTTTTTCAGGTACTGGGAATAGACAACGCTCAGCAGGTAATAGGTGACGAGCGAAATCGTGAATGCCGTGGATAACAGTATCAGCGACGCGGATAATGAAACCAGGAAAAGCAGCGGAGCTGAAATCAGTCCAATCAGAATTGGCAGTTCGCCCGAGGCGAGCGGCCGGTTGCGTTTTCTGGGATGGTGCCGGTCGCTTTCCAGATCGAGCAGGTCATTGATCAGGTAGCCGCTCGATGCGGTCATCGAAAAAAGGACGAACGCAAGCAGCGCATCGGCGATCAGGGTGATATTGGTGAGCTGATGCGAAGCGATGAGCGGAATGAAAAGCAGCAGGTTTTTCAGCCACTGGTGTGGGCGCAAGGCCCGGAAAAAGGTTCGCAGCGAGCTTTGCCTCGTTTGGAAAACGCGGGCAACGCCTCCTTGCAGGTCCATCTTCTTTTTGACTCCGGGCTCGGGATCGGCAAGGTAGGTCTTGTCGGCCGCACTCCAGACGACCACATCATCATGGGAATTGCCGATGTAGTCGAATCCCTTTTCGCCGAACTGATCGATCAGGCAGTCCCTTTTGGATCGCGCCGACAGATTGATGCCGTTTTCAGTGGCGATGACAAGATCGAACAATCCCAAATGTTCGGCGATCTTTTCGGCAAACATCTTATGTGTGCCGGTGGCAAGGACGATCTGGCGCTGCTCCCGCTTTGCCTGTTTGATGAAATCGATAACCTCTGTGTTATAGGGCAGCACCTCAACCGACAGGTCAACCCTGTCGGCAAGCCGGGCTTTCAGGATCGCTTTTCCCTCCAGCAGCCAGAACGGAAGGTGAAACACAGGTCTGATGCCCTTTTTCGAATAGGCGAGCACGGACTCGATGAGCATGTCCGAACGTAAAAGGGTTCCGTCAAGATCCACAACCAGCGGTTTGTTCATGGGAGCAAAACTCTGTTATAGATTGAGGATAGTGCCGATCAGCTGCTTTCATGAACAATATATCATAAAAGAACTGTTCTTCGGGAACATGAGGGGGGGACTGACAGGCCTCATGATTTCGGTACGCCGGGAACGCTGGATTCTCTACACCTCCAGCGCGTCGCGGTCGCGGAATCCCATCAGATAGAGAATGGCGTCGAGGCCGAGCGTTGAGATCGCCTGTTTTGCGGTTTCGCGCACGATCGGCTTGGCGCGGAAGGCGATGCCGAGGCCCGCTTTGCCGAGCATCGGCAGGTCGTTGGCGCCATCGCCGACCGCGACGGTCTGTTCGAGGCGGATGTTCTCCGTTGCGGCGATCTGTTCGAGCAGCTCCGCCTTGCGCTTGCCATCGACCACCTGCCCGAGCACGTTGCCGGTCATCTTGCCGTCCACGATTTCAAGCTCGTTGGCGAAGACGTAGTCGATGTTGAGCTTTTTCTGCAAATAGCGCCCGAAGTAGGTGAAGCCGCCGGAGAGGATGGCGGTTTTGAAGCCGAGGCGATGCAGGTTGTGGAAGAGGTGCTCCGCGCCTTCGGTCAGTTGCAGCCGTTCGGCCACCTTTTGCAGCGTCGATTCCTCCAGCCCCGCCAGCGTGCCGACGCGCTTTTTCAGGCTCTCGGTGAAGTCGAGTTCGCCGCGCATCGCCTGCTCGGTGATTGCCGCGACCAGCTCGCCCGAACCGGCCTCTTTTGCCAGTTCATCAATCACCTCTGACGTAATCAGCGTCGAGTCCATGTCGAACACCACGAGCCGCCGCGTCCGCCGGAAGATGTTGTCCTCCTGGAAGGCGATGTCGATGCCGAGGCTGTCGGTGATCGCCAGCATTTCGGCCCGGAACTGCTCTTCGTTTCCGGGCGCGCCCCGCAGCGAAAACTCGATGCAGGCTTTCGTTTTGCCGGAATCGCCCTCGTCCTTGAGCGGCAGACGGCCCGAGAGGCGGTTGATCGTGTCGATGTTGAAGCCGTGGCTGGCGACCAGCGTGGTGACCCGTTCGAGATGTTCCGACGTGATTTTTCTGCCGAGCAGCGAGAGCAGGTAGCGAGGTTTGCCCTGTTCGCCGACCCATTTGTGGTAGTCGCGCGTGGTGATGGGCGAAAACTCGATCTCCAGCTTGAGCGTGTGCGCCGTGAAGAGCAGGTCTTTCAGAATAGGCGCAGACGCTGAGGCTTTCGGCACCTCGATCAGCATCCCGAGCGAAAGGTGGTTGTGAATGACCGACTGGCCAATATCGAGCACCGGCACGTCGTATCGTGCAAGCACTTCTGTGATCTTGGAGGTCAGGCCCGGCTTGTCCGGCCCGGAAATATTGATGAGCAGCAGTTCGCGCATGTACTGGAGTTCTCGGTTAAACCCTCGTCGAAAGAGGGATGAGCGGCAAGGCATTGCCTCGTAATGGCTTATGGTTTCGCCCGGTTTGCGGGCGAAGCACGGGGAAAGATAGCGTTGTTTTGGGAAGGTTCAAAAAGCGGGGGGAGGGTACGCTTTTGCCTGCTGTAGTGATTTACCGGAAAAGCAGGCTGGGCAAAAGAGATATTTGACTGGAATGGTGATATTAGTGTATGTGACCATCTCAGCAAGTCTGGAAATCGCTAAATGAGATTTAGTTTAAAGGCAGGTGGATGAGTATGAATCCAAGACGGCACCTCATCATTATCAAAGGCAAGGAGCTTACCGATCAAGTCACACGCATCGAGCGAACTGCCGGGCGGATGGCGGTGGCCTATGTCGGCGGAAAGACCTATCGCTATGCCAGCGGTAATGTTGAGTGGTTTTCAAATCCTGAGCGCATACCAACAGGGGATCGCCGTGTGTTTGTTCAAGGGGAACAGCTTGCCGACATAGATGAGATGCTCCATTTCGGGAAGTGGGTGAAACTCTTTCACAAAAGCGGAGAGCAGCGGCTTTGCCTGTTTTCAGATCTTGATGTTCAGCAAGCAGAACCATCCAGTGGCCGAAGCCAGGATGTTCTGGCCTATTTCCGGGAACTCGCAGAAGGTTCGCCTCTCCGGTCGGATGAAGACCAGTCGCTGATGGCGATGAAGTATCGGCACCTGAAACAGGGGGCGACTCGCAGTATTCTTTCCAGTTTTCTGGAGGCTCGTCTTCCCGGTTCTGCAAAGCGTTTGCCGCTTGATCTCATTTTTCCATTCGGCTGTAATATGAGCCAGAAGATGGCCGTAAAGCGAGCGATGCAGCATCCTGTCTCCGTCATTCAGGGGCCGCCGGGCACCGGCAAGACCCAGACCATCCTGAACCTGATCGCCAACCTGCTGCTTCAGAACAGGCGGATCGCCGTGGTCTCCAACAACAATTCGGCGACGGCCAATGTGCTGGAAAAGCTTCAGAAGTACGAGCTGGATTTCATGGCGGCATTTCTCGGAAGCAACGAGAATAAAGAGGCATTCATCGAGGCACAGCGCGACGGGCGAGTTCAGTTGCCGACGCTCCAACCGGACGAGGAGGTTGCTGCGTGCGAGGAGATTCTGCGTTTGAACAGCGAGCTCGATAAGGCGTTTGCCGAACAGAACGATTTGGCTGCCGTCATTGAGCAGCACGATGCACTCCAGCTAGAAATGGTTCACTTCGAACAGTTTTATGAGGAGACCCGAGGGCGCAGCCTAACGGTGACGGATGAGTCGTTTAAACCGAAATCTTCCGCGAAAAAGCTGCTGAACTACTGGCTTGCCTGTGAAGAGGAGATGAAGCGTCAGGCAGCGGAGCGTTCGCCGTCGGGCAATCGCGCCGGTTTTCTGGAGAAGATTCGTCTTCTGCTCCGGTTTGGTCTGGCGGGTCGAGCTTTGTTCGCGCTCAGCGTTGAGGAGCGCATTGCCCTGTTGCAAAGAGCCTACTACCTTCGCTCAATCGCCGATCTGGAGACGAGGCGGAAAGGGATCGAAGCGTCACTCGCAGGATTCCGGTTTGAGGAGCGTCTGGAGCGCTTGACAGAGCTTTCGATGCAATTGCTGAAGCAGCGACTTGCCGGGAGCTACAACAACCGGGCGCGGAAACGATTCGAGCTCGATGATCTCTGGCGGTGCCCCAAAGCATTTCTCGATGAATATCCTGTCATTCTCAGCACGACCTTTTCAGTCATCACATCGCTTGAGTCCGGTTACCAGTTCGATTGCGTCATCGTGGATGAGGCGAGCCAGGTCGATCTGCTCAGCGGCGTGCTTGCGATGGGCTGCGCGCGGAAGCTCGTCGTTGTGGGTGATCCTATGCAGTTGCCCAATGTGATGACCGGTCAGGATATCAAAAGAGCAAGCGAAGTTGCGTTGCGCTACGATGTTCCGGAGCATTGCCGTTTCGAGCGCCATAGCTTGCTCTCCGCCGTGCGTGCAGCGTTCCCTGAACTTCCGGAAACGCTGCTGCGGGAGCATTACCGGTGCCATCCGAAAATCATTCAGTTCTGCAACCGGAAATTCTATGGGGGTGAACTCCTTGTCATGACGCGCGACCGGGGCGAGCCGGACGTGCTCAAAGCAACCGTGACCGTCGATGGGCGACACGCTCGTGGCACCATCAATCAGCGCCAGATTGACGAAATCACACAACAGGTTTTGCCGGAGCTACGATCAGTCAACCCCGACGACATCGGCATCGTTTCGCCATTCAGGAAACAAGCCGACCTGATGCAGTCCACTCTTGGCCCGGAGGAGATCGAGGTCGATACGGTACATAAATATCAGGGCCGGGAGAAGCGGGTCATCGTCATATCGACTGTCGCGAACGACGCCAACGAGTTCGTCGATAACCCGAATCTGCTTAACGTGGCCGTATCCCGTGCGCAGGAGAAGCTCTGGCTGGTCGTCTCGAAGGAAATGGCGGAGGGGCGTGGCAATGTCGCCGATTTAGTCCGTTACATCCGGTACAACAATGGCGAGGTCCTACCCGGCAAGGCTCGTTCGGTCTTTGACCTTCTCTATCGCGACTACGCCGCTGTGCGCCGGGAGGTGCTGAAAAAGGGAAAGCGGGTTTCGCGCTACGATTCGGAGAACCTTGTGTATGGCGTCATAGCGTCGGTGCTTAAGGAGAAGCAGGGGTTGGATGTCGTTTTCCAGCTTCCACTCTCGATGCTGGTGCGCAATCTCGATGGGCTGAGCTCCGAAGAGGCTGCCTACGCCACCCATCCGTGGGCTCATATCGATTTTGTGATCTATCGCAGTATCGATAACAGTCCGGTACTCGCCGTCGAGGTCGATGGCTATACGTTCCATCGCGAAGGCTCGCGACAGGCTGAACGTGACGTTCTCAAAGATGCCGTGTTGGCAAAATGCGGCCTGCCGATTCTGCGTCTGTCAACCATTGGTAGCGACGAGCAAAACAGGATTAGCAAGAAGCTGGATGAGGTGACAACGTAGAGATGAGTCTTTTATTTTAATCTTATTTCTTCACATCAAAAATCATGTTAGCTTTTTACAACTTTTTCCCAGTGACACAAAACCCCGCCGAAATCGACGGGGTTTTTTCATATCTCCACCAATCTTTCTTATCCCTTACTCCCACTCAATCGTGGCTGGTGGTTTCGAGGAAATATCGTACGCCACGCGGTTGATGCCTCGGACTTCGTTGATGATGCGGTTCGAGACTCTGGCGAGGAAGTCGTGGGGCAAATGCGCCCAGTCGGCGGTCATGCCGTCGGTGGATTCCACGGCTCGCAAGGCGAGCACGTTTTCGTAGGTGCGTTTGTCGCCCATCACGCCGACCGACTGCACCGGAAGGAGCACCGAGAAGGCCTGCCAGACTTTAGAGTAGAGACCGCTCTCTTTCAGCTCGTCGATGAAAATCTGGTCGGCGTCGCGCAGTACGTCGAGCCGCTCCCTCGTCAGCGAGCCGAGCACGCGCACGGCGAGGCCGGGGCCGGGGAAGGGGTGGCGCATCAGAATGTCCTCGGCGATGCCAAGCTCGCGTCCGACGGCGCGGACTTCGTCCTTGAACAGCTCGCGCAGCGGCTCGATGAGCTTCAGCTTCATGCGCTTCGGCAGGCCGCCGACGTTGTGATGCGACTTGATCGTTTCGGACGGGCCTTTCACGCTCACGCTCTCGATCACGTCCGGGTAGAGCGTGCCCTGCACGAGGAACTTCTCGTCGTGAATGTTCTGCTCGAACACCTGGATGAAGGTGCGTCCGATGATTTTGCGCTTCTTCTCCGGCGAAGCGACGCCCTTCAGTCGTCCGAGGAAAAGATCGGAGGCGTCGGCGAGCGAGATGTTCAGGCCGAGTGGCTTGAGGAACTCCATCACCTTCACCGCTTCGTCCTTGCGGAGCAGGCCGTTGTCAACAAAGACGCAGTGCAGCTTCTTGCCAATCGCCTTGCTCACCAGCACGGCGGCCACCGTCGAATCGACGCCGCCGCTGATGCCGCACACCACCGTCGAGTCGCCCGCGACCCGCTTGATCTCCTCGATCTGGTGCTGGATGAAGCTCTTCGGCGACCAATCCGGCGTGATGCCCGCGATGTCGATCAGGAAGTTCGAGAGCAACTGCTTGCCGTAGAGCGAGTGCTGCACCTCGGGGTGGAACTGCAAGCCGTACACCTTCAACGCGGCCTTGCTGCCGAAGCTCTCGATGGCGCACATCTCGGCGTTCGCGGTGCTGGCCGTCACGCGGAAACCGTCGGGTAGTTGCGTCACCTTGTCGCCGTGGCTCATCCAGACATCCGAGTCCGGAATGTCCTTGAACAACATGCTTTCGTGCTCCTCCTCATGGCTGACGAGCATTTTGGCGCGGCCGAACTCCTGCTTCGACGAGCTTTCCACGTTGCCGCCGAAGTGTTTGGCGATGGCCTGGAGGCCGTAGCAGATGCCGAGTACCGGTACGCCGAGGCTGAACACCTCCGGGTCGGGCATGAACGCCTTTTCGTCATAGACGCTGTTCGGGCCGCCGGAGAGGATGATCGCTTTCGGCTGATGCTCCCTGATCACCTCGGCCTTCGTGTGGTAGGGAAAGATTTCGGAGTAGATGCCGATCTCGCGGATGCGCCGCGCGATGAGCTGGGTGTACTGCGATCCGAAGTCAAGGACGATGACCGACTGAAGAGATGTTGCCATGGTTGATCTGAAACCGGGTAATGTATTGGTTAAAACTGTTGTGGCGGTGCTGCTGCCGGTGCTGGTGCCTGCATGTTCTGCGTGCCGGTGCTGTCCGGAGGCTCGATCGCTCCCGAGTTGACTGGTGCCGAACTATTGTTGAAGTCGCCGGAATGGTAGCGGGAGTAGCCTTTCGGCGTGTAATATTCGACAGAGACGTTACGATTCAGCACGTCGGATGGCTCGGTCGATGAGCCTGCAGTCGGCACGGCAATAACGTTGTCGGGCATCGGGAAGTAGGTTTTTTCAAGCTTGAGCGCCGGATCGGCGTAGCAACTTTTCATGAAGTTTGCCCAGGCAGGTAGTGCCGCCCTGGCGCCCTGTCCATACTCCATCGAGGTGAAATGAACCCGTTCGTCATCGAATCCCGCCCAGACTACGGCTACGAGCTTGGGGGTGAACCCGGCGAACCAGGCGTCCCTGTGGCTCTGGGTCGTGCCGGTTTTGCCAGCCACCTCCATATCGAGGCCGTATCTGGCCCTGGCGGCGATACCCGTGCCGCGGTCGATCACATCCTTGAGCATGGTGACCATGATGTAGTTGGTCGCCGGGTCGAGTCCCAGATGGCTGCTTGGCTGGTGTTCAGCAATCACCCGTCCGTGCTTGTCGAGCACTTTGGTTACGGGAAGCACGTCGCACCAGGCGCCGTTATTGGCAAAAGTGGTATATGCCCTGGCCAGTTCGAGCGGCGAGACTTCCGATGTGCCGAGTGCGATCGACAGGTTGGGCTGCATGGGAGAGGTGATGCCCATGCGGCGGGCATAGCTGATGATTTCCGATGGACTCAGGAACTCGTAAGCGAGCCTGACCGTGACCTGGTTCAGCGAATGGGCAAGCGCGTCACGAAGCGTCGTCAGGCCGCCGGAGCCGCCCTCGGAGTTTCGGGCTACCCAGACGCCTCCGTTTCCGCTTCTCAGTGCGAGCGGCTGGTCGAGAATCCGGTAATTTGCCGGTACGCCCTGGTCGATGGCAGCCGCATAGACGAAGGGCTTGAAGGCCGAACCGGGCTGGCGCTTGGCCTGCCAGACATGGTCGAACTGGTAGCGGTAGTCATCTGGCCCGAAATTGGTGCCGCCAACCCACGCTTTGACATGGCCGTTCGACGGGTCAAGGGCGACGAGGGCCATCTGCACCCTCGTTTTGTTATACAGCAGATTCTTGACCCATGCGGCGTCGGCTCTCAGGCGGGCCAGCGCTACATTTTCAGGAATGCCCTCTTCGCCAACCATCTCCTTGAATCTCGCGCTCTCCTTGATGAACTGTGTCTTGAGAGACTCGGGGCATCTCCAGCTTCTGTCGAACTGCCCCTGCAGGAATGCCGCCTGGGCAGCGATGGCCTGCTGCGCGTATTGCTGCATCCGGCTGTCAAGCGTGGTCTGGATGGTCAGGCCGTCGCTGTAAACGTTGACGCCATCGAGCATCGAGGCGGTCTTGATGGTCTGGCGGAGGTATTCGGTGAAATAGGGGGCAAGACCTTGATGATTGACCGGAGTGTAATGCAACAGCAGCGGCGTGGCCTTGGCTTTGACGGCCTGGGCATGGGTGATGAAGCCCTCTTTTTCCATCAGGCCGATGATCAGGTTCCGGCGTGATAGCGAAGCGGATGGATACTTGGACGGATTGTATGCTGTCGGATTTTTGAGCGTGGCAATCAGTGTGGCGCTTTCCGGGACAGTCAGCAGCTTTGCCGGCTTGCCGAAATAGGTTTGGGCTGCCGATTCGATGCCGTAGGCGCCGGATCCGAAGTAGACGGTGTTCAGGTAGAGCGCCAGAATTTCACTCTTCGTATAGGTTCGTTCGAGCTGAACCGCCGTGACGAGCTCTTTGGCCTTTCGGCTCAGGGTTCGCTCCTGGGTGAGGAAGAGGTTTTTTGCGAGCTGCTGCGTGATGGTGCTCGCGCCTTGCCAGCGGGTGCGGCCCTTGATGATATTTTCGCCGACGGCGATTCCAAGACGCCTGAGATCGACTCCCCAGTGCTGGTAGAAGGCAACGTCCTCGGTGGCGATGAGTGCCGCAGGCGCCCACCTGGATATTGACCTGAGCGGCACGAAGGTTCTGTTTTTCAGGAAAAACTTGTGCAGAAGCACTCCGTCTTCCGAATAGACCAGGGAGGCCAGCTCCGGCCTGGGATGTTCAAGCTCTTCGACACTCGGAAGACCTTTGAAAAGGTCGATGCCGAACAGCGTGCCGGTACCGAGAAGGACAACAAGAATGAGACCAGCAACTTTCATGACACTTTTTTTACTCACGTTAACACAGTTTCAGGATAGCAAGTCATAACCATCTGTTTTCAACAGGAACATTTGTTCCGTTGAATCATTTCATTGAATCTGCACCCGTTCGGCCAGCGGCACGGCGGGCTGAGTCTTTTTATAAAAATGTTGTGCAAAATCAAAATGTTTTTTCAGCTCCTCGACAAATCGCGGCGTATCTTCGAGCATCGGCAGGTGGCCGAGGTGCATGAACTGTACGAGCCTTGTTGGCGATGTCGCTGACGCCTTGCGCTTTTCGAACAGCGTGACGGTGCCTTCGGGCGGAATGGTGTGGTCGGCCATGCCAACACAGCACAGCACCGGCGAGGCGATTTCGATGACGCTCCGGGTGTAATTGCGCAGCGCTTCGGGATCGATTGAGAAATGGCCCACCGCGTTGGTGGCCGCCTTGTCGGAGGTGGTGAAATCCTCGATGATGATGTCGCTGTACTCCTTGCTGATGTGCCCGGTGGCTGCACGCTTGATGAAGAGTGTGCGCAGCGGTTCAACCTGGAACACGTTCCGGAAGTTCATCGAAACGTCAATCAGGCCGCCGAGGAACATCAGGCCGAGCGAGGTGAAGGGGGTCTCCTCGAAAATGCCGCAGGCAAGGATGGTCGAGGAGAGCAGCGCATCCCTGTACCGGAGACAAAGCTCCGTGGCCACCATGCCGCCCATCGAGTGACCGACGATATGCAGGTTTCGGCTTTTGTCGAGCCCGAGATGCTCGATCAATGCGCCGGCCTCATCGGCGAATCCGCCAATCGTCAGATCGGGCCGGCACCCGTCGATGGAGGTTTTGCCCGTTCCGCTCTGGTCGTAGGTGACGCAGCGGAAATCCTGCCTGAGCAGGTCGATAGCGGGCCTCCAGTACCGGGACGAAATCGCCCAGCCGTTGACGAAAAGAATCGCCGGTTTTTCTTGCTGCGAAGGATCGTTCTCCGCCGTATCCTCATAGAAGAGATGGCAACGCGATGACGTAAGGTAGCTCATAGGCTCGCATGGTGGTTTGCGCTCTGCGAAAAACTGAACTCAAATATACCATATAGAATGCTGAATTATGAATGAACATCAGGTTATGGCGCATGACAATAGCAATACCTGTCTGCTTCAGGCTCGATATTGATTTTATACCGGTATATTATCGCTTGCCGCACGGATTTCGTCAATCAGATGAATTTCGCTGTAATGCGCTTATTTACAAATACTTACCATAGATTTTACTTCAATGGAGCTTTTCTCGAAACTTGCCGATTTTATTCTGCACATTGACGGGCATCTCCAGCTTCTCGCTTCGGAGTACGGTCTGTGGCTTTATGGAATCCTTTTTCTGATTGTATTCTGCGAAACCGGTCTGGTGGTTTTCCCGCTTCTGCCGGGTGACTCGCTGCTCTTCGCCGCCGGATCGCTCGCAGCTATTCCGATGTCGCAGCTCAGCCCGCACTGGCTCTTCGTCATCTTCACGACTGCGGCGCTTTTGGGCGATACGGTCAACTACTGGATCGGCAGAAGTCTCGGGCCGAAGGTGTTCCATTTCGAAAAGTCGGCCTTTTTCAATCCGGAGCACCTGCAAAAGACGCACGGCTTTTTCGAAAAATACGGAGGCAAGACCATCATCATTGCGCGTTTCATTCCCATTGTCCGCACCTTTACGCCATTCGTGGCTGGCGTCGGGGCCTTGCCCTATCCGAGATTTATCATGTTCAGCATTGCGGGGGCATTGCTCTGGGTCGGGATTTTCAGCTATGGCGGGTACTTTTTCGGACAACTGCCGGTGATCAAGGCCAACCTGAAACTGATGATCGTGGGCATTATCGCCGTATCGCTGATGATACCAGCCATCGAGTTCGTGAAGCATCATTTTCGGAGCAAGGCCAGTCTGGATGCGGATTGAGGAGTTTTCCGGTTAAAAAATAATTATGGTAATTTCCCGAAACTTCTTATAATCCAGTCCTTAATCGGCGTATAGCGCAGCCTGGTAGCGCACTACCTTGGGGTGGTAGGGGTCGTGGGTTCAAATCCCGCTACGCCGACAAGTTTTTCCCTCCTTCAGTATCCGGAAGAGTTCCTTTCTCAACAAAAACCGGAAATTATTTATGGACTTTGAATGCCAGTTCGTGTGTGAGCTGAAAGAGCTTGCGCCGGTTCCAGCCCTGCTTATTCGCACACAAACCACCATGAGCGAGCTCGGTTCTTTGTTCGAGACCGGCTACCATGATATCCTGCAACTGCTTGCAGGCCAGGGCAAATCGCCGTCGGGGCCGCCTTTCGCGCGCTACTTCGGCATGAGTGCCGGGACGTTCGAGGTCGAATTCGGCTTTCCTGTCGAGGGAGGCGTCGAAGGCAGTGGCCGGGTCGTCACCGGGTTGACTCCCTCGGGCAAAGCCGCGAGTAGCCTCTACATCGGCCCGTACGGCGAAATCGAAGCGGTCTACGACGCGCTCATGAAGTGGGTTGACGATAATGGCTTTGACCTGAGTGGCGAGGCGTATGAACTTTATCTCGACAATCCTGCCGAAACAGCGCCTGACCAGCTCAGAACGCGAGTCTATCTGATGCTTCACGAAGGCTGACGGGAATTCTCTTTCCGTTGCGGCGATTATGAAAAGAAACTTTTCTCATTCAATCGCCGCGAGCCTCTTATGAACGTAAGCGATCTGCACTGTATCGTTATCGGAGCCGGAATCGGCGGGCTTGCCGCCGGAGCGTTGCTGGCTCGCCAAGGTATGCAAGTGGTGGTGCTCGAAGCGCAGCGCTATCCCGGCGGCTGCGCAGCAACCTTCACTTCCGGCGTTTACCGCTTCGACGCGGGTGCAACCGTTGGGTGTGGCTTTCACCCTGGCGGGCCGCTCGACCTGCTTGGCCGCGAACTCGGCATCGACTGGCCGGTGCACGCCGAACCGCTCGCCTGGCAGTACCGCCACCGCGACCTTCGGCTCGATCTCTTCTCCTCGCGCGACTCCATTATTGACCGATTTCCCCGCTCGAAAAAATTTTGGGATGAACAGGCCCGGCTTGCCCGAACGCTCTGGCGCTTGTCCGCAGATGCTTTGCCGTGGCCTGTCTCAGACTTGCAGGATGTTGCCGGTCTTGCTGGCCGAGCGCTTGGCACTTTACCGGACTCCGCTTTTCTCCTGCCCTTCATGCAGCGCACAGCGCTTGACTGGCTCGCTTCGCACGGCCTCGATTCCGATGCGGAGTTCGTGCGCTTCATCGACGCCCAGTTGCTGATTTCCGTGCAGACCACTTCTCTCCACGCCAACGCGCTCAACGCTGCCATTTCGCTCGACCTGCCGGTGGCAGGAACCTGGAGCGTCGAGGGCGGCATCGGCACGGTGGCTCAGCGGCTTGCCGAATCCATAGAACGCGACGGCGGGGCGGTGCTGTACGGCAAAAAGGTGACTCGGCTCGACACCATCAACCGCGAGGCGCTCGGTGTCGAAACCGCCGATGGCGACGCCTTGGCAACCGATGCGCTTGTCGCGAATCTCACGCCGGAGTCTCTCGACATTCTCGATGAATTCCGTCCGGCGGGTGAGCAATTTGCGCCGCAATCCGATGGCTGGAGCGCCTTCATGCTCTACCTCGGCGTCGATGCGTCGCTCTTCGACCACGTGGGTGCTGATCACTTGCAGATCGTCGCGTCGGCGGGTGAACTGGGCGAGTGCCGGAGTTTGTTCGTCTCGGCCTCACCGGCGGGCGACGCCGGGCGAGCGCCTGAAGGTCAACGCGCGGTGACTGTTTCAACCCACACGAAACCCGAGCGCTGGCTCGAGGCGCTGCGGCAGGGTCGCGAGGCCTACGAAGTGCTGAAAAAGGAGTACACCGACCGGGTGCTTGCGCTGCTCCGCGAACAGCTTCCGGAGATCGACGGCGCGATCCACTCGGTAACAGCCGCCACGCCGCACTCGTGGGAGGTCTGGACGGGGCGGCACCGCGGTCTGGTCGGCGGCTACGCGCAGACCTCGCTCTTCGGCGTGCGCGGACCAGCTACGAAGTACACTAATCTTTTCCTCGTCGGAGACTCGATTTTTCCGGGCCAGTCGCTGCCGGGCGTGGTCACCGGAGCGCGCCGGACGGTGGAGCTGCTTTTGCGGCGAGCCGGAAAGCTGGGGCGGTTATAGCGGAGCGTTCAGAGCAATCGCAAGGGTTGCCCCTACAATTTTCCGCCTGCTCTCGTATATTCGATTTATGGAGCTTCAGGAAAAAATCACCATCCTTTCGGGGGCCGCGCGGTATGACGCTTCGTGCGCGTCGAGCGGGTGCAGCACCGACACCCCGCGCCGGGGAACGGGCAATACCTCGCAAGGCGGCATCTGCCACTCCTGGGCGGATGACGGGCGCTGCATTTCTCTCCTGAAAATCCTGCTCTCCAACGACTGCCGGTACGATTGCGCCTACTGCGTCAACCGCGCCTCCAATCCGGTGCCGCGCGCCTCGTTCACCGCGCGGGAGGTGGTCGATCTGACGATGGATTTCTGCCGGCGCAACTATATCGAGGGGCTGTTCCTCAGCTCCGCGGTGTGGGATAGCCCCGACCGCACGATGGAGGAGATGGTGCGCGTGGCGGAAATCCTGCGCAACGAGGAGCGCTTTGGTGGCTACATCCACCTCAAGGTGATTCCCGGCAGCAGCGCCGAGCTGATCCGGCGCGCGGGGCTGGCCGCTGACCGCATCAGCGTCAACATCGAGCTGCCCTCCAACGAATCGTTGCGAAGGCTCGCTCCGCAGAAAAGCAAGGAATCGATTCTGACCCCGATGAAACTCATCGGCGCTGAGTCTGGCTTCAGCCTCATCGAGCGTTCCAAAAGCCGCAAGGCTCCACGCTTCGCTCCGGCGGGGCAGAGCACGCAGATGATTATCGGTGCGAGTCCCGAAACCGACCTGCAAATTCTCCAGCTTTCGCAGGGGCTGTACCGCAAGATGAACCTCAAGCGCGTCTATTACTCGGCTTTCGTGCCGGTCAACGATGACAATCGCCTGCCGGTGCTCGCTGCGCCGCCGCTTATGCGCGAGCATCGCCTCTACCAGGCCGACTGGCTCTTGCGTTTTTACGGTTTTTCAGCGGAGGAGATTCTCTCGGACGACGCGCCCAACCTCGACGAATCGTTCGATCCCAAGACTGCCTGGGCGCTGCGCAATCCGGGATTTTTCCCGGTCGAAATCAACCGCGCCGACTACGCCACGTTGCTGCGAGTGCCCGGCATCGGCGTCACTTCCGCCAAGCGTATCATTGCCGCCCGGCGCTTCGCGCCAGTCACGCACGAGGGGATGAAAAAGATCGGCGTGGTGATGAAGCGGGCGAAATATTTTATCACCTGCTCTGGCCGACCGTTTGACAAAATCGACCAGCAACCCGCCCGCCTCCGCCAGCGCCTTCTGCTCGGCGAAGGCAGTGAGCAGAAACAGCCGAGGCAGCTTGTGTTGCCGGGACTTTTCGCCTGACCGCCATGAGCCAATATCTCTACGACGGAACGCCTGAGGGCCTCGTATCGGCCATCGCCTCGATTCTCGACAGCGGTGATGATCCCGAAAAGACCCATCTCTCTGTCCGGCAGAACACGCTTTTCGAGGAGGGGCTGTTCCTGCGCACCGATTCTGCCGCCGCCGAAGCGCTTTTCGAGCGGCTCCGCCAGCGAGCACCCGATGCCGTGAACACGCTGTGGTATTTCACGATGGCCGAGACGGGCGAGCTGGAGACGAGCCTGTTGCGCTACATCGCGCTCGCCTTCGAATACGGCGACCGGGTCAACGGCTACCTCACCCACGCCGACGTTAAAGCGGTTGTTGGAACCGCCCGCAAGGCCAGTCGCGAGCTGCACCGCATGAAGGGGCTGCTGCGCTTCGAGCAGCTTCGCGATGGCACCTGGCTGGCGCGGATGGAGCCCGACCACAACGTCATCCAGCCCCTCGCCCGCCACTTCAGCCGCCGCCTGCGCGCGCAGGAGTGGTTCATCTACGACGCCCGCCGCCACAGCGCCGCCCACTGGGACGGCCACGCCCTCAGCTTCGGTACCCTCGAACAGTTCAGCCGCCCCGAACTTTCCCCGGAGGAGCAAGCCGTACAGCAGCTCTGGCAAACCTTCTTCAAAACCATCGCCATCCCCGAACGCAAAAATCCCCGCCTTCAGCAATCCAACATGCCAGCGAAATATTGGAAATATCTGACCGAGAAACAGGGGGAGTGAGGGGCGTCACTGCACAATCGTCGGATAGAGTTTCGAGGTCACGACGATGAGCGCGATGAGCATTCCAATCAACATCAAAAAATCTGTCCCGATGCCGAAGGTGCTGGTGCCGCCGGTTACCATCAACGCGCGGAGGAGGTCAACCTGGTAGGAGAGCGGGTTGATGTGGGCGACGATTTTGAGCCAGGTGGGCATGATCGAGATCGGGTAGATGGCGTTGCTGGCGAAGAAGAGGGGCATGGTCATGACCTGGCCGATGCCCATGAAGCGTTCGCGCGACCGGACGAGGCAGGCGATCATGAGCGAGAAGGTCGAGAAGAGCGCTGCGCCGAGCACGATGGCGACGAGCACACCGCCGAGCGCGAGGGGTGACCAGTTCAGATCGACGCCCGCGACGAGCGCCATCAGATAGACGATGGCCGCCTGCGCGATGGCGCGCATTCCTGCCGAGACCGCCTTGCCGAACACGAGCGCACTGCGCGGGGCGGGGCTGGCGAGCAGCTTCTGCAAAATGCCGAGGTCCTTTTCCCAGATGACGTTGATGCCGTAGAAGATCGCGATGAAGAGCACGCTCTGCGCGAGAATGCCCGGCGCGAGGAAGCTGAAGTAGTCGAGCTTGCCGGTGGGGATGGCGCGCATCCGTCCGAACACCTGGCCGAAAACCAGCAGCCAGAGCGCGGGCTGGATCGAGCGGCTGAGGATTTCCGACGGGTCGCGGCGCAGCTTGGCGAGCTCCGTTGCGACGATGGCCGTCGTGTCGCGCAGGAACCCGGCGGGGTCGAACTTGTCAGCCCAGCCGTTTGGCCGTCCGGCGGGCGCGGTTGATGTCGCGGAAGTTTGGCTTGCTGTCACTGAACTCTCCTGCAAAGTGAATGAAAACCTGGTTCATCGATTGGGTTCCGGCGCGGCTCTTCAGCTCCTGGGCCGACCCCTCGGCGGCGATAACTCCTTCCTTCATGATGGCGATGCGATGGCACAACTCCTCGGCCTCCTCCATGTCGTGCGTGGTGAGCAGAATCGTGGTACCGAAAGTGTGGAGCAGCTCCTTCAGCCGCTTCCAGACCTGAAGGCGGGCGGCGGGATCGAGGCCGATGGTCGGTTCGTCGAGGAAGAGCACCTCCGGGCGGTGAAGCATCGATAGGGCGATTTCGAGCCGCCGGATCATGCCGCCGGAGTAGGTGCGAACCAGCTTGTCGCGTGCCTCGGTGAGGCCCATGAAGGCGAGCGCTTCGTCGATGCGCTGCGTTCGCTCGCGGCGCGGCACGTTGTAGATGCGGGCGAAGAGCAGGAGGTTCTCGAAGCCGGTCAACGCCCCGTCCGCCGAAATCATCTGCGACACGTAGCCGATCCGCTTGCGCACGCCGATGCTGTCGCCGAGGATGCTGTGCCCGGCCACGGTCGCCGCGCCGCTTGACGGCGGCAGCATGGTGGTGAGCATCTTGATCGTCGTCGTCTTGCCCGCCCCGTTCGGCCCGAGCAGCCCGAAAATTTCGCCCGACCGCACCGTCAGATTCAGCTCCCTGACGGCGACATTCGAGCCGAACGAGCGGGTGAGCCGGTCGGTCTGGATAGCGATGTCTGTTGTCGGTAGCTGCATGGTCGAGGTTTGTCGAAATGAGTTTCAGGCATGCCTGCAAGGTAAGATTCAGCAACGCTTTGCGCAACTCTCGAATCGTCCGCAGATCGGATTTTTCAGGTGAATCGGTATCTTGTTTTTAGCAGCACGTTGAACCTTTCCTCGCAAATCCTATGGCCATTCTTTCCATCGATCAGGGCACGACCGGCACCACCTGCATGATCTACGACCGGACGGGCAGCGTGCTCGCCCGCGCGTACCGCGAGTTGACGCAACACTATCCGCAGGCGGGGTGGGTGGAGCATGATCCGGAGGAGATCTGGCGGACGGTGGTCGAGTGCGTGGCCGAGGTGCGGGGTGCATATTCGGGTCACATCGAGGCCATCGGTATCACCAACCAGCGCGAGACCACCGTGGTGTGGGATCGGCGGAGCGGAAAGCCGCTTCATTGCGCCATCGTTTGGCAGTGCCGCCGGACAGCCGAGCTGTGCAATCGCTACCGCAGCGATGAGGCGGCGATTTGCGCGAAGACCGGGTTGCCGGTGGATGCCTACTTCAGCGCTACCAAGATTCGCTGGATTCTCGATGCGCATCCGGAGGCCGATCCGTCAAATCTCCTCTTCGGCACCATTGACACCTGGCTCATCTGGAAGCTGACCGGCGGCGAGGTTCACGCGACCGACCTGACCAACGCCTCGCGCACGCTGTTGTTTGATATCCAAGAGCGGCGCTGGTCGCCCGAGCTTTGCGAGCTGTTTGGCGTGCCGCTCTCAATGCTACCGGAGGCGCGTCCGTCGATGGGCGGGTTCGGCGCGGTGCGCACGATTCCGGCGCTCGATGGCGTGCCGATTGCGGGCGTGGCGGGCGACCAGCAGGCGGCGCTCTTCGGGCAGTGCTGCTTTGCGCCGGGGTCGGTCAAGAACACCTACGGCACAGGCTGCTTCATGGTGATGAACACCGGAGAAAAGTTCGTGAGTTCGAGTCACGGCCTGTTGACGACGCTCGCGCTCGACGGCGCTGGCCGGAGTTGCTATGCGGTCGAGGGGTCGGTGTTCATCGGCGGCGCGGTGATGCAGTGGCTGCGTGACGGCTTGCAACTCATCGGCAGCGCCGCCGAGTCGGAAGCGATTGCGCGGTCGGTCGAATCGAATGGCGGGGTTTACCTTGTGCCCGCGTTCGTCGGTCTCGGCGCACCGCACTGGAACATGGAGGCGCGGGGCACGATCACCGGCCTGACGCGCGGCTCGTCGCGAGCCTACATCGTCCGCGCGGCGCTGGAGTCGATCGCCTACCAGTCGCATGACGTGTTCCGTGCGATGGTGGCCGACACCGGCATCGTGCCCCAAGCGCTCACGGTCGATGGCGGCGCGGTGAGCAACGAGTTCCTGATGCAGTTTCAGGCCGACCTGCTCGGCGTGCCGGTGCACCGCCCGCGCAACATCGAATCCACTGCCCTCGGCGCGGCCTGCCTCGCGGGCCTCGAAGCCGGAATGTGGAGTTCCGCCGACGAACTGCGGCAGCTCAACAGCGTCGAGCGGGTCTTCACTCCCGCGATGCCGGAGGGCGAACGCGAGGCGTTGCTGGCGGGATGGCAAAAGGCGCTGCGGCAGACGCTCACATCATAAACCATTCATTAAAAAGAAGATGACACACAATGATCATCCCGGCGAAGGCACGCCGAAAACCGTCGTTTGCCCCATGTGCGGCGAGCCATTCACCTGCGGCATGTCCACCTCATGCTGGTGTGCCACACGAGTGGTGCCCGACCCGGTGCGCCACCAGCTCGCCGAGCGTTACGAAACCTGCGTCTGCAGCACCTGCCTCGACCGGCTCATCGCTGAGGCGAAAGAGGAATGAGGCTGGCTTGGGCCGTGGACTTGATGACAAAGTGATGCTCTTTTCAGGCAATCATCCTGCAACGGGTGCGCGGTTTTCATCCCGTCGGCATTGTTGGCTATATTGGCAGGAGTAGTGCCCCCGAAGTGAAAAGCTTTGCCTGGAAACGATAATCGACAAGGAGCGTGCGAAATGATCAAGTCACTGAAAATTGCGATGCTGGCCGCCGGGCTGGCCGGGCTGAGCCTGACTGCGTATGCGGCGGGAACTCCCTCCGTGGAGCTGGGTAAAAAACTGTTCAACGATCTGGCCCTTGGTGGCGCGACCGGCACCAAAACCTGCGCGAGTTGTCACCCGAACGGCAAGGGAGTCGAAAATGCGTGGAAGAATCCGAACCTCGCCAAGCAGATCAATACCTGCATCGTGGGCGCCTTGAAGGGCAAACCCCTTCCGTTGGAATCGGTTGAGATGAAATCTCTTGTTCTTTACCATCAGTCGCTTAAACCGGTCACGTCCAGGTGATCCTGGCAATGCCTCTCACGTAAAGAAACAGCACGAAATTTCTGACCGCGCCGGTCGATTCCTGGTCGGCTGGGTCTGTTGTTTTGTCTGCGATCTCCCTTAGCGTCGCGCCTTCGGCCAGCAGCCTGATGACTTTGGATTGGCGGTCATCGAGCTGGAACTCTTCGCGGTAGTCGTGCAGGAAGAGTCTGTTTCCCGAAGCGGGGCGGTTTAGAACGACGTGTGGCGAGAGCGTAAATCGGTGCTTTTCCTGGTCGATGAGCGATGCGATTGCGGCGGCCTGCCGCTGGTACTGGCCGTCGTGCAGGTGCCACGGGCGAGGGTTTTTTGAAAAGCCGGAGAGCAGGTAGGCGTTCCACTCCAGTCGTTCCGGGTCGTCGGGCGTTTGCCACCGTTTGGTCAGAAATGCGCTCTCTTCAGCAAGTGGCGTCCACGGCGCTTCGTGCGGTTCGATGCGGATGCCATAGCGCTCGGGGTACATGAAGATGGCCGAGGCGGGTTCGAGCCGGAAGCGGTTACTCAGGCTTCGGCGGGGCAGGTGCGTCGCGGGCAGATTGTCGCCAGCCAGCTCCCGGTCGACCTGCCGGAAAAACCGGATCGTGTCGAGCGCGTCAGCGGTCTGTTCGCCCGGAAAGTTGATGATGGTTGACACGTGGATCGACAGCCCGTTGCGGGTTGCCGCGACGATGTTCTCGCGGGCGAGCTCGAGATCGAGCTTTTTGTGCATTCTTGTCAGCACAGCTTCGGACGCGCTTTCGAGCCCGAAGGTTATCCTCGTGAATCCAGCTGCGGCCATTTTTGCGGTCAGTTCCGGGCGGAGGTGCTTCAGGTCGCAGAAGGCGAAGGTGAAGAGCGGTTGCAGATCGCTCGACACAATCAGGTCGCAGAACTCCGACAGCCATGCTTCGCTGAAGTTGATCAGGCTGTCGCAAACGTAGAAGAGGCCGATGCCGAAGCGCTGTTTGTACGCGGCGAGCCGTTCGACGGAGGCTTCGGGGGAGAGGCAGCGGAAGCGCTTCCATATCTGCTTTTCCGAGCAATAGATACAGCCGTTGACGCAGCCTCGCGAAAAGGAGACGGGGAGCCCTTCAAAGCGTCTGTGGAGGTAGGCGTCGAAAGGCATGTCGGCAAACGGGAAACCGCGGAAATCGGGCATCGGGAACTCCTCCGGGTTTAGCCCATCGCGGCGCGGCTCGTACCGGAACTCGCCATCGACCATCTGCGCTACGCCTGCTACCCGCCTGCCGTCTGCGCAGATCAGTTCCCGCGCCGTCAGCTCCCCTTCGCCTACTATAACCCTGTCGGCCAGACCGTTCACCAGCAGAAAACGCTGCACCTCCTCGGAAAAAACCGCCGGGCCCCCGAACACGATTATCGCCTTCGTGCGTTCGCGCAGTTTGCGTGCGGCAAGCATCGAAACCCACAGATTGCTGATGTAGGTGGAGAGCCAGATTTGCTCAGGCTTCGTTGCGAGCAGCCGCGTGACTGCGCGTTCAAGGAAGAGGTCGAGTTTGTCGAAGAGCTCTTCCAGCCCATCCGCCTCGAACCGTTGTCGCGCCTTTTCGGGCGGGCTGAAGAGTGCCGCAAGGGTGAGGTCGGGACGATAACCGATGAAGTTGATCATCCGGTCGTCGAACGCAGTGCCGGGATCGGCTCCGAGGCGATGGAGCTGGTAGTAAAGCGCCGGGTCTTCGATGCTTGACAGGAGGTCGAAATCGAACACTTCGGAGGCTGCGCCTTCATCGTCGAGCACGCTTTTCAGGCAGGCCAGACCGAGCGGGAGCGTTTTGTCCGAAAAGCAGGGGAAGATGCTGAGCGCGATGGTCATGGCTGCTTCTGTTTGCCGGTTGCGAGGAGTTCAGCCAGACGGCGCTGATCGGGCAGATTGGCGCGGTAGCGTTGCTGAAGCTGCCTCGCCGTTGTAACGGTGCGCAGGAATGGGCAGCTGTCGCAAGCCGACTCATCTTCGGGAAGTTCGATTTTTTGTAGCGTCTCTTCGATGATGGAAAGCGGGGCTTGCTGGCACTTGGCGGCAAGATCGACTACGTTGTCCGGATAGAACCGACGAAGCTGCGAGTCGATCGCTTTGGCATCGCAGCCTTCGGCGACAAGCCGGTTGCCATCCCTGATGCATCGATCCAGTATCGATCTATCTCGTGGCGCTTCGTCGCCGAAAACCTGGTCGAGTGCGGCGAGCAGCGTCGCTTCCTGCCGACGGGCGCTGCCGGGGAGGTTCTGGCACGCAAAGCCGTTCAGCAGTCTGACTGGCGCGGGCAGGGCGATGCGTTTCAGGCTTCGGTGAAGCTCCATGATTCGCCGCAACCGTTTCATCTCCATGTCTCCGGAGCTTTGCAGGCGTTCGCTTTCGGCTCGCAGCTCAAGCAGCATGGCAAGTTCATTGCGGCCCGTGGCGTAGTTCACCTCGCTCAGGCCGGGGGCGTAGCAGTAGACTGACGGGATGCCGAGCCACGAAACGTCGCGGATGTAGAGTGCTGGCGTCCAGCCCGCGAAGCGTTCGAGCAGACTTGCGAGCGGTCGGTTGGCCAGCTCGTCGTTCCAGACATCGTTGATCCTCTGTGACGCGGAGTCGCGGCTGGCGAAGAGCGATTTCGGCCACAGGCCGGTGCTCGACGCTTTGGCTGCGTAGTAGTTGCCGAAGCGCAGGCGGTGGCGCTCGTCGTCGGTTGCCGCCTCGAACGGATCGTCGAGGCCGGAGAGCGGCAGGGCGTGGAAGTCCTCGCAGCCGTCGTACAGCTCTTTGAGCGCTCCGATGACTGCTTCGGAGAGCGTTGCGGCGGAGCCGAGGTTGCAGTTGTAGCGCTGCCGTTGGCGGTCGATGAGCAGCACGGCGACGACTGGAAATCGTGCGCCAAGCGAGCAATCGAGCAAGGTGACGGATGTGCCGCGCTTTTCGATGGCTTCGATGATCCGGCCAGCTTCGGTGTTCCGTAACAGCTCGCGCGGGATGAGCGGCAGTGGTGGCTCGTCCGAGAAAATGCGGCGAAAAACGTGGCGTTCGCAAAGCTCGAACAGCGCTTTGGTGATGGCCTGTTCAAGAGTCCTTCCCGCCGCGCAGCCGGTGCTTCCGCTCGCGAAGAGCATTCGCTCGACCGGGCAGAGCTTCACCGAATTGTCGAACACCGAGTAGAATGGCACCGACAGGAGCGTCTCGCTGGCACATGCATTGCTGGCGGGCAACTGTTCGCAGGGCATGAGGTCGGGGTTTCCCGCCGAAGCGAACTGCTTTGCCTCGATCCATGCTTCATCCGGTGCGATGAAAAAATCCAAGGCTCCACCCTGCTGGTCGAGGCGCTGGCGGCAGCGCTCCGGCAGCCGGTTGTATCCACTTTCTGACGAGCAGGCGTAGCGGTAGCCGGTGATGAGGAAGTTGTTCTGGAGTCGTTCGAACAGCTCGCCGTACGCGCTCAAAAGTGAGGATTCGGCGGTGACGTTTTGCCCGGAAACGAGTGGTGGCGCGTTGCTGTCCGGCTTTTCGCCCGCGAAGAGCATGGTGGTGAAAAACGGCAGTTCGCTGGCTTGGCGGGTCTGTTCGCAAACCGTCAGTCCGGTTTCGCTCACGGCTGCTCGCATTCGTTCAAGCTCGCTCTTCATGGCGTGTCGATCCTGTTCATCCATTCGTGAAATAGCCGGTGACGGCCTGCATGTTTTCGTGCATCAGCTCGAACAATCCAACCATCAGCTCCCGCCGGTATGCGCAGAATCGTTTCGCGAGCGGCAGGTAGCAGGTTTCGGGGGCGCCGTGGCGGTAGCCGGGGATCACGGCGGGGCAGAACGAGAGGCAGATCGAGCTGACCGGGCAGTCGGCGCAAAAGCCGTAGCGGTCCTTCGAGCGTTGCTTGACCGCTTCGTCCTGCTGATTTTTCAGATGGGCGCACCACTGCACCGAGCCGTCGCAATTGATGCTCTTGTAGCGCTCGTTGCTGCCGCATGATGGCGTCCTGATGCAGCCGTCGTTGTAGAGCGACGGAGTGAACATCTTGCCGAGCACGGTTTTAAGCATCTGTTCGTGAATCCGTTCTCCCGACGTTGTGTGAATGCGGAGCAGTTCCCGCATCAGTTCGAGCTGACGGTCAGCCAGCTTGGCGTAGTAGGCGGAGAATTCTTCGCTGCTTTCCGCACCCGAATCGGCGAACTCCAGCGGCTTGAGGTAGAAGGAGTTCAGTCCGAGTTCCTCGCGGTTGAAGCGGAACAGTGCCATCAGTTCGTCCGGATTGCGGATAACCGACAGCACGCCGCAACGCACGTTGCTTTTTTGTAGCCGTTCGAGATTGCTTGTGATCGTCGCAAAGCTCCCTTTGCCGTTTTTGAACGGGCGCGCCCGGTCGTGCCGGCTTGCAGGGCCGTCAATGGTGATGCCGACGGTGATCTCGTACTGTTTCAGCATCTCCAGAATGGCGTCATGCAGCAGGGTGCCGTTGGACTGGAGGGCGAACGAAAACTCGATTTCCGGAAAGTTGCCGGTCAGGAAGGCGCAGATCTGGTCGATCTCGCGGTGCATGAGCAGGGGTTCGCCACCCTGAAAGGTGATTCGCACCTGTTTTCTCCACCGGATCAGCTCTTCGAGCGTCAGGCAGATTTGCTCGCCATCCGTTCCCCGCACCTCCGAAAGCTGTGTCAGATCGGCGTATTTGCAATAGACGCACCCAAGATTGCAGCGGTCGGTGATGAAGATGACCACTTCCATGAACTCATCTGACTCTGGTGGAACCGGGGTTGGCGACTTCTTCAGACGGGCAGCGATTTCAGTTTTTTGCTCTTCGGACGCATTGCCGTCGAACATCTGCCATCGGCCACAGTGGTTGTCGAGCGCGACGAAGAATTTGCCTGATGACGGCTGAAGGAAGGTTACATCGCCCTCCTGTTCAATGGAGTATGCGGGCATTGCGGAGTCCGCTCCTTTTGCTGTTGTCTGGGTGGTGGATCGGGATAGGGGTGATGGCTGAAGCACCGTTGTCATAACCAAATGTTGCCTGCGGCAAGAAGCCATTCCAGTTTCTTGCCGCAGGTGCTGGAATGATTACTTGTCTCCCTCTTCGGGTTCGGGTACCCAGGTATCGCAATGCATGGAGATCCTGCTGGTGCGTTTTGACGGTTCGTCAGGCGTCCAGGTGTCGCAGTGCATGGAGATTTTGCCGGGCTGCGCTGTTGGCTTGCCTGGATCCCACGTGTCACAGTGCATCGATGGCATTGTTTCTGGTGAGAGCGCAAGTGTGCTGCTGTCGAAGGTAGGGGTGTTCATGATCCTTCAGTTTATAGGTGAGGGAAAAACGACAACTACATTTTTAATGTATAGAAATATAGGCGTAGTTGAAATTCGTTTTTGGTGGTTTGGCGTTTTTTTACAACTAGTTGCACGAGTGCAACAATTTGACGGGTTCGTTTTTCAATGCACATTTGGAACGTTTCTTGAGCAACGGTAATGAGGCAACAAGGATTCTGCATAGCTCAGAATTGACGGGGAATGAATACATTGTCCAGACAAAAAGCCGGCATGAAACCGGGCCGCCGTTACGGGCGATTCTGAACTTCTGAAATTCATCATTATGTCTGAAAAACAACGCATCAGCATTCTCGGTTGCGGGTGGCTCGGTTTGCCGCTGGCCCGTTTTCTGGCTGGCGAGGGGTATACCGTCAAGGGTTCGACTACCAGCGAAGCGAAAATTACCAAGATGAAAGAGGCCGGTGTCGAGCCTTTCCGGATTGCCATCGACGAGAGCATCGAGGGTGATATTGCCTCGTTTCTGCAGAGCGACATCCTCGTGGTGAACATTCCGCCCAAGCGGCGTGAAGATGTGGTCGAGTACCATGTCGGCCAGATTTCGCTGCTGATCGACGCTCTTGCCGATTCGCCGGTGAAGCATGTGCTGTTCGTCAGCTCGACCTCGGTCTATCCCGCGTCCGGCGGTGAAGTGGTCGAGTCTGACGCTGCCGATCCCGACGCGGCGGACTCTCCCGCCGGGCGGGCGCTGATGTATGTCGAGGAGATGCTGCGTTCGGAGCCCTCCTTCAGCACCACGGTGGTGAGGTTCGGCGGTCTGATCGGTCCCGGTCGCAATCCGGCGGAGTTCATGCAACGCATGACGGAGATCGCCAATCCTGGCCAGCCGGTCAACCTTATCCATCTTGACGACTGCGTGCATATCATCGCCGAAATTATCCGGCAGGAAGCCTGGGGCGAAACCTTCAACGCCTGCGCGCCGCTCCATCCGACTCGAAGCGAACTCTATGCCGCCGCCGCTGAAAGTCACGGCCTCGCCGCGCTGCCGGAAGAGCCATCCAGTGACACCAATTTCAAGATCGTAAACAGTGACAGGATTGTCGGGAAACTGGGATACAAGTTCCTGCATCCTGATCCGCTGGCAATGGCAAGGGGAGGCAATTGACAGTTGCATTGTAGGGGCAGACCTTCGTGTCTGCCCTGTTCCGCAGTTGCCAGGCCGTTGCAGTTACAGAATGAATTCGAGGTCGTAGCCCTCTTTCGCTGCTTTGGCGGCGAACTTTCGGAAATCCCTTAGAAAACCGAGAGTCCCTGCCGGATCGATTTCGCGCCAGTAGGCGATGCGTTCCGGGTCGTCCTGCCAGCCGAGCATCACCTTTTCAGGGCTTTTCCCGCTGATCTGTTCAATACAACTGTCGATAGTTTCAAGCATTCTGCCGATCGCTCCCGAAGGCAGAAACGCTTCGTCCCAGCTGTCGAGCCCGTTGTTCGATTCGGAGATGAAGGGTAGCGTGTTGAGCTGTTCGATGACGCCGTAGTGGAACAGGGTGGTGTAATCGTGCCCGGAAATTTCCATCGAATCGTAGACCTTGTAGCTCTTGTCGGCAAGCCTGACGGTGTTGATATTGCCGCTTCGATAAATCGGCAGTTCGCGGTGCAGGGGGTTCTGGTCGTCGAGGAGAATATGGGTGACGGTCATGGTGTTCGATGCGGGCTGAAACGATTAATTTCTCACCACTGTTTTGATCGAAGGAATTGGTTTGAGATGACGTCTTAATTATAGTTATTTAACTGAATGTAGCGATAACAGATCGGTTGTGCCCAGTCGTACTTCATAGCCAGAGTTACAGCGCATTTCAGGGAGCCTCCCGTCAATTTTAGCGATACAGGATCATAAATGGAAGGAAATTTCTCGAATAGAGTTCAGGACGTGATCAGGCTCAGCCGCGAAGAGGCGCTGCGTCTGGGGCACGACTATATCGGCACCGAACATCTTCTGCTCGGACTGATCCGGGAAGGTGAGGGGATCGGCGCCAAAATTCTCAAAAACCTCAAAGTCGATCTTTTCCAGCTGAAGCAGAAGATCGAGGAGAACACCCATCCCAAGGTTCCGGCCACGCAGATGGGCAATGTGCCGCTGACCAAGCAGGCTGAAAAGGTGCTCAAGATCACTTATCTGGAGGCCAAGATCTGCAAGTCAACCATCATCGGCACCGAGCATCTCTTGCTGTCGATTTTGAAGGGTGACGACAACATCGCCTCTCAGATTCTCGAACAGTTCGGTGTCACCTATGATCTGGTGAGGGATGAGCTGGTGACCATCACGACCGGGCGCAGCGAATCGGATGAGGAGCCCCCGATGGAGGGTTCGTACTCTTCGGGTTCGGGCAGCCCCGAGCGCCCGTCCAAAAAGTCCGAGCCGAAGCGCGGCGAGCGCACCAAAACGCCGGTGCTCGACAACTTCGGGCGCGACATCACCCGTCTCGCTGTGGAGGACAAGCTCGATCCGATCATCGGGCGAGAGAAGGAGATCGAGCGCGTGGCGCAGGTGCTCAGCCGCCGCAAGAAAAACAACCCGGTGCTGATCGGCGAGCCGGGCGTCGGCAAGACGGCCATTGCCGAGGGTCTGGCGCTCAAGATCGTGCAGCGCAAGGTTTCGCGCGTGCTTTACGACAAGCGCGTCGTGGCGCTCGACCTCGCGGCGCTCGTGGCTGGCACCAAGTATCGTGGCCAGTTCGAGGAGCGCATGAAAGCGCTCATGAACGAGCTGGAGCGTTCGCGTGACGTGATTCTGTTCATCGACGAGCTGCACACCATCATCGGTGCTGGCGGCGCTTCGGGTTCGCTCGATGCGAGCAATATCTTCAAACCCGCGCTCGCTCGCGGCGAGTTGCAGTGCATCGGCGCGACCACGCTCGACGAGTACCGCCAGTACATCGAGAAGGATGGTGCGCTGGATCGCCGCTTCCAGAAGATCATGGTCGAGCCGACCTCGGTCGAGGAGACCATCCAGATTCTGAACAACATCAAAAACAAGTACGAAGCGCATCACCACGTGCAGTACTCGGAGGATGCCATCGAGAAGGCGGTCAAGCTCTCGGAGCGCTACATCACCGACCGTTTTCTGCCCGACAAGGCAATCGACGTCATGGACGAGGCGGGCGCGAGGGTGCACCTGAGCAACATCCACGTGCCGCAGGAGATTCTCGAACTCGAAAAATCGATCGAGGAGATCAAGAGCGAGAAGAACAAGGTGGTCAAGATGCAGAACTTCGAGGAGGCGGCACGCCTGCGCGACAAGGAGAAGAATATGCTCGAAGCGCTCGACCACGCCAAGCAGGAGTGGGAAGAGCAGTCGATGGAGAGCGTTTACGACGTGACCGAAACCGACATCACCTCGGTGATCGCGATGATGACCGGCATTCCGGTGGCGAAGGTGGCGCAGTCCGAATCGAAGAAGCTGCTCACCATGGAGGCGGAGCTGAAAAAGGAAGTCATCGGCCAGGACGAGGCGATCAAAAAGATCACCAAGGCGATCCAGCGCACCCGCGCGGGACTCAAGGACCCGTCGCGTCCCATCGGTTCGTTCATCTTCCTCGGCCCGACCGGCGTCGGCAAGACCGAGCTGGCCAAGGCGCTGACCCGTTATCTGTTCGACAGCGAGGATGCGCTGATCCGCGCCGACATGAGTGAGTACATGGAGAAGTTCTCGGTGAGCCGCCTGGTTGGCGCGCCTCCCGGATACGTCGGCTACGAAGAGGGTGGCCAGCTCACCGAAAAGGTGCGCCGCAAACCCTACTCGGTGGTGCTGATCGACGAGATCGAAAAGGCGCATCCCGACGTGTTCAACATCCTGTTACAGGTGCTCGACGAGGGTGTGCTGACCGACGGGCTTGGCCGCAAGGTCGATTTCCGCAACACGATCATCATCATGACCTCGAACATCGGTGCCAAGGAGATCAAGAGCTTCAGCTCAGGTGGTGGTATGGGCTTCGCTCCACCCTCGGATGCGACGGGTGATTACAAGGCGATGAAGTCCACCATCGAGGATGCATTGAAGCGCGTGTTCAATCCGGAGTTTCTGAACCGCATCGACGACACGATCGTGTTCCACCAGCTCGAAAAGTCGGATATCTTCAAGATTATCGACATCACGGCAGGCAAGCTCTTCAAGCGCCTGAAGGAGATGGGCATCGAGGTGCAGATCGACGAGAAGGCCAAGGAGTTCCTTGTCGAGAAGGGTTACGACCAGAAGTACGGCGCACGCCCGCTCAAGAGGGCATTGCAGAAATATGTCGAGGATCCGCTCGCGGAGGAGATGCTCAAGGGCCGCTTCACCGAGGGCAGCGTGATTCAGATCACCTTCGACGAAAAGGAGAAGGAACTGCGCTTCAACGAAGGAACCGCCGAGCCTCCTGCCAAAAAAGGCAAGAAGGAGGAGAAGCTCGATAAAGAGTGAAGCCGTAGTTCAACGTTTTTAACTCCCACAAAGCCTCGCTGAAATCATCGTTTCAGCGGGGCTTTTTTCTTGTCCGGTGCTTAGCTGTCCCCGCTCAGCAGCTCTTCGGGCAGCGGGTAGTCGCTGATTTTGCCTGAGAGGTAGGCGTCGTAGCCCTGCAAGTCCATCAAACCGTGGCCTGACCAAGTTCATCAGAATTACTTTTTTCTTTTCATTTCCCTGTTTTGCACTGTGACGTGTTGCAAGTTATTGATAGTTGCTTTCGGTTTCTTTAACTTCAAAGAGTGCAACTGCCAAAAGATGTCAGGTAGTGTCACTAAATACATCAGAATCCCTAATAAAAACACAAGAACATGAAAAAGAAATTTTTATCACTTACCGCGGTGCTTCTGGCAATGGGTGCCTGGTCGTCTACCGGCTACTCTGCTGAGAATTATGTCAGCGCAAATGTAGGCAGCTCCTGGTTTAGTGATGCAAAACTTACCGACAATGCGGACAATAATGAAAATTTTTGTGTTGATCTTGATTCAGGGATTGCGCTTTCCGGTGCTTATGGGCATGATTTTGGTAACTATCGTATAGAAGCAGAACTTGGTTACCAGCGTAATGATATTGCAAAATCAGTTGATTATCTCTATGGTAGCGTCAATGATGAGTATTCCATGACCGGTAACATGTCGGTTATCTCTCTTATGGGGAATGCTTACTACGACATTAACCTTTCTCACGATCTGGAATTGTTCCTTACTGCAGGTGCCGGTGCTGCATTTGTCAGCTTCAATGATGTTGGGGATGTTAATGATGATTTTCGTTATGATAAAGTAACCGCAACAGCCTTTGCTTACCAGCTTGGTGCTGGACTCTCTTATAAGGTTGCAAAAAATTTAAGACTTGAAGCCCGCTACCGTTACTTCGCAACCGCTGATTTCACCATCGACGATACGGCAAATTTCTGGGATGATTATGCTTATGAGGATTATATGAATAGTGTCAAAAATATCTCTTCTAGCAGTGTTATGCTTGGCCTTCGCCTTTCGCTGTAACGTTTTTCGGATAATTTATGCATGGGGTTTGCTGAAAAGAGCAAATCAACGACAACAAGGGCTACCCGTAAAGGTAGCCCTTGTCTTTTCATGGAGTTGTTAAAATAGGGTTGCCTTATTTAAACTCCAGGTACTTTCGGGAGCCCCTCCAGTGAGGCGGCGATGGAGCGTTGCAGCAGCTCCTCCGGCAGCGGGTAGTCGCTGATTTTGCCTGAGAGGTAGGCGTCGTAGCCCTGCAAGTCCATCAAACCGTGGCCTGACCAGTTCATCAGAATCACCTTCTCCTTGCCCTCTTCCTTTGCCTGCTTTGCTTCGCGGATGGTCTGCGCGATGGCGTGCGAAGTCTCCGGCGCGGGGATGAACCCTTCGGTGTGGGCGAAGAGCAACGCCGCTTCGTAGCACTCGGTCTGCGGCAGCGCGGTGGCTTCGATCAGTCCGAGCTGCTTGGTGTGGCTCACCAGCGGAGCCATGCCGTGGTAGCGCAGGCCGCCTGCGTGGATGGCTGAGGGAATGAAGGTGTGGCCCAAACTGTGCATCGGCAGGAGCGGTGTCATGACGGCAACGTCTCCCGAATCATAGACATACGGAGCGCGGGTGAGCGTCGGGCACGCCTCCGGCTCCGTAGCGATGACCTTCACCTCCTTGCCGTGAATCTTGTCGCAAATGAACGGGAAGCTGATGCCCGCAAAGTTCGAGCCGCCGCCCGCGCAGCCGATGACGATATCCGGGTAGCGCCCGATCTTTTCGAACTGCTTTTTGGCTTCGAGGCCGATGATGGTCTGGTGCAGCATCACGTGGTTCAGCACGCTGCCGAGCGAGTAGCGTGTATCCTCGCGCTCGACCGCCTGCTCGATCGCCTCGCTGATGGCGATGCCGAGACTGCCAGGCGTGTCGGGATCCTCTTCGAGAATTTTGCGACCGACCGCTGTCAGCGGGCTTGGGCTGGGGATGCACTCCGCGCCCCAGGTTTTCATCATGATTTTGCGGAACGGCTTCTGATCGAAGCTGATGCGCACCATGAACACCTTGCACTCGATGCCGATCAGCTTGCAGCTCATCGCCAGCGCGCTGCCCCACTGACCCGCGCCGGTCTCCGTAGTCAGGTATTTGATGCCGAACTCCCGGTTGTACCACGCCTGCGCCACCGCCGTGTTGGGTTTGTGGCTCCCGGCGGGCGAGACCCCTTCGTTTTTGTAGTAGATTTTGGCCGGAGTGCCGAGCGCCGCTTCGAGCCGCCGCGCGCGGTGGAGCGGCGAAGGCCGCCACAGCTTGAGGATGCCGAGCACCTCGTCGGGAATATCGATCCAGCGCTCGGTGCTCATCTCCTGCTCGATCAGGTTCATCGGAAAGACCTGCGCCAGCGCGTCCGGCCCGATCGGATTGCCATCCAGCCCCACCGGCGGCGGCATGGGTGAAGGCAGGTCGGCCTGGATGTTGTACCATTGACGGGGCATTTCATCCTCGCTGAGGAGGATTTTGGTAGGCTCTGTACTCATGCGGGTAGTGCTTAGAAGTAAGAGAAAAAGAGACCGGTGACAGCTCTCATGGCCGGGATGTCTGGTGGCCATTATCAAAGGTAGGGAGAGCGCGGGCGGATTGCAAAGGTTGGGGGCGGGGAATTAAGGTCGGCTAGTATTTTTGACGAACTGCGAATGTTAATTACTTTTCAAAAAGCAGCCAGCTTTTTCAGGATTAGGCAGAGTAGTCTAAATATTGTTGGGATTATGGAGGTTCTGTGCCAGTAATAAACTATCCATCGTCATGCTATGTAAACGCGATTTTCAATTTCTGTAACGAAATTGAGCGTTGTTGCGGTGAAAATGAGATTGTAATTGATTTCTCTAGCATGGGACGAATCGAGCCATTCACGATGGTGTATATAGCGAAGTTTATCAGGGATTTTAAGCGTCGCAATAAAGATACAGTCGTTTATTGTAAGGGCCATCAATCGAAAGATTATGCTGCAAATATGGCGTTCTTTAGGGCGTTTGGACTAAAGCACGGTAGAGAGCCTAATTGCGTTGACGGAAATGATAGATTTGTTCCTTATACAATTCTTCGAATTCAAACAATCGTCGATGAGGCCAATAAAGCGTGGGCCGTAGGACAGGAGGTAATAGAACGAAGATCTGCTCATTTGGCAGAGATATTGGGTCAACAAAAAAGCGGAAACTTTTATGACGCTCTTACATATTCAATACGCGAAATAATGCGTAATGTTTACGAGCACAGTAAGTCACTGAGTATAGAGTATTGTGCACAATATTGGCCCTGCTATAATAAAGTAGAAATAGCAATTATCGATAATGGTATTGGACTGAAAGCTTCTTTAGCGAATAACCCCCATGTTCAAGTTGAAAATCATAGTGATGCCATCCAGCAGGCGTTAATGCCTGCGATTTCTAGTAAAAATTATAAAGGCGCGATTATTGATACAAATGATCCTTGGCATAACTCTGGTTTTGGACTGTATATGATTAATAGGATTTGTCGTCTAGGTGGAAGTTTCTTGATTTGCACTGGAGATCACGGAATTAAGCTTGATGAAAATGGAAAAGAACATATTCATCTGCTGCATATTTGCAAGGGCACAGCAGTTAGAATGGTTCTTAATACAAGTAGGCTTACTGAATTGAGTTCAATGCTTGAAAAATTTCGAGACGAAGGTTACGAAATAGCTAAGCAAATAAAAGGCGTCGGGATGTATAGGGCTTCCGCAGCATCTCAAATGTTATCAAGGGACTTTGATGGATATGCATAGTGAATTGCTGCACTAAAATAAGTCATTTGGTTTTAGATGCTTGGTATATGCCCTTATGATTTAATTAAAAAATAAAACAAGGTTATATAAATGAAAGCTGAACAAATTAAGGTTGAAATTGATAGGCTGGAGCTATCAGAAAAACTCCTTTTCGTTGAAGATTTGAGTGATTCGATTGCGGTCTGTAATGCAGAACTTACTCTGTCGCAATGGCAAAAAGAGGAACTGAATCGGGGGTATCAAGAATATCAAAAAGGGAATCTTGAACTTCATGATTGGTAGAGTGTTCATGAAGAGCTGCGTGAAAAACACAAGACCTGACACCAGCATTATAAAATTTTCACGTTGCTCGATCTCCCATCCCTCATTCTTCCTCCCACCTAATTCCCTCCTAACTCTTTCTTCGTACTATTACTCCTGACGTGGATGATCGCGTTGATAATTGAATCAAAAAGGAGTAATGACTATGAAGTGTTACGGTTATGTGGCCGTCTGGATTTTGTTCGCGCTGTACGGCGTGTTTATGGGGCTGATCGAGGGCATTCAGAAAGCGTTTCTTACCAAGCTGCTGCCGAAGGGAGTCAACGGCACGGCATTCGGGTGTCTATGACGGAGCCATCGGATTTGCGGCGCTGCCGTCGAGCCTGATTGCCGGAATGTTGTGGGGCAAGGTTTCGGCAGTGCTGTTGGCGATGCTTATGTTGAACATGAAATACTCTCCGGCAAACGATCGATCAGGGATCGCATGAATGTGCGCTCAGGCCGTTTACCACATACTTTAGCGATATTCTTTTTATCACATCAGTTTGAGGCAATCTGGTCGAGACGGCTGAAATGGAACGAAGAGTCCTTCAGCAATGAAATAATCGCTTCTGAATTCATGCCCGAAGAGGAGAGTTTCTCACCGAATTCACGCATTGCCAGAGAGCGCCTGTCCGAAAGGGGAGTGTGCGCACGCACTTCCTGCATTCGCTTCAGGAAACTGCCGATCGCCAAGGCGGCAAGGCTTCCGTCAACGATGTCAGACATATCCCGATTCATGAGGCTTGCGTTGTCGAGCATCCGGAGCACACGATATCTCGTGCGGTTCAGGCAGCGCTCCAGCATTTGCGGCGAGTTTGTTGCGGTCATGACAAGCAGGTCTTTGGCAATGGAAATCAAGAGGGTGCGCAGTCGTAAAGCCGGATTGACCGGCACGACATAGCGAAAAGAGAGCAGGGCCAGGACGATACCGGCAAGCCCGGCCACTCCGCCCGCGACAAATTGCATCCTGCTGGCGACCACCGGCAAGCCCGGCTGCATGACAAAGAGGAAAAACATCATGGTATCCATCGCTCCAAGAGCGGTTTTTCTGCGGTTTTTGGCGATCATGCCACAGAGCAGGACGGGGAGGGTGAGGAGGCCTTGCGTGAAGGCGCTGCTCTGTCCGGGAATGAGCAAAAGGCGAGCGACAAACGCCAGGAGCACCCCGACCAATGCGCCCCAAAAAATGTGTGACAGCAAGACCGATGGATGGTCATGAGTTGAAAAGATGCTGACCATGATCGCGGTCGCCATCATCATGACCGGCCCCTCTCTCCAGCCGGTCAGTTGCCAGATTGTGCCGGTAATGCCAACGGCGATGACGGCCCGCAGTGATGCGCGGGCGGCCCCCTGCCAGTCCCGCTCCCGAAGCCCGGGTTCTGGCGCGGTGACGGGAATGTTCGGAAGCTTTGATTTCTTCCGTTGATCGAGGAGCAGATCAATCGAAGCGGAGAGCGAAAGCAAGGGGGATGCAAGGACCGGAAGCTTGGCGCCAACCTCGGCAACGAGCCTGGCAAACTCTTTGTCCGTTCCGACAGGCCTCCAGCTTCCTTCCAGTCGTGAGGTGACGGTATCCAGACGCTCTGCAATGGCTTGCCGGATCATGATGCTTTTCTCATCATTCGGGTTCAATTGCTGTTCGAGCAGGACGCTTGTTTCCAGAAGCGACAGGAGATCGACGATCAGGTTTTCGATGTGAAAACGTTGCCGCTTGAGCGCCAGGGTTCCGGCGCCTGCACTGTCAAGCTTTTTTTCAATGTCGGCAAGCATGAAAAGAAGGTTGTGACGGCTTCTTTTTGCTTTTGCGTGCTCGCTGCTCTGGAGGGTAAGGCTCACCAGTTTCAGGGAGGCCAAAACCGCATTCCGGATCGAACGGTTCAGATTTTTCATTCCGTTACGCGGAGTAAAAGAGATGTTTATTGCTGTTGTGACGACGATACCGATGAAGATGCAGTCGATTCTGGCAACAACAAGCGCATCGATCTGCTCCTGATGGCCCCATCCTTCCAGAACAATCAGCGCCAACGTAAATCCGGCAACCATGAATCCGTATGATCGATAACCGTAAATCAGGTTGCCAACGCCGACACAAATGGCGAGCCATAGACAAAGCATGAGTATCAGGCTGAAAGAGCTTGTCGCAAAGGTGAGCATCATCAAGCCTCCCAGCGCCCCTGCGATGGTACCGGCGAGCCGGTAAAAGCTTTTTTCAAGCAACTGGCCGCCAGTTGGCTGAAGAACGATGAGGGCTGTCATTGCCGCCCAGTAGGGGCTTTCCAGCTTTATGGCTACGGCGATGGAATAAGCGGCCAGCGCTGCCGTCACACTCCGCGTCACTTGCCACGCTTCTGGCCAGAAGCGTGGCAGCGAGCGATATGCTGTATTGAGCATCGAATTCATTCAACCTGTCGGGCAAAATCGTTTATAGACGCTTCGAGTCTTTCCAGGAGGGCGGTCAGCATGTGCATCTCACTGTCCGTATAACCACCGAGCAACTCCTTTTCAAGCGGTACGAGAATCTGTCTGATTCTGATGACCGCGTCATGTCCCTCCATGGTCAGTTTCAGGAGCCTTGCCCTCCTGTCGCTTTTGTCTTCAAGCCTGACGACAAGTCCCCTGGATTCAAGGTCGTCGAGAATGCGAACCAGCGATGGGTTTTCTATTCCGATTGATTGGGCGAGTTCTTTCTGACGCACGCCGTCGCCAAGCAGGCTGAGGTGGAGGAGTGGCCGCCAGGCAGCATCGGTCAACCCGACTTCGCGAAAAGCTGCATCCAGCACTTTTCGCCAACGCCGCGTCATGATGTTGAGCCTGTAAATCAGGTTGTTTCGCTGGATGTTGCCGGTTGTGGGGGTGCCCATGGTTTATTGTATTGTGTGCTTATAATTAGTAGACTAACTATATGGCAAAAAAAATCAAATGAACATGGTAAAATGAGGAAGAGGGAGTACGGGGAAAATAAGTGGATAAAAGATTTGGTGCCGAAGGCGGGAATCGAACCCGCACGTCCATTGCTGAACACGGGATTTTAAGTCCCGGGCGTCTACCAGTTCCGCCACTTCGGCATCCGTTCCGGTTGGAACTCGTTTAATGTACTATCTTTAAAGGGAATGCACAAGCTTCAGGGATCGTCGTCCGCCCTCACCCCGCAAAGTGGTCGTAACCGCGTTTCATGTCTGTCATATCAATCGTCATGCCGAAGATGTCGGTGAGCATCATGCCTTCCTCCTTCCCGGTGATAGTTCCGATGACCGTGATGTCACGATTCGCAGCGATGAGGTCGTAATCCTTTTTCGGGACGGTGAAAAGGAGCTGGTAGTCCTCGCCACCCGAGAGGGCCCAGTCGAAGACGTCCTGCTGGAACTCTTCGGCCACTGCGCGTGCTTCGGGCAGCACCGGCAATTTGCTTTCGTCGATTTTCGCACCCACGCCGGAACGGCGGCAAAGGTGGCCGAGGTCGGAGACCAAACCGTCGGAGATGTCGATCATGGCGGTCGGTACGATGCCCTCTTCGCTGAAAAAGTCGATGATGTCGATGCGCGCTTCCGGCAGCAGGTGGCAGCGGATCGCTTCGGCGTACTCCTGCAACTCGGCCATCACCTCCTTGTTGTACGGTTCATTGTTGCGCATCTGTTCGATCATCGTCGCCTTTTCGCGTTGCAACAGGTGCAGCCCGGCGGTCGAACCGCCAAGCGTGCCAGTAACGCAGACGAGGTCGCCCGGCGATGCGCCCTTGCGCAGCGTGAGCAGCTCTGGCGTTGTCGTTCCGGTCATTGAAACCGAGATGAAGAGGCCCGACGCCGACGACGAGGTGTCGCCGCCTGCAATCGCGAGGCCGTACACTTCGGCGGCGTGGTTCATTCCTTTGTACAGCTCTTCGACCATCTCCACCGGCATCTTCGGCGGTACGGCGATCGAGATCACGGCGTAATCCGGCATGGCGTTCATCGCGCAGATGTCCGAGACGTTGACGCTGATCGCCTTGCTTCCGAGGTGGTGCAGTGGCGTGGTCAACAGGTCGAAGTGAACGTGTTCGGTCAACAGGTCGGTCGTGACGACCTGCACCACCGACTCGTCGCTCTGCCACACTGCGCAGTCGTCGCCGATTCCTTCGATCAGCTCCGGGCGCTGCTTTGCGGAAGGGGCGGTAATCTTTGCAAGACGGTCGATGAGGCCGAATTCGCCGATCTCGGAAATAGGTTTATATGACATATATTTGCGTACATTGATTTCTACCCGTAATCCGATCCGGGTTCTTCGACCGGTAACATACCCAATTTCTCTTTTTCCATGGGCTTTTTTGACAAGTTAGGGCTGTCGCGCCTCAAGGAGGGGCTCACCAAAACCCGCGACACGCTTCGCGACAAACTGGCGTTTGTTTCCCAGGGCAAGACCGAGGTGGATGACGAGTTCCTCGAAGAGCTCGAAAACATTCTCGTTGCTGCCGATGTGGGCGTCGAGACCACGCTTGACATTGTCGATGCGGTCACCGAGCGCTCCAAAGGCAAAACCTACCGTTCGGAGGAGGAGCTGAACGAGATGGTGATGGGCGAGATTCGCAACCTGCTCGTCGAGTCGGGCCACGAGCATCCGGTTGATTTCGACGCGCCGCTCCCGGCAAGGCCCTACGTCATCATGATCGTCGGCGTCAACGGCGCAGGCAAGACCACCAGCGTGGCCAAGCTCGCCCACAACTATGACAAAGCGGGTAAAAAGGTGGTGATCGCCGCCGCCGATACCTTCCGCGCTGCGGCCTACGAGCAGCTCAAGATCTGGGCCGACCGCGCCGGAGTGCCGATCATCGGCCAGGGGCAGGGGGCCGATCCTGCATCGGTGGTGTTCGACTCGGTCAGCTCGGCGGTTTCGAAGGGCACGGATGTGGTGCTGGTCGATACGGCGGGCAGGCTGCACAACAAGAGCCACCTGATGGAGGAGCTGGCCAAAATCATGCGCGTGGCCAAGAAAAAGATTCCCGAAGCACCGCACGAAGTGCTGCTGGTGCTCGACGGCACCACCGGCCAGAACGCCGTGCAGCAGGCTCGCGAGTTTACGAAGTTCGTCAACGTCACCGGCCTCGTCATGACCAAACTCGACGGCACCTCCAAAGGAGGCATCGTGCTTTCGATCTCCCGCGAACTGAACCTGCCGGTCAAGTACATCGGGGTCGGCGAAAAGATCGACGACCTCCAGCTCTTCGACCGCAAGAGCTTCGTCGAAGCGCTGCTCGAAAAGGAGAAGTGAAAATGTTCAGCCTTGCCGGATCAGTTCAGGCATTGCTTTTTCGAGGCACGGTAACAAGGGTTCCAGCTTGTCAATCCTGAAAAGATGCGTACCTGCGGCGGCGTCCTGGGCACCGAGGCGGTCGGCGACGGGCGAGGTTTCCGGCATTGCGGCGAGTACTCTGGCGAGTTGTGGCTCCAGCCTTTTTTCTCCCGGAAAAATGAGCACGTGGCCGATTTCGGCTTCCTTGCGGTCGAGCAGGTAGTCGATGTGCCAGTGCAGTTTTTTCTTCCCTCGGCTGGCTGGCGGCCGGTATTCCCATGAAATGAAAAGATCAAGCAAGGCGTTCCTGACGGCGTGTGCCGCTCTGCCATCGCTTCTTGAAGCGTGGCGCAGCAGGCGCGCGGCTAGCGGGAAGCGCCCTTTCGCGCTGCCGAGCGCCGAGCCGACGTAGAGGTAGTGGCCCGGTTGCAGTTCGAGCGGTTCACCCTTGCGAAATTTGCCGAACGCCACTTTGACTGCGCGGTCGATTTCGATCAGCAGAACGTAGCTGCCCTGTCGTGAATTCTGCCCGAAAATGGTATACTGCATTGCCCGGAATTGCATTATCTTTTGTCAGATGCAATAGTAGCGAATCTTCGGCGGATTCCATGACGTTGTGCTGACTGGAACAGGTTGGGAAACGTATGAGGATGCAACAGGATGACGACATGGCGCGGGAGCGCCAGGAGATGGTGGTAGAGCTCGAGCGTTACGGTATCAGCAACGCCCGAGTGCTCGATGCGTTTCTGACGGTCAGGCGTCACCTCTTTGTCGATGCACAGAGCCGGCCCTACGCCTACAGCGACAATGCCATGCCGATCGGATTCGGCCAGACCATTTCGCAGCCCTATACGGTGGCGTACATGACTTCGCTGCTGGTGGAGCGCGTTCCATCCGGCAAGGTGCTTGAAATCGGTACCGGTTCGGGCTACCAGGCGGCTATTCTCGCCGGGCTTGGCTATCGTGTCTATACCATCGAGCGGATTGCCGGGTTGTACGCAGCGGCGGGGCGCGTGCTCGATGCGCTGGATTTGCCCGTTCAGCGACGTCTCGGTGATGGAACGCTCGGCTGGCCGGAGGAAGCACCGTTCGACGGCATCATCGTGACCGCCGCCGCGCCTCACGAGCCGAACACGCTCATGAACCAGCTCGCTGACGGTGGTGTGATGATCGTGCCGGTGGGCGACCTCGGTTCCCAGCAGATGACCGTGATCCGGCGCAGGGGAGACCGGTTCGAACATGAAATATTTCACAGCTTCGCCTTTGTGCCGCTTTGCGGGCGTGAAGGTTGGGGAGATAACAACGAATAACAGCAAGACCGAAAAAACAAGTTATGGCACTAATGAGCAAGTTGAGGGACAAAACGCATATCGTGCTCTTTGTCCTTGTGGCGGCGTTCCTTGCCCTGATCATCTTCGAGTGGGGAATGAACTTCACCGGTCCCACCAGCAAAGCGGGCGTTGCCGGGAAGGTCAATGGCGAGTCGATCTCCATGAATGAATACGAAGCGCTGTACAACAACCTGGTCACCGGTTTCCGGCAAAGCAATCCGGGAGCTGAAGTCACCTCCGGGATTGATGCAAAATTCCGTGAACAGGCCTGGAATTATGCCGTCGACCAGGCACTCATCGGACAGCTGCTCAAAAAATACGGAATCGGGGTGACCGATCAGGAGGTGCTCGATGCGGTCAACAGCGACCTCAATCCTCCGGCGATCATCCGCCAGAACTTCACCGATCCCAGGACTGGCAAGATCGACCGCCAGTTGCTTGAACAGGCTCGCAGCGATCCGAAAGCCAAAGATTTCTGGCTCAATGCCCAGGAGGCGGTCAAGCGTGAACTCATGGTCAACAAGCTGGTTATGGCACTGAGGACCATGGTTTTCGTTACCGATCCCGAGCTTACTGAAGTGGTTCAGCGCCAGTTCACCACGTTCACCGGTGCCTTCATTCAGTTCCCGCTCAGCTATGCCGGTGCCGAAAGCAACTTTCCGGTGAAGGATGAGGAGGTCAAGGCCTGGTACGACGCCCACAAGGAGCAGTTCAAGGAGGAGCCGGTACGCAGTGCCGAATTTGTGTTCTTCCCGCTGACTCCCTCCTCGCAGGACAGCCTTCAGGTCAAAAAGGAGATCGACGGGCTGATTCCGCAGTTCGCCTCGGCGGCAAGCGACAGCGAGTTCGTCAAGATTCAGAGCGATAAACCGAACTCGGAGAGTGAGTCCCTTTCAAGAGCCGACTTTTCTCCAGCCGCCGGCAATGCCGTGTTCGGTTCACCGAAACTCGCACCCGGCCAGATTGTTGGCCCGGTTGCAGATCAGGGCTACTACCGTCTGCTCAAAATCAAGAGCATCACGACCGGTGAGCCGGTAGCCAGCGCTTCGCATATCCTGATCCGCCTCAATCCTGCCGACAAGGCCGATGCCCAGCGCGTTATGGCGCTGCTCAGGCAGATTTCCGATGAAATGAAGAGCGGAGCGTCATTCGCCTCGCTGGCTGCCAAATATTCCGAAGATCCCGGCAGCGCCCGTAATGGCGGTTTCGTAGGCTGGTTCACCAAAGATCGCATGGTACCCCAGTTTGCCCAGGCGGTGTTTGCCGGACGTCCCGGTCAGATCGTCGGGCCGGTGCAGACCCAGTTCGGATTGCATATCATCAAGATCGAAGGGTTCGACAACCGGCGCATCGTCGCCTCGGAGGTCGCCCGTCAGATCAAGGCGTCCACGCAGACCGCCGAGTCGATCAAGCGGAATGCCATGACCTTCCAGACCGAGGCCAAGTCCAAGGGATTCGAAGCGGCGGCGAAGACGCAGAAGCTCGAATTGGGCAAAACCGGAGACTTTTCGCGTCAGAGCCTTCTTGCCGTGCCCGGCATGGGGGAAGCCATTACCGGATTCGCGTTCAAGGCGAAAGAGGGGGATATTTCCGATGTGCTCGATGCCGACAAGGGGTTTGTAGTCACAAAGCTGCTGTCGAAGAACGATACCGGTTATCGTCAGCTCGATGAGCAGCTCAAGGAGATGATCAAAACCGAACTGGTTCGTGAAAAACAGGGCGCGGCGCTGAAAGCCAAGCTTGTCGCTTTGTCGAAAAGCTCTGGCGGCTCGCTCGACGCCATCGCCGCAAAGGACTCGTCTCTGCGTAAAATCACCTCGAAGGAGATTCGCTGGCGCGATGGCTACATCGACGGGTACGGCGTCGATCCCCGGCTCGTGGAGGCGATGGCCGGTATGAAGCTCAACACGCTTTCGCAGCCGGTACAGGGCAGCGGAGGATATGCGCTCGTGCAACTGACCAGCCGCCAGCTTGCACCGGGCACCGATCTTGCCGCCGAGAAACAGAAGGTTCTGCCGCAACTGATGAAGGCCAGGCAGCAGCAGTTCCTTTCCGAGTATCTGCAATCGTACCGCCGGAACGCCAAAATAGAGGATTTAAGGTAGCGCCATTCAGGCAGATCCGCTGCCGGAACAGCAAAAAGCCGCCCGGATAATTCAGAGGCGGCTTTTTTTATGGTTTCAAGCAGAGATGAGGGCGGATGACCAAAAAGCGTTGCCAGGCTCAGTGCTCGCTGACGAATGCTTCGAGGCGGGCCTTGATCGCCGATGGGCTGGAGAGCTTGAGGCAGTCGGCAGCAAGCGCTTCGCACTCCTCGACCGTGTATTTACCTACCATCGCCTTGAGTGCCGGAATATCAGAGCTGACGATGCTGAACTCCCGGAGGCCGCAGCCGATGAGGTATGGCGTGGCCAGGGGGTCGGAACCCATGTCTCCGCAAAGCGAGACCCGGCAGTGGTTTTTCTGTGCCGTATTGATGATGCGATGGAGCTGGCGGATGATTGCCGGGTGGAATTTTTCGAACAGATCCTGCACGATCAGGTTGTTGCGGTCAACGGCAAGCGTGTACTGGGTCAGGTCGTTGGTGCCGATACTGACGAAATCGACGATTCGCGTGATTTCGTCGATCAACTCGACGGCCGCCGGCATCTCGATCATGGCGCCGACGCCCGGTTTGTCCAGCGGCTCGGTGGTGAGTGATCTGATATGTTTATAATGCTTCTCGATTGCCTGTTTGATGTGCATGATCTCCTCGACTGACGAAATCATGGGGATCAGCACGTCGATGTTGCCGTGAATGTTGGCCCTGATGACCGCCTGGAGCTGCGTGTCGAGAATCTCCGGCACGTCGATCAGAATCCTGACGCCCCGCCAGCCGAGGTTCGGGTTCGGCTCCTTGACGGGGGAGTAGATCAGTTTGTCGCCCCCGATGTCGAACAGGCGGATGACGAGCGGCTTCGGGGTGAGCATCTCGCTCATCTCCCGGTAATACTCCTGTTGTGCCGCCTCTTTTGGAGGCTTGAGATCGTCGAGGAAAAGATTTTCGGTTCTGAACAATCCCACGCCTTCGGCCCCCATCGAGTCGAGATGTTCGATCTCCTCCTTGAAATCGATGTTCGAACAGACTGAAATTCTCACGCCACAACGGGTAAAAGCGTGGCGATGAGCCATGATCGAGTCATCGGCCTCGCGTTTGCTCTCCTCTTCCCGCTTTTTGAGATAGGTATCGACAGTTTCATCCAGCGGATTGGTGATGACCAGTCCGTTGTTGCCGTCCAGGATGATGCGGCTGCCCGAGACTGCTTTCTGCGAAAAGTTGCCCAGGCCGACCACGATCGGGATGTTGAGTGATTTGCAGATCAGGGAGATGTGCGAGGTCTTGCCGCCGGTGTCGGTGGCGAAGCCCTTGATGTTGCTCCGGCTGAGCAGGATGATATCCGCCGGCGAGAGGTGGTGCGACACCACGATCGAGCCTTCGGGCACCCAGGAATGCAGCTTGCGAATGTGCAGGTTCCGGATGATCCGCTCCTTGATGTCGTGCAGGTCGGCCGCGCGTTCGCGGAATATCTGGTCGGCGGAGTTGATGAAGTTGCCGAGATACTGTTCGAACTCCTGCTCGATGACCAGGTGCGCCGGTTTCAGCTCCTCGCGGATGCGGCTGGCGATATTGCTGGTCAGTACCGGATCTTCGAGCAGCATGATCTGCGCCTGGAACAGGTCGGAGTAGAGACGTCCGATCTTGCGGGTGGTCACCCGCTCGATCTTTTTCAGCTCCTTTTCCGACCGGCGCAGGGCGGTCATGAAGCGCTCGACCTCCTGTTCGATGTTCTCCGGAGAGAGTTCAGCGATCTCATGCTCGACGGTCTCCCTGACGAATTCGTACGTCTCTCCGATGGCGAACCCTTTCGCGCTGCCAATGCCTTGATAACGGCGCTCTTTGCCCGATGGCTCCGGATGATCGGCGGGGCTTGCTTTGGATTCCGGGGCGTCGCCGGAACGTTTCGGGGCTTTTCTGTAAACCATGACCGGCAGGGTTAAAAAGGTGCAGCGTCCGAATTGTTGATAAAGCTGTCCATATCGAGCGGCGGCGGCTCGGGCAGGGATGCCTCCAGATAGCCACCTCCACGGGCGGGCTCAGGTTGCTGTTGACCGCTATCCGCCGCGGTCAGGTAGCTGTTAGCCGTTGACTGGAAGCGCCCGTAGTTCTTCAGGAAGAGCAGCCTGACCGTGCCGATCGGGCCGTTTCGCTGCTTGCCGATGACCACCTCGGCGATGTCCTTGGTCGAGGAGCCATCCTCGAAGTTCTTGATGCCGTACATCTCCGGTCTCGACAGGAACATCACCATATCGGCGTCCTGCTCGATCGAGCCGGATTCGCGAAGGTCGCTGAGCTGAGGCCGGCGGTCGCCGGAGCGCTGTTCGACCGAGCGGTTGAGCTGCGCCAGCGCGATAACCGGAATGTTCAGCTCCTTGGCGAGCGCCTTGAGCGAACGCGAAATCTGGGCGATCTCCTGCTCGCGGTTCGACCTGCCATCCCTGACCGGCGTGACGAGCTGGAGGTAGTCCACCACCACCATGCCGATGCCGTGCTCCTGCTTCATGCGGCGGGTCTTGGCGGTCAGCTCCATGATCGAGATGCCCGGCGTGTCGTCGATGAAGAGCTTGGCGTCGGCCAGCGAATCCATGCTGTTGATGATCTTGTTCATCATCTCGGGTGAAATCTGGCCGCGCCTCACGAGCTGCGACTCGACGTACGCCTCGGCGCACATCAGCCTGAGCGCGAGCTGGATTTCTGCCATTTCGAGGCTGAAGAAGAGCACCGGCGTGTTGAAATTCACCGCCGCGTTGCGAGCCAGTGCGAGGGAGAAAGCCGTTTTACCCGCCGACGGACGGGCGGCGATGATGATCATGTCCGATGGCTGGAATCCGGCGGTGTACTCGTCAAGTTCCGAAAATCCGGATCCGATACCCGTGACCGACGAGTGGGAGGAACCGAGATTCTCGATCATCCTTGTCGCCGTCTTGAGCAGCTCCTTGATGCTGGTGGCCTTCTTCTTGACACCCGCCTGAGAGATGTTGAAGAACTGCTGCGAGGCGTTTTCGACCAGGTCGAAGATGTCCATCGAGGTGTTGTAGGCTGCGCTCGAAATTTGGGACGAAATCGAGATCAACCGCCGGTAGAGGTATTTCTCCTTCACCAGCCGGGCGTAGAACTCGATGTTCGCCGAGCTGATCACCTTTCCCGAAAGCTCGCCGAGGTAGGGGCGTCCGCCGATATTCTCCAGCTCGCCTATGCGCGACAGCTCTTCGCTTACCGTGATGAGGTCGATGGCCTGCCGCTTCTGGTAGAGCAGCATCATCGCCTTGTAGATGATCTGGTGGCGCTTTTCGTAAAAGACCGCTTCGCCGTTGTCGCCGAAAATCTGGATCACCTGTTCGATCGGATCGTCTTCGAGCAGGATGCAGGCAAGCACCTCCTGTTCGACCTCCAGCGAATAGGGAGGCACACGGCTCTCCTTGCTGAAATCGATGTCACGGCTTAAATCTACTTGTGCTTCGCGCGGCTTCATTCCTTTTCTTGTCCTCGTCGTCTCATGTTTTACCTGTGCGGTCAGCCGTTCGGACAGACCTTGTCGTAATGCGCCCGGAGCATCTGCACATCCTCCCAGCAGAGTCGCTTCCAGTTCGGATTCCGCAACAGCGCCGCCGGATGGTAGGTCACGACACAGTCGAACCCTTTCCACTTTATGATGCGGCCCCGCATCAAACCCATCGACTGCGTGTTTTCGAGGATGGTGTTGGCCGCCACCCTTCCGAGCAGGAGCAGCACCTTCGGGTTGATGATCTCGAGTTGCTGCATGAGCCAGGGCTTGCAGCAGTCGATTTCGTCCGTGAGCGGATTGCGGTTCTCCGGTGGACGGCACTTGATGATGTTGCCGATGTAGACGTCCTTGCGCTCGAAGCCGATAGCGAGCAGAATCTTGTCGAGCAGCTGGCCCGAGCGGCCCACGAACGGGCGGCCCTGCGCGTCTTCATCCGCCCCCGGAGCTTCACCTATAACGAACAGACCGGCCTCGGGATTCCCTTCGCCGAACACCACGCTCCGGCGCGTTTCTGCCAGGCGGCACTTGCGGCATTCGAGGGTGATCGGGCGGAGATCGTCGAGACCCCGCACCGGGGAGTTCGGCTGCACTGGTTCTTCCTGAACGGGATCGAAAAGGGATTCCTGCGTTATCATGAAACGTCGTGCTTTGAAATTAACGGGGCAGGAGGGTTTCGAGCACATCGAGCAGCTTGCCAGCGGCCATCTCCTTCGAGAGTAGCGGCAGTTCGGTGATGCTGCCGTCGCGCCCAAGCAGGGTCAGCACGTTGGTATCGACTTCGAAGCCCGAAGTGCGGCCATCGTAGACGTTGAAGGCGACCAGGTCGAGCTTTTTGTCCGCCAGTTTTTTCCGTGCGTAATCGATGCCGCCGGCCGTCTCCAGCGCGAAGCCGACCGCGAGCTGGCCGGGTTTCCGGTTCGTCGCGAATTCGGCGAGAATGTCCGGATTCCTGACAAGACGAATCTCCATCTCCGCATCCTTTTTCTTGATCTTGCCTTCGACAGGCGCTTCGGGCCGGTAGTCGGCCACCGCCGCTGCGCCGATGAAGAGATCGCATTCGCCGAACAATGGTTGTGCCGCTTCCAGCATTTCGACCGCGCTTTGCACGTCGATGCGCTCTACGCCCGGCGGCGTCGGCAGATTGACTGGCCCCGTTACAAGGTGAACCCTCGCGCCGCGCCGCGCTGCGTCGGTGGCAATGGCGAAGCCCATCTTGCCGGAAGAGTAGTTCGAGAGAAAGCGCACGCCATCGATTTTCTCCCGCGTCGGCCCGGCGGTCACGATCACCGTTTTGCCGTTGAGCTCTGACGTTTCCGGCGCGGCGAACATTCCTGTGAGCGCCTCGAAGATCGTCTCCGGTTCGGGCATCCGTCCGAGTCCGCACTGGCCCGAGGCGAGCGAGCCGTTTTCGGGTTCGAGGATGCGGCAGCCCTGCGCGGCAAGCGCTGATAGGTTGCGCTGCACCGAGGGGGAGTCGTACATATGGCCGTCCATCGCCGGAACGATGAGCACCGGCTTGCCGGGGCGGAGGGTGAGGAAACAGAGCGAGAGCATGTCGTCGCAGAGCCCGGTGGCGAGGCGAGCGAGGGTGTTGGCTGTGGCGGGTGCGATGACGAAAGCGTCGGCCCACTCACCGAGCGAAATGTGGCGGGTGTATTCGTCTTCCCGTGCCTCATGGCTTGGAAAAATACCTGTGAGCACTGGATGGTTCGAGACCGTAGCAAGCGACAGTTCGCTGACGAACTTCAGCGCCGATCCGGTGGCCAGCACCTGCACGTCGGCTCCCGACTTTTTCAGAAGCCTGACCAGTTGTGGCGTTTTGTAGGCAGCGATGCCGCCGGAGATGCCGAGAAGAATGTTTCTGCCAGTCAGCACTGTTGACTCAGGAATCGATGGTTCCGTTCTGTGAAAAATATTCTTAAAGGTATTAAAAATAACAAGTATACGAAGCTTTACTCTTTTTTGTCTTTGTCTTTCTCCTGCTCCTTCTTTTTTCCTCCGAACAGGCGATCCCAGAACTGGCTCCAGGTGTGGAATTTTTCGCGGTATGACACACTGACGCCCCAGTTTTCGGTCGGCTTTTGCAGGTTGGTATAGGTTGCGTCATTGGTGCTTATGCCGTAAGAGCGGAATGCCTCGACATAGACCTTCGGGGTGACGCGGTACTCGATTTTCTGCGAAGAACCGTTATAGTAGTTCGTTGTGGTGCTGTTGCCTGCGACGGGCGTTGTATTGGTTCCGACAAACCTGATTTTGCCGCCAGTGCCCGGCACGAGCATGGCGTAGGAAACCTCCAGGCCGCTCAGGTTGCCGTTCGCGCCAGTGCCGAGGTTGACGTTGAAGCTCTCCAGTCCGGCGAGATTCTGCACAATGTTTGAGACTTGCGATGAGAGCAGGCCGGTGCCTGCGGAGATGCCGACGCTTGAAACGGGGCTGACTCCTCTTGACCCCTGCCGCTCCGGGTTGAGGTACCACTGCCTTGAAAAGAGCATGGAGATGACGTTCAGGTCGGCGTTCGGATCGACGTGGCTTACCTGCCGCCCGATCATGTTGGCTGATGAGTAGGGCTGTGAGTCGTCGTTCAGGTAGTAGCCCATGCGCACGTCCGGCTTCTCGACGGTGCCGCTGACGGCGATGAGCAGCCGGACGTTGTCGCGTTCGCCGGTCTGGACATCGGTCGCCGTTACCTGTTTGCCGCCATAGATGTCGACCAGCCGGCCATCCCTGATCTCTTCGTTATTCCAAGCTACCCAGCCGCTGTTTTCGAGATCGAAGCTCGTGTTCGAGAAGGTGTACTTGCCGCCGGAGATATCGATCGAACCGAACAGGCTGAATCGTTGCCCTGATTTGTTGACCACGAGCGACAGGTTGTTCATCGTCGCTTCGATCCGCTCGCCCCTGATCCGGTCGAAAATCATGGTGCCTTTGATCGGCGCGCTGTTCGAGAGCCTGAGATTCTTGATTTGCAGGATGTCGAGCAGGTTGTAGCGAAACTCCAGTTTTTCCGGTAGTGCGTTTGTTTCAGCCAGTTTCGGCGAGGGGCGGCGTGGCACGAAGGTGATGTATTTTTCAACGCCAATGTATTTGGCGCCTTCGCTCGATCCTTTACGGTAGAGGCTGAAGTTGGTTGAGGTCAGCATGAGATCGCCCTCGGCGACAGGTGCGGTCAGCTCGCCGTAGAAACGAAGGTTGCCGCTCGTGCCACGGATCGTGCCGAAAGAGGTGTCGTCCTTCATGTCCTTTTTGTTGTAGAGCAGCAGGTTGCTGAGTGTACCGCTGAGGTTGGCCGTAACGGGTTTCAGTCCGTCGAGGCCAATCATGCCGCTAACCGTGCCGGTACCCTTTTCGGTGTCTCTGAGTTCGATGCGGCCGAGGTCGATTCGCGAAGGCGTTCCGGTGATCTGGCCGTTAATCTGGTAGGTGACCTGCGTCGGCGCGATCCGGATTCTGGTATCCCTGAGTCGGGTTGTCAGGTAGATGTTTGGCTTCGGCATTGAGCCGGTGACACGCAGGTCGGTCGGTATGACTCCTTCGGCACGGTCGAAGATCGGGACGATATACGTGACGATGCCGGCCGACAAATCGTCCGAACGCATGGCGATATTGATCGGGCGGTTTTCGGGTATCCTGACCTCTGCCGGAGAGTAGTTCAGCACCAGCGGAATCGTCCCGGAGCCCTTGATGGTGTTGACTGGTACCGTCGCGGTAGTTCCGGCTTGCGCAGCCGCACCCCGGCTTTCGTAGTCAAAGCGCAACTGATTTCCGGCGTGGCGGGCCGTCAGGTGCACCGCACCGACATTGAGCTGGTCCCAGGTGATGCCGGAGCCTCTCAGGTCGAGGTCGCTCGTCTTCGAACCGGGTGCGCCACTGACGGTAAAGTCCGCGTTGACGGTGCCGCTCATTGGCTTCTGGGCGGAATCGGGCAGGAAGTATTTCGCTTCGGTCAGGTTGATGCCGGAGAGCGTTCCGCGGAAGGTTCCTGAGACGCTGTTGCTGAGCAGCCCGTCCAGTTGCAGCGACTGTGCGCCCTTCGCGAATCTGACGCGGTTGAAACGGATAAACTCTTTTGCGACATCGAGTGTGCTGCCGGGCGCGGTTTGCCAGACGCCACTCGGGGTGGTGAAGGTCAGCCTGTCGATGGAGACGGCGGCAGCGTTGCCGGAGCGCCGGGCAGTGAAGGCTGCGCTCAGCTTTTCCGAGAATCTGGGTATGGCAAGATCGAGCGAGGCCGCAAGGCGGCCATTGTCGAACGATGATACCAGGCGCAGGTTTTTCAGCTCCCTGCCGAACGTGTTTATCGTGCCCGCTGTGCCGGAGAGGCGAGCCGCTGCAACGCCAGCCGCAGTGCATTCCATCGATCCGGTCATCGCGGTGTTGTTCAGCTGGAACGATGGGCCGTTGGAAAGCGTGGTGCTGGAGAGAGCGGTATCCATCGAGAGGCGGCCTCCCGAAAAGGAGGCTTTACCGGAGGCGGAGCCTTTGAAGCGGAACTCTTTTGCCGGAAGCAAAGGCTTGAATGGCGTGAGGTCACGCACGGCAAGCCTGTAGTTGAAGGTCCAGGGCGAAGGCCCGCGCGGAAACTGAATGGCGGTGGTGCTGCCGGTTTCTCTTGCGACGCAGGCCGCCGCCATTTGAAGGGCCTCAATCATCTGGCTCATCGACGCAGAGCCCTGGACGGCGAGGTCGACGGCTTCACTTTCGAGTGACACCGCCGAGGAGCCGGCGCTCTGCACGATGCTGGCCGAAATCGCCGAACGCTCCCTGAAGTGGAAGTCGCTGAACGACGACGGCTCCAGCACGAAGCTGGCCTTGATGTTCAGCGAGGCGGGATCGAACCCCTGCCCTTTCAGATCGAACCGGCCGTTCAGGTCGCTCCTGAAATCCTGACGTGCAGTGGCTTTGGAGAGATCGAGTTTTCTGACGCTGCCACCGGCACTGTACGAAGGCGCCGGGCTTGAGAAATCGATGAGGCCCGCCATGATGAGGCTGCCGCCGTCAGGGCTTTTGAGGTCGCTTGAAAGATCGGCCTTCTTGCCCTTCAGGTCGAGTGTGACCGAGCCTGACGAGATAGTCTGCTGCTGCCAGAACGCGCTCTTTACGGAAGTTTCGAGATGGGCGTTTTCGATGCCGGAAGCGCTGCCGGTACCGTTGAACGAACCCGAACCGGAAAAGCCACTCTTGACGCCCCTGATGCCAAGCAGTCGGTGCGGTTCGGTTTTTTCAATGTCGAAGTCCCCGTCAAGCTGATACTTTCCACCGCCCAGCCGCTTTGTGTCGAATTTGGTCGATCCGCTGCCGATGGCGGTCTTGAAATCGATGCCGGTCATCCACTGGTCGAGCTGCCCCCTCAACATGCCACTGAAGTTCACATCACCAGCCTCTTTGGCGAGCGTGCGGTAACGCTCCTCGGTGAGCACCTTCGTGAGCAGTGCTGAAGAGAGTTTCGATTTGTCGATTTGCAGATTGAACGAGAGGCTTTCCGGATCGAGGAGGTTGAGCATTTTCCCCTGGAGCGCTACGCTGCTGCCGTCATGCTCGATGCTTACCGGCAGAATTTCAAGGTCGCTGAAGGTGCCTTTCGCATCGCCTTTGATACGGTACACGCCGGAGGGGAGAGCCGGAATCGGGATGAACCGGTTCAGCTCGGAGGTGTCGATGCCCAGCGATTCGACATGGATGAATGTTTTTTTGTTCAGCAGGCTCTTTTTCGAGATGCCGGAGAAGATGTCGAGTCCGTCGATGGAGACCGACAGCTTTGCGTGACTTTTGGCGGTTTCGAGGTCGAGACCGAGCACGTCGCTTCGCACCGAGGAAAAGGCCAGCGATCCGGAGCCCTTCTTGAGCGTCAGGCCACGGTCAGGCATGGTGAACTGCATCTGTTTGATCGTGCCCATGAACTCGTACTTGGCAACAAACGCCTTCGACATGTCAAGCTGGAGATTTTGCAGCCGGTAAGCGGGCGCGTTGGCCGGTTTCCACGACAGCGCGCTGTTCCGGATTTTCAGGCGTCTGGCGCGAAACTTCTGGATATCCAGCACCAGAGGCAATTCCGGATGCCTTCTGGTAAAGATTTTCCCGAGATTGAGCTGTCCGCCGGGATACTCGACGATGCTGGCCTGACCACCGTCAACATCGACCTCTTTGAACGATAACAGCGTGATCTTCGGTCTGAGCAGCGAAAGGAAATTGAACTTCAGGGTGAGTCTGTCCGCACGGGCCGCGGGTTTTGCGGCTCCTTCCTCGAAGATGCCGGGGTCGACGAGGGTGACCTCATCAGGGAAGCGCAGTTTGACCTCTTTCAGTTCGAGATGCCCCCGGTACTCATTGTTGAACATCGACAGGAGCTGCTTTTTGGCGAACAGATCCACCATGCCGCTGTTGAGCACCAGGGCGGCGGCGATGCAGAGAACGATGACGACGGCCGATGCGGCGGTCATCACGAAAAAACTGAATTTCTTGACTCTATCCACCGGTCTGTTGGGGGCAATGAAGTTGAATGATGGTCTCGATGATGCCGGTTGTCGAGCGGCCCTCGAGCAGCGGCACGGTCAAAACGGAGCCGCCGTGTTCGATGACGGCTTTGGCTCCCGCGATTTTTTCGACCGGCCAGTCAGCCCCTTTGACCAGAATGTCCGGCAGGAGCAATTTGATCAGCGTTTCAGGCGTATCGTCGTCGAAGAGCGTGACGGCATCGACCGACGCCAGCGCCGAGAGCACTTCAGCCCGGTCTTGCTCCGGCGCCACCGGTCTCTTCGGGCCTTTGAGCCGTCTGACCGAAGCGTCAGTGTTCAGCCCGACAACGAGCCGGTCGCCCAGTTCCCGGGCTGCCGAAAGATAGCGCACATGACCGGCGTGGAGAATGTCGAAGCAGCCATTGGTGAAGACGACTTTTTCTCCGGCAGCCTGCCAGTTTCTGGTCTTCAGCACGATTTCGTCTCGGGTGAGCACTTTGGGGGGCATCTCTCTTTCCGGGTCTTCAGATTTCAGGCCTAATTCATATTAATAGTAAATATAATCCGAGACTCAAGAGTCCCTAAAAAGTTGTTCGCTCCTTTCGCGGGCGTCTCATTGCCGGTGAAATTTGCCGCCTGCCGTTGTTGCGGTATTCTCTGGCCGAGGCCGCACTTCGTGTTTTCCATGTTTTCTCCGGTTTCGTACCTTCAGAAAGGCTTTGCGCTCAGGATTGCTTATTCAGGCGCAGTGCGGCCCTTTTCGCCCGTTTTCCGGGATAAAGGATGATTTCAAAGTATGGCGGTTATGAATATGAATGAGGTGCGTGTTTCATGAGCATCGAGCGAAACCGGCTCAGAAAGAGAGTTAAACGCACCATGCGCTCGGCATCGAATACCGTGACCTACGGGGCGGTCATGTTGCTTGGCGCCCTGGTTCGGAAGTTGAGCCGGAAACAGACCCGGCGTCTGGCCTGTGTCATCGGGGACTTCATACACCGGGGCATCGGGCTCAGGCGGGATCTGGTTTACAGGAACCTCAGCCTGACCTTCCCTGAAAAATCTTCAGAAGAGATCGGCCGCATCGCGACGGCCATGTATCGCAATGTTGCCAGTACGCTGCTCGAAGTGCTGCGGCTGCCCTTGATCTGCAACCGCGACGACGCGGCGGCGCTGGTCGATATCAAAGGCGACGAAGCCTTCTGGGAGTGGCATCGTAGCGGGACGACGGGCGCTGTGATGGTGTCGGCCCATTATGGCAACTGGGAGTTGATGGCGATGGCCTTCGGCCTGTTGATCTGCCCCGTTACCATTATCGTCAAGCGGCTGCGCAACGAACGGGTTGATCGCAAGATGAACGAGTACCGGACCATGCGCGGCAACAGCGTGGTCTATCCGAAGCAGTCGGTCAGGGAGGGCTTGCGCCTGTTGCAGAGCGGCGGCACACTGGCCATTCTCGGTGATCAGTCCGATCCCGATGAAGTCAATTTCGGCGAGTTTCTCGGTCGTCGCACCACCATGTTCCACGGCGCAGCCTTCTTTGCGCTCCGGGCGAAAGTGCCATTGTTTGTACCCATGTGCATCAGCAACGGTGATGGAAGGTATACGATCAACATTACTCAGGTCGCCACCTCAGACCTTACGTTCAACAAGGCCGATATTGCCACGCTCGCCGTACGCTACACCAGCGCGATCGAAGCACAGATTCGCCGTCGTCCCGAGGAATGGTTCTGGCTGCACGACCGCTGGAAGCGGGGTCGTGATTGAGGAAAAAGTGGATTTTCAGTACCCTTGATTATTGACGCACACAAATTATGAACGCAGGGAAAAAAGGCGTTATCTACACCTGTATTACTGGTGGGTATGATGAGTTATTGAACCATACGTTTATCAGTCCTGAGTGGGATTATGTCTGTTTTTCAGATGATATGGGTATCCAAAATGAAAAAAACGCTCAATGGGAAATCAGACCATTGCGCTTTGAAAAACTTGATGATGTTAGGAATCAGCGATGGCACAAGCTGCATCCTCATCTCCTGTTTCCGGAATATGGGTTGAGTTTGTGGGTTGATGGTAATGTTGATATTTTGGATGGAGATATCTTTAATGATATAGACAGGGCACTAAACGCCAATCTCTTGATAGCTTCTTCGTTGCATCCGAAGAGGAATTGCATCTATGATGAGTTTGATGCATGTCGTCAGCGTGGTAAGGATGATCCGGACGTCATGGGAAGACAGGAGTATTTGATAAAAAAAGATGGTTTTCCAAAGGCAAAAGGGTTGTTTGAAACAAATATTATTTTTCGATGTCATTCTCACTCGATGGTGAGCACTATTATGGAAGAGTGGTGGTATTGGGTGGAGCAGTATTCGAGAAGAGATCAGCTTAGTTTTACCTATGTCCTCTGGAAAAATAATTATACCGTTGAGCCTCTGTCGCCTGTTTCGTACAGATTTAGTTCCGGTGTCAGGTTCAGGTATGATGCTTTTCATATAACAAAGGAGGAGCTGATAAAGCAAAAGGCGGCACTTGAAATAGAGATGCAAAGATTTGAGGTGTCGATATGCTGGCGACTTATTAAGGTATTGTATAAAATCAGGAAGTCAACGCTCAAAAGGTGGTGTCGTGTGAAAAATACAGTTACTCAACTCTATATGTTGTCGTAAATGATGGGCGTTTTAAGTCTGCCAATAGTTTCAGAATCTTGTTCTTTTTCTTATTTCTCTTTCGACATGCTTTGCTATTTTTAGTAATCTGTATAACGGTTTTTCTCGTAAGGTTTTATAGAAATTATCAATTAGCGCAGTGTTTTGTGTTTGCAGGATTTCTGATAGAATAATCATCTCACTTATACTTATTTTCGTTTCGTCCCCGCTGTCTTTCTCGATTGTTTTTTCCCCGATCATTGAGAGGTTCTTGGATTGAAAACCCTTTTCAAGAAAGTCTGTCGTTCTTGTTATGATTTCGCTGAATCGTCGGTCAATGATGTGCGCTGGTCCTAAGCTTTTTGATGTTGGCTTGTCAGACATGGAGTGCTTCTCCCAGAACCAGTCTAACCGCCCTTCTTGCGCTATCTTGTAGACAAGTTGATTTTGCCAGCCATGGTTTGGGGGAAATTTGTTTTTTATCAGGAATTCTCCATGTTCTGCCTTGTTTTGCAGGCGTTTCTTTGTTGGATAGGTTAAGTGGGTTGCTTCAATTTCTTTTATGTGTTTGCCTTGGAGGTTGCCTTTGAAGTGATTTGCTGAATGTGCCCCTGCTGTTATTTGTAAAAAATCACTGAGTCTTATGATTACTTTTGAAGGAAATGGTATGTCAAAAAATGTGGCATCTCCATCATAAATCAATTCGGGGATCGTTTTGTTTTTTGTGAGGCTTTTATGTGGGCGCTTGTTTGCCTTTTTCTCTATATCTGGATTGGTGACGGATTTATGGATAATGTTTTTGTAGTTGTCGAGTATGAGGTCATTAAAATGTCTTGTTGAGATATAGTTGTTGACTGTGTATCTGATTGCTTGGTGACATTTTTCTGTATTTGACAGTATTTTTTTTAACGAAGTTGATTCGTCTACTAATAAGAATTCGTCGGCATCAAAAACATATATCCAGTCAGGGTTTGATTTTTTTGATATCTGTATTATTGTGTTGGTTGCTGCCTCTTGGAAAAAACCGATATTGTTTATCGTTATAATGTGAAGACGTTCTCCCCAGAGTTTTTTAAGATGGTTTAGACCATTAAAAGTTTGGTCTGTGCTGGCGTGGTCAACCACATAGACTTCGTCTACATGGTTTATCAGTGCATGCGATATGGATACGGCGATCAATCCCCATTCATTCTGGGCAAAAACAATTCCGACTATCTTCATTGTTTTTTAGGTGAAATGTGTAAACGCCTAAATGCTATAGCGTTAACCATGATACTACGCCACGCCAGACATGGTCTTTCAGATCACATTGTTTGCTGCCGATCGGCAGCCTGTCCCGTAAATTGGATGTCGTAGAGCATTTTGTACACGCCATTCTTTTCGAGCAGCGCGGTGTGGTTGCCAGCTTCGACCACCTTTCCTCGTTCCATGACGATGATCTTGTCGGCATTCTTGATAGTTGAGAGACGATGCGCCACAACCAGTGCCGTGCGGTTTTCCATGGCGTGGTCGATGGCCTGCTGCACTACCTTTTCCGACTCGTTGTCCAGCGCGCTGGTCGCTTCGTCGAAGATGAGCAGTTCTGGATTCTTGACCATAGCGCGGGCGATGGCAATGCGCTGGCGCTGGCCGCCGGAGAGCTGGAGGCCGCGATCGCCGATCATGGTGTTGTACTGGTCGGCTTTATCCATGATGAACTGGTGCGCATTTGCCAGCTTTGCGGCTTGTTCGATCTGGCCGTGCTCAATCTCTTCATGGACGCCATAAGCGATGTTCTGCTCGATGGTGTCGTTGAACAGAATCACCTCTTGGCTGACCACACCGATCATCTTTCTCAACTGCTTGTAATCAAACTCGCGAATGTCAATGTTATCGATGGTGATGCGTCCCGAATCGACGTCATAGAAGCGCATGAGTAGATCGACAGCTGTCGATTTGCCCGATCCCGACTGGCCTATGAGCGCCACCATTTCACCCTTTTTGATTTCGAAGGAGACGTGATCGAGGATGTTCGGGGCGTTGGGATCCTCCTTGTTGTATTTGAAACAGACATCCTCGAAACGAATTGCCTCGTTGAAGGTACTGATGGATCGGTTACCGTTGACAATCTCTGGTTCGGTGTCCAGCACTTCAAACAGGCGTTCGACTGACACCAGTCCGGCCTCGATAGCGGTGTTTGCATCGCCAAGCTGCTTGATCGGTCCCATGGTCGAGTACAGCGTGAAGGCGAAGACCAGGAGTTCATTGGCGGTCATCATGCCGTTGAAGACCTGCAGGCCGCCAAACCAGAGCACCATGGCGATGGCCGCAATCATGAGCGTTTCATTGAGAGGGCCGATCATGTTCTTGAGCTGCGAGATGCGTATGCCGAGCGTACGAAACTCCTTGGTGAACGCCTTGAACTTGTTGAACTCGACCTCTTCGAATGCCGTGGATTTGATGATCTTGATGCCGTTGAATTTTTCCTGCAATACAGAGTTCATGTTGCCCATGTTTACCTGGTAACGGCGCGCCAGCCCCCTGATGTTCTTGCCGATCATGCGGACGAAAACAAGGATAAAGATCGACGTGACTGCTGAAAAAAGGGTCAATTGCCAGCTCAGGGCGAGCAGCACGGCAAGAAAGACGATGATGGAAAAAGGGTTTTGCAGGAAATTGACGAAGGTCGAGCTGATGCTGTTGTTGACGTTTTCGACGTCGTTATAGACGTAGTTCATCAGGTTGCCGACCCGGTTCTTGTTGAAGTAGTCGAGCTGCATTTCGATGATGCTGCTGAAGACGTCGTCACGGAGTTTCTTGGCAGTTTTGGTCTGGATGCGGAAAATGATCTGCTTGTTTAGATAGATGAACAGGTTTTTGAGAGCGAATGCCGAGATCAGGAACAGGCAGATTTTTAGGAGCGTCTTTTCTTTGGTAGGAGCGTTGAACATTGCCTGGAACTTTTCGAGAGCCCAGGTTTTCAGCTGAATGGCTTTGCTCTTGACTGTTTTGTCCTCGGGGTTTTTGCCTGTTGCATGTGTTGTCGATAAACGCTGATCCGGTTTGGGCTGCTTCGTTTCTTGCAGGGTCAACTTTGGACGGGTGGTGGTAGCTGGTTCGGCTTTGAGGGCCGTTTGGTTGGTGGAAAAAACCTCATTGAGCAGCGGAAGAATCGAATAGATCGACACGACGCTGAAAAGAGAGGTAAGCATGCTCACAACAATGACCAGAGCGATTTTCCCTTTCGATGGAGCTAGGTAGCGAAGTATTCTCAGCAGTATCTTCATGGATAGACACATCCCTCGTTCATATGGCACAAACTTTAATATAATGCAATAATCCGAAACAAAGGGAATCGTTCGCCAGATCATGCTGACGTGATTTTATCGCATTTTGTCAAGTGTTTCGAACTTTACTTGCAGTTTTTTATTTTGTTTTTGAAACTTCTACTATAGCCCTGAGTATCCGGCTTCATTTACCCCTACAAAACAAGCCTATACTACTGTGAGCCGCTCTTTTCAAACCAACCATGAAGGTACTCTCTTTTCCGTATCTGCTGTTATAGCAGTGTACAATCCCAAGCCTGAATTGTTCAGACAGGCCGTTTTGTCGGTGCTTGGCCAGACGATGCCTGTGCTTGAACTGGTGTTGGTTAATGACGGTGGCAGTGATGAGTTCAAGAGCTTTTTGCCGGACGATGATCGGATCAGGGTGTTTACAAAGCCGAATGAAGGGGTGGCCGCAACGCGCAATTTTGCCATTAAGCAATGCCGTGGCGAGTACATCGCGTTTCTGGATCAGGATGATTACTGGTATCCCTACAAGCTTAGAGAGCAAAGCCGGGTGATTTCTTTGGCCGGTGAGATTTGTATGGTGATTTCCCCGGTGGATATTGTCGATAATCAGGGCGTGCCGATCATAAAACAGAATCGTAAAAGAGTCACTAATGTGTATTTTAGGAAAATAGCGCATCCGGATATTCGTTTTCCGCTTGCCGAAGGCAATTTCATATACTCTTCAACTCCGCTCATTCATCGCCGAGTTTTTGAATGTGTCGGTCTGTTCGATTCTTTTACCCAGCCGCATGACGACTGGGATATGTATCTCAGGATCGCTTTAGCCGGGATTTCTGTTTACTGTTACCGTGAACGAGCATTGTCGGTCTGGCGTATGCATGATTCCAACGAATCAAATAAGGTACAGGCCATGATGGCCTCAAAATGCCGGGTGGAAAAAAAGCTGATGAAAGTCACCGATGACCGGCGGTTACAGGCGATACTCAAGACAAATCTTCTGTTTGACTATATTAAGCGAGATTACGTTTTGTTCAAACTGGGTCGATACCGGAAATATCGGTTTCTGCTCAGACATCATCTTGTTGAACTGTTCAGGGATCGGCAAAATTACCGTGGAGAGATGTCAGTACTTTACCAAGAATTTTCGGATGATTTCCGAAAAACAATGATCAAGGCAGCGAGGCGTTATGTTGTTTCGTACTTTTTGAGGTGACAAAATTCTCAAACAGAGAAGACCAGAAGTAGAGGTATCCTGAAAATAACGGATGAAAACATGGATCGTTTTTGGCTTTACATGCTGTGTTATAATGAGGAGCTGATGCTTCCATTCACGCTGGATTATTATTCTAGATTTGCAGAAAGGATTTTTGTCTGGGATAATATGTCAACAGACTCATCTCCTGATATTTGTAAACGTTACCCCAATGTTACCGTCAAGCGCTTCAATACCGGTGGCTTTGTCAAGGACAAGGTTTTTCAGCGAATAAAGAATACCGCATGGAAAAAAGCTCGCAGGAAAGCGCGCTATGTGGGCGTTATCGATACGGATGAAATCGTCTATCATCGGGAAGGCCTCGATTCGCTTCTTGATCAAGCATATGAAGCTAAAGCCGGTATTGTCAGACAGCAGAACGCTTACACTGTGTATTCGGCTGATGTAACCCGACCAGCAAATGATTTTGCGTTGTCGCCGGAGAATACAAGTATTCTCTGCGGGCCTTCAGGCGGAAAGGTTTCCATTTTTTCTCCTGAATTGCGTGAAATTAACTACAAACCGGGTGCTCACCGCTTCGAGCCAAAAGGCAAAAATCTTTCAGAATTTGTCGGCGGGCTATGGTTTCATTACAGTCATGTTCTTGGTGCTGAAATCATGGCAAAAAAATATGAAGACAGGATGGCTCGTTTGAGTCGTGAGAACAAACGGCATCAGTGGGGTCGTCACTATGCATTGAAATACGATGAGCTGGTCGAGCATATGTCCCAAGGCACGGTGCCTCTGTCAGATATTCTCTGAATTACAATCCTTATTTTTGAGGAATTACTGTTTGTCGCTTATGGGTATGCCGCTGGCACGACGTTCAAAGATTATTGCTCTTTGCCTGCTCTGGTCGAGGTACTGTGTTTGGTTTTATTCATACATTCTGCTAAGCTACTTCTTAGCGCATCTATATCTTGGGGTTTCAGTCATGGCGTTGCATGGTCAAGGATAAGCTGAATGAGAACAGTATGATTTTGAGAGGATGATTGCCGAGGTTAAAGATGAATCTCTTCGGAAACTTGTCAGATACCTTGCTGATGTTCCGGTTCTATAAGTAGTTTGGCGTGGATATAAAAGAATTATCTGGAGTAACATGCACAAAGAAAGAGCTTATAGCCTTCATCGTACGAATATTCGGGCACTTCCTCCGTAAATAATTGATATGCAAAAACTGCCTTTGGCTGTTTTAAGGGGGCAGGCATCAGTCCATGGGGCGATTCATCTGTTGTTCGAACGGCAAGCTGAAACGGAATTGATTTACTCAGGAAGAACGTTTGCCGTTTTGTTTGAAATGATCGTGCAGGATGGTTGCCATCTGTTCTTGAACCCGCTGCCGTTCGTATGTTTCCAGAAAGTGCCGGAGGCTTTCCTGGCCCATATTTTTACGTTGTTCTGGATTCAGAATAAGAACCTCGAAAGCTTTTGCCCATTCTTCTTCAGTGTCGGCAAGCATGCCACTCATCCCGTCGATGACTGCCCTTATATTCGCACCCACCTTCGAGGCTACGACTGGTTTACCGTGAGCCATGTATTGCAGCAGTTTGAAGGCGCATTTTCCACGGCTCCATTCGTCATCTTCCAGTGGCATGATGCCGATATCGATCGAATCGAGCCAGCTCTCTTCCGCCTCTTTTGACCACGGCGTGAACTCCCAGCGGGTTTTGAGGCCTTCAGGGGGCTTACCGCTCATGACCGAAAATCTGACCGATGGGTGGCTTTGCTGGATCGTCGATGCGGCCTGATCAAGCATTTTCAGGAAATAAAGGTTGCCGGTGTTGCCGATCCAGCCGATGGTGACCGTCTTATCGGTCGTCTTTGGTGACGGTGGCTCCAGAAGTTTTCGGTAGACGGTCGGGACGACGAAGGTGTGTTCGGGATTGAACCTGCGAGCATACTCCGCCAGGGCATCGTTTCCGGCAAAGACCAGTGACGAGCATTTCAGAGCCATATTGAGCCGTTTAATGGTTTGTTTCGATCCGGGTTGAGCGGGTTTGGGCTTTGTTTTGCGGTAACTCTCAACGGCGTAGAGGGCATCGTCGTAATCATAGATCAGGTTGGTGTTGCGAGCGATGATGGACGTGAACAACGGCGAGAGAGGCTTGCGTTGCAACCAGACGTAATCGTACTCTCCGCTACGGAGCGCAATCGAGAGTTTTTCAGGATAGCTTTTACTGGTGATGCGAAGTGGCTGCATATCGATGCCGTACTCCTTCCAGTGGGGGAGGAACTGCTCGACGCGGTAACGGTAGCTGGCCTTGTTTTCTGCGAGATGCAGACAGAGAACCCTGATCATAAGGGTATATTTTGGTGAACTGCTGAAGGGTTCAGCGGTTTGCTTTTACAAGGTACACTATTTTTCGTTTATTGCGTATATTTTATAGATACTTTTATTTTGTCATATCTATGGGCCGGTCTGGTTTTGAGAGTTTTAAGGATAATCAAACAAAAACTCCAAAATAGAGGCTCCGCTGTTTATGGCTCACGTAGTTTCTAAGAAGTAGACTTCTATGTCAATAAGTTGGAAAGGCAAGCGTTGATTCGCTAAATTCTGTGCTTTAAAATGGGATGATCAATGCAGGAGGAAGTTTTTTGGGAAAAGTGGTTTATTGAATGAAAATTGAAACACTTGTCTTTTTAGATTAATTAAATAATAATGGTTATGGTGAAAAAAATAGAAGCGGTTAATCTGTTGTGGACGGGTGGATGGGATTCTACTTACAGGCTTTGTGAGTTGATTCTTGTGAAAAAACGAGTGGTTAATCCTATTTATATAATAGATCCGAGCCGAAAGTCAGTTGCCGAAGAAGTAAAAGCTATGATGGTTATTCGAAAAGGAATTATGGAAAAAGGTGTAGATTATAAGCCGTTGTTAAAACCAGTTCAGGTGGTTATAAAAGATGATATTCCTCAGAATAAAGCCATTACGGAACAGTACGAAGCTATTGTAAAGAACTATGGTAGGTTAGGGCGTCAATATGAGTGGCTGGCACGGTATGCCTCATGGACGGATTTATGTGAAATTGAAATAGGTGTAGAAGGGGCTTCTTCTTTCCCAAGGAGGCCGGTATACGCACAGTTGGAAAAAGAGCTGGTTTCTCAGGGAGATAGTCTGATTATAGGTGATATTTTAGATGATAATCTGTTTTCTTTTTTTAAGCGATTTAGTTTTCCTATTTTTGATAAGCCTAAGTTTAGATTACTGCAATTGGCTAAAGCTCAGGGTTTTTATGATTTAATGCTGAAAACCTGGTTTTGTCATAATCCGCGAAAAGGAAAAGCATGTGGTACGTGTCGTCCATGTGAGCAGGTGATGTGTGAGAATATGGGGTTTAGAATGCCGTTGTCAGGAAAAATTCGATACGCATTAAAGAATAATTTCCGAATCTGATGGCTATAAAGATCGTTGACTGGAAGGTAGTTCAAGGTAATGAAAAAGTCTCACATGAGCCGATAAAAATACTCTTTTCTGGTAGTGTTTCAGATTTTGCATATATATCCAAAAAAGTATTCGGTGGTAGTTTTTCTGTTGTTTCTGATGGGAAAATGCCGCTGAGTCTGTTTTTGCTTGCAGCTCGCAGAAATTATTTTGGCTGTGATCTGTTTCTTTTTCAATACAAAAGATCTTCCTCTATTAGATTGAGAGATTCAGAGTATTGTCTTCCGCTTTGGATTGGTTCTACAGTTTCATTGCCTATGCGAGTAAAAAGTAATTCTGCAAAAAGCGATATACGATTAATAAAGAAGAATGGTCTTGTGTATAGCGTAAGTGACGCCCGGGAGTGTATAGAGGATTTTTTTGTGAATTATTGGGCGCCAACCATAAAAAAAAGGTATCCCGAAAAAAATATTCAGAAAGAGAGGGAAAGTTGGAGTAAGTATCGATGCGAGGTGCTGTTTGTGAATGATGGACAGCATGATTATTCCGCTGCCCTTATCCGTTATGATGATGATCGCCCATATCTCTGGCGAAATGGTTTGAAAAATGGAGATTTGTCGCTATGGAATAAGGGGGCGATTGCTGCAACGTATTACTATGCGGCTGAACATTTATGTTCAATGGGGTATGATTCATTATATCTTGGATTATCAAGGGCTTTTTTTTCTGATGGCGTATTTCAGTATAAGAAAAAGTGGGATGGAGTCGTAAATGGTATAGATAGATATGCTTTTGGCTTGGGCGTGCTCAAAGATAGAGTCGGGGTTCGCAAGTTTTTGATCAATAATCCATTTTTTTCGTTCCATAATAATGGATTATATTTAACAGTTTTTTATGAGGATGTGAATGTTTTTGAAAAAGAAGAGTATGATATCAATGGGCTTGATGGGGTGAGATGTGTGGATATTAATGCTTTGTCTTTTTGTTAAGATTTGTGATCTGGTTCGATTGATTATTTTTATTTGTTAGTTGAGTTGCAATTTTTTTGTGGTTGATGGAGTGTTTTTTCTCAGGATTTTGTAAATGGTGAGCGATGTATTTTCGTCTTTCCAGTATTTCTTTTTGTGATTCCATTTGGATCCAAGAAGAAAGTCAATGTTTGTTGGCGAAATTTCAAGTCTACCAGATGCAGGGTAATGGGTTAATTCTCCAAAATATATTCTGTTATTGATTTCGTACAGGTCAATCCTTACAAAATCAAATGGTGCGGATAATTTTTCTGCAATAGCAATCATTTTTTCAAGAGCCGCTGGTTTTTCAATAGGCGGCCCGTATTTGTTTTTCCATTGTATATTTTGATATTGCCATTGTGCGTTATAAAAGCAGCACATGAGTTCATTGTCTCGTCCGCTGTAAACCTGAATTAGCTCGCATTTTCCATTTATCATCATGAATTTGTAGTCTTTCAGCGAAGCACTATCAGCATCTTGAAGAAATTTTTCTATGATGAACAACCTGGGAATATTCTGATAAGCCCATTCATGAGCAAATAGACCGTATGGTTTGGTAAGCCATTGGTTGATCTGATCTATTATTTTTTTCTTGTTTGCTGGATTATTGGGCTCGATAAAGATGTTCGTTTTTGATGCGTGATTCGTTTTGATGATATATGCGTCTGGCAAATTTTCGAAAGGTATTTTTTGAGGATTTCTGCCGACATACAATAGCGGAACAAGTATTTCGTTGGCGGTTTCATTTCCTAATGCCAACCGAATGTATTCTCTGACTTTGTATTTGTCGGCAGTGATGGTTAATAAAGGGTTTCTGTCATGGATTTTTTTCCAGACAATTTTCTGGTTGAGACTTTTAGGGTTCTCAAGATCAAGTTGATACCCGAGCTTTGAAAAAAAACGCTGTCTTTCTTTTTTGTGTTTTGTGATCTGCTCTCTTGCGGAAAAGATAAGCCAGTTTGCAGTCCGAAATACTTCTTTAATGGAGAATAAAACTTGATGCGGATGTAATTTTTGTGCCCGGTGTAAAAGTGCCAAATGCTGCATCATAGACAATTATTACCGCGTTGTATATGGCTTCTATGGCTTCACTTGCCAGATACCTCAAAATATAGGAAATAATGTAGTTTTTTCTTGATGATTACCTAAAATAGCCACCGCGAGGTGACTCAATACTCAAGCATGCGGTTTATTGCTGTGGCAATCGCATCGGTCTGGATGTCGTTAACCTGTCCTGTGTCCGAGACGATCAGCTTGTATGGCACGGCGTAGGGGCCAAAGCGCGAGATGTCCTGCGGCGCTTCGCGGTACAGGCCGACAACCGGAATGCCTGCGCCCGAGGCGACGTGCACCATCGAGGTGTCGGGTGTTACGAGTAGCCGGAGCTTCGAGACGATGAGGCTCGCTTCGTACAGGTTGCGGGTGGGTGGTGTGGTGATGACGTTGGGGCAGCTCTTTTCGAGGCGTTGTTTTTCATCGACGTCGTCAGGGGCGGAGAGCACCACGAAGCGCTCATCTGGAAAACTGCCGAGCAGCGTTTTCCATTTTTCCTCAGTCCAGTAGCGGTTGGGCTGTCCCGCGCTGATGTTGATGCCGATCGGACGTATGTCTGCCAGCCGGGATAGCCGTTGCCGTATCTCGTTCGACACCGGCATTGCGGGCAGCGACGGGCGGCATGTCTCTGTATCTGCGACGACGCCAAGCAGCGGGAGCAGGGCGCAATTCTTGGTCGCCATGTGGCTGTGGAACTCCATGTCGATGAGGCGGTTGTACAGCCCTTCATGGAATGGGTTTGCATGACCGACCTTGAACCGGGCCGGGATAAGCACGGTCTGGAGCAGGAAGTGGGTCGACGGGTGATCCTTGGTGTTGAACAGCAGGTCAAAGCGAGCAGAGCGCACCTCTTTCAGGTACTGCAACGGATTTTTTTTTGCCAGATGTATCGCGGTGACTTCCGGATCGTTCCTGAAGAAACCCGCAGATGCCTGGCTGAAAGCGATGATGTGGATCTCGAGATCGGGGTACCGTTTGCGCAGGTTTCGGATGAGCGGGGTGAGCAGCACGCAGTCGCCGAGTTTCTCCTGAGCGAGGATTGCGATCGATTTCAGCGGGCCAGAGAATGTTTCCATGCCGCTTTTCTTGGTGACGATGCGTTGAAGAAAGCGAGCGAATGCCTGTCGGAACTGCCGTTTTTTCTTTTTTTTGGGCTTCATCTCCGCGCTGATTTTTCTGGATTCTTCATTTTCGACTGCGTTACCGAGGAATCAATGTACGCCTATTTTTGTCTTTCTTCATAGTTGCCGACCTTGTGGTAGGCGTATTGTGTGTGACCGTCTCGATTCACGAAATCATGCCTCGTTGCTGCATGATGGTCTCTGGTTTGAAATGAATCAGGTGAAGTTATTGGTCGTAATGTGGTGTATAAAACGTATTTTAGATTCATGAAACGAGAAAATAAATTAAAGCTCCGGCAGGGTTTTGCATGGCTGCTGCAGGCCGTTTCAAGACGGAAGGCCAGTCGGTTTGAAGGAAACGTTCGTTCTATTGCCATTCTGCTGCCTGAGCGCTACGGCGATTGCATCCTGCTCACAATGCTGTTTGCAGAAATCCGCGCCGCCCTGCCCGAAGCAACAATTCATCTGATCGCCTTCAGGAAAGTTTCAGCCGTTTTTTTCGAGTCCGACCCGAATGTCGCTTCCATTTTCAATGTCAAGAGCGGTTTCTTCACATGGATTCGGTACGTGCTGAGCCACCGTTTTGACGTGCTGTTCAATCCGAAGGATTCCATGTCGGTCAGTTTTCTGCTGCAGAGCCTCTTTCTGCGCGCTCGCCTGAAGGTGGCTCACCGGCATGAGTATCACGAACGTCTTTACGATCGGTTGATCGATAAGGATTATTATGACCACGTAACGGAGCGGAACTCCGGGCTTTTCGATATTCTTGGCGTTACTGTGCCCGGTAGGGTGGCGATCAGGCCATATGTGCCGCCACTTCCCGTGAGCCAGTCACTTAGCGATTTTGCGCGTTCGATAGCCGGAGAGGGTTACATCGGGATCAACCTGAGCTCAGCAAGCCGACTGAAATACTGGCCAAAAGAGAACTGGGTCGAGTTTGTTCGGAATTATCCCGAAGAGCGTTTTGTCGTGTTCGCTTCCGCGAAGGATCACGAAGATAAGCTGTTTCTTGAGCGGGAACTGGACAACGTTCTGCCGTTGCCGCCGACAGCGACGCTCGGTGAGGTCGATGTTGTTATGCAGGAGCTGAAGCTGCTGGTGTCGCCCGACACTTCTTTGGTGCATATGGCTGCTTGTCACGACCTCCCGGTCGTGGCGCTTTACCGCAATCGCCGCAATGACTGAACACGGTTTGCTCCGCTGAGCACGAATCACGAGATCGTCGTATCCTTGTCGGATCTGGTTGGGGATATCGGGGTCGATGCGGTCCAACAGGCTTTCCGAAAAGTCTATGCCCGATTGGAACCTACGAATGGCAGCATCGGCAGCAGGTAGGCTTCATCTTGGCTATGTCACCCGGTCATGAGCGTATTTGTGTGTGTGACGTTGCCGAGATTGGGGTCAGGCAGTTTTCTTTTTTCGGCCTCATTGTCCGCCTGTTTTTTCAGCGATTTTGTTTCGCAGGTGCTCTTCAAGATGGTTGACCATCGCCTGCATGGTGAAGTTGTTTTTCACTCGTTCATAGCCCGCCTTTCCGCAGGCTTCGGCAGCTTCGGGATTGTCGATCAGTTTTTCGATGGCTTCTGCGATGGCTTGCGGCTCTTTCGGCGGGATGATGAGTCCCGTGTCGCAGCGCAGGCTTTCCGCGCTTGCTCCCATCAGTTCGCGTGCGCCGTTGACGTCGGTCGCTATGACCGGCTTTTGCATGGCCATTGCCTCCATGACCACGTTGGGCATCCCCTCGAAAAGCGAGGCGAGCACGAAGAGGTCACATCCTTTGAGGCACGGGTAGATGTCCGGCGTGAAGCCGAGGAAGACGAAAGTGTCTTCGATTCCGAGCGCGTTGACCTTGCTTTTCAGTTCGCTTTCGAGTTTGCCTTCGCCCGAGATGGCGAACACGAGGTCGTTGCGTTTGCTTTTCAGGATGGCGGCGGCTTCGATCAGGTATTCGAACCCTTTCTGTTTGGAGAGGCGTCCGGCGCTGTAAATGATCTTTTTGCCGGGGAAGCGTGAGGCGAAATCGAATGGTGTGACCTTTTCGGGAATGACCAGGCCGTTGTAGATCACCTTCACGAAGTTTTCGCTGAACCAGCCGTACTCAGCATAGGCTTTCCTGATGGTCTGGCTGTTGGTGATGATGCCGTCGGTCAGTCTGGTGAGGGTGAGCTTGTGTTTCCATTTCCGGCTGCACAGAAGCATGCCGTGGCGCGCCAGCACCACCGGTCTGCCGACGATTCGCGCGGCAAGACCCGCGACGCGGACATCTTTGTTGAGGTTGCAGATCAGCACCTCCGTTTCGTGTTGCTTCATCCACGAGGCGATTTTCAGTGTCGCCAGCGGGCTGAAGTCGCCCCGGATGTTCATGACTTCGGTCTGAACGCCCTTTTCAGCCGCATACTTCAGAAGGCGGGAGTTTTTCCTGCTGGCCATTACGACGTTATGCCCCCGTTCAGTCAGCCCTTTTGCGGCATTGACCATCCACTTTTCACCACCGCCGAATTTGTCTTTGCCGATGGAGTTGATGAAGAGTACGTTCATGCGGATTGTTTTCGATCGAGGGTTTCTGAGCAGAATTCGAGCAAATCGGCGCGCATCCTTTCAATGGAGAAGCGTTCCATAATCGTCCGTTGTGCATTTGCAGCAAGAAGCTCGACCTGATCGAGGTTTCTGTACAACTTGTCGAAGATTCCTGCAAGCTGTTCCTCGTCACCGTACTGCACGAGAAAGCCGTTTCGGCCATCCTCAATCAGCTCATCGGCTCCACCCGAGAGAGTGCTGATAGGGACGCAACGGAGCGCCATGCTTTCGAGCAGCACATTCGCCAAGCCTTCCGATTGCGAGGCCGAGACAAACAGATTGCAGGCGCGCATCATGGGGTAGGGGTTGTTGAGATGTCCGGTAAAACGCACCCGGTTAGCAACTCCGAGATCGGTAGCGAGCTTTTCGAGTGAATCCCGCTCTGGCCCCGCTCCTGCAATGACGAGTCCGATGTCGGTCGCATCCGTGTTGCCGGTGGTAAAACGGGCGAACGCGCGAATGAGGACGTCGAAGCCTTTGCGCGGGATGAGCGCTCCGGCAGCGCCGATCGTGAATGCAAAGGGCTTTTCATAAGCATTGCCGGAGTCCAGTTCCAGCCGTTCCCTGTCGATTCCATTGTAGATCACCCGTACCTTGCCGGTGTCGAACCATGAGGATTGGGCAAGTGTCTGGCGAATTTTGTCTGCATTGACGATGACGCCATCCGTAAGGCGGCCGAAGATCAGCCGCTGAATCCAGCTGTTTTTCAGCGGGCGGTCAATGCCGAGCCGGAGGATGTTGGCTGCTCCGGTGAGGCGGCAGACAAGACCGGCAATCACGTAATCCTTGCGTTTGGTCGGAATCAGAATGTTGATGTTCTTTTGACGGACGAGCCTGACCAGGCTGGAGATGGTGGCCGGGTCGAACTCCCAGCGGAAAGGAAGGCGGACTTTTTCAACGTCAATACGGTCACCTATTGCCGGATCGCGGTACGCGAGCATGACCGCGTGCTTAGCGCCAAGGGCTTCTGCTGCCATTTTGGTCCACTTTTCATTGCCGCCCCATCCGCGGCGCGCGGAATTAAGAAAGAGAAAATTCATGCATCCGGAGCAGGTGTGTTGCTGCTGTTGGGTCTGGGGTTGTAGCAGGAGTCGACAACATGTGAAGCCAATCTACAAAAATATCGGCTTACCTTTTTTGTCGCGACTTGCAGAAATCGACGACTTCACGGCTCATCCGTTCCAATGCAAATTGCTTGATGACCCGTTCTCTGGCCTGCCGCGCGATGGCCTCACGAAGCTGAGGTGATTGATACAGCTCCAGAATGGTGTCGGCCAGCGTCTCCTCGTCCCCGTAGTCGAGCAGATAGCCATTGACGCCGTGATCGATGGCTTCTTCAGCACCGCCGGCTCTGGTGCTGATCGGAGCGTTGCCGAGGTACATGCCTTCGAGCAGCGCGTTGGCAATGCCCTCGTTTTTCGAGACCATGGCGAACAGATGGCTGTGGGCCAGTTCGGGCAGGGGATTGCGGAGAAATCCCGTGAATCTGGTGATGCCGGAAATGCCGAGTTCGTCGGCAAGAGCTTCGAGGGCAGTCTGTTCGGGCCCGCTTCCAATGATAACCAGTTCCGCGTCCTGTGCTCCGGAACGTTCACGGAAGCGCGCAAAGCCCTTCATGAGAAAATCGAATCCCTTGCGCCGGGTCAGGATGCCCATCGAGCACACCGTGAATCCTGCCGGTTTGTCGGGCAGTCCGTCTGGAAACTGCCGGTCGATGGCGCTTGTGTCAAAGCCGTTGTAGATGACTCTGATTTTGCCGGAATCGAGCCAGCTCGCTTTGGTAAGACTTTCCTTGATTCTGTGGGCGTTCACAATGATGCCGTCCGCCAGGATGCCGTACATAAGTTTGTGAAACCAGAAACTCGTCGGTGTCCGGTCGATACCGAGCCGGAGGATGTTCGTGATGCCGCACACTTTCGATGCGATACCGGCAATCATGTAATCCTTGCGCTTGGTCGGGATAACGACATCGATGCGGTGTTGCCGGATGATTCTGATGACCTGCACGATCGTGTACGGATCGACATGGCTCAGGCATGGCAGTTGAAATTTCGGGATCGTGAAGCGTTCTCCTACGATCTCCCGGCGGTAAACCAGAAAAGTATTCTCTGTTTCAGCCAGGGCATGAGCTGCCATGGAGGTCCATTTCTCGGTTCCTCCCCAGGTTCTTGCCGAGTTGATGAAGAGAATGTTCATGGTTTACAGGTTGCCGTCGATTTCCAGCTCCAGCGTCTCAGACGTTGAAGAACTCACGGTACCAGGCAATGAAGCGGTTGACGCCTTCCTGCACCGTTGTTTCTGGCTTGTAGTCGAAGTCTTTGACCAGATCGCTGACGTCGGCCCAGGTCGAAGGCACGTCGCCCGGCTGGATCGGTAACAGATTTTTTTCGATGGTGACACCGAGTGCGTTTTCGAGTGCTTCGATGTAATCCATCAGCTTGACCGTCTTGTTGTTGCCGATGTTGTAGACCCGGTACGGGGCGGATGACGATCCGGGATCGGGCGCGGCGCCGCTCCAGTCGGGGTTCGGCTGGGCCGGATGGTCGAGTACCCGCACGACGCCCTCGACGATGTCGTCGATGTAGGTGAAGTCGCGCTGCATGTTGCCGTAGTTGAAAACATCGATCGGTCGGCCTTCGAGTGCGGCCTTGGTGAAGAGGAAGAGCGCCATGTCGGGGCGACCCCAGGGGCCGTAGACCGTGAAGAAGCGCAGGCCGGTGGTCGGAATGCCGAACAGGTGGCTGTAGGTGTGGGCCATCAGCTCGTTGGACTTTTTGCTCGCCGCGTAGAGGCTGACCGGGTGATCGACGTTGTCGTGTACCGAGAAGGGCTGGTGTTCGTTCAGGCCGTAGACTGATGAGCTCGATGCATAGCAGAAGTTGCCGAGGCTGTTGTAGCGCGAGGCCTCCAGAAGGTTTACGAAGCCGACGATGTTCGAACTGACGTAAGAACCAGGGTTGGTGAGGGAGTAGCGCACGCCCGCCTGGGCAGCGAGGTTGCAGAGCGCATCGAATTTTTCCGTTTTGAACAGGTTGTCGATGCCCTCTTTGTCTTCGAGGTTGAGCTTGATGAAACGGTAGTTGGGATATTTCGACGACTGCACGGTCTTGCCGTATTCGATGGCGGATTCAGCGATGCCTGAGTAAGAGAGACGCCCGTACTTGACCCGCTGGTCGTAGTAGTCGTTGATGTTGTCGATGCCGACCACTTCGTCGCCCCTCGACGCGAGTCGTTCGCAAAGATGGAAGCCGATGAATCCGGCAGCGCCGGTAACGAGGATTTTCATGCAGAGTGTATGATTGGAAGCCCATCTGTGGGGCTGTTTTCGGGAGCAGGTACGCCAGTCTGGCGGTTCGACTGCGCCGGGAATGTGTTTGTGACCTTGAAGATAATCAGCTTTTCGGGAAAAAAGCGTTTCATTCAGGATGAAAACGAACGCTGTTTTTGCCCATTGTCTGCTCTGTCGAAAATAGGGTATCTTTCTGCCTGCGATGATACAATCATTTTTCAACCGATGAACCGTGCTTCATGAATTTCGCTGACGATCCGAAGCCGCACCGGCGGCCCCGTCTTTTCGATACCGTTCTGGTTTTGCTTTTCGTATTGGCCGCCTATCCGATTGTTGGCGCGCTTCTGACCATACTGGTGGCGGGGGGCAACCCTTTCGGCAATGGATTCGAAGCGGCAACCCATTCGCTCGTGGTGCGTCTTCTCGTAGCCCAGGCATTCGGGCAGATGGTGGTGCTTGCGCTTCCGGTGTTCTGGTTTGCAAGGCGCTTTTCCGGCGACGGATTGTTCGGCAATGCAACGCTTGAGTGGCTGGGTATCGGAAAGCACGGCGGCAGCCGACCTGCGTTGATCGCTGGGGCTGGAATGCTGCTGTTGCAACCCGCGCTGTACAGCATTGTCGAGTTGCAGACGCTTCTGCTGCCTTATCTTGGCACTTTTGGGAAGTCGCTTCTGCAGGAGCAGGCCACGCTTGACATTTTTCTCAAAAAACTTGCCGGAGGTGCGTCGATCGGGGAGAGCGTCCTGTCGATTCTTGTGCTTGTCCTGACTCCGGCGATCTGCGAAGAGCTGTTTTTTCGCGGGTACATCCAGAAAAGTTTTGCCCTGAGCCTTTCCCCGCAAAGGGCGGTGCTTTTTACAGGGATTGTGTTTGCCCTGTTTCACATGGAGTGGTTCAATTTCGTGCCGCTGACTTTGCTCGGGTGGTATATTGGATATATTTACTGGAAATCCGATAATCTCCTGGTTCCCGCCGTCGCGCACGGCACCAACAATCTGGCCGCGCTCGTTCTGCTAAAAAGCGGCATCGACTCAGGCAGCGCAACTGATCCGTCTTCCGGATTGCTTGTTTCCTGGCCGTGGTGGGGTCTTGTGGTGGTTTCGTTGTCTCTTTTTTTTCTGCTGATCCGGTATTTTCCGGTGAGGCCGGCATTGCAGGATGCCGATAACCCGGTGCCAGGCAGGCATCGCTGAAAATCTCAGTGTTGATGCAAAGCAATCTCATGCAGAGAGTGGCGGTTGCCATTGTGGGCATTCCGCTGTTACTCTGGCTCAATATGCAAGGTGGTTTGTACTTCCTGGGGCTGGTGCTCGCGCTCAGCCTCATGGCGACCTGGGAGTTCTGGCGCCTGGCCACGCATCGGGCACATCCTCCGTCGGTTGTTATTCTGCTGCCGCTGACTGCCTTTGTGCAGCTCGATTTCTATTACGGCTTCATCGGCTACTGGGAGGCGATTCTCGCCGTGGTCATGTTCCTGTATGTGCTTGAAATATGGCGGAACCAGGGTTCCCAGTTCATGAACCTCGGCGCGACGCTTGTCGGTCTGCTCTACGTGAACCTGAGCTTTGGCGCACTGCTCAGGCTTCGTCTTTCGGACGCTGTGAACGCGGGTTCCGGTCAGGCGCTGGTGCTGCTCATGTTGCTGTGTGTCTGGGCGGCGGATATTTTTGCCTATTTCGGCGGGCGCGGATTCGGAGGCAAGTTTATCAAAAAGAGGCTCTTTCCGCGCATCAGCCCGAAAAAAACCTGGGAGGGTTACCTTTTTGGTATTGCCGGAAGCGCCTCGGCAGCATGGTTCTGTTCGACGTACATCTCCGGTTGTCCGGATGGCAGGGCAATAGCTGCTGGCCTCTTGATCGGCGCGGTTGCGCCAGCTGGCGATCTGCTGGAGTCGATGTTCAAGCGTGATGCCGGAGTCAAGGACTCATCGGGTGTCATTCCGGGGCACGGCGGTGTGCTTGACCGCTTTGATACCGTGATGTTCGTCTCCCCGCTGCTCTATTTCCTCGTGCATCACTGGTGATCTTTCACCGGTTGATGCCGGTACATAAAAGAATGTTTTTCTTATATTCCGGTTCTGTTTTTAGAGGAACTCCTCTGTTGACGGTATCGTGATCTCCGGTTTGCCGGAACCAGGTCTGGAGCACCTGCGGCAGTCTTGCTGTTCGCGGGTTTTCCCCGTTTCCGGCTACTCTGCCTTTTTTCGGTTCTGCGGCTCGCGGCCAGACAATCCGGCATGGTTCCCCGGAGAATGCGGTTTCCCGATCTTGCGTCCACACTCTGCAATGCTGTCATTGACCATGAAAATCGAAGCCCTTCTCACAGAAAAGCACATCAACCTGAATCTCGGTTCCAGTTCAAAGGACGAGGTGATCGATACGCTGATCGCCATGGTGGCTGGTCATGACAAGGTCAGGGATTTAAAGCAGCTTGCCGAGGATGTACGAAAGCGGGAACGAGAGATGTCCACGGGTATTGGCAAGAACATCGGGTTGCCTCATGCCAAAACCTCGGCCGTGACCGAACCGGTGCTGGCGCTTGCCACGCTTTCCGGTGAGGTTGATTTCGAATCGATCGACAACCAGCCGGTGAAGATCGTGTTCCTGCTTGCCACGCCGGAAACCATGCTTGCCGAGCATCTCAAACTGCTCGGACGCATCACCAGACTCGCGGGGCGCGACGATGTTCGCCGCAAGCTCATCGACGCGGCAACTCCCGCAGATGTGCTCGAACTTTTCAAGCAGGAGGAGAGAGACCTCCCCCAGATTTAATTTGATGACCGCAAGGCAGCTATGACGCAGTTCCAGGGAGTGAAAGGGACAAGGGATATTTTTCCCGACGAGATTTCGAGATGGCACTATGTCGAGGGGGTTGTCCACTCGGTAGCCGCGCTGTACGGATTCAGCGAAATCCGCACGCCTGTTTTCGAGTACACCGAGCTCTTCCAGCGCGGCATCGGTGCGACCACCGATATCGTCGGCAAGGAGATGTTCACCTTTCTTCCCGATCCCAATGGCCGCTCCCTGACGCTTCGTCCCGAGATGACCGCAGGCGTGATGCGCGCCTGCTTGCAGAAGAACCTGCTCTCGCAAGCGCCAGTGCACAAGCTCTGGTACATCAGCGATCTGTTCCGCAAGGAGCGCCCGCAGGCTGGCCGTCAGCGCCAGTTCACGCAGTTCGGCGCGGAGCTGCTTGGCGTCTCCAATCCGGCGGCGGTGGCCGAGGTGCTTACCTTCATGATGCAGGTGTTCGAAACGCTCGGGCTGCACGGCTTGCGACTGCGCATCAACTCGCTTGGCGACCTCGACGACCGTGCGCGGTATCGCGAGGCGCTCCGGGCTTACTTCCAGCCTTACGAGGCCGACCTCGACGAGTCGTCGAAGGAGCGGCTCGAAAAGAATCCGCTGCGTATCCTCGATTCGAAAAATCCCGCTTTGCAGGAGATGATCACGGGCGCGCCGAGGCTCTACCATTCGCTCAAGCCGGAGTCTGTGGCCGAATTCGAGCAGGTGCTCGCCTATCTCGACGACAGGCAAATCGCCTACAACGTCGATCACCTGCTGGTGCGCGGACTCGATTATTACTGCCACACGGCTTTCGAGGTGACTAGCTCCGAGCTTGGCGCGCAGGACGCCATCGGCGGCGGCGGGCGCTACGACGGCTTGGCGCGTGAACTTGGAGCTTCCGCTGATCTGCCCGCCGTGGGCTTCGCCGTCGGCATGGAGCGGCTCATGATCGTCATGGAGAAGCAGGGGCTGTTCGCGACGCTCAATCCGCATGGTCCTCTTGTTTCTGTCGTCATACAGCAGAAGGAGCTTGCCGGGCATGCCATGCAGGTCGCTTTCCATCTGCGCAAGGCGGGCATCAAAACCGAGATCGATCTTGCCGAACGGAGCATGAAGGCTCAGATGCGTGACGCCAACCGAATGGGTTCGGCCTATGCGCTCTTCGTTGGCCAGTCGGAATTCGAGTCGGGCATCTATGCGCTCAAGAATCTCGTCACTTCCGAGCAGACCTCGCTCGATCTCGACGCCATCATCGAGGTGCTGCGCGAACCGGCGGCGCGGGAGTCGCTCAGGCCATGAAGCCGCAAGTGACCATCTACGGCAAGCCGGAGTGCTGCCTCTGCGACGATGCGCTCAAAGTGCTCGAAGCAGTGCGTAAGCGGATTCCGTTCGATATCGAGAAGCGGGACATCTCCGGCAACGCGGACCTCATCGAGCGTTACGGGTTGAGCATTCCGGTCATCTTCGTCGATGGCAAACTCGCCTTCAAGCACCGGATCGACAAGGAGCGCCTGATTGCTCTGCTCAAAGGGTAATAACTGCCTGTAACCAGCAGCATCTGAACTACCGGTTCGGGTTGGTGATTATCGATGGTATCATGCATTTTTTTCGAAAAAGAGTATTTACAGACGGAACGATGTATTGAGGTTGACCATATGCTGAAATTCATTCTTCTCTTGATCGCCCTGTGGCTGGCCGTGCGTTTTTTGCGGCGTCTGATTGGTTTGACTTTTTTTGTCAGGAGCGATGATCGTATGGGGAGTGGCCCCTCATCTTTTTCTTCTTCTGCCGGACGCCGGACGCAGGTTGAGGAGGCAGAGTATGAAGTGATCGACAGCCAGATCAAACAAAAGGAGTAAAGCGCGCAGATTGCGCGATAGCTTTTGGCTTGTGTTCGATTTTTTTATACATTATGAATCACTGGAGCACTGGCCTGTTAGAAGCAAAGTTTCTGAAAGTGGGGGATCCCCACTTTTTTGTTTTCGGAAATTCGAGCGAAGCAATTGACGCGATGACGGATGACTTGATAAAGAAGGCGATTGGCGAAACGATCGGTGAACTCTCTGCCACAACCGGTGAAGAGATTTACGTTGTCGAAGCCGCCATTCGCGCGGGCGGCAGGAAAATCGAACTGACCGTCGATACCGACAAAGGGGTCAGCATCGATAAGTGTGCAAAGTTAAGCCGGGCCATCAGGGCGCGTCTTGAAGCGTGCGAAGAGGATATCATGCTTTCGAGCGGAGAGTTCGATCTCATGGTTTCATCCCCCGGTATTGGCGAGCCGATCCAGGTGCAGCGTCAGTACTTGCGGCATCTGGGCCGTTTGATCCGGGTGAACTACCTCGACGAAGAGGGGCAGCCGAAGGAGATTACGGGCAAGTTGCTCGAAGCCGCCGTCGGGCCCGAAGCCGAGCAGCCATCGATCACCATCGAAGCTGTCAAAGAGGGGCGGAAAAAAAGAACCGCCGGAGAGCCGCCGGTGACGATTCGCCTTGCCGATGTCGTCAGGGCGGTGGTGCAGACCGGGTTGTAAGTTATAGTTCCGTGAAGTGCAAGAACGAATCGCAGACTATTTTATATCAATAAAGATCACACAGCGATGCCAAGAAAGCAGCTAAAGGGTGAAACTCATGATCAGAAGGCGCAGATTGCCAGCGCTTTCGGAGAAATCGAGCAGTCGAAGATTTTTCTGGACAAGCGTTCCGAAAGCGCTGCTGTCAAGATGGATATTGCCGACCTGCTCAAGGAGATCATCCAGAAACAGCTCAGGAAAGATTACGATCCCGAGGTGGAGTCCAATATCTTCATCAATCCCGAGCGTGGCGATTTCGAGGTGTACATTCTGAAGAAAATTGTCGATGAGGTCGATCTTCCGACCATCGAAATCGATATCAACGAGGTTCGCAAGATCGACGATTCACTTGAACTCGGCGACTATTACGAAGAGGGGCCGATCAAGCTCGATGATTACCTGACCCGCAAGTCGATCCAGATCATCAAGCAGTCGGTGCAGAAAAAGGTGCGCGATCTTGAGCGCCTGGCCGTGTACGAGGACTGTCTCGAAAAGGTCGGCGAGGTGGTGGCCGGTGAGGTTTACCAGGTCAGACCGAACGAGGTGATTTTTACCTACAATACCTCCAAGGATCACCGTGTCGAGCTGGTGCTGCCGAAGGCGGAGATGATGAAAAAGGACAACCCGCGCCGCACGCCGCGTATGAAGCTGTACGTCAAGCGCATCGAGCGCGAGAAGGTCAAGGTGCGCAACGACGACGGCACCGTTGAGGAGCGAGAGAAGCCGGACGGCGGTATGAAGGTGATCGTTTCGCGCGTCGATGACCGCTTCCTTTACAAGCTTTTTGAAAGCGAGGTTCCCGAGATTCTCGACGGCCTGATCGTCATCAAGGGCATCGCCCGCGTACCGGGCGAGCGCGCCAAGGTGGCTGTTGAATCGACCAGCTCGCGCATCGACCCGGTCGGCGCGACGGTGGGCTATCGCGGCAAGCGCATCCAGAGCATCGTCAAGGAGCTGAACAACGAGAACATCGACGTTATCTACTACACCGATGAGCCGCAGGTTTTCATCGCTCGCGCGCTTCAGCCGGCCAAGATCGATCCGATGACCGTGCACGCCGACATGAAGACCCGCAAGGCGCGCGTCATGCTGAAGCCTGATCAGATCAAGTACGCCATCGGCAAGAACGGCAACAACATCCATCTGGCCGAAAAGCTGACGGGCTATGAAATCGACGTCTATCGCGACGTGATCGACAAGTCGCTCGAAGACCCGAACGACATCGATATCATCGAGTTCCGCGAAGAGTTCGGAGACGACATGATCTACCAGCTGCTCGACGGTGGACTCGATACGGCCAAAAAGATTCTGAAGGCCGGCGTCGAAGAGATCGAGGAGGCGCTGATTGGCGCTCCAAAAACCGAAGAGCTGTTTGTTTTCAACAAGGGGCGCAAGCCCGCGAAGCCTCGTGAGCGCAGGATTTCCGACGATGAGAAGCGGTACTGGAAAAAGATTGCCGAGACCATTTACCGAACGGTGCGTGAGCAGTTCAATGAGGATGAGTTCAAGGCGCTCCTCGACGACAGCCGCGACAGGTTGCTCATGGGCGAGAACATGGATATGGGCGAGAGCCTGAGTCCTGAAGAGCGCTTGGACGAAGAAACAAACTGAGAATTACCATGGAATTTCCAGGCAGGCGTCAGGGCGGCGGATTGTGAAGGAATTCCGGCAAGAGGATAATCATCCAGGAGAGGCCAATGGCTATCGAGGAAAAGCAGATAAGGTACCGCATCAGTGATATTGCCAGGGAGCTGCAAGTCAGTCCCCAGGAGGTCCTGCAGTTTGTCAAGCAGGAAGGAGGCAAGGTTGCCTCGACCTCTTCAATGGTGGGCGAGGACATGCGTGACATGATTTTCGGCAATTTCAGCCAGGAGAAAAAGCAGGTCGATGAGACCCGCAAGATCAGGGCTGAAAAGCAGAAGCGCCTGACCAGGCTCGAAGAGCAGTCGAGGAAAGCGTACGAAAAGGAGCAGCAGCTCAAGGAGAGCCTGAGCATCGCCCCTCCTCCGGCGCCTGTGCTGCATGCGCCCGAAGTCAAAATCGAGATTCCTCCGGAAACCGTAACAACGCCCGTTGCCGCCGAGCCGCCCGCCGTTCCTCCGGTTGTTTCCACGCCGCAGCCGGAACCGGTTGCCGACCAGCCATCTGTCACCGAGCCTGTTGCCGCCGAGCCGCCGCCTGCCGAGCCTGTTGCTGAAACAGAGCCTGTGGTTGAAGCGCCTGTTGCGGAGACCGCAGGACCGGAAGTAATGACGCCGCTGGTTCAGACCCTGCCCGAGTCGATGCAGGCCTACGAGGCGCCGCAGAAGATCGGTGGTCTGACGGTTCTCGGCACGATCGATGTCATCAGCGAAGCGGAACGGAAAAAGAAGTCCCGCAAGAAAAGCTTCAGGGAGAGTGCCGTTGAACTCAAGGGCGAGTTTGAAAATGTGGTGAGTGTCGGCAGCGAAGATGGTGAAGCAGCCAAGAAAAAGGCAGCCAAACCTGCTGGCGAGGGCGAGACTACGGCTGGCGGAGAGGACGCCAGTGTCAAGAAAAAGAAGGGCAAGAAGAAAAAGAAGGTCGAGGTTGACGACAAGGTCATCTCCAAGAATATCAAGAGCACCATCAGCGGCATGGACGACAGCAGTTCGTCCGGCTCCCGCCAGAAGTTTCGTAAGCAGCGCCGTATGGAACGCGAACGCGAGTTCGAGGAGGCCGAGGCGATGCGCGAGGCTGAAAAGACTCTGATCAGGGTGACCGAGTACGCTTCGCCGCACGAGCTTGCCGAACTGATGGGCCTGACCGCCAAGGAGATCATCCAGAAGTGCTTCTCGATGGGCAAGTTCGTGACCATCAACCAGCGTCTCGACAAGGAGACCATCGAGCTGATCGGTCTTGAATTTGGTTTCGAGGTCGAGTTCATCTCGGAAATCGAGGCAACGACGACCGAAGAGCTGGTGGACAACGCGGAGGATTTGCAGACCCGTCCGCCCGTGGTGACCATCATGGGTCACGTCGATCACGGCAAGACCTCGCTGCTCGACTACATCCGCCGCAGCAACGTGGTTGCTGGCGAGTCGGGTGGTATCACCCAGCACATCGGCGCCTACGAGGTTTCGCTCGATGGCGGACGCCACATCACCTTCCTCGATACGCCGGGTCACGAGGCCTTCACTGCCATGCGTGCCCGCGGCGCCCAGGTGACTGACATCGTCATTCTTGTGGTGGCTGCCGACGACAGCGTCATGCCGCAGACCATCGAGGCGATCAACCACGCCAAGGCGGCTGGCGTGCCCATCGTCGTGGCGCTCAACAAGATCGACAAGCCCGAGGCCAACGTCGAGAAGATCAAGACGCAGCTCTCCGAAGCGGGCGTGCTGGTCGAAGACTGGGGCGGCGAAAACCAGTGCCAGGAGATTTCGGCCAAGAAGGGCATTGGTATCAGCGAGTTGATGGAAAAGGTGCTGACCGAAGCGGAAATCCGCGAGCTGAAGGGCAACTATTCGAGAGATATTTTCGCCAGCGGCATCATCGTCGAGTCCGAGCTTGACAAAGGCAAGGGCGTGGTGTCAACCGTGCTGGTGCAGCGCGGTTTCCTGAAGGTTGGCGACCCGTTCGTGGCTGGGAACTCGCTGGGCAAGGTCAGGGCGCTCATGGACGAGCGCGGCAAGCGCATTCACGAGGCCGGCCCCTCGACGCCGGTGCGTGTGCTCGGCTTCGAGGACATGCCGCAGTCCGGCGATGTGCTGACCGTGATGGCTTCCGACCGCGATGCCCGCGACCTGGCCCAGAAACGCCAGATCATCAAGCGTGAGCACGAGTTCCGCCGCAGCACCCGCGTCAAGCTCGACAGCATCGCCCGCCAGATCAAGGAGGGGCTCAAGAAAGAGCTCAGCGTCATCATCAAGGCCGATACCGATGGATCGATCCAGGCGCTGGCTGACGGTCTGATGAAGATCCACAACGAAGAGGTGAAGGTGCAGATTATCCACCAGGGCGTTGGTCAGATCACCGAAACCGACGTGCTGCTGGCCGCCGCTTCGGATGCGATCATCATCGGCTTCCGGGTGCGCCCGAACGTCAACGCCAAGCGGCTCGCCGAGAAAGAAGACCTCGACGTGCGCTTTTACAGCGTTATCTACCACGTGCTCGAAGATGTGGAGAAGGCGCTCGAAGGTATGTTGTCGCCTGAACTGCACGAGGAGAGCCTCGGTTCGATCGAGATCCGCCAGGTCTTCAGGGTGCCGAAGGTGGGCAATGTCGGTGGTGCTTACGTGCTGGAAGGCAAAGTCCCGCGCGACGCAAAAGTCCGCCTGCTGCGAGAAGGCGTGCAGATTTTCGAGGGTCAGCTCGACTCGCTCAAGCGCTTCAAGGATGACGTCAAGGAGGTCGATGCCGGCTACGAGTGCGGTGTCAGTCTCAAAGGGTACGACGATATCAAGGTTGGCGACGTGATCGAGGCCTACAAGATTGTCGAGAAGAAACGCAAGCTTTGAGCTGAAAGGAGAGCCCTCATGTCAATACGTACCGATAAAGTCTCCTCGCTGTTGCAGCGGGAGTTGAGTGCTATTTTCGAGAAAGAGCTGCCAAGAAGCGGGCCGCTGGTTACCGTGACCGAGGTGAGAATTACGGCCGATCTTGGTATTGCCAGGGTTTATGTGTCGGTGATCGGCTCCGAAGCGCAGCGGGCAGAGGTGATGGAGTATCTGGATGCCGAAAACAAGATGATCCGCAAGACGCTCTCTGCGAAAATCCGCCACCAGTTCAGGCGGATTCCTGAGCTGGAGTTTTACGAAGACCGTCTGTTCGAGCAGGCCAACCGGATCGAGCAACTGCTCAAATCGGTCAAGCCTGCCCGGGATGAAGAGCAGCATTAACTCCGTATTGTTCGGAATCGGGATCACGATGATCGATCAAGGCCGCATATCCGTTCTGAGCGAAGAGGGCGACTATCTGCTGGTGGACAAGCCGCTCGACTGGACATCGTTCGACGTGGTGGCCAAGATTCGCGGCGCGTACAAGCGCAATGGCGCAAAGCGGAAGGTTGGGCACTGCGGCACGCTCGATCCAAAAGCCACCGGTTTGCTGATCCTTGCCACGGGGCGCAAGACCAAGACCATCTCGTCGCTTGAACTGCTCGACAAAGCCTACGAAGGCACGATCAGGCTCGGAGCCAAAACGGTGAGTCACGATACGGAGAGCGAGGAGTATGATCTCCGCGACGTGTCTAGCCTCGACGAGAGCGCGATCCGCGAAGCCGCCACGTCGATGGTTGGCGAGCGGATGCAGCAGCCTCCAATGCACTCGGCAGTCTGGCACAACGGCAAGCGCCTCTACGAACTGGCGCGGCAGGGTCACGAGGTCAAGGAGCGCAAGGCTCGCCAGATCGAGATTCACCAGTTCGAGATCACCAGCATCGAGTTGCCGTACGTCCATTTTTACATCAGGGTCTCCAAGGGTGCCTATATCCGGGTGATTGCCCATGAACTTGGGGAACTGCTTGGTGTTGGCGGCTATCTCAAATCATTGAAACGGGTTGCGATTGGTCAGTACCAGCTTTCGGATGCGATGAGCGTCGATGCTGTCGTTGACGAAATAACCCGTGCCGCTTCGGTCATCGAAGAGTAAAACAGCAAGGAGTATGCGCGTCGTAGTTTTGCAGGGCGATACGGTCCTTGATTCCGTAAACGGTTTGCCGGTTCAGCTTTCACCGGAGCCATCGGCGGTGACCATCGGTTCGTTCGACGGACTGCATGTCGGCCACCGGAAGATCGTCGATTCCATGATCGGACACGCCAGGGAGCTGGGTCTCAGAAGCGTCGTGGTGACTTTCGAGCCCCATCCGAGAATCGTGCTCGAAGGTGGCGATGGCTGTCCGGTGCGCTTGCTGACAACCTTCGACGAGAAGATCAGTCAGTTCGGTTCGATGCCGATTGACCTGCTCTTCGTGGTGCGCTTTGACCGGCAGTTCGCCTCGAAAAGCTCCGAAGCGTTTATCCGCGAAGTGCTGGTGAAGATGCTCGGCGCGCGCCATGTCACCGTCGGCTATGACCACGGCTTCGGCAAACGGCGGAGTGGCAGCGAAGAGACGCTGCACATGCTCGGCGCGGAATGCGGCTTCAGCGTCGATGTGGTCGGCGAAGTGATCGTCGCCGGTTCGCCGGTATCGAGCACCCGGATCAGGGGGTTGCTTGAAGCGGCAAGGATACGGGACGCCAACGAATGTCTCGGGGCGCCGTACGCGATTAGCGGCACGGTGGTCGAAGGCGACAAACTTGGTCGCGCCATCGGATTTCCGACGGTTAATCTCGCCCTTCCCGACCGTTGCAAAATGGTTCCGGCCCATGGAGTCTACGCAGCCAGTGTCGAGATTGACGGCAGGGAGTACTCTGCAATGATGAACATTGGTCGTCGTCCGACTGTATCGGAAGATGGCGGGGTGAGGGTTGAGGCTCACATCATCGGGTTTTCAGGAGATCTGTATGGACGGTTTCTGATTGTGAGGATGCTCGATTTCATCAGGGAAGAACGGCGTTTCGCATCAATCGACGAACTCCGGACGCAGCTCGAACTCGATAAAAAAGAGGCGGGATTCTGCAAGAAATAATGTTATATTAAAGGCTATTTTTTATTCCGTTATTTACTAACATATCATAGAGCAAACATCATGGGTCTGACAAAAGAACACAAAACCGAGATTATTACGAAGTTTGGTGATTCTGCGACGGATACCGGAAAAGCGGAAGTGCAGGTTGCCCTGTTCACCCGCAGGATCGCCGATCTGACCGGTCACCTTCAGCAGCATCCCAAAGACAAACACTCACGCCGTGGCCTGCTGATGCTGGTCGGCAAGCGCAAGCGTGTGCTGAACTACCTGAAGAAAGTCGATATCGAGCGTTACCGCAAGGTGCTTGCCGATCTCGATCTGCGTAAATAATTGGCTGTATTGTACGCTGGAACCTGCGGGGCCTCTGCTCCGCAGGTATCTTCAAGAATGTAAGAGGGGACGTGTATGTTGGAAAGCATGACCGGATACGGCAGCGCCGAGCGTTCGGAAAAAGGCATGAAAGTGCTTGTCGAACTGCGTTCGGTCAATAATCGTTTTGCCGAAATCGGCGTTAAGCTGCCCAGGCAGTTGCTGTCGTGGGAGCTGGAGGTCAGGGAGCTGATCCGTGCCAGTTTCCAGCGGGGCAAAATATCGGCGTTTGTCCAGCTTCAGCTCGAAGAGGCCGAAGCGTTGCCGGTGACTGTAAACCCTTCGAAAGTGAGGGGCTACAAGGCTCTTCTTGAAACCGTCCGCCGGGAGGCGGAAATCGAAGCTCCGGTAACCCTCGATCATGTGCTTCGTTTTTCCGAGATTTTCGAGTCTGACCACACCATTCTGGAACACCCGGACGAGATCTGGCCTATCGCTCAGTCGGCGCTTATTGAGGCTATCGGCAATCTCAAGGAGATGCGCCGGAAAGAGGGTGAAGAGCTTGCGACTGACTTTCTGTCCAGGATCGACGAAATCGAACGCACGCTCAAAGATATTCGCGAGATTGCCGCAGATAATCTCGAAACGATCCGCAAACGGCTGGCCTCCAAAATCAGCGCTATTGCCGGTCGCGACGTCGAGTACAGCAAGGACCGTCTTGAAATGGAGATCGTCATGGCTGCCGAGAAACTCGATATTACCGAAGAGTGCATCCGCTTCAACAGCCACAACAAGTTTTTCATCGAAGAGCTGAACAACAGTTCGAGTGGCTCGGGCCGCAAGCTCAATTTCCTCCTGCAGGAGCAGCTCCGCGAGGCCAACACTATCGCGTCGAAGTCGCAGAATGCCGATATTTCGCAGAAAGTGGTGCATATCAAGGAGGAGCTCGAAAAGGTCAGGGAGCAGCTGCAAAACATCGAATAAGCCTATGAGCGCAGAACAGGTGTCAGGCCGAGGCCGGCTGATCGTCTTTTCCGCCCCGTCGGGCACTGGTAAATCGACGGTAGCCAAACTGGTGATGGAGCATCTCGGCTCTCTCGAATTTTCTGTTTCGGCTACCACGCGCCAGATGAGAGCCGGTGAGCGTGACGGCGTCGATTACCACTTTCTCGCCCGCGAGGAGTTTGAGAAAAAGATCGCTGAAAATGGCTTCATCGAACACGAGTTCTTTTTCGGTAACTTCTATGGAACGCTCCTCGACAAGACCATCGATGCGATCAAAGCGGGCCGCAATCTGCTTTTCGATCTCGATGTGAAGGGCGCGCTGAACCTCAAGAGAATTTTCGGAGACCAGGCGCTGCTTGTTTTTCTTAAACCCCCGAGCATGGAGGAGCTTGCCCGCCGCCTGCAGGCTCGCGAAAGCGAGAGCGCCGAGGCGCTGAAGACCCGTCTCGAACGGGCGGAGATGGAACTTTCCCATGCTGATGAATTTGATTTTGTCGTGGTCAACGACGATCTCGGGCGCACCGTCGATGCGGTTGCGACGCGGATCGCCGAGTTTCTTCCACAACCATAACGCACTATTGCCATGTCGGTCAAACCTGTCGATTTGAACAAGCTGAGAAGTACGCATGAAAATCTCTACGAAACCGTTGTAGCCATTTCAAAGAAAGCGAGGGAGATTCACGAGGAGGAGCGGGCTGAACTCGAAGAGCGCCTGCTGCCCTACAAGGAGATGATCCGGAACCCCGCGTCGGAGTCCGAATCGGAGAAGGTGTTTCCCGAGCAGATTGCCATCAGCGTGGAGTTCGAGTGCCGCGAAAAGCCGTCACAGCAGGCGGTGGCGCAGTATTTCGATCACCAGTACGATTATGTGCTCGAAAAGAGTCCCGAAACGAAAGTAGCGGAGAACGAGGATGAAGATGAATCTGACGGGGATTAACCAGATCACGCTCCGGGTCAACGACGTACGGTTGTCCGAAGAGTTCTATGCCGGAATTCTCGGCTTCCGGGTCGATCACCGCGCCGGGGCGAACATCTCCTACCTCCGGATCAATTCCGACATGCTTGTGCTGGTCAAGGCGGAAACGCCGGGTACCGCCGATGCGCGCGACATCCGCGTGGATCACTTCGGATTCAGGCTGGCCTCTGACGCCGAGGTCGATGAGGCCGCCGTCTATCTCGATGACCGCGGCGTGCACCTGGTGACCCGGCCCGCGCATCGCCGCGAAGGACGCGCCTTTTTCGTGATGGATCCGGATGGCAACCTGATCGAATTTTATTCGATGAATGCCACCGGCCTTCAGCCCCTGGCGGAAAACATTGATACCCGTACGGCCAGCGATATTGCCTCAGACTCCCGCCGGGAGCTTGCCGCTGGCAGCGATCTCAAAAAAACGAGACGCTCACGGAAGTAAGCCGGTTCTTGCCGTTTCTTTGCACCCCAACTCTTTGACGGGATAATTGCCATGCATATCGGTGTTTTGACCGGCGGCGGCGACGCTCCCGGTATCAACGCGTGCATCAAGACCATCGTAATGATCAGTGCCGAGAAGGGTTACCGGGTGACCGGTGTCCGCCGGGGCTGGAACGGCCTTCTGGCGTTTGATCCCGATGATCCTGCATCCCGCGCGGAGCATATCGCCGATCTTGATTCCGAACTTGTCCGCAGAATCGACCGTACCGGCGGCACCTTGCTTCACACCAGCCGCATCAATCCCGGCAACCTCAAAAAGAAAGAAATTCCCCCGTTTCTTCGCAACTCGCCACACCTGTTGCGCACGGGCTTGCATCACTCCGGAAACTTTGATCTGACCGATCATGTGCTGCGGAGTATTGATGCGCTTGGCCTGGATGTCATCATTGTCATCGGCGGTGACGACACGATCGGCTATGCCGATCACCTGGCCAATGCTGGTGTCAAGGTGATTGGCGTGCCAAAGACGATGGACAACGATGTTTATGGCTCGGACTACTGCATCGGGTTTGGCACGGCCGTTACCCGCAGTGTCCAGTACATTCATCAGCTTCGTACCAGTTCCGGCTCGCACGAGCGAATCACCATTGTCGAGCTGTTCGGTCGTAGCACCGGGGAAACCTGCCTCGTCAGTGCCTACCTGGCCGGTGTTGACCGCGCCCTCATTCCGGAAGTGCCTTTCGACCCTGAAACTCTCGCCGATTACGTTATTCAGGACAAAGCAGCCAATCCGAGCCAATATGCCATGATTGCTATCAGTGAAGGTGCGCGGATGATTGGTAGCAAGATGATCGAATATTGCGGACGGCGGTACGACGAGGATGGCCATGAGCCTGCCGGAATTGGCCAATTGACCCGTGAAACCATCTCCATGCTGACCAGCCAGGATGTCATCTGCCAGCCGCTGGGCTATCTGATGCGTTCAGGTATTCCCGATGCTCTGGATCTGATGGTCGGCTTCAATTTTGCGCAGCTTGCCGTGGAACTGATCGCGGAAGGCACCTTCGGCGTCATGGTGGCGCTCCAGAAGGGTATCTACACCTGCCTGCCGCTCGCGGAGGTGTCGTCAAACACCAAGCAGGTCGATATCAGCGAACTGTACGACCTGCGCTACTACCGCCCGAAGATGCGAAGCGTCATGGGCAAGCCGATGTTTCTTTATTAGCGGGTTGCCGATATGGCTTGGAAAACAGGAAATTAGGTGGTGGGGCTGTGCCCAGATTGGTCAGATCAGTCGGATATGACCGATCCCACCGATTTTTTCAGCAATACTCTTCGCCTTGCAGGAGCAGTTCTGCTTCCCTGAGCTGTTCGGGGGTGTTGATGCCGCGGATTTCGTTGGCGTCGGCTACCTTGAAGGCGCACACTTTTTTGCCTTTTCCGAAGCAGATACCGAACACATCGGTGAGGTAGTACTCCCCCTGGGCGTTCTTGTTGGTGATGCCGTGCAGGGCGGAAAACAGCTCGGTGGCGTTGAAGACGTAAACGCCAGAGTTGATTTCAGTTACCGCTTTTTCTTCTTCCGTGGCATCTTTCTGCTCGACGATTCTGAGCACCTCTTCGCCCGCATCACTTCTGATGATCCGCCCGTATCCTGTTGGGTCATCCATCTCGGCGGTCAGTACCGTGGCGACAGCTTGCCGCGAACGATGGAAGTCGATCAGCTCTCTGAGTGTGCGCCCGGTGAAGAGCGGCGCGTCTCCCGAGAGGATGATAATCTCTCCGCTGAAATCTTTCAGGAACGGTTCAGCCTGCATGATGGCGTGGCCGGTGCCGAGTTGAGGCTCCTGCAAGGCATAATCGACCGGAAAACCGGCGGTTGCAGCCCGAACCAGCTCGGCCTGATGGCCGATGATGAGCACGATCTTGTCGGGATCGAGCGCCTGCGATTTTTCGATGACATACGCCACGAGCGGTTTGCCATTGGCCTCGTGCAGTACCTTCGGGAGATCCGATTTCATTCGCGTGCCTTTACCGGCGGCCATGATGACGATTGCCAGGCTCATAAAGTTCTTTGTGAGGGGTTGAGATGGCTTCAGCCGAGGTATTCGTCTTCGGAACCTACCCGGTGGCGTCGCTTCGGATTGTTCATCCGGTCAACGATGACAATCATCGGTTTCCAGTTGCGCGCCTCTTCCGGTTCCATTTCGGCGAAGGTCATGATGATGATCTCGTCGCCGGGCAGCGCGCAACGGGCCGCCGCGCCATTGAGCTGGATTTCGCGCAGCCCGCGTGTTCCCTCGATGATGTAAGTCTCGAATCGCTCACCGTTGTTGTTATTGACAACCAGCACCTTTTCATTGGCGATCATATCGGCCATGTCAAGCAGCTCTTTGTCGATGGTGATGCTTCCTTCGTATTCCAGGTCTCCACTGGTGACAATGGCGTTGTGGATCTTGGATTTGAGCATGTGTAATTTCATAACGGCGCAAACAGAGTCGAGTTATTTTGATAAGGCTTCACCGCTGGCATGGAAAATCCTGTACCGTTTCATAGCGTCATCGCTTTCAAAGCCATAGCCCCGTATGGTACGGGAGGGGCCTGAAATGGTGACATATTTGTCGGACCGTATCATACGGTTGCTGCTTGATCGGGAGATATGTTCGGTGCGAATGACGGTGTTGTCCGCTGAACGGATGACGACGTTATCGAATGCTTCGATATCCTGATTGTCATGCACGATGCCTCGACCTGCCGTTATCAGGGTTGCGCTGCCGTCACGGTTGATCAGTTGTACGTTGATTCCTCCATCGAGCCGGATTTCCTGTTTCTCTCCCTGACGGTATTCAGCCGCATGGCGGGCGCTGACAATCGTTTTGGTTCTGCCATTGTCAGAAACCACCAGGGTGACATTCCAGCTCTCCTGGGAAGGCATATCTTTTGCGGAAACAGCAGCCGCCGGCGTGCGAGCCTCCTTTTTGGGAGCACTACAGCCAGCGGCACTGAACACTATTGCCAGAGAAAAAAAAGTTGTCCGGCGAAAATTCAAAGGGCTTCCAGGCGAATGTTACTTGATGTTCAACTGGTCGAGCACCTTGTAGGTGATATCGGACTGCTCATCGCCGTACACACGGGCGCTCTTGTCGAAAATCATGCTGTACCCGTCTTTTTTGGCGACAGTGGCAACGGTGACGTCGATTTTCTGACGGATAGGAGTGATAAGCGCCTGCTCCTTCTGAGCGAGCAGTCTCTGTTTTTCCAAAGCGCTTTTCTGCAGGCTCTCCTGTTGAGTGCGAAGCTCTTTCTCTTTCACTGCGTTTGGTTTCCCTCCTTTCTGATAAGCCTGGATGGCGCTCTGGAGCGCGCTCTGCTGTTTGGCAAGCTCTGCGCTGCTCTGGTTTTTCATCGTCTGGAGGGTCTGGTCGGCGGCTTTGGTTTCCGGCATCATCTGGAAAATCTTGCCATAATCGACCACGCCTATTTTCTGGGCATTATCGGCAGCAAAAGCCTGTGGAGCCGAGAAGGTCATGCCGAGCGTGAGCGACATGAACAGAAATCCTGATACCGCTTTCTTGATTCCTTTGAAATCTGACATTATCGGTGTGTTTAGGTTTTTCATGATACAGCGTGTACGGTTCTTTGTCATTGTCATCGAATCGATACCCCGAAAAGTAACATTTCCGGTTTTAAAATACTATTGCAGCCGAGAAAAACAGGATGAGAGAAACATTCTCTGCGTTGTCGTTACCGTTCGGTTTTTGAGCGTTTCAGGGGGTACGTTTCCTGAAAATCTGCCCCGCCTCCTGTTCAATGATTCGTTTCAGCTCAAGCTCGAACAGATGCACCAGCAGGGCGTCGATCTTCAGGCCTGTTTTTTCGGCGATCAGGTCGATATGCATTGCGCCTGACTGAAGCGCTTCGACGATGCACGACTCCTCGATGTTCAGGTCGAGCGGTTCGGAAGCTTCGGGATGTGTTTTCAGCGCAGGATTTTGCGCCGGGTTGAGTTCGGCGAGAATGTCTTCAGCGGAAAATACCGGCTTGGCATGGTTTTGCTGGATGAGGTAGTTGGTGCCGCGTGAGGCGCCTGAAAAAATGCTTCCCGGTATAGCAAATACTTCGCGATTCTGTTCGAGGGCATAGGACGCCGTGATCATCGAGCCGCCCTTGATGTCCGATTCGACGATCAGCGTGCCTTGGGTCAGGCCGGCGATCAGGCGGTTTCTTCGCGGAAAATTGCCCGGTTCGGGCTTGATGCCGATCCACTCTTCCGAGACGATCGCGCCTCGTTCGAGTATCCTCGGCCAGAGTCGCCCGGCGGGGTCGGTGTAGATGCGGTCAATGCCGCATCCAAGCACGGCGATCGTCACGCCATTACTCTCCACCGCTGCGCGGTGCGCCATCATGTCGATGCCGTAGGCCAGGCCGCTGAGGATGGCGTAACCGTTGTTTACCATTTCGCGGCAGATGAACTCGGTGGCCTGCTTGCCGTATGTCGTGGCCTTGCGGGTGCCGACGACGGCGAGCGAGGGCACGCGGAGCGCCTCGGGATTGCCGCGAGCGAAAAGCAGAAGTGGCGGATCGTAAATCTCTTTCAGGAGTGGTGGATAAGCCGGGTCGAGAATCGTGATGACCGAGGCTTCCAGCCGTTCTGCCCGTGCGAGCTGATTTTCCCCCTCCTCGCGCGCTTTGTCGCGCCACGCCGGGTTTGCGAGCCGTTCGGCGGTTTCGCGGGCGGTGGTCTCTCCGATGCCGGGAATCTGGCGCAGGGCGTCATAGTCCGCTTCGAGGAGTGCGGGGGTCGCACCGAAACGGTTCAGCAGGGCGCGAGCTCTCGATGGGCCGATGCCGGGAAGCTGCGAAACGATGAGCAGCAAAAGCGCTGCGCCTGGCTCAGGGGTCGTGGTCATGGTTGGGGGCAGGGGAGTTGAAGAGAGTTCGGGGGGAGGGGCAACCCCCCGGAACAAGCTCAGAAATCGCGCTTCATGAGAATGTTGGCAAAGCCTCTCAGATAGCCGCGTCCCTCCTCGAACGGAAGGGCGTCGAGCGCTGCCAGCGCTGCTTCGGTATCCTCGTTGATTTTCGCCCTGGTCTCGTCGAGCACACCGCACTTCTCGAAGATCGCCTTGACCGCCGGGACGTTCTCGGGCGAGGTGCCGTTGTTGTCGAAGATCGATTGTAAAAGCTCGCGGTCAGCGCCTTCGGCCAGTTCGAGCGAACGGAGCAGCAGCCAGGTCTTTTTGCCGTTGATGACGTCGCCGCCCGGCACCTTGCCCGACTTGCCGTCTCCGGCCATGATATCGAGGTAGTCATCCTGGATCTGGAACGCGCGCCCGATCTTTTCGCCGAAGGTGACCAGCGCTGCGATCTGCTCCGGCGTGCCGTCGCCCGCAACGCCGCCCGCTTCGAGCGCCGCCGAGATGAGTCGTCCCGTCTTTTTGGAGATCATGTCGAGGTAGTCGGCAATGGTGACATCCTTGCGCTGTTCAAGTTCCATGTCGAGCGCCTGCCCTTCGCAGATCGTGATGTTGGCATCGTTGAAGATGTGGATCATTTCGGCGTGGCGCGAACTGATCGCCTTGAGTGCCAGCTCGTAGGCGTAGGCGATCATCATGTCACCCGAAAGAATCGCCGCGTTGACATCCCACTGCTTGTGCACGGTGGGACGGCCATGGCGCAGATCGGCCTGGTCCATGATGTCGTCGTGCATCAGCGTGAAGTTGTGCAGCACCTCGATGCCGAGGGCAACGCCAAGCGCGTTGTCGGACTTGCCGCTGACCGCTTCGGCGGCGAGCAAAGTCAGGAACGGACGGATTCGCTTGCCCTTTCCTTCGAGAATGTAGCGCGCAGGGCCGTAAAGGGTTGCCGGCTTCTCTTTCGGAAAGCAGGCGGCAAGCGCTTCGTTGATCTTTGCATGGTATTGCTGGTACTTGCTTTCAACCTGTGCTTGGGTAATCGGTGAGGACATGACTGCTGTCGTCAGGGTTTACGGTAGATTCGTGCGTGTTTAAGCTGTTCGATGGTGGCCGATCCGGTCAGGAACATGGCCGCGCGGAGATCGTTTGCCCATGTCCGGATCGTCTTTTCAAGCGTCACCGAGTGCAGGGCCTTGAGCAGGTGCTGCGCGGAGGCCGCGATGTCCGCGCCGAGTGCGATCGATTTGGCGATGTCGAGTCCGTTGCGGATGCCGCCCGACGAGATGACGCTGAGTGCGCCGTACTCCGGGTTTTGCCGTTTCAGCGTCTGGATGCTGGTCAGGCACTCGGCGGTCGGGATGCCCCAGTTCAGAAATTCATCGAGCGCCGATGGGCTGAAGCGCTCCTCGTGGCCGAAGCGGTCGAGGTAGCGGCACTCTTCGACCTTCTGCCAGCTGATGCCACCCGCTCCGGCCACGTCGATGGCCCTGACGCCCGCGTCGGCGAGTTTCCGGGCGACGGTCGCCGAGATGCCGCAGCCCACCTCCTTGGCGATCACCGGCACGCCGATGGTGGCGGTGATGTCGTGCAGCCGGTCGAGAAATCCGCTGAAGTCGGTGCCGCCCTCCGGCTGGAACAGCTCCTGCGCCGGATTGAGATGCACGATGAGCCCGTCGGCCTCGATCAGATCGATCAATGTCGAGAGCTGATCACGGCTCAGTCCGGCGGCTACTTCGGGCGCGCCGATGTTGGCGAAGATCGGCACCGAGGGAGCCGACGAACGCACGACCGAGAAACTTTCGCGATGCGATGAACCTTCGAGCGCCTGGCGCATGCTGCCCACACCGAGCGGGATGCGGAAGCGCTCGGCGGCTTCGCCAAGAGCACGGTTCAGGGCGAGTGCATTACCGTAACCTCCGGTCATCGAAGAGATCATCAGCGGCAAACCGATAGCATGGCCGAGAAACTCCGCCGAAAGGTCGATCTGCGCAAAATCGACTTCGGGCGTGGCGTTGTGCTCAAATCTCCAGGAATCAAGACCGGTATCCTGCCCGTCGAAACAGACCGGCCGGTTAAGGCAGATATCGACGTGGCTGTGCTTGCGTTCGGCGGTTATGGCTGCGCTGGCTTCTTGCATTGACGGATAGCGGCTCCCGGGTTGAACAATTTTCAGAGGTGCTCTGTAAAGTATAACTTATGGCAAATATCCCATAACTTTTTTCGGGCTTGTCCGGTTTGCGCCTTATGTTCAGAACCCTGTTCGATATAGCCATCAGGCACATTCTCGGGCGCAAGCGCCAGACGCTGACCACTATGCTTGCTGTCTCTGTCAGTACGATGGTGCTCATCACCACCATTTCGCTGACGAGAGGGCTGCTCGATTCGTTCACTGAAACCATTATCGACGCGGCGCCGCATATCCGGATCAAAGGCGAGAAGATCGATCCGGTGCCGACCAACCTCTTTGATTCGCTAGCCGTTTCGAGAAAGGCTTTCGTGACCGACAATATCGGCAGGGATGAACCCGAGGAGGTGCGCAATTACGGGAGAATCCTCGATATTGTTTCATCTCAGGCGTTCTCCGGAAAAGTCATCGCCGCGTCGCCGTTCGTCGAGTCGCAGATCATTGCAGTCAAGGGGAACCGCACCCAGCCGGTGGTGCTCAAGGGAGTGGATATTGATCGCGAAGATCGTATCAGCCACATCGGGCGCAGCCTTACCTCCGGCGATCTGGTGCTTTTCAGAAAAACCCCCGACGCGCTGCTGGTCGGCAGTTCCGTGGCCACAGATCTCGGCGTGGAGCTGAACGACCAGGTCACCATCATTACGCCCGACGGACGCAGTCGACAGGGCAAGGTCACCGGAATATTCTTTACCGGCATTAACGCGGCCGATAACACGATCCTTTCGTCGCTCAAGCTCGGCCAGATTGTCGAGGGAATGCCACCCAACAAGGTTACCGGCATAGCCCTGAAGGTCGCTGATCCCCTCAATGATGCGCCGCTGGCTCGGGATCTGGAGCGGATGACCGGCTACCGGTGCCTGACCTGGCAGGAGGAGAATGCCAGCGTGCTGGTGCTCTTCAAGCGGATCGGTTCCATCGTCCTGTCGCTCGTGGGGTTCGTTGGCGTGGTGTCGGGATTCGGCGTGGCCAACATCCTCGTGACGACCGTGTTCGAGAAGAGCCGCGACATTGCCGTCATGAAGTCGTTCGGCTTCTCGTCGGCGCAGATGGTGGGGCTGTTCGTCTTCGAGGGCTTTCTCGTCGGCCTCGTCGGCGCGCTGACCGGCGGCATCATGGCGACCGGCTCCATCGGCTTTCTCGCCAGCCTGCACATCGAAAGCTCGCAGGGGCCGCTCACCAAAAGCGGCTTCAGCATGTCGTGGAATCCCTGGTACTTTTTCTTCGTCATCGTCGTGACGGTCATCATCAGCACGATTGCGGCAGCGATTCCTTCGCTCCGGGCAGCAAGGCTGGAGCCGGTGAAGGTGCTGCGGGAGAGCAACGTGTAGCGTGGGGGTTGGGTGCTGTGGGACGAGTGGGGCCTGTGGGACTTTTGGGAGGAAGAGAAGAGAAAGTCGGTTTTTCTTTTTCGTCCTTGCTGTCCCAATAGTCCTTTGCCTTACGCCGCGCCTTCGAGCCGCCCGCGCTCCGGGTGTTGCAAGAGGTACAGTTTGTAGTACAGCCCTCGCTGGGCGAGCAGCTCCTGGTGGGTACCGGTTTCGCGGATGGTGCCTTTGTGCAGCACCACGATTTTGTCGGCGTGCTGGATCGTCGACAGGCGGTGGGCGATGATGATCGAGGTTCGGTGCTTCATCAGCCGGTCGGTTGCCTGTTCGATGAGCGACTCGGTTTCGGTGTCGACCGAGCTGGTGGCTTCGTCGAGCACGAGAATGTCCGGGTTGTAGAGCAGCGCCCGCACGAAGGCGAGGAGCTGCTTCTGGCCCGCCGAGAGGCCGGAGCCGTTCTCGCGGATGCGGTAGTCGTAGCCGCCCGGCAGCTTTTCGATGAAACGGTCAGCGCCTACGATGCGCGCCGCCTCGTGAATCGTTTCGTCCGAAATCGATGGATCGCCGAATGAGAGATTCTCACGGATCGAACCGGCGAAGAGCACCACATCCTGCATCACCACTCCCACGAGCTTGCGCAGATCGTGGCCGGGAATGTCACTCAGCTCGATGCCGTCGATGGTCACCGAACCCTTCGAGTAGGGATAGAATCGCGACAGAATGTTGATGAGCGTGGTCTTGCCGCTGCCGGTTGCGCCGACGATGGCTACGGTCTCGCCCGCCCGGATATCGAGCGAAATATCGCGCAGCACCCAGTTGCCCTCGTCGTAGGCGAACCACACCTTGTCGAAACGGATCCTGTCCCGGAACGAATCGAGTGAGTGGGCGCTCTCCGCCGGTTCGGGATCGAGCGGCTCTTCGAGCAGCCGGAAGATACGGTCGGAGCTGGTGATGGCGGTCTGCATGATGTTGAACCGGTCGGAGAGGTGCTGCAACGGGCGGAAGAAAAGCCAGATGAACTGCACGAACGACACCACCACGCCGACCGACAGATCGGCCTGCAATATCCGTGTCGCGCTGAACCAGAGCACCAGTCCCGCCGCTGCCGAGCTGAGGAACTCGATCAGCGGGAAGTAGATCGAAAAGTAGAAGACCGTTTTGATGTTGGCGTCGCGGTGGTCAGCGTTGATTGCGGAGTGTTTCTGGAACTCGGCCTCCTCCCGTGCGAAAAGCTGCACCACCTTCATGCCGGTGATGTGCTCCTGGAAAAAGGAGTTCAGACGGGCCAGATGTGTCCGGACATCGAGGAACGCCTGGCGCACCTTGTCCTTGAAAAAAATGGTCGAGTAGATCATGATCGGCAGGATGCTCAGCACGACAAGTGTCAGCCGCCAGTCGGTAAGGAACATCATGACGACGATGAAGAGCAGTTGCAGAATGTCGCCGATGATGGTGATGAGCCCGCTTGACAACATTTCGTTGAGCGCCTCGACGTCGTTGGTGGTGCGGGTGATGATGCGGCCCACCGGGTTTCGGTCGAAGTAGCGGATCGGCAGGCGCTGCAAGTGGCGGAAGATGTCGAGGCGGATGGCGTACACCGCTTTCTGGCCGATAAGCTGCGTCAGCCAGGTGGCGGCGTACTGCTTGACGCCATCGAGCACGATCACGAGAAGCATGATGAGGCTGACGACGGCGAGTCCCTTATGATCCCCTTTGGCGATGTGGTCGTCAATAGCGATGCGGGTCAGCCAGGGACGGAGCGGCGTCAGGATTGCACCGGCAGCGGTCAGTGCCACCGCGCCCGTGACCAGCCCCTTGAAGGGCTTGATGTAACCGAGAAGCCGCTTGATGATGTAGCGGTCAACGGAACCCTTTTTTCGATTGCCGAGGGTTTCGTCCTGCTGCGTGCGGAATCCCGATGCCGCGCCTGCTCCCATTCTCATGCCGGTCAGTCCTCGTTCGTGTTGGCCGACGCGGCGGCGGTTGCGATCTCATCGATGAAGCGCGCGGCAAGGGTGTCGGCTTCTGCCTGCGTCGAGGCTTCAGTGTAAATCCTGACGATCGGCTCGGTGTTCGAGGGGCGGAGATGCGCCCATCCTTCCGGAAAGTCGAGCTTGAGACCGTCGAGCCGGTTGCACTTCGCCTCGGGATGGTTTGCCGCCACTGTGTCGAAGATCCTGTCGAGCGCCTCTTTGGCCAGCGTCGCAAGCTCGACCTTCTTTTTCGACATGAAGTAGTCGGGGAAGGTTTTCCGGAACTCCGAGAGTGTGCCGCCGGTGGCGGATTTCCACCCGGCGAAGGCCTGGAGGAAGAGTGCGATGCCGGCGAGCGCGTCGCGTCCGTAGTGCAGCTCCGGCAAAATGACGCCACCGTTGCCCTCGCCGCCGATCACCGCCCCTTTCTCTTTCATCACCTCGGTCACGTTGGCCTCGCCGACTTTCGCGCTGAAGCACTCGACCTCGTGCTTGCGGGCGATGTCGAAGAGCGCGCGGCTGCTCGACAGGTTGTTGACCACCGGGCCTTTGTGGTGCTTCAGGTAGAAATCGGCGCAGGCGACGAGGGTATATTCTTCGCCAAAGAGCGTCCCGTCCTCGCACACCAGCGCGAGCCGGTCAACGTCGGGATCGACGATGATGCCGAGGTCGCAGCTCTCGCTGGCAAGAATCGCCATCGTCTGGCGCAGGTTCTGCTCGACCGGCTCGGGGTTGCGCGGAAAGATGCCGGTGCCTTCGCAGGCGAGGGTCTTGATTTCGCTGATGCCCAGCTTGCGGCACAGCTCAGGTACGATGTACGAACCGGCCCCCTCGACGGCGTCGATCAGCACCCGGAAGTTCATGCTTTTGACGAGGTCGAGGTCGAGGCAGGAGAGGCGCAGAATTTTGTCGATATGTGCGGCGTCCCACGAGCCGTTTGCCGTCACGGTGCCGATGCCATCCCAGCGGGCGAAGTCGAACGCTTTTTTCTCGGCGATCTCGAACAGCTCCCCGACGTCGGACGCAGTGAGGAATTCGCCCTTTTCGTCAAGCATCTTCAAAGCGTTCCACTCGACCGGGTTGTGCGAAGCGGTGACGATCAGGCCGCCGTCGGCCTCTTCACCGGCGGTGGCGATCTCGACGGTTGGGGTGGTGGTCATGCCGACGTCGATCACGTCGCAGCCGCAGAGCGAGAGCGCGTTGGAAACCAGCCCGGTGATGACGCCGCCGGTCGGACGGCTGTCCCTGCCGATGACGATTTTCGGTTTGGACTGTGAGCCGGGGTTCCGGGACTCTTTTCGCCGCCTGACCCAGGTGGCGAAGGCCATGGTGAAGGCCGTGAGGTTTTCCGGGGTGAGGCTCTTGCCGACGACGCCGCGGATGCCGGAGACGCTGATCATCAAGCTCATTGGCTTATAATCGTGAGAGTTGACAGTGATATGCTGTTTTGTTGCGGGAATATACAGAAAAAACCACCGAAGCCTGCTCGTCCGTCTGGCGGATTCTGTCAATAATTTGTTTCGATATTTTTTAATTTTCGAGGCGGGTTCGTATATTACATGCCTTTTGTTGCGGATACCGCACACTCTTAACAAGATATTATAACAGCACAAGGTTATGCCTCTACACAAATCAGCCGAAAAAAGACTCAGACAGGCAGCGCGCAGAAATGAAAGGAACCGTGCCCGTAAAAAAGAACTCAAGGGCGTTTTGAAAAACATGCAGAAGCTGATCGATGCCAATGCCGCGAAGAGTGAAGTCGAGGCGGCATACAAGGCTGCCGTGCAGAAGCTCGACAGGCTTGGCGTGAAGCGCTACATCCATGCCAACAAGGCGTCGCGCAAGAAAGCACAGCTGACCAAAGCGCTCAACAACTACACGCCGACTGTCGGCTGATCATCTGGCATCCGCAAGCGTGCCGCGAGCGGACGATGCTTCATATTCAGTCATACCCGGCCAGCAGCTGGTGCTTTGCAGGCGCTGAGAGTTCGCAAACCGGGTATTGTCCATCCCATTCATCATGTTCGCATTTTTGAGAGGTGAGCTGGTAACGGTCTCCCGTGAGGAGGCGGTTGTCGAGGTATCCGGCATCGGGTACCTGCTGCACATCTCGTCCGGCACGAGCCGCCGCCTGCCCCCGGAGGGGAGCCAGGTTCGTCTCTTTACCCATCACTACGTTCGCGAGGATCTTCAGCAACTTTTCGGTTTTCTCGACGAAGAGGAGCTTCAGCTTTTCCGCCTGCTGCTTACCATCGGCGGAGTCGGACCGAAGCTGGCGATGGCTGTGCTGTCGGGTCTGAGCGTTGGCGAAATCCAGGAAGCGATTGTCGCCAATCGTCCGGAAACCCTTTACGGCATTACCGGTGTGGGCAAAAAAACCGCCTCCCGCATTATTCTCGAACTGAGGGACAAGATTCTCAAAATCCAGCCAGCGGCAAGCGGCAAAACGGCGGGTGCGCCTCAAGCTCTCCAACTGAACGAAGATGCCCTGGCGGCGCTCATGACGCTCGGTTTTCCGAAGCCAGCGGCTCAGAAAGCCATTTCGGGCATTCTGGAGACTTCTCCCGGCTTGTCGGTCGAAGAGGTTGTCAGGGCTGCTCTCACCGCTATTCACAACAACTCCTGAGTCACTGTGGATTACCAGCAAGCTATCGATTTCCTGTTTCCCCTTCACCGTTTCGGCATCAAACCCGGCCTCGAACGTATCGAAGCGCTGCTCGACGCGCTCGGCCATCCGGAGCGCAAACTCGGTACCATTGTGCATGTCGCCGGCACCAACGGCAAGGGCACGGTAGCTTCGTGCGTTGCTTCGATTTTCAGCGCCTCGGGCCGCAAAACCGGCCTGTTCACCTCGCCGCATCTGGTCGATTTCACAGAGCGGATCCGCATCGATGGCCAGCAGATTGGCCAGGAGCGAGTCGCTGAATACTGTACAAAGCTGCAACCGGCGGTGCTCGAAACGGGCGCGACCTTTTTCGAGGCGACCACGGCGATGGCGTTTGCCTTTTTCGCCGACGAAGGAGTCGATGCCGCGGTGATCGAAACCGGCATGGGGGGGCGGCTCGATGCGACCAATGTCGTGCAACCGGAGATTGTGATCATTCCGAGCATCGGGATGGATCACACCGAGTGGCTCGGCGGGAGCCTTCGCGAAATAGCCGCCGAGAAGGCGGCGATCATCAAGCGGTGCTCGCGCGTTTTCACCGCCGTGCCGGAAGCGGGCGAGGCGTTCGCGCCGATCCGCGAGGCCGCCGAAGCGGCGGGCGCGGAGCTGCATCAGGTCGAGCGGGAGGCGGAGTGGTCGGTGGAGGAGGTTTGTCCGGGCGCTCTCGCCCTGCGAATTTCGCTCGATGGTGGCGAGTCGCGGCAGTTTCGGGCTGCGCTCACCGGCTCATTCCATGCGCCGAACGTTTGCCTTGCCGTCATGGCCGCCCGTTCCGAGGGTATCTCGTGGGAGCATATCGATGATGGGCTGGCAAGGCTTGGCGCTTCGGGTTACCGGGCGCGCCTGGAACGAATCGCGGACAAACCGGCGGTGATGCTTGATGTCTCCCACAATCCGGAAGGGATGCAGAAAACCGCGCAGTCGATTCTGGAGCTTCGAAACTGCTTCCGCTTCCTGTACGTGATTATTGGCGTCGCGGCCGACAAGGATGCTGCCGGTATCGTTCACCATATCGCGCCGGTTGCCGACGAAATTGTCGCTGTGGAGCTGCCGGTGGAGCGGAGTCTCCAAGCGGAGGTGCTCGAGCGGTTGTGCGCGGAAGCTGGGGCGCAGCATGTCAGCTCGCGCCACTCGGCTGCCGAGGCGCTGGAATTTCTCGATCAGCGCGTCGAACCCGAAGATATGATTCTGGTGACTGGTTCTTTCTATCTTTCCGGAGAGGTGGCGGCGATGGAGCGGTTTCGTTCACCGGGCGCATCGGCCGGCACGATATGATTCATCTGTTTTTACATAAAATATTTTATATTCGTGTTGACCTCTGAGATTCTCCAGCCAAGGCAGGAGCCTTCCGCTGGCGGTTCTCCTGGTAAATACCGGTTTCATTACATACCATCTTACCTCATACGGCTTCTTTTCTCATTTTCATGTCGCTTCCTACAGGATCGAAGGTGTCATTCACCATATCCGGCGGCCATCGACGATGATCCCGTTGTTTCTCCTCAGTGATTACGCATGAGGCAGTTCTTTTACTGCATACTTAACCATTAAGCGTTGACCAATCAACAATGTCGAACAATTCGGTATCCAAAGGCCTGGACATCAATGCACTCCAGAAGAAAAAGGTTCATGAACTCAATGCCATCGCCAAAGAGCTTGGCGTGATTACCGCCGGTTTTCGGAAGGAGGAGTTAATCTACAAGATTATCGAGGCGCAGTCCCTGAAAAATCCTGATTCCGAGAGTGGACAGGTAATGGTCAATACCGGAGTGTTGCAGGTTATACCCGAAGGCTACGGTTTCCTGCGATCCTCAAACTACAACTACCTCTCTTCCCCCGACGACATCTACGTTTCTCCCTCACAGATCAAGCGTTTCAACATGCGAACCGGCGACACCGTCTCCGGTCAGGTCAGGGCACCGAAAGAGGGGGAGCGCTTCTTTGCGCTGCTGAAGATCAACACAATCAACGGAAAGGATCCCGAAGTGACCCGCGAGCGTCCTTTCTTTGAGAACCTGACGCCGCTCTTTCCCCATTCGCGTCTCAAGCTCGAAACCCGCCAGAACGAGTACTCCGGGCGCATCATGGATATTTTCACGCCCATCGGCAAAGGCCAGCGCGGCCTGATCGTCGCCCAGCCGAAGACCGGTAAAACCATTCTGTTGCAGATGATCGCCAACGCCATCATCAAAAACCATCCGGAGGTTTATCTCATCGTGCTGCTCATCGACGAGCGTCCGGAGGAGGTGACCGACATGGCTCGCAGCGTGGAAGCGGAGGTGGTCAGCTCGACCTTCGATGAGGATCCGGAGCGGCACGTGCAGGTGGCCGACATGGTGCTTGAAAAGGCCAAGAGGCTGGTTGAGGTTGGTCACGACGTGGTGATTCTGCTCGACTCTATCACCAGACTCGCCCGCGCGCACAACACCATCATTCCGCATTCCGGCAAGATTCTCTCCGGTGGTATCGACGCCAACGCGCTCACCAAGCCGAAGCGCTTTTTCGGCGCGGCGCGAAATATCGAGGAGGGGGGCAGTCTGACCATTATCGCCACGGCGCTGGTCGATACCGGTTCGCGCATGGATGATGTCATCTTCGAAGAGTTCAAAGGTACCGGTAACATGGAACTTGTGCTCGACCGGCGTCTTTCGGAGCGCAGAATCTTTCCGGCCATCGACATTCTCCGCTCGGGAACCCGTAAAGAGGAGCTGCTGTTTACCCAGGAAGAGCTGTCGCGTACCTGGCTGCTTCGGAAATACCTCGGCGACAAGAACCCCATCGAATGTATGGAGTTCATGCGCGAGAAAATCGTTGAAACCAAGGATAACAAGGAGTTCTTCAAGTACATGAATGCCTGACCTGATTGATCGGGCTGATTCTGCGAATCTGTCGAATTGGCCCATCGGATTCAACTTGCGGCTGCTTCCGGAGTAAAAGTGTCCTCAGGTATTTTTAATTTGGAAGAATTCTCTTGAGGCCCTATATTACCTGCCTTCTAAAACAAAGGAAAGAATTTACTATTCATGCCCTGCGGAAAAAAAAGAAAACGCCATAAAATGGCAGTACACAAACGCAAAAAGATGCGCCGTAAGAACAGGCACAAAAAGCGTTTGCGGTACCAGAACAAGTAGGCTTGTAAAAAGCCGTGAAGCTTGGTTGAGAATATAGCTCAGTCGGTAGAGCAACTGCCTTTTAAGCAGTGGGTCGAAGGTTCGAGTCCTTCTATTCTCACTGGGTACAAATTTGTTCCCTGAAATACATGCAAAATGCCCGAGTGGTGGAATTGGTAGACACACCATCTTGAGGGGGTGGCGCCGTTAGGTGTAGGAGTTCGAATCTCCTCTCGGGCACATAAACAAAAAAGCCGCAATACGCGGCTTTTTTGTTGTCGTGAAGAAGCTCATCTTCAAGCATGCGGCTTCCTGTTCCGGCGGGTCGTTCCCTTTAGGCTGTTTGCTCTGCAGAGGCGGCCCTTAAGGTTCACGCCGACAAATAAATAGAAGCGCTCCTCTTTGATTGAGAAATGTTTAACAGTACTTTTTCGTTACAGACTCACGGCATAACACCGCTTCCGTTGAAACGATAACTGTTCCTGACATTATGCACAAACTTCAGGTTGATATTCTCGGATTGTCAACGAGTCCGCATACCAACGGCGCCTACGCCCTGATTCTTTATGAAGTAGAAGGCAAACGCAAATTGCCTATCATTATTGGTGGGTTCGAGGCCCAGGCTATTGCGCTCAAGCTCGAAAACATAAAGCCGCCTCGTCCGTTCACTCATGACCTGTTCAAGCAAGTTGCCGATGCTTTCGATCTTCATGTCAATGAAGTGTTCATTGATGAACTGCACAACGAAACCTTTTATGCGAAAGTTATCTGCGAGATGGGGGGAGTGGTGCATGAAATTGATGCGAGGCCGAGCGATGCCATTGCCATAGCGGTTCGTTTCAGTGCTCCGATTTTCGTTTCGGAAGAGATCATGAACGAAGCAGGCATTGTCGAAGAGCGTCAGAAAGAAGATGAAGAGCAGGCTTCCGTTGAAGAGCTTGTCGAGCACGAGGGTGAGGATGAACCCGCCAAGGGTGAATCGGTTGAGGCAGAGCTGAGCAGCAAGCTCGAAGATGCGATCAACCGTGAGGATTACGAGGAGGCGGCGCGAATAAGAGACGAGCTTTCGCGTCTCAGGAAGGGCGGTGAAGGTGATGCGTAGCCTCCATTAGCGTACACGCCAAATCCTTTCGGAGCCATAAAAAAGCCATGACTAAAAACTTTTTAGTCATGGCTTTTTCAGTTTCCAGAAAAGAGCGGTCAGTCGTTGGGCTGACCGAACGAGAAGGTGAAGTTCCAGCCCTGAGACTTTTTATCCGGTTCTGATGGAGCGGAGTCAAACCCGTAACCGTAGTCGATACCGATCTGGCCGATGATAGGCAGGTAGAGCCTCAGACCGATACCGGCTGATTTTTTCAGATCGGTCAGGTCGAAGGTCGACGCATCAGCCCAGAGATTACCCGCTTCTGCAAAAACCAGTGCGTAGATGCTCGCCGAAGGGCTGAGCGTCAGCGGGTAGCGAAGCTCGGTGGTGAATTTAGAATAGATTCTGCCTCCGTACAGATCGGTTTCACCCTCGAACTGCTGACCGAGGCTGTGGTCAGGATAGCCCCGGAGCGGGATGGTCGGCAGGGACGACATACCACTGCCGCCCATATAGAAATAGTTCGTGTAGGGGATATAGTCATCTTTGCTGAAGGTGTCGAGGTATCCCTGCTGTGCGGATACGTTGACGATCAGGTCTTTCGATACCGGGAAAAACCAGCTTGTTGTTCCGATCAGTTTGTAGAAGTTGATCGTTCCGGGTAACACGCCTCCAGCCAGCTGAGCGGTAAAGACGTTTTTGCTTCCATGTCGCGGATAGATCGGGTTGTCGATACTGTTTCTGCTGATTGTCTGGGTGATCGAGAACTCCTCGGCCTCCTCAGGCGCATCCGTCTCGTTGAGGAAGCTGACGAAGCCGCCCTTGGTATGCAGGTAACCCAGGCGCCAGCTGATAGCGAAATAGTCGTCTGGCCAGGTGAGTCTTCTTCCGATGGTGATGTTAGCGCCGTACTGGTTGATTGTTTTCGTGGCGTCATCGACTCCATCATTGGTCAGATCGTAGCTCTGCTTGGTTTTGAATGCGGTGAAGCCCAGGGAGGTATGGGTGCCGAACGCCCAAGGATCGCTTGCTGACAGCGAAAGGGTTCGATAATTGTTCGATCCGAACTGCCATTGCACGGCAAGTCTCTGTCCGTCGCCGTGAGGCAGTGGCCGGTATGCTGACGGATTGAAGAGGTCTCCGAACGAGAAGTTGTTGAAGGTCAGGCCAAGAGATCCGGTGCCGCCGCTCGATGCGCTGTAGCCGATGGCAGCGTTGAAGGTATCGGTCTGCCGTTCTGTCACATTATAGGTCAGATCGACCGTATCGTTTTTCTGGTTCGGCTGGATGTCCGGTGTCAGGGTTTCAGGGTCGAAATAGTTGAGCATCGAGAGCTCCCTGATGCTTCTGACGACGTTCTTCCGGCTGAAGGTATCGCCCGGAACGGTATAGAGTTCCCGCCGGATGACGTGATCCTTCGTTTTGGTATTTCCCTTGATGTTGATGATGTTCAGCGTGTAAGGGTCGCCTTCGGTCAGGGTGATGACCAGATCGACCTGATTTGGCTGTACTACCTGCTCTTCGAGTTGAGTCCTGAATGAGAGGTAACCCCGGTCGAGGTAGAGCGAACTGACATCCGAATGGTCCTGGGAAAAGTTCAGTCGTTCGTTAATCTTTTTTGCACTGTACAGATCACCGTTTTTGATGCCGAACGTTGTGTCAAGTATCTGGGTCGTGGCGAAATCCTTGGTGTTACCGATCCAGGTGATGTTCCTGATATGATATTTTGGCCCCTCTTCGACGTAAATATCGAGGATAAGCCCTTTTTTGTCGCCGGTGTAGGTGATTGTGTCCTTGACTATGCGCGCGTCGCGATAGCCATTGTCGCGATAAAATTCAACCAGCAGGTTCTTGTCCTCCTCGAACTTGTCCTTGTCGAGTTTGGGCTGTCCGAAAATTTTTCGCCACCATGAGTTCTGCGTGGTCTCTTTGAGAACTCCCCGGAGTTTGCCCTCTTTGAAAGCTGTATTGCCGTGGAATCTGATTTTTTCGATGACAACCTTGCTGCCTTCGTGAATGGTAAAGATCGCTTTGACTTTGTTCTCGCCGGTATTCTGGAGGCGGTACTCCGCGCCGGCTGTCAGATAGCCTTTCGCTGCATACTGCTTTTCGATTCTGTTCTCGGCGTTCAACAGCTCCTGGTTGCTTATCCGGCGTCCGGGGTTCAGATTGGCGGTGTTCAGCAACTCCTTTGTTTTGAATTTGTGATTGCCCTGGAACTCGACGCTTTGGAGGACAGGGAACTCGGTGACGACAAAGGTCAGCTTGATGTTGCCGCCGCCAAGATCGGTTTGTTCGATCTGGATATTGCTGAAATATTGCAGATTCCAAAGGTATTGCAACACGCCGGGAATCTCCTGACCCGGGACAGTAATCTGGTCATTGATTTTGATGGGCAGGCTTTTGAGCAATTCAGACTCCTTGATGGTCTGAAGTCCGCTGAAAGTAATTTCGCGAACGGTGAGCGTCCGGGTTTCCTGTATGGGGGCTGATGCCGGACGCGCCGTAACGGATCCGTTTGCCGGAGCCGAAGGCTTTGCCTTGGCGAAAACCGAAGATGAGGGGATGTTGAGCAGAGCCAGAACAATCAGGAGTGCTGATAACCTGTCTGGTGGAAATGGTGTCGTTTTCATGAAAGGGCTGATTGGTTCTGTGGTTCAGTTCGGTGTTATTCTACTTCATTGGTTTTCAGTTGCTCGCTGGTCTTGCCAAACCGCCGTTCGCGTTTTTGAAACTCCCGGATGGCTTCATACAATTCGTTGCGCCGGAAATCGGGCCAAAGGGTGTTACTGAAAATGATTTCGGAATAGGCGTTTTGCCAGAGCATAAAGTTGCTGATGCGGTACTCACCGCTGGTTCGTATCAGCAGATCAGGATCAGGCATTGATGCGGTTGAAAGATACGAAGCAAATAGATTTTCATCTATGGTTTCGGGATCGAGCGAGCCCTGTTTTACCTGAAGGGCGATGTGCCGACAAGCCTGGGTGATGTCCCATTTTCCGCTATAGCTCAGGGCGATGGTCATGGCCATGCCTCGGTTTTTTCTGGTCAGCTCTATGGTTTCATCGAGTGTCTTGCGCACGTCATCGGGGATCATCTCCATATCTCCGATGACCTCCAATCGGATATCGTTTTCAAGCAGTTTCACGGCCTCTTTTCTGAGCACCTTGATGAGCAGCTTCATCAGGGCCGAAATTTCAGGTTTCGGTCTTTTCCAGTTCTCGATCGAAAAGGTGAACAGCGTCAGGTTTTCGATGCCGAGTTGCGAGGATGCCTCGACCACATCTCTCACCGATTCAACACCAGCCACATGGCCTGCAATGCGCGACTTGCCTTTGATTTTCGCCCACCGGCCGTTTCCGTCCATGATGATGCTGATATGTCGGGGAAGCACGCAGGATGATTTCAGCGTTTCCTGGATTCGGGTATCTTCAGGATCAGATTTCGATGTGAACCACTGGGGCATGTAAGAGTAGGAAAATCCAAGGGTTAATGCTGTTCATCGGAACTCGCGGCTTTTAGAGGGGGTTCGTTATTATCCTTGAAGCGCGCAACCTCCATCAAATTGAATTATAGACAGTTATTTATTATTATACAAGCTTAATGGCGGCAGAGCCCCCTGGACTCTTCCGGCCGGCAGCGCCCTCTATCCGCAGGAGTTGTTGTCCCGCCGCAACATGCAGATGAACGATCTTCAATTTATAATCCAGCCGAATAAACGTGCAGTTTCATGGTTACGAGGACCTCAGGTCCAGACTGCTCTCAGGTGAGCTAACCTGTGAGCAGGTGATTTCAGATTATTTACAGCGCATCGATTCCAGCCGCGACGACAATATTTTCACCGTCGTGTTTCATGACGAGGCGATGGCTCGCGCCCGCGAGCTTGACGGCAAGCTTCAGCGCGGCGAAGCGCCCGGGGCGCTTTTCGGTATGCCGATTGCCATCAAGGACAACATCGCCATGAAGGGGGCGCCTCTGTCGTGTGCCTCGAAGATTCTCGCTGGTTACGAAAGCGTCTATGACGCCACGGTGATCAAGCGGATGCAGGCCGAGGATGCCATTTTTGTTGGACGCACCAACATGGACGAGTTTGCGATGGGCAGTTCCAACGAGAACTCCGCCATCGGCCCGGTGCCCAACCCCTACGATAAAACCCGCGTGCCCGGCGGCAGCTCCGGCGGCTCGGCGGCAGCGGTGGCCAACGATCTCGCCATGGTGGCGCTCGGCTCCGATACCGGCGGTTCGGTTCGCCAGCCCGCAGGTTTCTGCAACATCATTGGCCTCAAGCCAACCTACGGCCGTATCTCGCGTTACGGCCTCGTCGCCTTCGCTTCGTCATTCGACCAGATCGGCCTGCTCGCCGCCAACTGCGACGACGCAGCGCTCGTGCTTGGTGTTATTGCCGGAAAGGACGAGCATGATGCAACCTCGTCGCACCACGACGTGCCGGAGTACGACACCGCGATGGATCACGTCTCCGTCGATGGGCTGCGCATCGGCGTGCCGCGCGCATTTTTCCCCGAGAGTCTCAATGCCGACGTGGCCGGAGTGGTCAAGGCAGGGCTGAAAAAGCTCGAAGAAGCGGGCGCGGAGCTGGTTGAGATCGACCTGCCGGAGAGCGATTACGCCATCGCGGCCTATTACATTCTCGTCACCGCCGAAGCCTCCTCGAACCTCGCACGGTTCGACGGCGCACGCTACGGCTACCGTTCTCCCGATTCGCCCGACCTTTCGAGCATGTACGTGAACTCGCGCACCGAGGGATTCGGCGCGGAGGTCAAGCGTCGCATCATGCTCGGCACCTACGTGCTCTCGGCGGGCTATTACGACACCTACTACAAAAAAGCGCAGCAGGTACGCCGCGTTTTCCAGGACAAGTATCGCGAAGCGTTCGAAAAGGTCGATGTGATCTTCGGGCCGACCTCACCCTTTCCGCCTTTCGGCATTGGTGACAAGATGGACAACCCGCTCGAAATGTACCTGGCCGATGTTTTCACTGTTCCGGCCAGCATCGTCGGAATGCCCGCCATCAGCGTGCCGGTCGGCTTTGACAGCCTTGGCCTGCCGGTTGGCGTTCACCTGATCTGCAACTTTTTCGAGGAGGGCAAGATGCTCGGCATCGCACGCCATCTCCAGACCTTGTGTCAGACAGCTCCGTCCAACTGACGGTTTTTTTTCATCACCAAAACGAATATCGGCATATGAGCGTACTGGTCAATAAAGATACCCGCCTGGTCGTCCAGGGAATTACTGGCGGTGAGGGCACTTTCCATACCTCGCAGATTCTGGAGTATGGCACCAATGTCGTCGCTGGCGTTACCCCCGGAAAGGGCGGTATTCTCTATAACGGCAACGAAAAAGATCAATTCTGCCGCCCGGTTCCGGTGTTCGACACCGTGAAGGAGGCTGTCGAAAAGGCCGAAGCCAACGCGACGGTGATTTTCGTGCCTGCGCCGTTCGCCGCAGACGCCATCATGGAAGCTGCCGCTGCAGGACTGAAGGTCATCATCTGCATCACCGAAGGCATTCCGGTCAATGACATGATGAAAGCCTACAGCTTCGTGCAGGAGAAAGGTGCAGTGCTGGTTGGCCCGAACTGCCCCGGCGTTATCACCCCCGGCGAAGCCAAAGTCGGCATCATGCCGGGTTTCATCCACAAAAAAGGCACCATCGGCGTCGTCTCGCGCAGCGGAACTTTGACTTACGAAGCGGTGCACCAGCTCACCGAAGTCGGCCTCGGCCAGTCCACCTGCATCGGTATCGGCGGCGACCCGATCATCGGCACTCGCTTTCTCGACGCCGTCAAGCTGTTCGCCAAGGATGACGACACCGAAGGCCTCGTCATGATCGGCGAAATCGGCGGCAGTGCCGAAGAGGAGGCCGCCGAGTACATCAGGAAATATTTCAAGAAACCGGTCGTCGGCTTCATCGCAGGTCGCACCGCCCCTCCCGGACGCCGCATGGGCCACGCCGGAGCCATCGTCTCCGGAGGCAAAGGCACCGCCGAAGAGAAGATCAAGGCAATGGAAGCCGCAGGTATCAAGGTCGTCGAAAACCCCGCCGACATCGGCGAAGCGATGCTGAAAGCACTCGGTAGAGCCTGATGGCTTTCGGTCCAGTTACAAAATAAAAAGAGCGCTTTCGAGCGCTCTTTTTATTGGTGGGAGACAGATCAGTCAGAATCAGACGGATCTGAGAAAAACTACAACCCCAGCGTCACCAGATCGTGAATGTGCACGATCCCCACCGGACAGCGCTTTTCATCACACACCATAAGCTGGGTGATGCGGTGGGTTTCGAGAAGTTCGAGGCAGGCTTTGGCCTTCATGTCGGTGGTGACGGTTTTCGGGTTGGGGGTCATCACCTCGACCGCTTTTTTGTCGAGAAATGACTCGCCGGTCTGCACCAGTCGCCGCAAGTCGCCGTCGGTGAAGATGCCGGTGAGCTTGCCCTCTGCATCCACGACGCCACTGACGCCGTAGCGCTTGGAGGTCATTTCGAGGATCAGGTCTGAGAGCATTGCATCTTCGCTGACGACGGGCAGGGCATCGCCGGTGGCCATCACGTCGCCGACCCGCATCGTCAGCTGTTTGCCGAGCGAGCCTTTGGGGTGGGTGAGGGCGAATTCCTGGTCGGTGAAGTTCTTCTTTTTCATGAGGCAGATCGCCAGCGCGTCGCCCATCGCGAGCATCGCCGTGGTCGAGCTGGTTGGCGCGAGGTCGTAAGGGCACGCCTCCTGCTCGACGCCGGTGTCGAGCACCACGTCGGCGTTCATCGCGAGGTAGGAACGAGGGTTGCCGGTGAAGGCGATGATGGTCGCCTTCCGCTCCCGGAGCGCCGGGAGGATGAAGTTCAGCTCCTCGGTCATGCCGCTTTTGGAAAGGCAGATGACCGTGTCGCCCTCCGAAACCACGCCGAGGTCGCCGTGCGCTGCTTCCGCCGGATGGAGGAAAATCGCCGTGGTGCCGGTCGATGAGAGCGTCGCCGCGATCTTCTGGCCGATGATGCCCGATTTGCCCATGCCGGAGATGATGATCTTGCCTGTGCAGGCGAGCATCAGATCGATTGCTCTGGAAAAGTTCTCGTCCAGCCGCTCGCTCATCAGGCGGATGGCTTGGGCTTCCTGCAGAAGGATGCCCTTGCCCTCCTGCGTGCTGGTTGCTTGTTCTTTCATCGTTGCTCGTGTGGTTTCGGCAGCGGCGATCCGGTTCGCCGCCAAAAGCTGGAAATATTCATTTTTAATCCGATATTCGCGCTATAATCCGGAAAATTCATGATATTTTCAAAGCCCGGGCGAAAGTTGTTTCGGCCTGTTGCGAACGGGTGTGTCGTAACGTGACGGCTCTTTTCTGTTCCCGGAAACTGTTCATGCTAACCATAACCTGCGGATTATGAGCTGGATTTTAATTCTCGGATTTGCTCTGTCGGTCTTTTTTCTGCTCATGTATTTTCTTTCCAAGTTCGTCAATCATATGAAGATGGAGCAGAACATGGAGATCGAATCGTTCAAGGATAGCCTGATTGACAAGGACAATCCGGTCGGTCTGACGGGTGAAGAGCTCGAAAAGATGAAGCAACAGCAGGCCGAAGCACAGGCGCATCTGCGCGAGGTGATCTCCAAGATTCCCGTTATCCAGAAGGATGGCAAGTTCCAGGTCGATATGGACGCCGTCCGGCAGCAGAAAGCGGAGGCAGCCAAAACCAACGGCTCGACTGGCCCGGCGACCGGCAAGAACTGACCGCGACCTCCAGCAACCCAACGGATGTTCTCCAAACTCAAGCTTCTCGCGAAGGATACGGTCATCTACGGCGCGAGCACCATTCTGGCCCGCAGTCTTAACTACGTTCTTGTTCCGCTTTACGCCAACAAGCTGACCACCTTCGATAATGGCATCCAGGCGGTGGTTTATGCCAACATCGCCCTGGCGAACGTCATTTTCACCTACGGTCTCGAAACCTCTTACCTGAAGGTCGCCTCCGACGCCATCAAACGGAACGAGGATGAACGTCCGCTGTTTTCGACGGCTTTTTTCAGCCTCTTTGTTACCTCAATCCTTTTTTCGGCGCTGATGCTGCTCTTTGCGCCGTCGATTGCCGTAGCCATCGGACTCGCACCGGAGTCTGGGGTGTTCATCCGTTACGCCGCCGCGATCCTGTTTCTCGATACGCTGCTCGTCGTGCCATTTGCCGAACTTCGGCTGAAGCGCAAGGCGATCCCGTTTGCGCTGGCCAAGGTGATGGGCGTGGTCGGCGGCGTCATCAGCACCTTTGTGCTCATCCTCGGACTTCATGCGGGTCTTTCCGGCGTGTTCATCGGCGAGGCGCTCGGCTCGGTGGTCAGCCTGCTGTTCATTCTGCCGGTACTCAAAAATCTCAAACCCACGTTCTCGTCCGGCATGTACCGGCAGTTGCTCGGCATCGGCCTACCCTACGTGCCGACCGGCATCGCTGGCCTGCTCATCCACCTGATCGACCGGAATCTCCTGATCCGCATTCCGCAGCAGGACATCGACCGCCTGTATGGCGCGGGGTTCCAGGCTTCGGATATCACCGGTATCTACGGTCGGGTGGCGGCGTTCGGCGTGGCGCTCCAGATGTTCATCCAGATTTTCCGCTTCGCCTGGCAGCCGTTTTTCCTGCAACACGCTGACGATCCCGAAGCCAGGCCGCTCTTCAAGCAGGTGATGAACCTTTCGGGCATTGTGGTGATTGTGCTCGCGGTGGCCTGCACCTTTTTCGTTCCCGACCTGGTGCGATATCACTGGGGCGGCAAGCTCTATCTCCTGCCGCCGAAATACTGGATGGGCATGTCGATTCTGCCGTGGATCTTTTTCAGTTACGTGTTCGACATGATTTCAACCAACCTGTCGGCAGGTATTCTGATTACCGGCAAAACCAAATATCTGCCGGTCGTGACCTTCGCGGGAGCCGCCGTGACGACGCTCGGGTGCTGGATTCTGATTCCGCTTGGCGGCATGGATGGCGCGGCGGTGGCGATTCTGCTCGGTACGGCGGTGATGTGCCTCTGCATGGGGTGGTACTCGGTGAGGTTTTATCCGATCAACTATGACTGGGGCCGTTTGTCACTCTTGCTCGGTGCCGGGCTGGCGTTCGCAGTATGGCATGACGACCTGCTCGTCTGGCTTGCCGGCTTCGGCATCCGCGGCCTGCTCGCGATGATGGTGAAACTGCTGATCGTACTGCTTTATCTTGCTCTCGGCGTGCTCATTTTCCGCAACGAGGCGTCGGCTGTCGTGAGGATGGTGCAGAGAAAATTGCGTCCGGCGGGAAGTTCCGGTAGCCGATGATCCGTCTCGCCACCGTCCAGTTTACGCCACGTCTCGGGGAGCGCCAGGCGAATCTCGAAGCGATCCGGAGTTTGCTCGATCCGGTCGAAGCGGACATTGTCGTGCTGCCGGAGCTGTGCACGAGCGGCTATTTCTTCGTGTCGCGCGAGGAGCTTGCGCCGCTCGCCGAAGCGCCGGACGGCGTGGCGTGCGCTGTTTTCCAGCGCCTCGCCGATGCGAAAAAGGCGATCATCATCGCCGGATTGCCCGAAGGGGCGGGTGGGTTGTTCTACAATTCGGTGTTCGTGTTCCGGCCCGGCGTCGCTGACCCGCTCGTTTACCGCAAGTCTCATCTTTTCTACAAGGAGCGCTTCGTGTTCGAGCTGGGCGACACCGGCTTTCCGGTGATCCGCGACGAGCGGCTCGACATTTCAATCGGCATCATGCTTTGCTATGACTGGCGCTTCCCGGAGGCTTCGCGGGTGCTGGCCCTCGGCGGGGCCGACCTCATTGCCTGCCCGTCCAACCTTGTCACCGATGCATGGCGCAAGGTGATGCCCGCTCGCGCTATCGAGAACAAACTGTACGTCGCCGTGGCCAATCGGTGCGGTACTGAAACGAGGGGTGATGAGACGCTGCTGTTCAAGGGGTGTTCGGCGGTGTACGATCCTTACGGAGAGACGGTCGCACTTGCCGACGCTGACAACGACCGGGTGCTGCTGGCGGAGATCGATCCACGATCATGCCGCGACAAGAGCTTCAACGAGTTCAACGATATTTTCGCCGACCGGCGGCCCGAGCTGTACGGCGCGATCTGTCATCCCCGCCGCTGAAGTCCTCGATCTCCGCTTACCGCTTTTCAGCCATCCGGTTGATCCTGCTGACCAGTTCGGAGGGTTCCATGCCGTTTTTCGTGGCGATGTCGCGAATCGACTCTTCCGGCGCGGCTTCGATGCCCTGCTGCTTCAGCGCCTGTTGCAGTGCGAGTGGTGAGACGCCGATGGTTTCGGCGGCCTCCGTGAGCGTTTTGCGGCCCCAGCCCGATCCCTGAAGTCCACCGGATTGCTTGCCTTTCGAGATAATGCCGTAGAGTTTCTCCACCTTCACGCCGTTCTTGTCGGCGATCTCCGTCAGCGTCTGTCGGGTGTCACGTACCTCGATGCCCGCCGCGCGGAGTTTTTCCACCATTTTTTCCGCCGGATCGTTCACCTGCGGCAGCGCGCCGAGTTCATCGAGCGGCATCGCTTCGGCGTGTGGCACGGGTGGGCCGCCGGTTTTGTTTTCCCAGGAGCCTGAAAGCCGGTCGCCAAGGGCGATGATCTGCTCGAAAGGCGGCAAGTGCCATAAGGTGCCGGCAGCAAGTACGGCAAAAAGAAGGAGCGAAGTTACAAGTTCTGCGGGGCTGTTCAGGCCCTTCGAGGCTTTGGTCTTGATGTAGGAAAGGAACGCCTTCCAGTTGATGACGAAAAGGTGAAAAATTGAGAGGATGATGAAGGCGAAGCCAAAAACAACATGCTGGTTCTGCCAACCTTTTTTGGTCAGTCCGAAAATATTCCAGTCAGTCCAGTTTGCCACCCTGCCCGGGGGCGAGATGTAGAGCACGATGCCTGAGATGAGCATCACGAGGAAGGTCAACAACAGCCCTGTGCTGATGAAGACACGCCACTTGAAATGTTGCTGGACAGTCATGCCTGTTACCGGATTATCAGGGTTCAGGAGCCGATGGTGGGATTGGGCCTCGATGATTGTCTTCCCGATCTTCCCGATGGGGTCGGCCTTTCCATAAATTCATTTTCTGGTACCTGACGGTGTAGATATTGCTGAGCAGCTTTTCCAGGGAATCTCGCTGGGTCGGTGTGCAGAGCATGGAAAGTTCATGGAAATGGAGGGCAAGATCCTTTTCGAGCCACGCCTGGCGTTTGCCCAGGCTGTCTGCGATGGCTGAAAGTTTCTGCAGGTCGGGATCAGGCTTGACAGCTTCGGAGATCATCTCTTTTTTGAATTCGATAATCTTCTGCACAGCGGGCATGGTCTTGCGGAAATGTTCCTGTCGGAGTTTTCTGAATGCCGTTTTTTGCTGATCAGTCAGCGCCAGCTTGTTTCCCCCACGCGGGCTGGTTCCGCTATAGAATCGGGTGATTTCAACCGACCGGTAACTTTTATTGACATAGTTTTGCCACCAGAGCACTCCCATCAGGGTGACGTTGAGTATGACCAGAAGCACCAGGGCTGTCGTGACGAAGCGCTTGGAAGAGAGAAAATCCATCGGTAACCATTAAAAATTAATTCCACAAGTTACTGGCTGCACAATGCGGGTTACATCGTTGCAGGCTTTTTGCCGTTCAAAGTTTCATGCGCCGGTTTCAGCGGTCGATAGTCGTCTGATCGTCGTAATAGGAGAGTGCCGGACCACCGTAGTCTTCGCTGAACGATTCAGCAATGGCTCCTGAAGAGCCGGTTGCTTGCGGTGTCCCATGCATAAAGAGCATGAGGGCCGAAGCGATATTCAGCATCAGCAGAAGAGCCATGAAGGCGAGTCTCGGATTGAAAGCCTCGCCGGGCAAAGCTGACCATGAAGTTTTTTTAACCTCCATTGCCTCGATCCGCTGCATAAGCCGTACCCTGAAGAGGTGATTCACCTCCACCCGGGGCATCTGGTCAAGCATCCCAATGGTCTTCGTGACCTCAGCGTTGCGTTGTTCGGTAGTTCTGTTCATGGCTTTTTACGGTTTCATCAAATGTGACGTCGAAACATTTCAAATCTTGTGTCGAACGGAGCACTCAGTCACCTGAGCGGTAATGACGTTCAAGACGTGATTGCAGATTTTTTTTCGCCCGGTGAATCAGCGACTCGACAGCCGGGATGGTTGTCTGGAGGATATCGGCAATTTCCTGGTTGCTGTATCCGTCCTGCTTGCTCAGAAGGAACGCCGTTTTCTGGTTGTCGGGCAAGCCGTCGAGCGCATTTTGCAGTACGCTGAGTCGTTCCTTGCTGTCGAGCACATCGGCAGGGTTATCGTCGCTGGCTGCGGGTATCGAGTCTGCCGGATCATCGATTCCGATGACTCGTTTGAGCGAGCTGAACCGTTTCTTGCGTTTCAAGCGGCGCAGGTGATCCAGCGACTTGGTGACCGCGATCCGGTAAATCCAGGTCGAGAGTTTCGACTCCTCACGGAATTTGTCGAGTGATCGATAGACTTCTATGAACACCTCCTGCGCCAGATCTTCGGCATCCTCACGATTGAAAACGAAGCGGTAACAGGTGTTGACGACCATATCCTGGTGTTCGGCGACAAGTTCGCTGAACGATCGGTCCACTGATGTTGATGCCTGCTGCTGCAATAGACAAATGTTAGGGCAAATCGAAAATAATTTCCGGTAATTCTGCGCTTTGAAAACAAAGCGCAGGGTCGTCTTTCAGGTCAACCGCAAGCGTTTCGCGTTTTCCGGAACTGTCCGGTGTCGGGCGGAATGCCACGGTAAGACGCCATCCTGCCGGGTTTCTTGCGCTGTTTTAAGCGAGTCTGGATGCGAAAGCGAGCACTTTTTCCACTTTTTCAGTGGAATCGGCTTCGCAATAGATCCTGAGCACCGGCTCGGTGCCCGAGGCCCTGATGAGCAGCCAGCCGCCCTCGAAATGGTATTTGAAGCCGTCCAGGTCGTTGAAGCTGGTGACCGGATAACCGGCGATGCTCTTCAGCTTGCCTCCGGACGCTGCTTCGATGATGGCCGCTTTCTTCGACTCGGCTACTCGCAAATCAAGCCTGTTGTAACTGAAAAAGCCATACTCGTCATACAGTTCCTCGACAAGTCCGGTAAGCGTTTTCTGCCGCCGTGCCATGATTTCAAGCATCAGGAGGCCGGTATAGACGCCGTCCCGCTCGGGCAGGAACGAGGTAATGCCGATGCCGCCAGACTCTTCGCCGCCGATGAGAATGTCGTTGGTGGTCATCAGGCGGCTGACATATTTGAAGCCGACCGGCAACAGGTGCATTTTCAAATCGTGTTTCTGGCAAATTCTGTCGATAATGTCGGTCAGGGCAAAGGTTTTGGCCACTTCGCCACGCTGGCCTTTCTGTTCGACAAGGTATTTGAGGACGATGGCGAAGAGCTTATGCGAATCGACGAATTCTCCCTTCTCGTCGAGCATCCCGATGCGGTCGGCGTCGCCGTCATTGATGATCGCCACGTCGGTCTCGACTTCCTTGAAGAACTCAACGAAATCAGTGATGTATTGCGGAATCGGCTCGGGATTGATGCCGTCGAAGCCCGGATTGACCGAGCAGTGGTAGCAGTTGACCATCGATTCGTCGAGCAGGCGGGTGACGATGTCCTGACCCGCACCGTACATGGCGTTGTGAGCGATCTTCAGTCCCGACTCACGGATCAGCTTCAGGTCCAGCTTCGATTCGAGATAGACAATATATTCCGACTTGATGTCGGTCATGGTGATCAGGTTTTCCGCTGGTTTTACCAGTGTGGCGGGATCGATGCCGGGCAGATTTTTCTCGATTTCGTCGATCACTTCCGGGTGCGCCGGCCCGCCGTAGGAGGCCTTGACCTTGAACCCGTTGTAGATCGGCGGATTGTGCGAGGCAGTGATCATGACGCCACCGGCGAGCTTGTGTTCCCTGGTGTAGAATGAAACCGCCGGTGTGGAGACAAAGCTGTTGGAGAGGAAAACCTTGAGACCCATCGACGAGAGCACCTCCGCGGTGTAGCGGGCGAACTCCTTCGACATGAAGCGTGTGTCGTAACCGACGCAGACGCCGTTTGACTTGTCCGGATGCGAGAGAAAATATTTTCCGGAAGCGAGAGCGGCCAGCTTGAGATTGTCGTAAGTGTATTCTTTGGCTATAATTGCCCTCCATCCATCGGTTCCGAATTTGACTTGCATTCTATAGTAGATTTGATATAATGGTGTTGACTGGCCAAGGCCTTTTCCGGTATCCGGAAGCGCAAACGTGACACAAAATACGGTTTCCTGTTCGATGATGCAATCAACGCAGATGACGTGCCGAAAGAAGCTTTTCGTTCTGGCCGGTGAGGTCTCTGGCGACCTTCATGCGGCAGGCCCCGTGCGCGAGCTGCTCGCAGCCCGGCCTGATACGAAAGTGTTCGGCGTGGGTGGGCGAAAGCTCGCCGAACTCGGTGCGGAGCTGCTTTATACCACTGACCAGATGAGCATCATGGGTTTCGTGGAGGTGCTCAAACACGCGTTGTTTCTGCGCAAGGTGATCCGTGAACTCAAGGCGGCCATCGTGCGCGAAAAGCCCGATGCGGCGCTGCTGATCGACTATCCCGGCATGAACCTGCACATCGCGGCGTTTCTGAAGAAGCAGGGCATTCCGGTGATCTACTACATCTCGCCACAGGTTTGGGCGTGGAAGGAGCGGCGGGTCGAGAAGATTCGCGCCTGCGTTGACCGGTTGCTGGTGATTTTCGACTTCGAGGTGGAGTTTTACCGTCGCCATGGCATCGATGCGGAGTTCGTCGGCAATCCGGTTGTCGAGGAGCTGGCGGAGCTGAAGTTCGCGCCCAAGCCCGAGTTCCTCGCGCGGATGGGCATCGATTCCGACGCCCGCATCGTCGGACTGCTGCCAGGCAGCCGCAAGCAGGAGATCGAGAAGATTTTCCCCGAAATGCTCGGCGCGGCAAAACGCATCGGCGAGCAGGGCAAAACCGTCTTCATGCTTGGCAGGTCGCCACATATCGATCCGGCACTCTACGAGCGGTACCTCCGCGAGGCGGGCATCGAGCCGCTGTACTGCACCTCCTACGAGGTGATGCAGTACAGCGATCTGGAGCTGGTTACTTCCGGTACGGCGACGCTCGAATCGCTCTGCTTCGCCGTGCCGATGGTGGTGCTCTACAAGACCTCGCCGCTGAACTATTTCATCGGCAAGCGGCTGGTGAAGCTCCACAACATCGCGCTGGCCAACATCGTTGCCTGCGGATTGCTGTCGGAAAAACAGGCCGTGCCGGAGCTGATCCAGCACGAGGCGAACGCCGGAAACATCAGCAGGAAGGCGCTGGAAATTCTTTGTGATGATGCCGTATCGTCGTCGATGCGGCGCGAACTCAGGGAGGCGCGGGGGCGCCTTTCCTCGGATTCGCCCTCACGCCATGTGGCCGCCGTGCTGTTTGAATATTTATGACCTGCAAACCATGACTACGATTATCAACTACCTGACCGCTCATCCGGTGGTGCTTGGCATCGCGGTGATCTTTTCGCTTTTGATTGTGCTCTCGTTCGCACGGCGGATTCTGCGCTTTCTGATCGTTTTGGCTGCTCTTGGCATTCTCTACGTTGCCTGGGTAAGCTGGCACGGCGGCAACCCCACCGAAAAAGCGGAAAAGGCGAGCAAGTCGGTAAAGCAGGCCGTCCACAAGGGTGAGGGCGCGATGAAGGCGGTCGACTGGCTTTTCAAAAGTGAAGACCATCCTCGGAAAGAAGAGGATAACTGACTACAGAAACGCGAGTTATCAACCCTTTTATCTGCTGATCGCTCCGGTCGGGCAGTGGTCGATCAGCTCTTCCCGGATCGTGACTGCATCTGCCGAAGCCGACTCCAACGTGCGGATGCAGACGCCGCAATCGACGCACTTTTCCCGTTCGAAACGCATGTCGCCTGACCTGTCGATACTGAAGTATTCGTGGGCCTCTTCGGTGGCCGGTGTTGCCACGCCGAACGCCGTGGCCAGATTCCGCAGGCGGCAATCGTCAACCGCCTGGCAGCGGCATCGCAGGCAGCGTTTTGCCTCCTCTCGCGCCTGTTCCGGATCGTACCCCGTTACCGCCTCCTCGAAGCTCCGGCGTCTCGATTCCGCCTCAAGCTCCGGCACGGCAACCCGTGCCGCAGGCTTCGCCCGGTCGTAGAACTGGTGCGGGGCTTTGTCACGCGCTCCGTACGACGAGTTGAACATCGACGTTCCTGTTGCTGCCGGATCGCCGCCGTTCAGGAAGCGGTCGATCGCTTCAGCGGCGAGGCGACCCTGCCGGACAGCTTCGATGGCGAGGTCGGGGCCACTGACGCAGTCGCCCGCCGCGAAGACGCCCGCTGCGCCAGTGAGCATAGATTCTCCATTGATTTTGACCGTTCCGTTGCGCTCGACGCCGATGCCCGCCGCCGCTTCAGCCGGGAGGTCAACGTACTGGCCGGTGGCCGAAATGACCGTGTCTGCCCGGAGCGTGAACTCCGAACCGGCGACGGGAACCGGACGACGGCGTCCGCTTGAGTCGGGTTCGCCGAGCTGCATCTCCACCGCCGTGACGACAAGACCATTCGCTCCTTTTTCAATCGCGATCGGCGCGGCGAGCAGGCGAAGCTCGACGCCCTCGGCGACCGCCTCCTCGATTTCCAGCCGGTTAGCGGGCATCTCTTCGCGTCCCCGGCGGTAGAGGATCGTGACCGAGTCAGCGCCAAGCCGCAGGGCGGTTCGTGCCGCGTCGATGGCCGTGTTTCCGCCGCCGATGACGATCACCGACTTGCCGGGCGCGGCAGCCTTTCCGTCCGCAACGTCGGCAAGGAAGCCGATGCCGCTCTGGACGCCGTCAAGCTCCTCGCCCGGAATGCCGAGCGTCGAGGCCTGGCTTGCGCCGATGGTAAGCAGTACGGCGTCGTGCTCCTTCTGCAATCCCGCCAGGTTTGCGTCTTTGCCGAACACGGTCGAGAAGCGGAACGTCGCGCCCATTTTCACCAGTGGCTCGACGTCGGCATCGATGACCGCTTCGGGCAGGCGGAACTTCGGGATGCCGTAGCGCATCATGCCGCCTGACTTTTCGTTTGCGTCGAGAATCGTCACCTCGTGCCCGTCGAGCAGCAGATACCACGCGGCGGTGAGGCCCGCCGGGCCAGCGCCGACGATGGCCACGCGCTTGCCGGAGGACGGTTTGCGTTCCGGCAGTTCCGAGCCTTCGGTCATCTCTTGGTCGGCGGCGAAGCGCTTGAGGGCGCAGATCGAGACCGGCTCGTCAACGCCGTGGCGGCGGCACGCCTCCTCGCACGGAGCGGGGCAGACGCGCCCGAGAATGCCCGGCAGCGGAATCGTGCGGCGGATGAGTTCGAGCGCCTCGCGGTCGTTGCCCTTGGCGATGGCCGCGACGAATCCGGGAATGTCGCAACCTGCCGGGCAGGCGAGCTCGCACGGTGCTAGGCAGTCGCCGCAGTGCTGGGCAAGCAGCCGTTCGAGGCTCTGGCGGCGCATCGAGTCCAGCTCCGCGTTGCGCGTTTCGACCACCATCCCTTCGCTCACCTTCGTGCTGCACGAGGGGATGAAGCGGTTTTTGCCCTTGATCTCCACGATGCAGATCCAGCACGAACCGGTCGCTTCGATCTCTTTGTGGAAGCAGAGCGTCGGGATGCGGATGCCGTTTTCGCGGGCCGCTTCGAGGATGGTCTGTCCCGGAGCCGCCGACACGTTGCGGCCATCGATGGTGAGGTTGACGGATTTCATGGTCGGTAACGTTTCATGGTTGCGTTCATGCGTCCGGGTTGGCGGAGTCATCGCCGAAGGTCTTCCCGATATGGTTGGCCACCTTTTCGAGCAGCCACATGGGGGTCGAGGTCGCGCCGCAGATGCCGACGCTTTCGACCGGTTTGCCGTTTTCGCCGACGAACCATTCAGGCTGGATTTCATCCACATCCTCGATGAAGTAGCTGCGCGGATTGGCGTCGCGGCAGATCGAGTAGAGTACCTGACCGTTCGAGCTTTTGCGACCCGCCGCGAAGACGATGCAGTCGTTCGCCAGCGCGAAATCGCGCAGCTTGCCGTTTCGGCTCGAAACCTGGCGGCAGATGGTGTCCTTGAAGACCAGCTCCGGCATCGCGAGAGCGCCGGTTTTTTCGGCGGTGATGTCGATGTCGCGCACGGCCATCCACTCGCCGGATTCCGTGCCGGGATTGCGGTGGCCGTGTTCGGCGAAGAGCTTTTCGAGATTCCTCTTCAGCTCGTAAAAACCGGGCACGTCCATCGTGGTCTGGGAGATCAGTGCTGTTTTGCGGCTGAGGTCGAGCGGGGCGATTTCCTCCGGATCCGACAGGTCGGGATGCTTGATGACGACCCCTTCGTCATCGCACTGGCCGTTGATGCCGATCACCTCCGGGTGAACTTTCTTTCCGTAGATCACCACCTGGTATCCGAGCTGGTGCAGCATTTTGGCGGTCTTCTGCAACTTCGCCACCACCGGGCAGGTAGTATCGGTGATCGCGAGATTGTTCTTCCTTGCGGTTTCGTAGGTCGAGGGCGGTTCGCCGTGAGCGCGGATCAGAACCTCGGCATTCCGGAGCTCTTCGAACGCCGGAATGTCGATGGTTTCCATGCCGAGCGCTTCGAGCCGCTTGACCTCCACCTCGTTGTGCACCACATCGCCGAGGCAGTAGAGCTCGCCGGACTGGGCGAGTTTCTCTTCCGCAACGTGAATCGTGCCCTGCACGCCGATGCAGAAGCCGGACGATGTTCTGTCAAGATTGATTTTCACTGGTCTCTCCGGTATGGTAAGGCCGTCGCCTTCAAGGTTCAGATTTTGCCGGAAAAGATACGATTAAAATGGGAAAGGCAATGGCTACATCCCTACCAGCTCGACGTCGGGGAGTTCGGTGCCCATGAAGAGGCGGTAGAGTTCGCGGAACTTCTGCGGGAGGTCGCTGACCATGAGATGCGGCAGCGCTTTTTCGGGGCTTTGGTTCAAGAGGCCGCGAGCTGCGAGGAGTTCTCCGGCTTTGCTGGCAACCGCTTCGGCGGAGTCGATGATGGTGATTTCCGGCCCGGTGATGCTTTCGATGATCTTGCGGAGAATCGGGTAGTGGGTGCAGCCGAGCACGAGGGTGTCGATCTCTTTGCCGGTGAAGGCAGCCAGGTATTCTTCGGCGACAAGTCTTGTGGCAGGGTGATCGATGAAGCCCTCTTCGGCGAGCGGCACGAAAAGCGGGCAGGCTTTCGGAAAAACTTCGAGTGTTTCTTTCTCCTCGCGGATGGCGCAGGTGTAGGCGTTCGAGCCGATGGTGGCCTGGGTGCCGATGACACCGATGCGGCCCGATCCTGTTCGCTGCGCGGCCAGTTCCGCGCCAGCTTTCAGCACGCCGATTACCGGAATGCCTCCAGCGGTCTGCTCGACTACGTCGAGCGCCAGCGCCGACACGGTGTTACACGCCACGATGATCAGCTTCGGCTGGTGCTTCATCAACAGTTCGGTGTCCTCGCGGGCATACTTCCGAATCGTGACCTGCGATTTCGGGCCGTACGGTACGCGAGCCGTGTCGCCGAAATAGATGATCCGCTCAGAGGGCAGTGCGGCCTGCACGGCCTTGACGACGGTCAGACCACCGATGCCCGAATCGAAGATGCCGATAGGACTGTCAGATGAAACCTTGTGCTGTGGCATGGCGTCTTACACATTAAACCGGAAAGTAATCACATCCCCATCCTTGACAACATACTCTTTGCCTTCGGAGCGCATTTTGCCGGCCTCCTTCACTTTCTGCTCCGAGCCCAGGGTGATCAGGTCTTCGTAGGCCATCACCTCGGCGCGGATGAAGCCTTTCTCGAAGTCGGAGTGGATCGCGGCGGCGGCTTCCGGGGCGGCGGCGCCCTTGCGGATCGTCCAGGCGTGAACCTCCTTGACGCCTGCCGTGAAGTAGTTGTGCAGGCCGAGCAGGTCGTAGGCGGCCATGATCAGGCGGTCGAGACCCGACATTTCGAGGCCAAGGCTTTCGAGGAAGTCCGGACGCTCCTCTTCGGGCAGCTCGGCAATGTCCGCTTCGGCTTTGGCGCTGATGATGAGCATTTTCGAACCGTTCTCTGCTGCTATCTTCGCCACCGTTGCGGTATGCTCGTTACCGTCAGGCAGGTCGGTTTCAGCCACATTGGCGGCAAAAAGCACCGGCTTTGCCGTGATGAGGAAAAACTGTTTCGCCATGGCGCGTTCTTCGTCGTTTTCGAGAATGCTGCGCACCGGCACGCCCTCGCCGAGGCCGGCCACGATCTTCTCGGCCAGATCGACCAACGCCTGCTGATCTTTCTCCTTGCGGGCACCCTTGCGCAATTTGTCGATGCGCTTTTCCATGCTGTCGAGGTCGGCCAGCATCAGCTCGGTCTCGATGGTGGCGATGTCGCCCGCCGGATCGATCTTGCCCTCGACGTGGATGATGTTCGGATCCTCGAAGCAGCGTACCACGTGAATGATCGCGTCAACCTCGCGGATGTGCGAGAGGAACTGGTTGCCAAGTCCTTCACCCTTGCTGGCGCCTCTGACCAGACCGGCAATATCGACGATTTCGAGCACCGCAGGCACGATCACCGGAGTCTTGACGACGCGGGCGAGTTCACCGAGGCGCGGATCGGGCACGAGCACGGTGCCGACGTTGGGTTCGATGGTGCAGAACGGGTAGTTGGCGGCTTCGGCCTGCTTGGCCGTGATGGCATTGAACAGCGTCGATTTGCCGACATTGGGCAGACCGACAATGCCGCAGCGGAGTGACATGGGCGGAGATGTTTGTTGAGAAAAACGGTTTTAACATGTAATCAATCCGTTTGGAAAAAGCAAATTAATTTTTTACAATTACAGGCTATTTTAAAATGCATTGGAGAGTCCTATCGAAAAGAAACCGATCATCGTCGCCATAGACGGACCGGCCGCTTCCGGCAAGAGCACGACTGCCAAAATTCTTGCTGGCAAGCTGGGTTACACCTACATCGATACCGGAGCCATGTACCGCTCCGTGACCCTCAAGGTGCTTCGTGAAGGTTTGCTCGACGATCTTCGCAAGGACGAATCCAGGATTGCCGGACTGCTCCGGACGATAACGATCGGGTTCCAGAGCGAACGGGTTTTTCTCGATGGTGAGGATGTATCCGAAGCGATCAGGGAGAACCGGGTCAGCCGCGAAGTCAGTTTCATCAGTTCGCTCAAACCGGTCAGGGACAAACTGCGCGAGCTTCAGCAGGAGATGGGCCGGAAGCGCGGTATCGTGATGGATGGCCGTGACATCGGTACCGTCATCTTTCCCGACGCCGAACTGAAAATCTTTCTCGTCGCCGATCCGGCGGAACGCGCCAAACGGCGCCATGCCGAGCTTTCGCTCAAGGCGGACGGTGCAGCGGTGCCTTCGGTCGAGGAGCTTGAAGAGGAGATAAAACAGCGGGATCGTGACGACGAACAGCGCACCCATGCGCCGCTCAAGCGTCATCCCGATGCGGTTTTGCTCGATACCTCGAACATGACCATCGACGAACAGGTCAATTTCGTGTACGACCTGGTGAATAAAATTGTGGGGCAATGAAGCCGGAGATGGCGTTGCCTTCGTGAATGTGAACAGTGTTCTTTCGTGTCATAATCTATAACCATAAAAAACGACAGCCGAAATCTCTCGCGGCTGACGGCAAATCATCAGAGAGGAAGGAAAACATTAATGTCAGAAACAACAACGCTGGAAACGCCGAAGCCGAAAGTGCCGGGCAGAAAAAAAGTCAAGATCTTCGCTCACTACGAGCCTTCCGAGCTGCTGCAGATGGAGTCGCTCTACACGAGCACCCTCTCCGAGATCACCGAAGAGGAGATCGTCAAGGGGCGAATCGTTTCGATCTCCAACAAGGATGTCACCATCGACGTGGGCTTCAAATCGGAAGGTATCGTTTCGCTTCTCGAGTTCCGTGACGATGACGAAATCAAGGTCGGCGATGATGTCGAGGTCTATCTCGAGAACATCGAAGACAAGATGGGTCAGCTTATTCTTTCCAAAAGGAAAGCCGACGTGCTTCGCATCTGGGACAAGATTTACGATTCAATCGAGAACGACACCATCATCAACGGCAAGATCATCAACCGCGTCAAGGGCGGCATGACGGTCTCCCTGTCGGGTGTCGAGGCCTTCTTGCCCGGTTCGCAGATCGACGTCAAGCCGGTTCGCGACTTCGACGCTCTGGTTGGCAAGACCATGGACTTCAGGGTCGTCAAGATCAATCCGGTCACCCAGAACATCGTCGTCAGCCACAAGGTTATCCTCGAAGAGGAGTATGCGGCCAAGCGTGAGGAGATGCTTGCCAACATCAAGGTCGGCATGGTTCTCGAAGGCACCGTCAAGAACATCACCGACTTCGGTATCTTTGTCGATCTCGGCGGTCTGGACGGTCTGGTTCACATCACCGACATCACCTGGGGCAGGATCAACCATCCGTCCGAAGTGGTCGAGCTCGACCAGCCAATCAAGGTTGTGGTCGTTGGCTTCGACGAGAACACCAAGCGTGTTTCGCTCGGCATGAAGCAGCTCGAAGCCCATCCGTGGGAAAACATCGAAATCAAATATCCGGTTGGCATCAAGGCGACGGGCCGCGTGGTCTCCATCACCGATTACGGCGCCTTCGTCGAGATCGAGAAGGGTATCGAAGGTCTGGTGCATATCTCCGAGATGAGCTGGACGCAGCACATCAAGCACCCGAGCCAGTTTGTGTCGCTCGATCAGGATGTCGAGGTCGTCATCCTCAACATCGACAAGGAGCACACCAAGCTGTCGCTGTCGATGAAGCGCGTGTCGGAAGACCCGTGGATCGCCCTCTCCGAGAAGTATGTCGAGGGTTCGCTGCACAAGGGTACGGTCAGCAATATCACCGATTTCGGTGTATTCGTGGAGCTGGAGCCCGGTGTTGACGGTCTGGTGCATATTTCCGATCTGTCGTGGACCAAGAAGATCCGCCACCCCAGCGAGCTGGTCAAGAAGGGCCAGGAGCTCGAGGTCAAGGTGCTGAAATTCGACGTCAACGCACGCCGTATTGCGCTTGGCCACAAGCAGATCAACAACGATCCCTGGGGCGAGTTCGAGCAGAAGTATGCCGTCGGCGCCGAGTGCACCGGGGCGATTTCGCAGATCATCGAGAAGGGCGTCATCGTCATTCTCCCCGGCGAAGTCGATGGTTTCGTGCCGGTGTCGCACCTGTTGCAGGGCGGTGTGAAGGACATTCACTCTTCCTTCAAGATCGGCGACGAGCTGCCGCTTCGCGTCATCGAGTTTGACAAGGAGAACAAACGCATCATTCTCTCGGCGCTCGAGTACTTCAAGGACAAGAGCAAAGAGGAGATCGAAGCGTATCTTCAGGCTCACCCGAACGAGAAAAAAGAGATCGAGGCCGCCAGCGCCGAGCTGGAGCCGCAGCCGAAAGGCCGCTGATTTTTTCATAAGGTTGTTACAGCCAAAGCCGGAAAGACCCCTTCCATTTGTGAAGGGGTTTTTCCGTTTAGGGTGGAAGGGGAGAAAGGGCAAAATGGACTTGGTGGGTATGGTGGACAAAGTCGAAAGGGTTTTCCTGTCAACCATATCCGCTTTTTCTCAGTAGCCGTAGCTTTTGAGGAGGTTCTTTTTTTTGCGCCAGTCGGGGCGGATCTTTACGAAAATTTCGAGGTACACCGGTCGGTCAAGGAGTTCTTCTATTTCCTTGCGGGCGGCCTGGCCGAGTTTTTTGATGGCCGCGCCCTTCTGGCCGACGATGATCTGCTTCTGGCTGTTGCGTTCGACGATGACCGAGCAGCGGATCAGCTCCTTGCGGCTCGGGTCGTTTTCGTGCTGCTCCTTGAATTCATCGATGACTACCTCGGTTGAGTAGGGAATTTCGCGCCCGTATTGCAGAAAGATTTTTTCGCGGATGATTTCGCCGACGAAGAAGCGCTCCGGCTCGGTGCTGAGAATGTCATCCGGCCAGATCGGTTCGTCGAGCGGTAACAGGGGCCTGAGCAGCTCGACCAGCTCTGGTATGTTGCCGCCGGTGAGGGCTGACAGGGCGAGCGTCGCCACGGGCTTGTACTTGCTTATGATCTCCGTTTGCGCCTCTTTGGCGGTCTCTTCCGGCACGAGGTCGGCTTTGTTCAGTGCGATGACGAAGGGTTTGCCTGCAGGCTTCACCCACTGTTCGATCAGTTCGCTGGCGAATTTCCGGTCGATGGGTTCGTCGCCTTTCTGGAACGGGATGAGCGCTACAATGACATCTGACTCGCGGAGCGAGCGCCGGGTGATTTCGAGCATCGATTCGTGCAGCGATTGCTTCGGGTCCATGATGCCGGGAGTGTCGAGAATAATGATCTGGCTCCGGTCGTCATGGTAAATTCCGGTAATTTTTTTTCTTGTCGTTTGCGGTTTTGGGGTGACAATCGATAGTTTGTGATCCAGCAGACGGTTCAGCAGGGTCGATTTGCCCGCATTTGGCGCGCCGACAAAGGTTACGTGGCCGCAAGAAAATAGTGGTGGCTGCACAATAATGATTTCTCTTGTATGATTTGGGCCGCCGGAATACGTGTGGAAAACCTGTTCCGGTGGTTTATGGAGCTGTTTCCCGGCAAGATAACATGATCTCTCTCCTCTTTACGGACAAGTGATGGAAAAGTACAATAAATTTGATCTTTTATGGCTTCTGGTTCCCCTGTCGGGCCTGATCGTCATGGGACTTATGGCTGTTTACAGCGCTACCAATGGCTCGACCGAATCGGTTTCCCTCTTTTACAAACAGCTTTCCTGGGCTGTCACAGGAGCCATTGCGGCCTCTATCATTTATTTCATGGATTATCGCGTCGTAAAAGATAATGCCTACTTTATGTATGCGGCTGGCATTATTCTGCTGATAGCGGTGCTTGTCTTCGGAAAGAAGGTGGCTGGAGCTACAAGCTGGGTGCGTTTCGGTATGTTCAGTTTTCAACCCTCCGAACTCACCAAAATGTTTACCATCATCGCTATGGCGAGGTTTCTTTCCGATGACCAGACCGATATCGGGAACATGGTAGACCTTGGTAAAGTACTTGCCATGGCGCTGGTGCCGGCGGGTCTTATCATGCTTCAGCCGGATATGGGTACGACCCTGACCTGCCTGTCATTCATCGTTCCCATGATTGTTCTCGCTGGTTTCGATCTGTACTATATCCTGCTCGCGGTGGTTCCGGTGGCATTGATACTTGCGGGTTTTTTCAATTTGACCATTCTTGCGACGATTGCCGTTGTATCTCTGGTCATGTTTGTTCTTTTTGGGAAAAAGTTTCATTTCCACCAGCTATTGGTTATCGGTGGGGGTTTGTTAGGCGGATTGCTGACCTGGAAGTTTACCTCTGTTATTCTCAAGCCTCACCAGATCAAGAGAATTCAAATATTTCTTGATCCGACAGCCGATCCGCAGGGTGCCGGATACAATGCGCTTCAGGCTAAAATTGCCATTGCCTCAGGCGGGATTTTTGGGAAAGGATTTCTTCAAGGCACGCAAACTCAATTGCGGTATATTCCTGCGCAGTGGACGGATTTCATTTTCTGCGTGATTGCCGAAGAGCTGGGGTTTTTGGGTTCGACGTTATTGCTTCTGTTCTTTGTAGCCCTTGTGCTTCGTCTTGTCTGGATGGTCGGAGCCATCAAGAACCGTTTCGTCGAACTGTTGCTTGCCGGATATGCCTCGTTGCTTCTGACTCATGTGGTGATCAATATCGGTATGACTATTGGCGTTATGCCTGTTATTGGCGTTCCCCTTCCGTTTATTTCATATGGTGGATCCTCTCTGGTCGCGAACATGATGATGGTTGGTCTTGCCATGAACTTTTCAAAAAACCGGAGACATATCGGTTATTGAGATGAGGATGAGTTTGTGTGACAAATAAAAAAGGCCATCGTTTCGGATAGCCTTTTCGTCGAAAAAATGATGTGATTTATTTCGTTGTTTTTTCGATCATTTTTTGATCTGATAGATGAAACGTTTGCCGCCTTCACCAACAGGAATTCGTTCGATTTCCGGATCCTGATTGCCATATTTGTTGAACCAGAGGCTGACTGCGGTGCCTTTCGTCTGAAGTGCAGCCGCGATTTCACGTGGTTTGAATGCTTTATCCGGGTTTGCCTGAAGCAGGTTCTTGATCGATATACCGAGTTTTCCGCGTCCGAACTTGGCCGTTGCCGGCTTTGCTACAGGACCGCCTTCCATTTTTGAAAGATTGCTTTCGAGCTTTTTTATAATGGCATTCAATTCGGCTTCGTAAGGCTGAATGCTTTCTTCAAACTGACGCTGCATTTCAGCAATTTTTTCCTTCAGTTCATTTTTCTGCTGGTTCAGTGCCTTGAATTCATCTACATTCAGGATGTAAAGATCAAATTTGTCCGGAGCAGCTTCTTTTTTCATAGTGTTCATGATTTGCTTGTGTAACAGGTATAGTTTGAAAAACGAAAGAAATATAACAGGTTTGTATGCAATACTGCAATAAAAAAATATGAGTTAATTTTAAGACTATAATGCGGCTGCTGTATTATGAATGTATATAAGTTGTGTGTTCGGGTTGCAGTGTTTTTGTTATTATTCCATTGATTTAAAAGATCGTATGTTTTATGAAACAGAAAAGTGTCGCTGCTGTAACTCTTGGTTGTAAAGTGAATTATGCCGAAACATCGTCCATAGTTGATGCGTTGGTTTCCCAGGGATGGCAATTAAATGCAATCGATGACGGAGCGGATGTGATCATTATACATACCTGTGCTGTTACCGGTGAAGCAGAACGAAAGTCAAGACAGCAGATAAGAAAAATCATAAGAAATCATCCGGGAAGCAGGGTTGGGGTGATTGGTTGCTACGCACAGCTTGATCCGAAACGGATTGCTGATATCGAGGGCGTTTCATTCGTGCTGGGTACAACTGACAAGTTTGAAATCGCCTGGTACGATGGCGAATCCTTACCGGACGATTTCGAACCTTTGATAAAGGTGTCTCCCGCCGATAAGGCAATAATCGCCCATCCGGCGTGCTCGATGCTTTCTCAACCTGAAAGGGGAAGAACCAGAGCTTTTCTGAAAATCCAGGATGGTTGCAGTTTTGGTTGCGCATATTGTTCGATTCCTCTGGCGAGGGGGCGTTCACGCTCGGTGTCTCTTTCAACGGTGCTCGACAGGGCTCAAAAAATTGCCGATGCCGGTTATCGTGAAATCGTGCTTACCGGTATCAATATTGGCGATTACCGGGATGGAGATACCCGCCTGTCCGGTTTGCTCCGGCATCTCGAAACGATTGATGTCAGCAGGATTCGAATAAGCTCGGTGGAACCGCAGCTGCTCGATGACGAGTTGATTGATATTGTTGCGGCTTCCGGCAAGATCATGCCCCATTTCCATCTGCCGTTGCAGAGTGGCTCCGATAATGTGCTTCGGGCAATGAGGCGGCATTACGACACAGCATTTTATCGCGAGCGGCTTATGAAAGCGCTCTCCTTGATCAGGGGGTGTGCTATCGGTGCCGATGTGATGGCTGGTTATCCCGGCGAAAGCGAGCGCGATTTTGAAGAGATGTGCCGTTTTATCGAAGAGTTGCCGGTCGCCTACCTGCACGTTTTCACCTGTTCGCCAAGGCCAGGCACGAAGCTTTTTGCCGAAATAGCCGAAAAAAAGCTGATTCGCATACCTTCTGCTGAAAGCTCGTCGAGAGCGGCCCGGCTTGGCGTGATCGGCGAACGGATCGAACGGCGTTTTGCCGGAGCGTTTATCGGCAGTCACCTGAAAGTGTTGTTCGAGGAGGCCTCGGCGCTTCCGGGAGGAGTAGTGCGCTGGAGCGGATACAGCGATAATTACCTCCGGGTGAGCGTCGATACCAGCGCTGGGGAGTTGCGAGGTCAGGTGCGGGAGGTGATCATCGATGGCTTCGGAGAGGGTTTGCAATTACAGGGTAGACTCTTATCTTAAAATTTTCCAAGCAGAAGGCGCCTTCCCGAGGTCTGGCATCGGAGGTGCCCCGTTTCTGGCAGTTTTCACCAAATCAGAAAAACCCTCCACCGTTATGCCCATCAAATCCAGAATCCGTACTGTTCCCGATTATCCGAAAAAAGGGATCATGTTCCGTGACATTACCACCCTTATCAAGGATCCGGTCGGATTCCGTCTGGTGATCGACAACATGACCCAGCACTATCTGTCCAACGGAGTCGATTTCGATGTGATCGTGGGTATCGAGGCCAGGGGTTTCATTCTCGGTGGCGCGCTTGCCTATACGCTTGGCAAGGGATTCGTGCCGGTCAGGAAGCCAGGAAAGCTTCCGGCGGATGTGGTGCAGCTCGAATACGAACTCGAGTATGGTACCGACAAGATCGAGATGCATACTGACGCCCTTGTTCAAGGGCAGCGCGTGCTTCTGGTTGATGATCTTCTTGCTACAGGCGGCACGGCTCTTGCTGCTGCCGGACTGGTCGAGAAACTCGGCGGTGTCGTGGCCGGCATGGCCTTCATCGTCAATCTGCCCGATATTGGCGGCGAAAAGAAGATTCGTGAAAAAGGCTATAACATCTATTCCCTGACAGAGTTCGAAGGCGATTGATACCGTTCGATCTCGAATTACTCATGACTTATTGCTCTGATTTTTTGAAACGTAGCGCGGTGGCGGCCGCCACGCTTATTTTTTCTTTGGCCGTTCCTTCCGTGGCGTTTTGCGCATCCGGGGGCGGGGAGCACTCCTCCCTGCCTCCGGTCTGGCTGGCGGCACCGTTCGTGGTGCTGCTTCTGATGATCGCTACCGGTCCGCTTTTCTATCCGAGATTCTGGGAACACCATTATCAGAAGGTTTCGATCGTTCTGGGTGTCCCCGTAGCGCTCTGGTACGCATTCATGGCGGAACATGGCGGGCACATGCTGCTGCACACCCTTGAAGAGTACATCTCCTTCATCGCCCTGATATCCTCGCTTTTCGTTGTGGCGGGAGGTATCCTGATCAAAATCGAACGGCGGGGAACACCGTTGCTCAATGCGCTTCTGCTTCTGTTTGGCGCAGTGCTTGCCAATGTTGTTGGTACGACTGGTGCGTCGATGTTGCTGATCAGGCCATATCTCAGGGTCAACAAAGGACGCCTGAAGCCATTTCATATCGTTTTTTTCATCTTCATCATCAGCAATATCGGTGGTGCGCTGACACCGATCGGGGATCCGCCGCTCTTTCTCGGCTTTCTGCGCGGCGTACCATTCTTCTGGGTGATTCAGCATCTTTGGCTGCCCTGGCTGGTGACGATCGGGTTGCTTACGGCTATTTTTCTGGTGCTCGATCTGAAGGCAGGGAAGAACGAGGCCGAGCAGGAATATTCTGGCCGCATCACGTTGATCGGGCGCAGGAATTTCCTCTACCTGATTCCGCTTATCGGCTCGATCTTTCTCGATCCTGCCGTCATTCCGGGATTTCCGAGCCTCCAGGAGATTTTTCATGTGCCTTTTGGCATCAGGGAGGTCATCATGCTGACGATCGCGGTCGTTGCCTACAAGACGGCCAATCAGGATGCCCTCGGGGGCAACGAGTTTAACTTCGAGCCGATCAAGGAAGTCGCGTTCCTTTTCGTGGGCATCTTCGCCACCATGATTCCTGCGCTTCAGCTGATTGGTGCGTATGCGCAGTCCCATGCAGCTGAATTTACGGTCACGAAGTTCTACTGGTTCACCGGAATTCTCTCCGGCGTACTGGATAATGCACCGACCTACCTGAACTTTCTGGCCGGAGCGCTTGGCAAGTTTGGTCTCGATTCCAACAGCATTGCCGATGTCGTGAAGTTTTCCCGGGGCATGGACTCACCGATTGCCGGTGACGTCTCTTCGACGCTTTATCTCATGGCAATATCGGTTGGCGCGGTCTTTTTCGGCGCGTTCACCTATATCGGTAACGCTCCGAACTTCATGGTCAAGAACATCGCCGAACAGACCGAGGCCGATGTTCCCTCTTTCGTGGAGTATATTTACCGCTATTCGATTCCGGTGCTGCTGCCGGTATTCGGAATCATCTGGTTTGTGCTGTTCCACTGGTAGCCACGCTGTTTCCTGCCGTTCCAGACAGCAAACGGCAGGATCGAAAGCCATTAAACGCACGGTCGACTCTCGTCCGGCACTCAAGACAAGAGTGACTGACTCTCTCCGTTTCGTCGTTATCCTGAACCCCCCGATCCTTTTGCATGGGATATCCTCCGGTGAAGATCATCGCTTCGCCGGATTTGTGTTGCCGTGGCGGTTATTCGTCGGCTTTCAGGCTTTCGCTGACCGCGTGCTTGAACTCTTTGGAGATTTTGAAGGTCGGCACATTTTTTGGCTCGACGGTTACCTTCTCACCCGTTCTTGGGTTTCTTGCCTGCCGGAGATTCTTGTAGCGAATGTTGAACGACCCAAATCCCCGGATTTCAATGCGTTTTCCGGCTTTCAGCGAGTCGATGATGCTTTCGAACAAGCAATCAACGACCGATTCGGTTTCGTTTTTGGTCAGACCTGTGCGTTGGGCGATCACGTTCACCAGGTCGGCTTTGGTGGTTGTCTGTCCCATGGTAGTGTGTGCTTGGGTTATAGGTTTGCCAATACTGCTGGTTAATACCAAAGGCGGATTGCTACTAAAACAAGAAAAACAGCGAACATCCTTCTTAAAAGATCGCTTGAGAGTTCAATCGCCAGCTTTGCGCCGAAGAAAGCGCCGGCGAAAAGGCCCAGGGCGATGATCAGTCCGAACCAGATGTGCTCCGTCGTGATCTTGCCGGCCTGATAATATTCGTATACGCCGAGAAGTCCGACCGGCAGCAGCAACGCCATGAGTGACGTCGCACTGGCGGTTTGCTGGCTCATGCCGAAAAAGAAGACAAGCGCCGGAACGATGATCACGCCGCCACCCACGCCGAACATGCCGGACAAGAGGCCTGCGGCGATTCCCGTGATGAACAGAATGAGATACTGCATGATGCTTGTCAAAAAAAGATATTCTTTTGTTACGCTGTCAGCGGCATTCATGCCGGAGAGTTTGCAACAGCTGTTTCCGAACTGACGATAGCGTCGATTTCCTCCGAATCGAGCGACTCCTTTTCAATCAAACGGGCAGCCATCTCGTGCAGAATCCGGACATGCGCCGTAAGAATTTTTCGCGCATTGTCCATGCATTCGGTCATGATTCTGCGCACCTCGACATCGATCTGAAGAGCCGTATCCTCGCTGTACTCCCTCACATGCGAATAGTCTTTGCCGAGAAAGACCTCCTTGTGTCCGTCGCCGTAATTGATCGGGCCGAGCTTGTCGCTCATGCCCCAGTTTTTCACCATTTTCCGGGCGATCTCGGTTGCTTTTTCTATATCGTTGGCCGCGCCGGTGCTCACCTCATCGAAGATCAGCTCTTCTGCTGCCCGGCCGCCAAGTGCATAGGTGATCATGGCGATCAGGTACTCCCGGTTCTGGGTATAACGGTCTTCGAGCGGCAGGTAGGCGGTCTGGCCGAGGCTGCGGCCTCGCGGGATGATCGTGACCTTGTGAATCGGGTCGGAGCCGCTGGTGAACTTCGAGACAATCACGTGACCCGCCTCGTGATAGGCCGTAAGTTTCTTCTGGTCGGGCGAAATGAACATGCTTTTCCGCTCTGGTCCCATCAGCACCTTGTCGCGCGCCTCTTCGATAATCGCGGCGGTGATCTCCGTCTGCTCTTTTCTTGCTGTCAGGAGCGCTGCTTCGTTGACCAGATTGGCCAGGTCTGCGCCTGAAAAGCCGGGCGTGCTCTTGGCGATGACGGCTATATCGACATCTTCCGAAAGCGGGGTGTTCCGGGTATGAATCTTCAGGATTGCTTCTCGTCCCCGGATATCCGGCTTGTCGATGACCACCTGCCGGTCGAATCTGCCGGGACGCAACAGCGCGGTATCGAGCACGTCCGGGCGGTTGGTTGCGGCGATGAGAATCACGTTGTCTTTGGTTGTGAACCCGTCCATCTCCACCAAGAGCTGGTTCAGCGTCTGCTCACGTTCGTCGTGGCCGCCGCCGAGGCCCGCGCCACGGCTCCGGCCAACGGCGTCGATCTCATCGACAAAGACGATGCACGGCGAGTTTTTCTTGGCGGTTTCGAACAAATCCCGAACTCTCGCCGCGCCGACGCCGACGAACATCTCGACGAAATCCGCACCGGAGATCGAAAAGAATGGCACCTTTGCCTCGCCGGCAATCGCTTTGGCGAGAAGGGTCTTGCCCGTGCCGGGAGGGCCGAGAAGCAGCACGCCTTTGGGGATTTTACCGCCGATCTTCTGGAACTTCTCAGGGTTCATGAGGAACTCCACGGTCTCCTTCAGCTCCTCGACCGCTTCATCAACACCAGCCACATCATTAAACGTTACCTTGACGTCAAACTCGCTGATGAGTTTGGCTCGGCTCTTGCCAAAGCTGAAGATGTTTTTCTGTGCGCCGTTCTGCATCGACATCCGTCTGAAGATGAAGAAGTAGGCGAAGCCGAACAGTACCCACGGCAGCATGAGCAACAGAAAATTTGAAAACTCGTCGCTGCTCTGGGTGATCTTGAGCTGGACGCCGCTCGCCGAAAGGCTGTCGGCCTGGGCGCGGTCGAAGCCCGGAAGCCTGACCATGAACCGGTTGGAGCGTACCGTGGAACCACTGGTCAGTCGAAGGCTGTCGGGCGCCTTGAGTTTTCCGGTCAGCAGGGCGGAGTTGTCCTGGCTGGTTTTGACGGTCACTTCAGCCAGAGCCCCTCCGGAAACAATCGAACGGTACTCATTATAGGAGATTTCCGGGGAGATGTCCTGGGAAAAAAAGCGCTGGAAAACAAACAGACCAAGCACTGCCAGCATCAGGAAAAGGATGAACCTGGGGAATCTGCCCCCGTTTCCCTCTTTTCCGGGAAAGCGGTCGTCCTGATCCGTACCTCTGTCTGGCGGCATGAAACGGTTGCCGGGCCGGTTTTGCGGAGCCTTGTCGTTGTTTTTATTTGGCTGCATCGGAAGCTGTTCGGGTGATGCAAGATAACTTACGGCGTAATAAGTAATTAAAAGTAAAACTTTGGTGGAAACCAAAAAGTTTATCGTGAGCCTGCTCTGGCAAGTTTTTTTTGATGTTATTTTCTTGCCGCAGCCGGAGATATGGTTTCCATGGACCGTCCGGCGCTCATTTTTCCCGAGCTTGCTCAAATTCTCTTGTTATTGCCAAATGCAGTGAGAATTTTTTTAAATTCCATGCGTTTCGAAAGCGCTCTTGGAATATCTGCACGTTCAGATTTCCGGAAGATGCGCCTGACGTCACAATCTGCCGAAATTATTTAACACCTGATCTTTCGTATTATGGCCGGTCAAAAGGTTAGAACGCGATTTGCCCCATCTCCAACGGGATATCTCCATGTCGGCGGTCTTCGCACTGCACTGTACAACTATCTGTTCGCCAAGAGAATGAACGGGGATTTCGTTATCAGGATCGAGGATACCGACCAGAGCCGCAAGGTCGAGGATGCTGAAAAGAACCTCATCAGTACGCTCGAATGGGCTGGCATCATCGCTGATGAAAGCCCGATGCACGGCGGCAACTATGGCCCGTACGTGCAGTCGCAGCGCCTCTCCATCTATCGAGACTACTGTACGCGTCTGCTCGAAGACAAAAACGCCTACTACTGCTTCTCGACCTCCGAGGAGCTCGAAGAGAACCGCCAGCTTCAGCTCAAACAGGGGCTTCAGCCCAAGTACAACCGCAAGTGGCTGCCCGAGGACATGGGTGGCAACATGCCGGAATCCGAAATCAAAAAGAAGCTCGACGAGGGCGCGCCTTACGTGGTGAGGATGAAGGTGCCGGACTACGTTTCGGTCTGGTTCGAGGATATGATTCGCGGCCCGATCGAGTTCGATTCCGCCACCATCGACGACCAGGTGCTGATGAAGTCCGACGGCTTTCCGACCTACCATTTCGCCAGCGTCATCGACGATCACCTGATGGAGTTCACCCACATCATCCGTGGCGAGGAGTGGCTGCCTTCGATGCCGAAGCACCTGTTGCTCTACGAATTTTTCGGCTGGGAGCCGCCGAAGTTTGCGCACCTGCCGCTTCTGCTCAATCCCGACCGCTCCAAGCTCAGCAAGCGCCAGGGCGACGTGGCCGTGGAGGATTACATGCGCAAGGGCTACAGCAGCGAGGCGATTGTGAACTTCGTGGCGCTGCTTGGCTGGAACGAGGGCGAGGGGAGCGAACAGGAGGTGTTCAGCATGGAGGAGCTGATCTCGAAGTTCTCGCTCGAACGGGTCGGCAAGGCTGGCGCTGTGTTCAACGTCGAAAAGCTCTCGTGGCTGGAGAAGCAGTATATCAAGACCCGGCCTGTTGAAAAGATCGTGGGCAACATCAAGCCGGTGCTTCAGGCGAAGCTGGCCGAGTTCTCGCCGGAGATGTCCGTCGAGCGCATCACTTCCGACGACTATCTTGCCAAGGTGGTCGAGCTGATGCGGGAGCGCGTCAACTTCGAGCACGAGTTCGTGACCTTTAGCAGCTACTTCTTCTTCGAGCCGGAAAGTTATGAGGAGGAGGCCGTGGCCAAGCGCTGGACGCCCAACGTGCCACCGCTGCTTCAGGAGTTTGTCGATCTACTCGAAACGAACGACGACTTTACCGCCGAAAACATCGAGGCGCAGCTCAAGGCGTTCGTGGCTCCGAAAGGCTTGAAGCCCGCCGTGCTGATTCATCCGCTCAGGATTGCCGCCTCCGGCGTGAGCTTTGGCCCGAGCCTCTACCACATGCTCGAAGTGCTTGGCAAGGAAACAGTGCTGCGCAGGATCCGCCGCGCCATCGAGCGAATTGAAGTGCCGGTAGCCTGATCGTCCGACCGCGGGGCATTCCGGTGCCCCGCGGTCGGAAAAAGTTCTTTTTTGTTTGGCGTTAAAAAGGCAATTGCTATATTCACCTCACTCCAATTGGACAGATAGCTCAGTTGGTAGAGCAAAGGACTGAAAATCCTTGTGTCGGGGGTTCGATTCCCTCTCTGTCCACCAGAAAAACTGCTCTCAAAGCCCCTGAATCTTCAGGGGTTTTTGCTTTTATGGCGCTTCGCCCTTTCTTTTTCAGCCTTCCGGCCAGCACATATATTTTGCTTCTGTTGGCCATTTTTTTGCAGTTCGGTTGTGCATCAAACAGTACCGGGTCTGATTGATTATTTTGCTGCTTGCGGTAGCGCTCCAGAATGGATCGACAGACAGGCGAGTGCCCCATCCTCAGGCTTGCTGGTGGTGATGAAATGACGGGAAAGCGCTATCTTGATGAAATTTTTACTGTCTCATTGCGATAGTTGCGGGTTTAACAAGATCGTTGGCCAAGTCCTGGATATGCGCATCCGAGTCCTTCTTTTTCCTTCAATCTTTCTCGTGCAGGTTGTTCAGGCTTCCTGCCCGTTGTGCGGTGATTTCATCAGCCCGTTCTCATATCCTCAGCTTCCGGTATGAACATCACGACCGATTCTCTTCAGGAGGCATGGCACAGGCTTGATGCTCCGGGTTCCTACGAGTGGTGGTATTTCGATGCCGAAGATGAATCAGAAGGAATCTCCGTGGTTTTTATCTGGTTTGCCGGGTTTGCTTTTTCGCCCTACTACCTGAGCCATTACGAGGAGTGGAAAGCCCATCGCCGGGACGACCAGCCATATCCGCTGGACTACGGAGGCTTCAGCTTTCAGCTCTATCAGGATGGTCGCGAAACCATCAATTTCATCAAGGAAGGGGGGCGTGAGTTTTTCGCCTCCGAAGATGGTGGAATCGGTGTGCGGTTCGAGGGAAACCGTTTTGTCTACGATCCTCAACGGGATGAATACCGTCTCAGCATTGACTTTTCGTTCCCGGCTCGAGACCGCTCGGTTCAGGCTTCATTCTCTTTCCGTCCGTTGCACCGTTTTGATTATCACCTCGATACGGATGTGCACGCTGGCGTCGATTTCCGTCACCAGTGGGTTCTGAGCGTCCCCAAAGCCGAGGTGCATGGCCTGCTCGATATCAAATCGCTTTCGTCGGACAAGCGTCAGGTTCTGCAATTCCGTGGACGGGGCTATCACGATCACAATCTCGGCACCGTACCGATGTACGAATCAATCGACCGGTGGTACTGGGGGCGGACTTTTTCGAGACGTTGTGACCTGATCTATTACGTGGTTTTTTTGCGCGGCTGTTCCGCCGAGCCACAGGCGGTACTTATGCTTCTCGATCATGAAACTGGACGGCAGTCAACGTTCGACGCAGTACGTGTCAGCGAGAGTCGCTTCACCAGAGGGCTGTTTGCACCGGTTCACGGAAAAACATTACGGCTCGAAGCGGAAGGCGTCAGCGTGGAGGTGCAGCACCAAAAGGCGCTCGACACCGGCCCGTTCTACCTCCGGTACACCTCACTGCTCTCGATGATGATCGGGGAGGAGGCGCAGGAGGAGGTGAGAGGTATCTCCGAGTTTCTGAATCCTGCACCGCTGAAGTCGAGGTTAATGCAATTTTTTACGGCAAGTCGTGTCTGGCGTGCTGGCAAGCGATCTGCAATGTATGTCCTGTACAATTTTTTCAAGCACCGATTTGAAAGGTTTAATAGGATAAATAGGAAAAAATTTTAACTTCGGTGTCAATCTTTACGATCAATCCGTGTTCCCGGCATCCTCACCAAGCCTGAACAAGGGCACATTCCGGTGAAGTATTCACGAGATGCCGTCAGGCGGCCGATGCTTTCTTGATTCATACAACTCAAGTCATTTAAAGGAGATAGATAGTAATGGCGCAAACTGGTAATTTCAAAAGCCCGGCAAGAATGAGTTCGCTGGGTCAGGGAGCCGCTCCCGCTTCAGCCGGTGCGGTTACCGGCGGCAAACCTCGTGAAGAGGGGCTCAAAGGAGTCGATTTCGAACGCAGAGGTTTTCTGCACAAGATTGTCGGCGGAGTAGGTGCTGTCGTTGCTGTCAGCGCGCTCTATCCGGTTGTCAGGTACATTATTCCGCCAGCCAAAAAGATCAAGATCGTCAACGAGCTTGCTGTCGGTCCGGAATCGGATGTTCCGAACGGTACGGGAAAAATTTACCAGTTCAATGAGGACAAGGTTATCGTGGTCAATCATGGGGGCTCCCTGACAGCGGTCAGCGCAGTCTGCACGCACCTTGGCTGCCTGGTGCACTGGGATGAAGCTGCCAACGAGCTGGCTTGCCCCTGCCATGGAGCCAAGTACAAGCAGACCGGTCAGATTATTTCGGGTCCGCAGCCCTTGCCGCTGAAGCAGTACAATGCAAAGATTGGGGACGGTAAGATTGTCGTCTCGATAGCGTAATTATCCAATACCTGAAACTCAAGGGAGTCAACTCATATGGCTGAAAATACCCAAAATCCGGCCGCAGGTACTGCACCTGCCAAGCCGAAACCGGCGGTCCCAGGTGCGGCAAAGCCCGAAGCCCCCGGAGCTGCCAAACCCGCCGCGCCGGGTGCCGCGAAACCTGCCGCCAAAGCCCCCGCCAAACCGGCGGCTCCGGCTGCCGCTGCACCCTCCGGCGTCTACAAACCTCCGGTTGATCGTCCGGATCCGAATCCTTTCAAGGATTCCAAAATGAGCGGCGTGGCCTCATGGTTCCAGGAGCGCTTTTACGTGCTCAATCCGATCATCGATTACATGAAGCACAAAGAGGTGCCGAAGCATCGCCTCTCCTTCTGGTACTACTTCGGCGGTCTCGGACTGTTCTTCTTCATCATCCAGATCCTCACCGGTCTGCTTTTGTTGCAGTACTACAAGCCGACCGAAACCGACGCTTTCTCTTCGTTCCTGTTCATCCAGGGCCAGGTTCCTTTCGGCTGGCTGCTCCGCCAGATTCACGCATGGAGTGCCAACCTGATGATCCTGATGCTGTTCATCCACATGTTCAGCACCTTCTTCATGAAGTCCTACCGCAAACCGCGTGAGCTGATGTGGGTCAGCGGTTTCATCCTTCTCGTACTCAGCCTCGGCTTCGGCTTCACCGGCTACCTCCTGCCGTGGAACGAGCTGGCCTTCTTCGCTACCCAGGTCGGTACCGAAGTTCCGAAGGTGGCTCCGGGCGGCGCTTTCCTGGTCGAGATTCTGCGTGGCGGTCCCGATGTTTCCGGTGAGACTCTTACCCGCATGTTCTCGCTGCACGTTGTGCTGCTTCCCGGCCTGGTGATGCTGGTACTGGCTGCTCACCTGACCCTCGTGCAGGTGCTCGGCACCTCGGCTCCGATCGGTTACAAAGAGGCCGGTCTCATCAAAGGCTACGACAAGTTCTTCCCGACCTTCCTTGCCAAGGACGGCATTGGCTGGCTTATCGGCTTCGCCCTGCTTGTCTATCTGGCCGTGATGTTCCCCTGGGAGATTGGTGTGAAGGCAAACCCGCTCTCCCCGGCTCCGCTGGGCATCAAGCCGGAATGGTACTTCTGGGCGCAGTTCCAGTTGCTCAAGGACTTCAAGTTCGAGGGTGGCGAGCTTCTGGCCATCATTCTCTTCACCATCGGTGGCGTTGCCTGGATGCTGGTTCCGTTCCTCGATCGTCAGGCTTCGCAGGAGAAAAAAAGCCCCATGTTCACCATCTTTGGTCTGCTGGTTCTGGCTTTCCTGCTCATCAACACCTACAGGGTCTATGACTCTTATGTTCTGCACCTGCCGAAATAAGAGATCGGTTCGATATGCAAATAGAAAAAGCCCGGATTTCCGGGCTTTTTCTATTTGGCGCTTTTAGCGGGAAGCGGCCGTTGTTGATGACCGGCTTACTTTTTGCCTGCTGCCGGTTTCAGCAGTGCTCCCAGTTCGTAGCCGCTGATGAAAGCGGACATTTCGAGCTTTTCGATGGCGTCGAGCCATGTTTGTAAAACGGTTTTGCCACTCAGCGGTTCGTTCAGCATCAGATTCTGCACCATGATCCATGAGGCGAGCAGGCTGAGCTGGCGTTCGCGGAACCACTCTTTGCCGTGCAGGTGCTGTACCTGCATGAAGGTTCTGAAGTGGTGGTCGCCCGATTCGTGCAGGGTTCTGATCGAAGCCATGAGCTGCTCATCCGGAGTTTCATTGTTGCCGGGTTCTGTCCTTCGCGAGAGCAGACAGGAGATGAGATCGACAGCTTCCGGGCCGTTGACCGGCCAGGAGGTGGCTTTGTCGGTGAAGACCTTTTCCAGTGTATTGCCGAGCAACCACTGGTCGATAATCTGCCTTTCGAGAAGCCCGTTTTCGCGTACCATCTCCTGAATGCAATTAAGGGCGATCAGGGGTTTGGCCAGCGAGTGAAATGTTTCGTTTGTTTCTTCGTCGAGGCCGAGCGAAACTTGCACGCGCTTGATGTTCTCCGCTTCTTCGAGCAGCGATTCGTAGCCGAGGGCGCTGAGGTAGCTGTTCGCGGCTTTTTCGGCAATGCCGGCGGGCGGCGTCAGCGGCTGCTCCATGATCTCCGCAAAGCGTTCCGCAACGGCTTCGAGCAGCGATTCGCACTGCATTCCGAACGCTTCGGCGAATTTTTCCGGTTTGATAAAGCTTTCGATTGCTGTGGCTACGATCTGGTGAATCGGTCGCAGGCTCATCGAGAGTGCTTCGATTTCAACCGACGCGACACCCCGCCCGTTCAGCTCCTCACAGACCTGATCGTACGGTTTGAGCTTCGAGGGCCGGACGATGCGGAACTCCATGAAGAGATTGTACTGGTAGCCGCCAAGCGCGATGTACAGACCATCATTTCGCACCTGCGAGCACGAGCGGATGAACTCCAGGCTGCTTCTCTGGTCGCGGAAGATGACGTAGCTGTCGTGCTCGCCGGGTAGCGAGAGCGCGTCGCCGAGCAGCGTCTGCTTCATCGAACCGTTGTCGAGCTTTCCGGCGGAGAGCCGTATCCATCCCTCCGAGGCTTCGTAGCGGTTATTGAAGATAAAGAGGCTCTGCTTGCCGTTGTGCCGGTTGGTGTAGGCGAAGACGTTTTCGTTCACCTGTCCGTCCGGCGCGTAGAGGTCGAAGAGCTGGAAGTGAGCGACCTCTGCGAACAGCGAGCGCTGCTTCATGACCGGGAAGATTTCTCGGTAGTGCCGCTCGACCAACTCTTCGTCAGGGCGCTCGTCGTAGTAGGCTTTGGCGTACTCCATGCCATACTTTTCGGTGAAGCCCTCCACCTGGCCGTGGCCGATCATCGGCAGGCCCGGCATCGTCACCATCATCATGCAGACGCCGAAATATTTGTCGCCCCGTCCGAACTGCGCGATGGCAGTATCCTCGTCGGGGTTGTTCATGAAGTTGACGTAGCGTTTCAGAATCTCCGCGTCGAACTCCAGCGTCTTTTTGATCAGCCCGCGATAGCCCGCGTTGTCCTCCTTTTTGAGCATGTGCATGAAGGCGCTGTTGTAGACGCGGTGCATCCCGAGTGTGCGGACGAAGTAGCCTTCGAGCATCCAGAACGCCTCGGCGAGCAGCAGCGTGTCGGGTACTTCCTGGGCGACGCGGTCAACCACCTCGCGCCAGAACTCCTGCGGCATGGCGGTCTCGAACTCGGCCATGCTCATCGACCATGCGCCGCGTGACGGAATGCCCGGCGCGTGGCCGTGCATCGGGAACCAGAGGCGCTGGATGTGCATTTTCGCCAGCACCATTGCCGCGTCGAAACGGATTACCGGGAACATGCGGGCCACGTGCAGAATCTGCTGGATCACCCCTTCGCGTACCTCCGGGTCGAGGAAATTGAGCTGCGCCGTGTCGTTCCACGGCATGGTGGTGCCGTCGTTGCCGTGGTAGATGTAGCGCGTGTCGCCGGTCAGGTGATCGACCCGCTTGAAGGTAACCGCGGCGTCGGAGCGGTTCCAGTAGCCATCCTCGATGTGAATGCCGTAGCGGCTGTCTTCGCTCAGGTTCGGGCCGTTGTAGGTGTAGTTGGGATAGGGCGGCTCGCCGGTCGAGAGGAACCATTCGGGACGCTGGCGCACCAGTTCCGAGTCGATGCCAGTGTGGTTCGGCACCATGTCGCTGGCGAGCCGGATGCCGCGCTGCATGGCGCGGTTGCGCAGATCGACGTAGCCCTCGTAGCCGCCGAGCTCGTGAGCGATCTCGTAACTTTCAAGCGCGTAGGCCGATGCTTTGGCTTCCGGATTGCCCTGAAGCTGCTTGATCTTGCGCGATGCGTAGCTGCGCTCCCAGAGGCCGATGAGCCAGAGGGCGGTGAAGCCACGACCGGCGAGCAGGTCGAGCTCCTCGTCCGGAATATCCTGCAACCGCGCGATGTGACGACCGTACTGGCGCGAGAGCTGGTCGAGCCAGACATAGGTGCTCTTGGCGATCATCACTACTTCGGGCATCCACGACGAGTCGTGCGAGTAGCGCGCCGGAGCGTTCGCAAGGTCGTCGTAGGAGGGCGCGTGCGCCTCCTTTTCGCCGAACGTGCCGCCAAGAGTGGTCTGATCCTGAGCGAGATTTTCAAAAAAGAGGTAGCGATCTTCGTCTTCAATCAGCACGATGGCCTCGTCGAGCAGCGGCCGCCACGGTGAATCCGAAAGCAGGTCACCCCAGTGCAGCCTGATGAACCGGAGCTGGTCGAGCAGCGAGTCAGGCGCGTACCGCGATGGATTCAGGAGCAGCTCTTCCAGATCGCTTGCACTGCCGATGGGCCCCGAGGAGCGTATGGCCTGTTGCATGGCCTTCACAAGGTGCGGATAAGCCTGATCGCCATGCAGCTCATGATCAGAAATCAGTCCGGCAAACTCCTTCAATGCAGGATTTCTGTTGTTGATCCAGACAAGGAAGGCTTCTTCGAGCACGTCGGTTCGGCTCGACAGGTTTTTCAGGCTGGCTTCGAGAGTTGTTTTCGAGCGATAGATGTTCCAGGTAGGAAACCGTTCGAGGAATTTGCCGAGGTACTCGATGGTATGCCATTGAGAGGTTTCACTTTCCAGAACTGTAAGCGCCGCGTTCTGGAGGCCTGAGACCCTGTCGATGATATGGTGTTGCAGCTCATGGAGCAGCTTCATGGCGTGAAATTGCGCGGGCAAAATTTTTTTCGCCTGTTCGCCCTCAACCAGGCTGATCTGCCGGTTGATCGCTTCGGTCTGTTGCTCGGCGAGCGCCATAGCCTCATGCCGGTCAGCTGGCAAAAGCAGCAGGTCAGGATCGTCGAGGCGATAACGCTCCCTTGCTCCCCTGTTGATGTAGAAATGTTCTTTCGCGGAAGTACGGCTATCGGTGCTCATAGGGCAGGTTTGGCGATCTCTGGATTTTTCAGATGTGCAAACAAGTTAATCAATAATTGATTCCGCCTGAAACACGGTTTTCAGGAGTGTTTTTGGTAAATAGGCGCTTTTCGTCGTGTATTATTGCATGGGGTAAGCTGTCAGCGCAATGATTCCGGATTGAATGTTTCGTGGCCAGAGGTTCCTCTGAATGCGCGATTAAAAAAGAAAAAAAATATATAGTAGATTAAAGGGCCAAGTGGCTTGAGAAGCTGCGCCGCGGAAACATGACCATCGTTGACCGAAGATCAACAACCACCATGAAAGGTATCATTCTTGCCGGAGGGTCAGGCACCCGCCTCTATCCTGTGACCAAGGGCGTATCGAAGCAGCTGCTTCCTGTGTACGACAAGCCGATGATCTACTACCCGCTCACCACCCTGATGCTTGCCGGTATCAGGGATATTCTCGTCATTACCACTCCCGAGGATCAGCCTTCGTTCGTCAAGCTGCTCGGTGATGGAAGCGACTGGGGTATCAACCTTTCCTATACGGTTCAACCCTCGCCCGACGGACTGGCGCAGGCTTTCATTCTCGGTCGCGATTTTATTGGCGATGACGATGTCTGTCTCGTGCTTGGCGACAACATCTTTTTTGGTTATGGTTTCAGCGGGATGCTCGAAGAGGCGGTTCGTGCCGTCGAGAGACGGAGAAAAGCGGTGGTTTTCGGCTACTATGTCAGTGATCCCGAGCGTTACGGCGTGGTCGAGTTCGATCCGGACGGGCAGGTGTTCTCCATAGTTGAGAAGCCGGAAAACCCGGAATCGAACTACGCGGTCGTGGGGCTCTATTTCTATCCGAACGATGTGATTGACATTGCCGCAGGCGTGAAACTGTCGCCGAGAGGGGAACTCGAGATCACCTCGGTGAACCAGACGTATCTCGACCGCGGGGCTCTGGTTTGTTCCATCATGGGGCGTGGATTTGCCTGGCTCGATACCGGCACGCACGAATCATTCCAGGAGGCAGGCAACTTCATTGAAACCGTCGAGAAGCGGCAGGGGCTCAAGGTAGCCTGCCCAGAAGAGATTGCCTGGCGGAACGGCTGGATCGGCGATGCCGACATCGAACGTCTCGCCTCGCCGCTCCTCAAGAACCAGTATGGGCAGTATCTGCTCAATCTTCTGGAACGGAGAATCTGAACATCAATCCATCAGTGGTACTGTAACCTATGCAGATCATCCGGACCTCAATTCCTGACGTTCTTCTGTTCGAGCCAGAGGTGTTCGGCGATGAACGCGGCTGGTTTTGCGAATCTTTCCGGCAGGATATATTCGAGCAACACGCCGGATGCCACCGTTTCGTGCAGGATAACGAATCGTTTTCACGCTATGGCGTTGTCCGGGGTCTGCATTACCAGAAACCGCCGCATGTGCAGGGCAAGCTTGTCCGTGTGATCCGGGGTGAGGTGCTTGATGTGGCTGTCGATATACGCAAGGGTTCTTCAACATTCGGTCATCATACTGCCCAACTGCTCAATGAGAGCAATCGCCGGATGATGTGGATTCCGCCCGGCTTCGCCCACGGCTTTGCGGTGCTGAGCCAGACAGCGGTGTTCAGTTATAAATGCACGGACTATTATGCGCCGTCACACGATGCGGGGATCCGGTGGAACGATCCGGCCATTGGCATAGAATGGGGCGTGCCGGAAAGCGAGATACGTCTTTCGGATAAGGATCTTCGTCAGCCGATGCTGCATGATATTGAAGGTATCGTTCTGGACGCATAGCATGTTTTTCGAACCGCTTATACCGACCAGAGAACAATGAACATTCTTGTCACCGGGAGCCGTGGGCAGCTTGGTTCCGAACTGCAAAAACTGCAAGAAGTGCATGGCTGGCAGGAGTGGTTTTTCATGGATCTGCCGGAACTCGACATTACCGATGCGCTGGCGGTGGAGCGTGTTTGCCGGGATCGACGGATTGGAGCGATTGTCAACTGTGCGGCCTACACGGCGGTGGACAGGGCCGAGAGCGATGCGGAAGCAGCGTTCAGGGTGAACCGTGACGGCGCGGCGGTGCTGGCCGCGGTTGCAATGGAGGTTGGCGCACTGTTGCTGCATGTTTCGACCGATTATGTTTTCGATGGCAGCTCGAACCGACCTTATTGCGAGGATGACCCGGTCGCGCCTTGCGGTGTTTATGGCCTGTCCAAATGGGAGGGTGAAGAGGCGATCCGGGCGAGCGGCTGCTCGTATATCATTTTACGCACCGCCTGGCTCTACTCGGTTTACGGGCAGAACTTCGTGAAGACCATGCTTCGTCTTGGTAGCGAGCGCCAGTCGTTCGGCGTTGTGTTTGATCAGGTGGGCAGTCCGACATGGGCGGCGGATCTGGCCGGGACGATCGTTTCGATGCTCGACCAATGCGATCCGGTTCGGAGCTACAGCGAGACTTTTCACTACTCGAATGAAGGAGTCTGTTCCTGGTACGACTTTGCCAAAGCGATTATGGATGCCGAAGGGCTTTCGTGCAAGGCGTTGCCAATCGAGAGCAGTAACTATCCGACGCCAGCCAGAAGGCCTCATTTCAGCGTGCTGAACAAACGAAAAATCAAGAGTACCTGGGGGCTTGAAATCCCGCACTGGCACGACAGCCTGTTGCGGATGCTGACAGAGTTGCGGAAGACGGCTGGCAAATCGTGAGTTTGGCTGCTATGGGACGGATGGGTCAGGAAGACAAATGGCGATGCTTCTGAATCATTATCAGTTATCAACTATCAATTGCTTCGATGCATATTCTCATTACCGGTGGTGCGGGGTTTATCGGTTCGCATGTGGTCAGGCACTTTTTGAATCGTTATGCGGACTACACGATCACCAATCTCGACAAGCTTACCTATGCGGGCAATCTGGCCAATCTGAAAGATGTCGAATCGAATCCGAACTACCGGTTCGTGAAGGGTGATATTGCTGAGGGTTCATTTCTGCTCGATCTGTTCAAAGAACAGTGCTTCGATGCGGTCATCCATCTGGCCGCCGAGTCGCACGTAGATCGCTCCATCGAAAGCCCGGTCGAGTTCGTGATTGCCAACGTGCTTGGCACGGTGAACCTGCTCAACGCCGCGCGTGCCACGTGGGAAGGCAGGTTTGAGGGGAAGCGGTTTTACCACATCTCGACCGACGAGGTCTATGGTTCGCTCGGCAGCGAGGGGATGTTTAGCGAATCGACCCCCTACGATCCGCATAGCCCCTACTCGGCCTCGAAAGCGTCGTCGGATCACTTCGTCCGGGCATTCCACGATACTTACGGCCTGCCGGTGGTTATCAGCAACTGTTCGAACAACTACGGTTCGCACCAGTTTCCCGAAAAGCTGATTCCGCTTTTCATCAACAACATCCGTCTGGAGAAGCCGCTTCCGGTGTATGGTCAAGGCCTGAACGTTCGCGACTGGCTTTGGGTGGTCGATCACGCGCGAGCCATTGACGAGATTTTCCACCACGGAGCGGTGGGCGAGACCTACAACATCGGCGGGCACAACGAGTGGACGAACATCGACCTGATTCGCCTGCTCTGCCGCATCATGGACCGCAAGCTTGGCCGCGAGGCGGGCGAGTCCGAAAAGCTCATCACCTGCGTGACCGACCGTGCGGGCCACGACTTGCGCTACGCCATCGATGCCTCAAAGCTGCAACGCGAGCTCGGATGGGTGCCGTCCGTGACCTTCGAGGAGGGGCTGGAAAAAACCGTTGACTGGTATCTTGAAAATCAGGCATGGCTCGATGAGGTTACGTCGGGAGCCTATCAGCACTATTATGAAAAGATGTACGCTGGCCGCTGAGTGTGGTTGTGACGTTCAATTCTCGGTAACCATTCCATCGATTTTGCAATGATGATCATGCCTGTCATTCTCTCCGGCGGTTCCGGAACGAGGCTCTGGCCGCTTTCGAGGGCGATGTATCCGAAGCAGCTTTTGCCGCTCTTCGGCGAAAAAACCATGCTTCAGGATACGGTGCTCCGGGTCGGGTCGATTGAGGGTGTCGGGCCGGTCATCTGCGTCTGCAATGACGAGCACCGCTTTCTGGTTGCCGAGCAGCTCCGGCAGATCGCGGTGGCCGAGCAGGCGATCATTCTGGAACCTTTCGGGCGCAATACGGCTCCAGCTGCCGCTATTGCAGCGCTGGTCATTGCTGCGACCCATCCCGGCGCGCTCATGCTGCTTCTGCCTGCTGATCACGTCATTCTCGACAGGCAAGGCTTTGTCGCCTCGATTGAATCGGCACGGAGTACGGCTGAGTCCGGCAGTCTGGTGACTTTCGGCATCGTGCCGTCCGCGCCTGAAACGAGGTATGGCTATATCCGGGCGGTTGCCGGTTCTACGGGAGTGACCCGTCCTGTCGCCGAATTCGTCGAGAAACCATCCCTTGAACGGGCGGAAGGCTACGTGGCTTCAGGCGACTATTTCTGGAACAGCGGCATGTTCCTGTTCCGTCCGGAAATCTATCTCGCCGAGCTTGAAGCTTCCTCGCCTGAAATGCTCGACGCATGCCGCAAATCCCTCGAAAATGCCCGGCGTGATCTCGACTTTCTGAGGCTTGATCCTGAGGCCTTTGCAGCCTGTCCCTCAAATTCGATCGACTATGCCGTCATGGAAAAAACTTCCAACGCAGTGGTTGTGCCCATGCAGGCAGGCTGGCGCGATGTTGGCGCGTGGTCGGCACTTTGGGAGGCCCAGGAACGCGATGCCGAGGGCAACATCAAACGTGGTGATGTGCTGACGCACGGAGTCCGGAACAGCTACATCCACGCCACCAGCCGGCTGGTGGCGGCAGTCGGCCTCGAAGAGCACGTGATCGTCGAAACCGCCGACGCGGTGCTGGTTGCTTCAAAAGAGCGGGTGCAGGAGGTCAAGGCCATCGTCGAGCAACTGAAGTTGCAGAAGCGCGAAGAGCCGCTGATCCACCGGCGGGTCTACCGGCCATGGGGTTCGTACGAAACCGTCGATGAGGGCGAACGATTCAAGGTCAAGCGCATCACGGTCAAGCCGGGCGCGGCGCTTTCTTTGCAGATGCACAGCAGGCGCGCCGAGCACTGGATCGTGGTGACTGGCAGGGCGCTGGTGACGGTCGGGAAAAAACAGGTGCCGCTGGAGGCGAACCAGTCGATCTACATTCCGGTCGAAGAGCTTCACCGGCTCGAAAATCCCGGCGACGAGCCGCTCGAACTCATTGAAGTGCAGTCGGGCGGTTACCTCGGCGAGGACGACATCGTTCGGTTTGAAGATCACTACGGACGGCTGTGAATCGGTAGTCGGCAGGTGAAGCGCGCATTCTTCTCTTATAGGACTTATAGGTCGTATAAGTCCTATCGGGTCTGTAAGTCCCATAGAAGAGGATGGAAGGTTTTGAGAGCAACGATTATTGTAATACATTGATCTGTTGCGATAATGCGGCACTCCAGACGATTTTCAATCAAAATTCCGGTAGCATATGGCTGAAGAAATGAAATCTCCCAACCAGAATCAGCCGGTTGGTGATGTAGTGAAGGGTGATTTTGCGACCATTCTTGTTGGTCTGGGCACGATGCTCGACGGAGCACTGACACCTCTGAGCAAAGTCGTCGCCTCGGCGCTTGATTCGATGACGGTTGTCGCGCACCAGATTCTCAATGGTATCAGCAATTCGATTGACAATAAGCAGCAGTAATTCTCCTTTCCCGGGACTTCCCCTCGTATAGCATCTGAAGGCAGTCATCTCCGCTCGAAGGCTGCCTTTCTCTTTTCCTGCCGATTCTCGTATATTCAGACTTTTCCGCGAAAACGGGCCATACCTGCTTTTCGCTTACGATATTTCCAGTTTGACATTTCCCAAGCCATGCCAGCCACCTATCCCGAGTACCCGTCCAGCCTTTCCTACAGCGCCATGGAGGCGCAAATTCGCGAGTTCTGGATCGAACGGAATATTTTCAGGAAGAGCCTCGAAAAGGATGCGCCAAAGGGCATCTACTCCTTCTACGAAGGCCCGCCAACGGTGAACGGCAAACCCGGTGTGCACCACCTCTTCAGCCGCACCATCAAGGATGTGGTGTGCCGCTACCACGCCATGCAGGGCTTCGAGGTGCCGCGCAAGGCTGGCTGGGATACCCACGGTCTGCCGGTCGAAATCTCGGTCGAGAAGAAGCTCGGGCTGAAAAACAAGTCGCATGTCGAGGAGTACGGTGTCGGCGAGTTCAACCGCGAGGCGCGTTCGCTTGTTTACCACCACATCGACGACAACCGCGAGGGGTGGGGTAAACTGACCGAGCGCATGGGCTACTGGGTCGATATGGATAGCCCCTACATCACCTGCGACAATAATTATATCGAGTCGGTCTGGTGGGCGCTGAAAACCATTTTCGACAAGGGGCTGATCTACAAGGATTACAAGATTGTGCCGCAGGATCCGAAGTCCGAGACCGTGCTCAGCTCGCATGAGCTGGCTCTCGGTTACAAGGAGGTGCAGGATCCGAGCGTCTATGTGAAGTTCCGCCTGAAGGATTCCGACGAAAGCATTCTTGTCTGGACGACCACGCCGTGGACGCTCATTTCCAACGTAGCGCTTGCCGTTGGTCGCGATATCGACTACGTGCGCGTCAAGCATCGCGAAACCGGCGAGGTGCTGATTCTGGCCGAATCGCGCCTGTCGGTGCTTGTCGAGAAGATCGGCGACGAACCGGCGTGGGAGATCATCGACCGCTGCAAGGGGAGTGATCTCGAAGGACGCGACTACGAGCCGCTGTTCAACTACTTCGCTCCCGAGCGCCGCGCATGGTACGTGGCGTGCGGCGACTTCGTCTCGACCGGCGACGGTACGGGAATCGTGCACATCGCTCCGGCGTTCGGCGCGGACGACTACGAGCTGTCGAAGCAGTACCAGCTCCCGATGCTCCAGCCGGTGGCGCGCAACGGCTGCTTCACCGCCGAGGTGCCCGACTACGAGGGGATGTTTTTCAAGGATGCCGACAAGCCGATCATGCAGCGCCTCAAGGAGGAGGGCAAGCTCTACCGCCGCGAGACGATCCAGCACACCTACCCCTTCTCGTGGCGCTACGACGTGCCGGTGATCTACTACGCCCGCGAGTCGTGGTACATCCGCACCACCGACATTGCGCCGCGCATGGTGGCGCTGAACAAGACCATCAACTGGAACCCCTCCGAGATCGGCGCGGGACGCTTCGGCAACTGGCTCGAAGAGAACAAGGACTGGGCGCTCTCCCGCGAACGCTTTTGGGGCACGCCACTTCCGGTCTGGGTTGCCGAAGATTTCGCCATCGGCGACGGCCCCGACTCCGGCAAGCTCTTCGCGGTCGGCTCGGTCGCGGAGCTGCGTGAAGGCTTCATCGATATCGACGGCGAGCAGATGAACCTCGGCGACGCGCTCGACAAGGGTCTCGTCGAACTCGATCTGCACAAGCCGTTCGTGGATCGCATCTACTTCATCCGCGACGGCAAACGCTTCAACCGCACGCCGGAGCTGATCGACGTCTGGTTCGACAGCGGCTCGATGCCCTTCGCCCAGCTGCACTACCCGTTCGAGAACAAAGAGCTGTTCGACAAGACCTTCCCGGCGGACTTTATCGCCGAGGGCGTCGATCAGACGCGAGGCTGGTTCTACACGCTGCACGCCATCGCGACGCTCATTTTCGACCGTCCGGCCTACCGGAACCTCGTTGTCAACGGTCACATCCTCGACAAGAATGGCCAGAAGATGTCCAAATCGAAGGGCAATGTGGTCGATCCGTTCGAGTCGATGGAGCAGTACGGCGCGGACGCCATCCGCTGGTATCTTATGATCACCAGCCCGCCGTGGCGCCCGAAGCTTTTCAATGCCGCCGAGATCGAGGAGGAGCAGCGCAAGTTCTTCCGCGCCTTCATCAACAGCTACAACTTTTTCGTGCTCTACGCGAACGTCGATGGCTTTCGCTACGAAGAGGCTGACATTCCGTTCGCTCAGCGTTCGGAGCTTGACCGCTGGGTGCTCTCCAGCCTCAACACGCTCATCGCCGAAGTGACCAGCCGCATGGAGCAGTATGACCTCACGAGTGCGTGCCGTCTCATTGGCGACTTCACCGTTGATGATCTGTCGAACTGGTACATCCGCCGCTCGCGCAAACGCTTCTGGAAGGGCGAAATGGGGCCGGACAAACTCTCGGCTTATCAGACGCTCGCCACGGTGCTCGAAACGCTCTCGAAGCTGATGGCTCCGTTCGCGCCTTTCATCGCCGAGAAAATCTGGCTTGACCTGAAGAGCGTCGCCGGAAACGCGAAGGCCGAATCGGTGCACCTCGCCGACTGGCCGGTGTCGGACGAAGCCTGCATCGACGCGGCGCTCGAAGAGCGCATGAAGAAGGCGCAGATCATCACCTCGCTGGTGCGCACCATGCGCGAGAAGGCCACCATCAAGGTGCGCCAGCCGCTCCGGCGCATCCTGCTCGCCGCTGCCGAACCCGGTTCGCGCGCCGCCTATGAGCTGGTGTCGGACATCATCAAGGAAGAGGTCAATGTCCAGAAGATCGAGTATGTCGAGGACGAGGATGGCTCGGTTATCAGCAAGAAGGCCAAGCCCAATTTCAAGACCCTCGGCCCACGTTTCGGCAAGGACATGAAGCTGCTGGCCGAGGAGATCAGGATCATGAGTCACAAGCAGATTTCGCGCCTTGAAACGGAAGGTTCCATCGAGATCGATCTCGGCGGACGCATCTGCACCGTGCTTCGTGAGGATGTTGACATCGTGCACGAGGACATCGAGGGGTGGCTCGTGGCGGCGGACGACGCGCACCGCATCATGGTGGCGCTTGACACCGAAATCACCGAAGAGCTTGAGATGCTTGGTCTGGCCCGTGAGCTGGTCAGCCGCATCCAGACGCTCCGCAAGGAGAGTGGTCTCGAAATTACCGACCGTATCGCTCTGACGATTGCGGGCAGCGAAAAGCTGCTGGCGGCGGCGAGGAAGAGCGAGTCCTATATTATGGATGAAACGCTTGCCACGTCGATTGCACTGTTGCCGCTCGACGATTCGCAGCCGGGCGACGGCGTGGAGCAGGTCAACAATGAATTGTGCCGGTTGTCGCTTGAAAAATCCGGTTCGTGATCGTATTATATAACTTCGTGTTTTTTTACGGTTTGCCGCTGGGTTGCCGTTGGAACCTCTAAACCATGACCATCATGTCGAAGAAAACCAGCCCTGTTCAGGAAAGCCCTGCGGAGCCTACGGAAGAGACCAGACTGACCAGGACTTACCTGAGCGACGAGGAGCTCGAACACTTCAGGCAGCTTCTGCTGAAGCGGCGTGATGAGGTGCTGCGCGACCTCGATATTCTGCGTTCATCGCTGTCCGAGGAGAGCGTCGAGGACTCGATCAACTCGAACTACTCGATGCACATGGCCGATCACGGCACCGAAACCATGGATCGCGAGCAGCGCTTCATGTTCATCGCCCGTGACGAGAAATACCTGCACTACATTGACCAGGCGCTTGATCGCATCCGTAACAAGACCTATGGCATCTGCACCAAATCGGGCAAGCCGATTCCCAAGAAACGTCTCGAAGCCGTGCCGCACACCTCGGTGAGGATCGAATTCAAGCAGACCAAGAAATAAGCATCAACCTGTCCGGAACATTATCACAGATTGAAAAGGCTGTCCACACCGGGCAGCCTTTCGTTTTTTCCATTAAAAAAGAAAAGCCGTCCTGCCCGGAAGCGAAGACGGCTTTTTTATCTGGCGCTGTTTCTCGTTCGGCAAACAGGAAGGCTTAGTCGTTCTCTTCCTTGTCGGTCGTTGCGTCGGCGATCGGGATGGGGTAATCTCCGCTGAAGCAGGCGGTGCAGTAGCTGCACGCTTCGCCGTCGAATTTTGGCACGCTGTTCAGGAGGCCCTGCATGGAGAGATATCTCAGTGAATCCACGCCGATGTACTCCCTGATCTTTTCGATATCGCCCAGCTCGTGCTCGGCGTCAGCAAGCATGTGCGTGAGCAGTTGGCGCTTGGTCGGGAAGTCCATGCCGTAGAAGCAGGGATTGGTGATCGGCGGCGAGCTGATGTGCAGATGGATTTCAGCGGGGTTGGCCTCCCGAACCAGCTTGATGAGCATTTTGGCCGTTGTGCCGCGCACGATCGAGTCATCGACAAGAATGATCGGTCGATCCTGCATGACGCCGCGCACGATGTTGTATTTGGAGCGAACCTTGATTTCGCGGCTCTGGATGCCGGGCTGGATGAAGGTACGTCCGACGTAGTGGTTGCGGATGAGGCCGTGCTCGAAACGGGCCGGTTTGCCAAGCTTGTTGCTCTCCCGGACGAAGCCGAGCGCGGCGGTGTTCGACGAGTCGGGTACGCTGACAACGGCCAACTCCTTTTCATCTGGTTTCCGCTCGATGGTCGATTCGCGTGCGAGATTTTTTCCGAGGTTCCGGCGCACCTTGTCCACCGAGTTCCGGAAAATGAAGCTGTCTGGACGGGCGAAATAGACATATTCGAAGATGCAGCGGGCCTTGCGCTCGACAGGTGGAAGGTAGAGCGAAACCGGCTTTTCGTTGTCCACGGCGAGGTGGTCGATCAGGAGGATTTCACCCGGTGCGATGTCGCGGATGTACTCGGCCTTGATGATGTCGAAGGCGCAGGTTTCGCTTGCTACGACATAGGCCATCTCTCCGGTTGAGGGATCGATTTTTTTCCCGAGGGCCAGAGGACGGACGCCGTGTGGATCGCGGGCGGCGATCATCTGGTTGTTGGCCAGGATGACGATCGAATAGGCTCCTTCAACCTGTCTCAAGGCATCGTAAATCTGGTGCAGCGGCTCCTTTTCCTTGCTTCGCGCCGCCAGGTGTGGAATGATTTCCGTATCTGAGGAGGCCTGGAAGATCACCCCCTGTTCGGTCAGCTCTTTGCGCAGGACTCTTGAATTGGTGAGATTTCCGTTGTGGGCGATGGCGAGGCTGCCGGAGCGGTAGGTGAGGGAGAAAGGCTGGATATTGTTGTTCGATTTGGATGCGCCAGTAGTCGAGTATCGGTTGTGTCCTATGGCGGCATAGCCGCTCAGGCTCTCGAAAATCTGCTCATCCCTGAACACTTCCGAAACCAGACCCGGCCCCTTGTGCTGCTTGAAGAGTGTTTTTTTCTTCGCTTTGTTGTATTCAGCTACCACGATACCTGCCGCTTCCTGCCCCCGGTGTTGAAGAGAGTAAAGACCGTAAAAGGTATCTTCGGCGGGAGTTTTTGAATTAAAAACGCCGAAAACTCCGCACATATCAGTAAAATCTTGAGATTGTGTAAAAAATCTTTGCCTCTGAGAGGCACGTGAAGCTAATATATCAAGGCTGAAATTAAAAACAATCAAACAGCCAAAAGTGTTCGCGTTTGCTTTTTCACTGCATCAGATCGTACCTTGTCCAGCCGCTCCTGATACCATTTTTATTCTTCAGCGCTACACTTTGACGGAATTGAATGGCTGCTTACGTCGTTTGTCTGTATGGAAACCATCGCCCGCAAGAACATTCAATGCAAATAGTTATGAACACTGTAGCCAAAAAACCCGCGCCCCAGTCGCCATGGACCTGGATTCTTATTACCCTGCTCTGGGGAAGTGTTTTCTTTTTTACCTCTACGTGGATGCTGGGCAAGGCTTCAGCGTGGCTTGATGCGGGCGGATTTCTGCCTGGCGGTGCCGCGACGCTGACCGTATATCTATTGTATGTGCCGGTGCTGATCGTCATTGCGCTCGTGGCGATGGCTGTGAAGAACCGGCTCGATCCGGGTTCGCTCAAGCAACTTGAGCGGCAGAAAGCGGTCAAGGAGGGGAAGCGCGAGCGCTATTTTGTCTCTTTCGCTGGTGGAATCGCGAGCAGCTTTCTCTTTGCCGTTCTGACGGCAATCGCTCACATCGCGGCGGTTCCGGTCACCGGAGCAGTCATTCGGCTGAGCCCGGCCACGGTGGCTGTTGCGGGAGTGCTGAATATTGCGGCTGGTCTCGGAGCTTCCTTGCTGGTAGGAATGATTTTTCTCGCTTCGGGAGTCGGGCGGAAGGTGAAGCGTGCCTGAGCGTGAAAGGCAGTGCAATAAAAAAGCGCAGTGTAACAGCTGCGCTTTTTATTACCTGATTTCTGTGGAGCTAAGGAGACTCGAACTCCTGACCCTTTGCATGCCATGCAAATGCTCTACCAACTGAGCTATAGCCCCATCGTGATGGACTAATAATCTGAAAAAAAAATTGGATTTGCAACAGCTTTTTTTGAATCTTCGATATAAAATTTTCTAAAAACGAATAAGGTTTCCTCTATTTACTGTCGTGAGTGACTCGACGAACAAGGCGGATGGAACGCAGAATCCGGAACGTACAAGTATGTATGTGAGGCTTTCGAGCTCCATCCAACGCCATAATCTGAGAGCGGAACAAATAAAAAGAGGTATCCATAAAAACTGAGGTTATGAGTCTCTTCTACAGCATCAAGGAAGGGTTTGCAGGAATAGGCCGGGCCAAGTTGCCGGCAAGCGTAACCATCGCCACGGGTTTTTTTTCACTGCTGTTGCTCGGGCTCTTCTGGACGGTCTCATTCAGCTTTTACCAGTTGATTCACGAGGTCCGTTCGCGCGTCGAGCTTGAGGTCTTTTTCGATGATCGTATCGGTGATCTTCAGGCCGATTCGCTGACCGAACGGATGAAAGCGATCACCGGAATCGCCGAAACCCGATTTATTTCGCGTAAAGAAGCTGCTTCACGGTTTGCCCGTGACTTTGGGGCGGATGTCGAGGGCATTCTCGGCATGAACCCTCTGCCGCGCTCCGTCGAAGTGAGCATTCAGCCGGGTTACGCTGCTCCGGATAGTATCGCGCACATAGAAAAACAGATCGCGGCGCTCGACAGTGGACTCGATATCCGGTACAACAAGGAGTATCTGAGGGGGATCGAAAGGAACGCAAGGCTGTTCACGCTCATTACTGCCGGAGTTGGCGGGGTGATCGCCCTGGCGACCATCATTCTGAACGCTTTTACCGTCCGGCTTGCCATGTACGCCCGCCGCGACCGGATCAAAACCATGCGGCTGGTCGGCGCGACCCGCTGGTTCATCAGTGCGCCGTTTCTCTTTGAGGGGATTATTCAGGGGCTGGTTTCGGGTGGGCTGGCTGCGCTTGGCCTCTGGCTCATTTTCGAGCAGGCGCTTTTGCGCTACGAACCGGCGATCTACCAGATACTGCATCCATCGACTTACGTGATCTATCCGGGACTTGTCCTGCTCGGCATTGTGCTCGGCTTTTTCGGCAGCACCTGGTCGGTGGCCCGGTTCCTGCGCGTTTCCTGAGCGCTGCCGCAGGGATAAATGGCTACTCGTTGGTGAAGCCATAGAGCATCGCGATCTCTTCGGCCCAGCCCTCGGCATTGGGGGTTTCGAGTATCAGCGGTATCTCCTCGAGCGCCGGGTGACGCATGATGTGCGCAAAGGCGTCGATGCCGATCATCCCCTTGCCGAGGCACTCGTGCCGGTCAACCTTACTGCCGAGTTTCTGCTTCGCATCGTTCAGGTGCATTCCCCTCAGATAAAGCAATCCCACAACACGGTCAAACTCTCCCAGCGTCGCGTCGAATGCTTCCGGCGTTCTCAAATCGTAGCCACTCGCGAAGAGGTGGCAGGTGTCGAGGCAGACGCCGACGCGCGACTTGTCCTCCGCCAGTTCGATGATTCGCGCCAGATGCTCGAAGCGCCAGCCGAGATTACTGCCCTGTCCTGCCGTGTTTTCGATCACCGCTGTCACACCCGCCGTCGCATCGAGTGAGCGGTTCACCGATTCGGCGATGGTTTTGAGGCAGGCATCTTCGTCAGTCAGATTGAGGTGGCTGCCGGGGTGGAAGTTCAGCATCGTCAGGCCGAGCGCCTCGGCGCGCTGCATTTCGGTGACGAACGCCTTGCGCGACTTTTCGAGCTTGTCGGCTTCCGGAGCGCCGAGGTTGATGAGGTAGCTGTCGTGCGGCAAAATGTGCTCGGGCAGGAATCCTGCTTCATCGCAATTGCGCCGGAACGCCTCGATCGAGGCCGCCGTAAGCGGCGCGGAGTGCCACTGGCGCTGGTTGCGGGTGAACATGGCAAACGCTTTCGCGCCGATCTTTTGTGCGTTCAGCGGGGCGTTCTCGACGCCTCCGGCAATACTGACATGGGCGCCGACCCGTTTCATACTATCGTGTTGTTTGCAGGTTTTCGTGTGTTGATCAGAGCTTAACGGCGATCTGCCGTCGAAGGTTCAATCGGTTAGCCTGTCGATGATCTCGTCCGGCAGGTTTGCGGTTTTGCGGATCGACCACCCGCCGTTGCGCGATGGCCGGGTTGAAAGCAGTTCGCCGAGCAGGCCGGTCGAGAAGAACTGCACGCCGAGGATGATGAGCAGGATGCCGAGGAACAGAATCGGCCGGTTGCCCGCCGGTTTGTCGAACAGGTACTTTTCGATGGTAACGTAAAGGCTGATGCAGAAGCCAAAGAAGAAGCTGCCGAGGCTCATCATGCCGAAAAAGTGCATCGGGCGTTTGAGGTAGCGGGTGATGAACATCACCGAAAGGAAATCAAACAGACCCGGCAGGAACCGCGATGCCCCAAACTTGCTCTCGCCGAACTTTCGAGCGTGGTGCATGACGGGAATTTCAGTGACGCGGAATCCTTTCCACTTTGCCAGCACCGGAATGTAGCGGTGCATTTCGCCGTGCAGGTCGAGCGAAGCGACGAGTTCGCGGCTGTAGGCTTTCAGGCCGCAGTTGAAGTCGTGCAGCGGGATGCCGCTGAAGAGGCGCGTCGTCAGGTTGAAAAGCTTCGAAGGCACGGTTTTACTCATCGGATCGTTCCGTTCCCGCTTCCATCCGCTCACCAGGTCGAATCCTTCGTTTATTTTCAGAACAAGGCCGGCGATCTCCCGAGGATCGTCCTGCATGTCGGCGTCGATGGTGACGACCACCTCGCCCGACGCCGCTCGAAATCCTGCCGAGAGCGCCTCGGTCTTGCCATAATTCCGCCGGAACGAGATCAGTCGCAGCTCCGGCCTGTCAGTCATCAATTCACCGATCACCTTGTCGGAGCCGTCGGTCGAACCGTCATCGACCATGATCACCTCGAAGCTGAATTCGTCTCCGAAACATCGCTTCAGCTCGGAGCTTTTCAGCGCTGCGAACAGGCTTTCGCAGAATTCGGGAAGCGATTCCCGCTCGTTGTAGAGCGGCACGATGACGGAGAGACTCGTCATTTATACACCTCTGGTGTCTGGGTTCCAGATGTACTTGTGCAACTGGAGCTGCATTCTGGCCGGAAGGTGATCGCGCAGAATCCACTCAGCGAGGAGGCGCGGTTCGAGCTGGCCGAATACCGGGCCGAAGATGATCGAACACTTGCCGAGGATGCCATGCCCGGCGATATACGATTTTGCCCACAAGTAATCCGCCTCCGAGGCGACCACGATCTTGAATTCGAAGCGTTCCGGCTCGTTGAGGGCGAGTGTGAAATTGGCGGCGCAATTATGCTCCATGACTCCCGACGACGGTGCCTTGATGTCGATGATCGCGTGCACACGCGGATCCACGCGATCAACCGGCAGAAATCCGCCGGTTTCGAGCAGCACCACTGGATGCCGGTCGCAGAGCGCTGAAAGCAGCCCGAATGTCCCAGACTGAAGCAGCGGCTCGCCGCCCGTGACCTCGACGCACGGCGCGTCAAACGCGAGTGCGCGGTGCATGATCTCGTCAATCGTCATCGCAGTGCCCGGCTCCTCAGCGTAGGTTGTGTCGCAGTAACGGCAACCGTGGCCGCATCCGGCGAGGCGCACGAAGGCGCAAGGCCAGCCTGCGAACGAAGACTCGCCCTGGATCGAGTAAAAAATCTCGCTGATATTGAGGGTAGCTTTCGTGCTCATGGCTGCTCGTCAAGCAGTTTTTCGAGCGCGGCGGGGTAGAGGCGATGCTCGCACCGGAGCACCCGCTCGGCGAGTGTTTCGGCCGTGTCGCCTGGCAGCACCGGCACATGGTTCTGCATGATGATCCGGCCCTTGTCGTACTCCTCGTTGACGAAGTGAACCGTCGCGCCGCTCCGGGTCTCGCCCGACGCGATCACCGCCTCGTGCACGCGCATTCCGTACATGCCGTGGCCGCCGAACTGCGGCAGCAGCGACGGATGGATATTCACGATCTTTTCAGGGTAGGCGGCGATCACTGCGTCCGGAATCTTGCGCAGATACCCGGCGAGCAGGATCATGTCGATCTGTCGTTCCTGTAACGCTGAACGCATGGCGCGGGCGAAATCGTCATGCGAGCCGAACTGCGATTCCGAGAGGTGCAGTGTCTTGATGCCATACTCTTTTGCGAAATCGACCGCGCCGCACTGCGAGCGATTCGACAGGCAAAGCACGATTTCCGCGGGCAGCTCGCGTTCGATGATCGCGTGGAACAGCGCCTTGAAGTTCGAGCCCGTTCCCGAGCAGAATACCGCCAACCGTTTTTTCTTGTCAATCATGCAGATCGCGTACAAAGGATTTCGTGAATTCCCTCTAATATGCACCCGAACGTTGCTTTTTTCAAGCTGAAAGGTTTCCCGCGAACGGTTCGGTTGGGAGTGTGCTTGCGCGGAGTCGCAGTTCTCCGGTCGGTATAATCGCGGATTTTTGTAAATTCCCGGTCTATTTTTGCTTTCCGAACACAACACAACTCTCTGCTCATGCTTGATCCTGTCATCAAACGGGCGCTCGTGTCCGTTTCCGACAAAACCGGCATCGTCGATTTCTGCCGCGAACTGGCCTCGATGGATGTCGAAATCTTCTCCACCGGCGGCACGCTGAAATCGCTTCAGGATGCTGGTATCGGCGCGCAATCCATTTCGACCATTACCGGTTTTCCGGAGATCATGGACGGCAGGGTCAAGACGCTTCATCCGAAAATCCACGGTGGTCTGCTTGCCGTGCGCGACAACGCCGAGCACCAGAAGGCGGCCCGCGAGAACGGTATCCAGTTCATCGATCTCGTGGCGGTGAACCTCTATCCCTTCGAGGCAACTATCGCCAAAGCGGATGTGACTTTCGAGGAGGCTATCGAAAATATCGATATCGGCGGCCCGTCGATGCTGCGCAGCGCGGCCAAGAACAACGAGTCGGTCACGGTGATCACCGATGCCGCCGACTACGCCACCGTGCTTGACGAAATGCGCTCGAACGGCGGCGCGACTACGAGGGCCACCCGTCTGAAGCTCGCGGCCAAAGTGTACGCGCTGACCTCGCGCTACGATACGGCCATTGCGGCCTACATGGCCAAAGCCGCTGGAGTCGAGGGCGCGGGCGACACGATGACCGTCAAGCTCGAAAAGGAGCTGGGCATGCGCTACGGCGAGAACCCGCACCAGAGCGCCGGACTCTACAAAATGGACGATGGCAACGGCGTGCGTTCGTTCAGCGCGATTTTCGAGAAGCTGCACGGTAAAGAGTTGTCGTATAACAATATGCTCGACATCGCCGCTGCGACTGGTATCATCGAGGAGTTCCGCGGCGAGGAGCCGTCGGTGGTGATCGTCAAGCACACCAATCCGTGCGGCGTCGCGCAGGCGCCGACGCTCTGCGAGGCCTACCGCAAAGCCTTCTCGACCGACACGCAGGCGCCGTACGGCGGCATCATCGCCTTCAATCGTCCGCTCGACATGGAGACGGCCAATGCGGTCAACGAGATCTTCACCGAGATTCTCATCGCTCCGGCTTTCGAAGATGGCGTGCTCGAGATGCTCATGAAGAAGAAGGACCGCCGCCTCGTGCTCCAGAAGCAGCCGCTGCCGAAAGCCGGCTGGGAGTTCAAGTCCACGCCGTTCGGCATGCTCGTGCAGGAGCGCGACAGCAAGATGGTCGCCCCTGAAGAGCTGAAGGTGGTCACGAAGCGCCAGCCGACTGCCGAGGAGCTGGCCGACCTGATGTTCGCCTGGAAGATCGCGCGCCACATCAAGTCCAACACGATTCTCTACGTCAAGAATCGCCAGACCTTCGGCGTCGGCGCAGGCCAGATGTCGCGCGTCGATTCCTCGAAAATCGCCCGCTGGAAAGCCTCGGAAGTGGGCCTCGACCTGAAGGGCTCCGTGGTGGCTTCCGATGCATACTTCCCGTTTGCCGACGGCCTGCTGGCTGCCGCTGAAGCTGGGGTAACCGCCGTCATCCAGCCGGGTGGTTCGATCCGCGACAACGAAGTCATCGAAGCTGCCGACGCCAACAATCTCGCGATGGTCTTCACCGGGATGCGGCACTTCAAGCACTGAGGTAGCAGAAAAAGACATAGAACTGCAAGGGCAGCAGGAACAAAGCGATGAGCGTTGTTCCTGCTGCCTTTTTGTTTTTACTGCTATTCCGGGATTGTATTTCTCACAAAAACCGCACTACGACAAACACCCCAACCATAACAAATGCCACGGCGATCCGGGCAGCTATGCCGATAGCCATACCGATCCAGACTCCGAATCCGGCGGTGCTGGCGGTGCGGAGGTCTTTCTGGGCGTAGAGTTCACCACCGACGGCTCCGGCAAAGGGGCCGATGATGATGCCTGGCAGTCCGAACATGAGCCCAATGATCGTGCCGATTGCTGCGCCGATGATGCCGTATTTGCCTGCGCCGAAGCGTTTTGCGCCGAGCAGCCCGCCGAGAAAGTCGATGAGGTAGGCCGCCGCGGTGAGCACGCCGAGGATGGTGAGCGTTCCCCAGCCGACATAGACGAAGCCTTCCGCCCAGGCGGCGAAGACGAGGCCCGCGAAGATGAGCAGCACGCCGGGCAGGGCGGGTAGCAGAAGCCCTGCGAATCCGGCGATGAGCAGAAGCGCAGAGGCGAGCCAGAGGATGGTGGAGGTTTCCATAATCAGTGGAAGATATTGGGCTGAAGCCTTGAATTTTTTATCTGATGGCTGACCCCGGCTTGAAAGCCGGGGCAATATGAATGTAAGAGTTCTGGATGTCCGAAGGGTTGAAACCCTTTGGAATGTTTATCGTTCAGCTTTTTGATTGGCTCTTGTTTGCAACCGCTGCCCGTGCGTTGCGTTTCAGGCGACGGAGGCCGAGGCGCAGGGCGGGGGTTCCGGCGAAGAGTTTTCGGAATTGCGAATTGGTGAGTTCGAGGGCTTTTGCTGGTGTCAGGTTGACGAGTTCTTTTTTTTGCTCAAAGCCGGGATAGCCTGTTGCTTCGATGTTTGCGTTGTGCGGGCAGGCGTCGAGGCAGTGGTCGCAGCCGTAGAGCCAGCTGTCAGCCATGGCGGCTTCCTCGTTGGTGAAGTCGCGTTTCAGCTCTATCGTCAGATATGAGATGCAGCGGGTGGCGTCGAGCTTGCCGGGGACGCTGAGCGCTCCGGTGGGGCAGGCGTCAAGGCAGGCGGTGCAGCCTTCGCAGGGGGCCCAGTCGAGTGGCGTGTCGGGTTCGAGTTCGAGGTCGAGCAGCAGCTCACCGAGGAAAACTCGCGAGCCGTGGCCGGGCACGATAAGCAGCGAGTTTTTACCGGAGCGTCCGATTCCGGCGGCTTCGGCCCAGCCTGTTTCGAGCACGGGCAAGCTGTCCACGCAGACTCGTCCGTTGACCGGCTGGTCGCAGATCGAGCGGATGAAGTCGAGCAGCTCGGCCAGCAGTTCGCCAACGACGCGGTGGTAGTCCGGAATGACGGCGTAGCCGGAGATCGCGCCGGGCTTCGCGGGCGCGGGCCAAGGCAGGGCGACGGAAAGGACGCTCTTGACGCCCGGCAGAAGCAGCTCCGGATTGGCGCGAGCTTCGAGGCCGGTTTCGAGGTAGCCCATTTCGCCGTGACGCCCCTCGTCGATCATCGCGCGGTACTCCTCCAGCGCTTCGGAAAGCGGCTTTGCGTCAGCGAATCCGGCAGTGCAGAAGCCGAGGCCGAGGGCTTTCCGGCGGATCACTTCTTTTAAATCATTGAGCGTTTCAGACATCGTCGATTGCTTCCCGGTTGCGATACCATCCAATAATGCTTAAATATACGAGTCAACTTCACGTAGTTGTTCCGCAACCTTTCGAACCGCCACCTCTTCCCTCATGCAGCGACGCGAGTTTTTCCAGCATTTCCTCAAACGCGCCGGTATCGGGGCGGGCGCTCTCGGTGCCGCAACCGCCGGTCTTGTCGGCTATTACCAACCGCGCAAGGAGGTCTTCGACACTTCCGGCAAGAACAATGACGAGCTGGCAGAAAAGCTGACGACGCCGAAAAAAGCGGTGGTGATTGGCGGCGGGCTGGCGGGCATCAGTTCGGCACTGGAACTGGCGCGTCGGAACTTCGAGGTGACGCTGGTCGAGGCGTCGCCGTCGCTGGGCGGCAAGCTGACTGGCTGGCCCATCGAGGCGCTCGGCGAGCAGTTCCCGGTGGAGCATGGCTTTCACGGCTTTTTCGACCAGTACTACAACCTGAACGAAATGTTCGCCTCAGCGGGCATCGGCAGCGACATGTTCACCGCCTCGCCCGGTTATCCGGTCATCTTCAGCGACCGGCAGGTCGAGGTGTTTGGCCAGACGCCGAAGTGGTTTCCGTTCAACATCCTCTCGGTGGTGCAGCAGTCGAAACGGCTCGATATCGCGTCGTTCCTGAAGGACTACCCCGGACTGTGGCCGGTCATCAGCATGTTTCGCTATCAGTACGACCGCACCTTCCACGACTGGGACAGCATCGATTTCATGACCTACTGTCAGCGTGGCGAGGTGCTTCCGGCGTTCATCGACACCGTGCTGCATCCCTTCTCGGACGCCACGATGAACCGCATGGAGGTGCTCTCAGCCGCCGAGGCGATGCGTTACTTCCATTTCTACTTCATGGGCAGTCCGGAGGGGCTGGCTTTCCGGATTACCACGAAGGACTGCATGAGCGCCCTCATCGAGCCGCTGGAGCGCAAGATGACGTCGATGGGCGTGCGGGTGCTGAAAGGGCGCAAGGCACAGAACCTCGTGATGCAGGACGGGCGCGTTACGGCGGTACGGCTCGACGGCGCGGGAGCTGCGAATGGCGAGGTGGCGTCGATTCCGAAGCGCGAGGTGCCGGTGACCGGATGGCTGCAACACATGTCCGACGCGGGGATTCCCGTGCTGGTGGCGCGGCGGGGTGCGTCGTGGGTGGCCCTCGACGGGCGCTGCACTCACATGGGTTGCCCGGTGGCTCCCGAAGCGTCAACGGGAGGCTTTCATTGCCCCTGCCACGATGGCCGCTTCAACGCTGAAGGGCTTCCGGTGAGTGGCCCGCCGAAAGCGCCGCTGGCCCGGCTCGATGTGCGGGAAGCGGGGGAGATGCTCGTCATCGGGCAGGCGTCGTCAAGCTCGTCGCCGGTGGTTGTCACCGCTGAGGAGCTGCCGTGCGACTACTGCGTGGTGGCTTCGGACGTGCGCGGCACCCGCGAGCTGATCGCCTCGACCCGGCCTGGCAACAGTGGCTTCGCCGGTCAGGTGGCCGCGCTCGGTGAGGCCGATCCCTACGTCGTCTGGCGCGTCTGGCTCGACCGCCCGTTGCCATCCGCCGACTTTCCGTTCTACACCGTCTCGGGCTACACCTACACCGACTCGATCACCTTTTATTCGAGCTTTCAGCAGCCCTTCATCGACTGGGCCAAGCGCACCGGCGGCTGTGTGGCCGAATTGCACGCCTACGCCGTCGCGCCGGAAGACGTGCGCCCAGAGTCGGAGATCCGCGCCGCGATGCTGCAAGAGCTGCACGCCATGTTCCCGGAATCGAAAAACGCCACGATCCGGCACGAAATTTTCATGATGCAATCCAACTTCACCCGCTGGGCACCTGGTGACAACGCCAAACGCCCCGGCGTCGAAACGCCGTATCCCAATTTATTCCTCGCTGGCGACTGGGTTCGCACCAACGCCCCTGTTTTCCTCATGGAAGCCGCCGTCTTCACTGGCAGGCAAGCCGCTAATGCAATTGCAGCTAAAGAGTCGCTGAGGCAAAGACCGCTACCGATTGTGCCGATGGACGGGATTTTTGCTTAGAACAGAAATTGGGGTCAAAATCGAAAGGAAAAATCTCAAAAGCAGAATTTCTCATTTTTCCTCAACACACTCCACCACCGTGTCGTGCAGCAATGGCCGGAACTTGCGGATTTTGATGTTTTCCGGAGTGGGCCAGACTCTGTTGCTCAATAAAATCACCGCTAAATCTTTTTCCGGATCGACCCAGATGCTTGTGCCGGTGAAGCCGAGGTGGCCCCAGGAGTTGGAAGAGAAGTCGTGGCCTGCGGATGATTTTCCGGGGGTGATGATGTCCCAGCCGAGCGCTCGCGGGGCGTCGGTTTTCCTGAGAAACATCCTGACCGTTTTTGCCTGGATGTAGCGGTGGCCGTTGTATTCGCCGCCGTTCATCAGCATTTTCACCATTTTCGTCAGATCACCCGTCGTGGTGAAGAGCCCCGCGTGGCCTGAGATGCCCCCAAGCAGCGCGGCGTTCTGGTCGTTGACGAGCGGGCGCGGGCGGGGAAGCCTCCAGACGCCATCCTCGCCTGTTGGCGCGATGCGAGCGGCAAGTGACAGTGGTGGCGTGAACATGGTCGAATTCATGGCGAGCGGCGCGGCGAAGCGGGTGTGGAAGTTGGCCGCGAGGCTTTTGCCCGTTATCTGTTCGACGATGCTGCCGAGCAGAATAAAGTTCAAATCGCTGTACTCGGTTTTCGCGCCCGGTGAGGATACGAGAGCGTCGCGGTCGATGGCTTGCAGCACCTCGTCGCGGGTGGCGCACGTTTCGGCGAAGTAGGTGTGCGCCCGCAGGCCGGAGGTGTGGCGCATGAGCTGCTCGATGGTGATATGCTCCTTGCCGTTGCAGGCGAATCCGGGCCGGTAACGGCTGACAGGGGCGTGCAGGTCAAGCGAGTCGCGCTCGACGAGCTGCATGGCGATGCTGGTGGTGACAACCGCCTTGGTGAGCGAAGCAGCGTCGTAGATCGTCGTGGTGTCCGCCGGAGCGCTTTGCGGGTCATAGGTGAGCCGCCCGAACGCTTTGTGATATACCATCTTGCCCCGGTAGATCACCGCAAGGCTCGCACCGGGGAAGACGCTATCGTGCACCGCACCGTTCAGGAGCGTATCGAGCTTTCTGAAATCCGTCGCACCTGCGTTTGCCGGAAATGCGGCGGCCATCAGCAGAATGACCGCACAAGCGAGGGTGGCGGTGAGTTTCCGGAGCAGGCGCATAAGCGTTCGGGATGCGGTCAGAAGAGCGTGAAGCGCACGTACCGGTTTGGCCTCTTCTTCAGATCGATAAGCAGGGTGTCGAGCGAAATCAGCGTCTTGCTCAGGTTGTTGTAAAGCGCCGGATCGCTGTTGAGCTTGCCGAGCGTGCCCTTACCTTCGTTGAGCTGCTTCATCAGTGTCTCGGTTTCGGCGGCGGCGTTTTTCAGGTTCACAATGGTCTGCTCGGTGTTGTCGGCCAGCGACTTGTCGTTGATCAGCTTCGGCAGCAGCCCGTTGCCGTTGTGAAGTTCCGCGCTGACTCTGGTCAGCTCGTCTGAACTTTTGCGCAGGTTCGTCACGGTTTTCTGCAGGTCTTCGCCCATCTGCTTGTCCGAAATAAGCCGTCCGGCAGGTCCTTCACCGTGGTTGAGGTTGTCGAGCAGTGTGTTGAGCTTTTCGATGGTCTGTTTGGCGTTCGCCGTAATGGCGGACAGGCCATCCTCCGGCATGAGCTGGATGAAATCACCCTCCTTGACTGGTTTACCGGTGCCAGCCTTGATGTCGATATACTTGTCACCAAGCACGCCGAGGGAGCGGATTGAAGCCTTCGAGTCTTTGGTGACGAGGTTTGCATACTCGTTCTGCAACTTCAGTTCAGCTACCACGAACAGCGAGTCGTTCTGAGTGCTGAAGTCGAGTCGCGAGACAGTGCCGATTTTTTTACCCGCGACCGCAACGTAGTTGTTCTCGGCCAGGCCGTTGACGTTGCTGGTCATGACCTTGATGGTGGTTACGCCGGTGAAGACGCTGGTGTTTTTGCCAATCACCAGGCCGAGATAGGCCGCAAACCCGAGCCCAAGCAAAAAGAAGATGCCGGTTTTCAGGTCGCTCCATTTCAGTTCTTTCAGATTTCTCATGCTATCGCAGGGGTCTTGAAAAAAATTAAAGTTCGAGGATTTTATCCGACAGGATCGACTTGATGAATGGATGCTGCGAATCGTGCAGCTGTGCGGTCGGGCCGTCAAAGATGATTTTGCTCTGGTACAGTACGGCGACTTCGTCCGCGATGGCAAAGACGTCGTCGATGATGTGGGTCACGAACACCGCACCGAGGTCATTGCTTTTTTTGAGCGAGGCGATCAGGTTCAGAATTTTTCGCGAGCTGACCGGATCGAGTCCGGCGGTTGGTTCGTCGAAGAGGATCATCTTCGGATTGAAGATCAGCGCCCGGCCAATCGCCACGCGCTTTTTCATGCCGCCGCTGAGGCTTTCAGGGAGTTGATCCTCGTAGCCTTCGAGTCCGGCGAAGCGGATCTGCTCGACCACACGCCGGTTTATCTCCTCATCGGGCAGGCGGAGGTTCTCGCGCAGAAAGAAGCTCATGTTCTGGCTGATGGTCATCGAGTCGAAGAGTGCGTTGCCCTGAAAAACGATGCCCATTTTGCGCCGTATCGGGTAAAGGTCGGCCTCCTTGAGTGGCGTGATGTCCACCCCATCGACGAATACCTGCCCGCTGTTGGGCTTGATGAGGCCGAGCATGAGCTTGATGATCGTGCTCTTGCCGACGCCGCTAGGGCCGAGTATCGCCTTGATGGTGTTGTCCTGCACGGTCAGCGAAATCTTGTCGAGAATCACCTTTTCGCCGTATCTGAGTGTGACGTTCCGGAGTTCAATCATATCAGTGCATGATGTCGAGCACGAGTTTCGAGACGTAGAAGTTGGCTACCAGCACCAGACCCGACGATGCCACAATGCCCTTGATGGTCGATCGGCCCACGCCCGCCGTGCCGCCCCGCGCCGAGAAGCCGTTGAAACTGCTGACCAGCGTGATGATGATGGCGAACACCGGAGCCTTCAGGAAGCTGACCACGAAATCTTTGGGTAGTAGCCTCGGGTAGATCGAGTTCCAGAAGATACCGGGGTCGAGCTTGTGGTAGAACTGGGCGACGAGGGCACCGGTCTGCAATCCGGCGAAGTCGGAGAGGGCGATGAGTGGTACGAACATGATGAGCGCAGCCAACAGCCTCGGCATGACGAGTTTGGCGATAGGGTCGGTGCCAAAGGCGCGCAGGGCGTCGATCTGCTCGGAAATCTGCATTGCGCCAAGTTCCGCGCCGTTGCGCGATCCATAGCGGGCCGAAAGCATCAGGCCCATCAGCAGGGGACCGAGCTCGCGCAGCACCGCGTTTGAGGTGGAGCGGCCAAGCATCGTTTTCGCCCCAAACTCTTCGAGCAGGTTGCCAACCTCCATCGACATCAGCGCCCCGATGGAGATCGAGCTGACCAGCACGATCGGAATCGACTCGACGCCGCAAATCAGCGCCTGGTCGAGCACGTCCCGCCAGTAGCGCTTCGCCTTGGGCAGGGTGGCGAAGGACCGGAGCGCGAAATAGAAAAATTCCTGCATGGTCAGCACAAGCTCCTTGAAGCGGAGCATCTTGCTTTCCACGTAGTTGCCAATGAGCGTCGCTGCCATAATTACTGGTTCAATTCATCAAAAAACGCAGAGCACGGCGTTCCGGTGCAAGTATATGAAAACCTGACCGAAACTTCAGCCAAAGGGCGGAAAAATCTCACTCTTTGGCTGCCGGGGCAAGCCGGCTTTTCATTTTGGTTACCCATTCGTAGGGTATCCAGACCTGTCCGAAGTTGTCTTCGTGATCCTTCAGGCCGTGGTAATCCGAGCCGCCCGAAAAGAGCAGGAAGTACTCGTTGGCGATTTCGCGATAGTAGTTCTGGCGGTACGTGTCATGCGAAGGATGGATGATTTCGAGGCCATCCAGTCCGAAAGAGATGAGCTGCCGGAGGATTTCATCGGGCACGTTCTGCGCCGGATGGGCGAGGAACGACAGGCCGCCCGCTTCGTTGATGAGGCGGATGACCTCTTCCGGATGCGTTTCGATGCTTTTGACGTAAGCCGGGCTGTGCGAGCCGAGGTACTTGCTGAAAGCTTCGCTGAAACTTTTGACAAAGCCTCCATCCTGAAGCACCGCCGCGATGTGCGGACGCCCCACGCTGCCGTTCTGGGCCTTCATGATGATCTGCTCGATCTCGATCTTGACGCCCATCTTCGCCAGTTTCTGTACCATGCGTTCAGCCCGTTCCGTGCGGAGAAGGCGGCAGTGGTCCAGATACCCTTTCAGCTCCGATTGCTGATAGTCAAAAAAATAACCGAGGATATGGATGTCATACCCTTTGTAGGCCGAGCTCATCTCTACACCGGGGATAAGCTCCAGACCCAATTCGAGTGCTAATGGCTTTGCTTGGTCTATACCCGTGACGGTATCATGATCGGTGATGCTGATGGCTTTCAGCCCGGCATGAATCGCCTTGCGCACGATCTCTTCTGGCGTGAACAGACCGTCCGAACATTTGGTGTGTATGTGTAAATCTGCTTTATCAAAGCCATTATGCCCTACACCTGACGAGCTGTATGGCATGGCCAAAGTTTTGTTTAGTGTTTTTCTTCAATCTGACTATATAATAAAATTTCCTTCTCTCTTGTACAGAATTGACAATAATTTTTTGCGGTTGAAAGTTGCACGGTGACCGGATGGTGCATTCAGGAGGAATAGAGGACGATTTCGATAGCGATGTTGGAGAAGAAGGGGGAGGGCGATCAGTTGGAGGGGGCGATCTTGCGCCTGCCCGGATTTTTTCGATGCACCGCTGTATTTCCAGAAGGGCAATCGTGATGGTTGCCCTTACATTCCCAATCCAAATCTTGATCGCAACCGACCGCTCACGGCAGCAATTTTCCTGTCGAAAGCATGAGGATGAGGGCGATGCCGAGGATCAGGCGGTAGGCGATGAAGATACCGGTGGTGTGGCGCTTGAGGTAGTTGAGCAGAAAGGCGATGGAGAGGTAGCCGAAGATGAAGGCGGCGATGGTGGCGGCCACGAGGTTGATGATGTTGCCCGTCGAGGTCAGCAGGTCATGGCGGATGTCGTAGAGTTCGAGCATTCCGGCGGCGAACACCGAGGGCAGCGAGAGCAGGAACGAGAAACGGGCGGCGGTTTCGCGGTCGAGGTTGCGGAAAAGTCCGCCGGTGATGGTGACGCCGGAGCGCGACGATCCGGGAATGAGCGCCATCGCCTGGGCCAGTCCGATGATGATGGCGTCCCTCCAGCTGAGCTCATTGATCGATTTGCCTCTGCGCCCGTCGCGGGCGCGATTTGCGGTGTGCTTCTCGGCTACGATGAGCACAAGTGCCAGTCCGATCATCGAGGCGGAGACGATGTAGAGCGAGCGCAGAACGGTTTCTATTTCGTGCTTGAAGGTGAGTCCGAACACGACGATCGGTATCGTGCCGACGGCGATCATCCAGCCCGTCCGCGCCTCGTCCGTTGCGAGCGGCTTGCCCTTGAGGATGCCGGAGATGACTGCACCGCTGATCGAGACGATGTCCTTCGCAAAGTAGATCATCACCGCTGCGAGCGTACCGATCTGGATGATTGCCGTGAAGGCCGCGCCCGGATCGCCCCATCCCATGAGGGCCGGTACGATGCGCAGATGCGCCGAGCTGCTGATTGGCAGAAATTCGGTGAGACCCTGAACGATGCCGAGGATGATGGCCTGGAAGAGGTTCATTGGAGGGTTGTGACTTCGGTTACTTTATTCCGCACTGTGAAAGGGCCTCGCCGATGCGTTTTGTTGCCGCCATGACGGCGCGTCCCCGGTGGCTGATGGCGTTTTTTTCGTCGATGCCGAGCTGGGCGAAAGTTCGATCCATTCCTTCCGGCGCGAAGACCGGATCGTAGCCGAAACCGCCGTTGCCCTGCGGCTCCGTGGTGATGAGGCCGTCGATGTGCCCGTCCGTGGTTTCCTCAATCTCCATCGCGGAACCATTCGCCGCGGGCAGGCGGCCCTTCATGGCGATGACTGTCCGGAAGCGGGCGGTGCGCTTGCTCTTGCCTTGCATCTCCGAAAGCAGGTGGCGGACGTTGTCTTCGTAGGTTCGGGCGACGCCTTCCGGCACGGGCGCGTAACGGGCGGAGTAGACGCCGGGGGCACCGCCGAGCGCGTCAACTTCGAGGCCGGTGTCGTCGGCCAGCGCGATGAACCAGTCGAGGCGCGGCGCGACCAGCTCGAAAATCGCATCGGCCTTGAGCCGCGCGTTGCCTTCGAGGGTCGGCTCGGTCTCCTCGACGTCGATGTCAAGTCCGAGATCGTAGAGCGAGCGGACGCTGATGCTGGAGGCGAGGCCTTCGAGCACAGGCTTCAGCTCGCGAACCTTGTCCTTGTTGCCGGTGGCGAGGACGATGGTGATTTCGGGATGTTTCGGTTCCATGTATGTTATCGGCGGATGAGGTCGAGAATTTCCTGTATGGCTGCCGGAAGCCCGATGAGCACGGCGCGGGAGATGATGGCGTGGCCGATGCTGGCCTCCTCGATGTCGTGCAGCTCCTTGAACGGAGCGATGTTCAGTACGCTCAGGCCGTGCCCGGCAACCACGGTCAGCCCCATTTCGCGGGCGATGCGCGCCGACTTGCGGATGCGTTCCAGCTCTTCCGCCCGTTCTTCGTCGCTGGCGAGGAGCGAGTAGGTGCCGGTGTGAAACTCGACGATGTTTGCTCCGGCTTCGGAGGCAAGCATGATGGCTTCCGCCTCCGGCTCGATGAAGATGCTGACGCCGATCTCCTTGTCGCGCAACGGCTTGACGAATTCGGTGAGGCGAATGAAGTGCTTCTGGATGGCAAATCCGCCCTCGGTGGTCAGCTCCTCGCGCTTTTCGGGCACGAGCGTGACGAGGTCGGGTTTGACCGAAAGGGCGATGGCCTGCATCTCTGGTGTCATGGCCATTTCGAGGTCGAGCTTGGTGGTGATCTCCTTCCGCAGCCGCTCAAGGTCGTTGTCCTTGATGTGGCGGCGATCTTCGCGCAGGTGGCAGACGATGCCCGCGGCGCCGTGTTTTTCGGCAAGCAGGGCGGCTTCGACGGGATCGGGATGCCCTTCGTTCCGGGCGTTACGCAGCGTGGCGATATGGTCAATATTGACGGCAAGTCTCATGTTCGTAGTCTCTTATGCGATGTTCATGCTTGGGGAATTGTCCCGGTGAGTTGAGAAGATAGATAAAACAAAAGAAACAAAACGTAAAATCAGCGGCAGGGAGGGAGGTGGAGGCGCGGCTGTATTCGGATGCTCGCTTCGGGAACTTGGCGGTGACGCGGTGGTGTTATAACTTTGTATTGACATCATTATAACCTTATAGGTTTAAATCATGGTAAAGCAACTGACGAAACACGGGAACAGCATGGCGATGGTTATCGAGAAACCGATCCTCGAACTGATCGGCGCCGATGCCGACACTCCGTTTGAAATCACGACGGATGGCCAGGCGCTCATTCTCACGCCGCTGAAAAAGGCCGAAGACAGCGAGGCGTTCGGCGCGGCGCTTGAGAAGGTGAACACCCGTTATGCCAGGGCGTTGAAAAAACTTGCCGAATAAGCGATGAGATTTCTGGAGCTTCACGAGGTTCTGCACATCCATCGCGATCAGATCACCCGTTACGGCGGAACGCTCGGCGTCCGGGATATGGGCCTGCTGACCTCGGCGATTGCCATGCCGACGGCGACATTCAAAGGAGAGTTTCTGCACACCGACGTTTATGAAATGGCTGCGGCATACCTTTTTCACTTGGTGCGGAATCACCCGTTTCTCGACGGAAACAAACGGGTCGGCGCAGTTTCAGCCATCGTTTTTCTCGTGTTGAACGGATACGATTTCGATGCGCCGGAAAACGATCTCGTCGAAATGGTTTACGGCGTTGCGAGAAGTGAACTTGAAAAAACTGATGTGGCTTTGTTTATGCGAAGATGGACGAGAAAAAAATAATCTGATCGTTGAAACTCCGCAGCCGGATGTTGAAAACCTCATTTTTCGTTTTCAGCCTTTCAATTTTGCTTTTAAAAAATCGTGGTTATTGATTCGTACACGATTTTTATTCTCCACGGATTATCGCAAGGCAGTGTCGTTTATTTGTTATCAATTTTTTTGATAATTATTCGTATAGGTTTAGGTCGTTCACTTTTTTCGGATAAAAAAAGAACATAGCCTTCTCCTGTGCCGCCGTTCTTGTTTAGCTTTATTAAGCCAGCTCCGTAATCATTTAGCCGCTTATTTTTTGGACTGAATTGATACGTGATTAACCTTGATGATGTAACATTGCCTGTGAAATCGTAATGCTCTTTATCTTCTGGAGAAAAAAAGTCGCCATAAATTTTAAATCCAAATTGATTCACAGTTATGGGCTCCGACTTCCAGTTTGGATGATCTGGATACGATGATAAATATTTTCCTGATACGGGGGTAAAGCCATAAGATAAATTAAACCTCAGTGGCTCAACAAAAAAAGTTATTAAGACATAAATTAGCAAAGAGCCAATGGATCCAGAGATAACTCCCGATATAAATTTTTTCATTGGATGGCTTCTGCCTATTTTAGTATACGATTCCCTTGCAAAACTTTTTTTACTTTGAAACTGCCGTGTTTGGCCGAGCGCTGTAGCAACGACCGCGTTTACCGCAATTCGATTGAGATACTGGTCTATTCCAGCAAGAGTTTCTTACCATAAATATAGTGTTTCAGCAGAAAAAGCCCATGCACTTCCACAGAACTGAGCACAATAGACCGCAGATATTTTTTCAGATCGCCAAGTGTTCCCCCCACCCCCAACAAAATCCCTCGCCCTCAGCTTTTTCGGGATTATCTTTTATCTTGGCGGCCAGAAGCGTGAACGAAGTGAAACAGTGTTATGGTGAATATGGACGAAACGACAGCGACAGAATCAGTCTCCCTGCTCAGAAAGCTTGAGTTTGACAAGGTGGCTCGTCATGCAGCGGGGTTCTGCATCTCGGAAATGGGGAGCGATCTCGTCATGGAGATGGGGCTTCCCGATGAGTGCGAGCGGGAGCTGGTGCGGGTGCTTGAGCTGAAGAACTTCCTGCTCGAAGGCGAGCCGCTGCCGTTTTCGCGCTTGCCCGACACGCGCGACCTGCTCGGCAAGCTCGAAGTGCTCGACAGCTGGCTCGATGCCGCCGAGCTGCTCGATATTTTCTACCTGCTGCAAAGCTCCGCGCAGTTGCGCAAGTTCATGTTTGCGAGCCGCGAACGCTTTCCGGAACTGAACGAATTCACCATCCGGCTCTGGCTCGAAAAGAGCATCCAGTATTCGATTTCACAGGCCATCGACGAGCGGGCTGTGGTGCGCGATACGGCGAGTGACGCGCTGTACGAAATCCGCAAAAACCTCGGCGAGGCGCGCGACGGACTGCGGCGCAAGATGGAGCGCATCCTGCGGCGTTGCCAGAACGAGGGGTGGCTGATGGAGGATACCGTGGCGCTGAAAAACGGACGGCAGGTGCTGCCGCTCCGGGTCGAGAACAAGCACCGCCTGCACGGCTACATCCAGGACTACTCGCAGACCGGCCAGACGGTGTTCGTCGAACCGGCGGAGACGCTCGAAATCAGCAACCGGATTCAGGAGCTTGAAATCGCCGAGCGGCGCGAGATCGAGCGCATCCTGAAGGCGCTCTCCGACGGCGTGCGGCAGGAGCTTGAAAACGTGCGCCATAACGAGCGGATCATGGCGGCGTTCGACTCGCTCTACGCGCGGGCGCGGCTCGCCGTCGAGACCGGCTCGATGCTGCCAGAAATCTCGGCGGGGCGGCGGCTGAAGATCGTCAAGGGGTACCATCCGTGGCTTTTCATTTCGCACGGCTTCTCGAAGGAGAAGGTCTTTCCGCTCGACATGGAACTCGACGAAAACGAGCAGGCGCTGGTGATTTCGGGACCAAACGCGGGCGGCAAGTCGGTGGCGATGAAGACCGCCGGGCTGCTGGTCTGCATGTTGCGCCACGGCTATCTCGCGCCGTGCAGCGAGAGTTCAGAGTTCCCGCTCTTCAACGGCATCTTCATCGAAATTGGCGACGAGCAGTCGATCGAAAACGACCTCTCGACCTTCAGCTCGCATCTCTCGGCGATCCGCGACATCCTTGACCACGCCCAACCCGACAGCCTCGTGCTGATTGACGAGCTTTGCTCCGGCACCGACGTCGAGGAGGGGAGCGCCATTGCCCGCGCGGTGATCGAGGAGCTGCTCGAACGTGGCGTCAAGACCATCGTGACCACCCACCTCGGCGAGCTGAAGCTCTACGCCCACCGGCGCGAGGGCGTCGTCAACGGTGCGATGGAGTTCGACCGGCACGGCCTCGCGCCAACCTTCCGTTTCCTCAAAGGCGTTCCGGGCAACAGCTTCGCCTTTGCGATGATGCGGCGCATGGGCTTTTCGGATGAGATCGTCAACCGCGCAACAGGCTTCCTCACGACCGGCCACACGGGTCTCGAAGAGATGATTGATGACTTCCGGCAGTCAGCAGCGCGCAACCGCGAGCTTGAGACGGAGCTGAGGCGCGAGCGGCTCGAAGCCGAATCGATCCGCTCGACCTTGACCTTGCAGCGGGCCGAGCTGCGCAAAAAAATGCAGGAGCTGAAGAGCAAGGGGTATCGCGACCTCGACCGCCAGCTCGAACAGGCGCGCAAGGAGATTCGCGATCTCGTGCGCGAGGTGAAGGAACATCCCGGCGACGAGGCGACGCTGCACAAGGCGCGGACGAAGCTGGCCGGAATGAAGCAGGAGGCCGCGGCGAAGGAGGAGCAGGTCGAGCGCGAGGTTGCCCCGCAGGCCGACCTGAGCATTCGCCCCGGCGACACGGTTCGGATTGGCGACACCAACACCACCGGCGAGGTGGAGTCGATCCAGGGCGACTCGGCGGTGGTGCAATGCGGCAACTTCCGGCTCACCACGGCGTTGCGCGGTCTGGAAAAGATTTCCCGCGCCGGAGCCAAAAAGCTGCAAAAAGAGTCCACGACGGGCGCGGCGGCGGGCAAGAGCTGGTCGGTCAAATCGTCAACGCTCGAATCGACGCGGCTCGACCTGCGCGGCCTCACCGGCGACGAAGCGATTGCTGAAATCGGGCGTTTCATCGACGCGCTGGCAGTGCACCGGATGCCCTCCGGCACCATTGTTCACGGCAAAGGTTCCGGCGCGTTGCGGCTGCGCACGGCAGAGTTTCTCAAGCAGCACTCGCGCGTCAAAAGCTTCCGCCTTGGCGACTGGCAGGAGGGCGGTGCGGGGGTGACCGTGGTCGAAATGCGCTGAGGCGGCACGCACAAAAGTTGCACTCGTGCAATGCCGCAGCGTTGAAAATAAGTGCGGGATGACGTATCTTTCGCCCTTGCGAGCGTCCACGGCGGGCACACCGATTTCAATTTCATCATCGACATGACCTTTTCCAACCAGCTTACCATTCTGAGAATCATTCTCGTGCCGGTTTTCGTGCTGCTGCTCATGCAGGATAGCGCGTGGTACAAGCTGTTGGGGGTCATTGTCTTCGTAACGGCTTCTCTTACCGATATTTACGACGGCTACCACGCCCGTAAGTACGGCGAGGTGACGCGGCTCGGAGCGTTTCTTGATCCGCTGGCCGACAAGTTGCTCATCACTACGGCATTTCTTTTCTATGTATGGGAAGGCTATCTGGCGCTCTGGATGGTGTTGCTCGTGGCTGCCCGTGACATCGTGGTGACGGGGCTGCGCGTCTATGCGGAGCACATCGACCATCCTGTGGTGACCAGCAAGGAGGCCAAGTACAAAACCTTCGCGCAGAACCTGTTCGCTTATGTCATCATGCTTTTCATCCTGCTGAAGGAGAAGAGCTTTTTCGGCCCGAAGATGGCGGCTTTCATGGAGGTGGTTCTCCATTCGCCCTGGCTTGGTTACGTGATGTTCGCCATTACGCTGTTCACGGTCTGGACTGGGGTTTCCTACCTCATCAGCAACAGGAGCCTCATCCTCCGGAACTCTGCGGGAGGGCGCTGAAGCCATGCAGCAATGGCTCGGCAGAATCTTCGGGAGCGCCTTTGGTATCGGGTATGTGCCGTTTGCGCCGGGCACCTTCGCCAGCGGGGCCGCCGCGCTGCTCTATCTTTATATCCCTGCAATTCGTGAATTGCCTTTGCTCGCTTTGCTGATCGCGCTTTCGATTGTGCTTGGCGTGTGGGCTGGCGGGGTCATGGAAAAGGAGTACGGTGAGGATCCTTCGCAGGCGGTGATCGACGAGGTTGCCGGGCAATGGATTTCGCTGTTTGCCATTCCATTTTCACCGCTTGCCGTGTTGCTTGCGTTCATCCTCTTCCGGCTCTTCGACGTGCTCAAGCCGGGCATTGTCGATCGCGCCCAGCACCTCCCCGGCGGCTGGGGCATCATGGCCGACGACGTGCTGGCCGGAATTCTGGCCAACCTGTCACTTCGTCTCGTGATGTTTGCCCTTCCGATGCTGCCTTACGGCTTATCCCTGTAAAACTCCAGAATCTTTCCCGACAGACTTCCGGCGTCGAGGCCGACTTCACGGTACAGCTCATCCATGCTGCCGTGGGTGACGAAGTCATCCGGCAGGCCGAACGAAATGCATTTGATTCCGGGATGGGCGTGGTGCAGATAGTTGACCACGCTGCTGCCGAAGCCGCCGATGATGCTGTTCTCCTCGATGGTGACGATGTGCGTGCAGCGTGATGCCGCCATGTCGATTATTTCGGTGTCGAGCGGTTTGAGAAAGCGCATGTCGCACACCAGCGGATCGAGGCCTGCCGCTTCAAGCAGCGCAGCGGTTTCGAGCGCGCGGTTGCTCATGGTGCCGATGCCAAGCAGCGCCACCGATTTGCCATTCCGCAGAATTCGCCCCCTGCCGACCGGAACCGGCGTGAACTCCTTGTGCAGCGTCGCGCCGCTGCCGCTGCCTCGCGGATAGCGGATCGCCACCGGGCCTTTGATATCGTACAGTGCCGTGTAGAGCATGTTTCGCAGCTCCTGTTCATCGCCGGGGGCCATGATCGTCAGATTCGGCACGGCATTGAGGTATGACAGGTCGAATGCGCCGTGGTGGGTCGGGCCATCCTCGCCGACGAGGCCCGCGCGGTCGATGGCGAACACCACGTGCAGGTTTTGCAGCGCCACGTCGTGGATGAGCTGGTCGTAGGCGCGTTGCAGAAAGGTGGAATAAACGGCGAATACCGGTTTGAAGCCGCCGCAGGCGAGTCCTGCTGCGAAGGTGACAGCGTGCTGCTCGGCGATGCCTACGTCGAAGCACCGCGACGGAATAGCCTGCTGGAACAGGTCGAGCGAGGTGCCACTCGGCATGGCTGCCGTGATCGCCGTGATGGTCGGGTCTTTCAGCGCCAGCTCGACCAGCGCTTCGCCGAACACCTCCTGATACTTCGGCTTGGCCGGTTTGCCGGGAGCCTTGACGTTCTTGCCTGTCTCGATGTCAAAGCCGCCGGCACTGGCGTGCCATTTTGGCTGGTTGTCCTCGGCGGGCTTGAAGCCCTTGCCTTTGGTGGTGATGATGTGCAGCAGCTTGGGGTGGTGGAGCTGGCGCATTTCATGCAGCGCTTTGGTGAGCTGCTCCATGTTGTGGCCGTCGATGGGGCCGAAATAGCGGAAGCCGAGCGCCTCGAAATACGCGCCGGGCGTGAAGGCCGCCTTGATGCCGTCCTCGAGCCGGTGCACGGCGGTTTTGGCTGTTTCGCCTATTTCGTTGTGCAGCAGGGAGATGCTGTCCCATACGAACTTGCGCAGCCGGTTGTAGGTTTTGTTCAGGGTGAGGTTGACCAGATAATTCTTCAGGCCGCCGGTACTTGGCGAGATCGCCATCTGGTTATCGTTGAGGATGACCAGTACGTCGGACTTCGTATCGCCGAGATGGTTCATCGCCTCGAAGGCCATGCCGCCCGTCAGGCTGCCGTCGCCGATGATCGCCACCACCTTCTCCTTTCGCCCGGCAAGGTCTCGTGCTGCCGCCAGTCCTGCCGCCGCCGAGATCGAGGTCGAGGCGTGGCCGGTGTCGAAGGCGTCGTGCGGGCTCTCGCTGCGCTTCGGGAATCCTGCCAGTCCGTGATAATGGCGGTTGGTGTCCATCTGCGCCAGGCGGCCGGTGAGAATCTTGTGCACGTAGGCCTGATGACCCACGTCCCAGATGATCCGGTCGGTCGGGCTCTGGTAGACGTAGTGCAACGCCACGGTCAGCTCCACGACGCCGAGGCTCGAACCGAAGTGCCCCCCGTTCTGTGACACCAGCTCGATCACCTTTTTCCGGCACTCGGCAGCCACCAGTTCGAGTTCGTGAAGACTCAGCTTCTTGAGGTCGGCGGGAGAGTGGATGGACGAAAGCAGTGGATAGGCCTGCGAAATCGTAGCCGGAGCGGAGACGAGGTCTGCCATAGGTTACGGGGATGATGTTCAGATGAAAGTACGTTGTTTTTCTAACCTCCCGGATCAGCCTACCGTTCCGGGATGGGGGGATTTCCTTGTTCTGAATCGAGATCGAAATCGGGATTTGGTGGAAATGAAATAAAGAGATTTTTTCCGTGGCCCATCTCCGTGGTTGCCTGATTGGATTGGTGAATCCGCAACCGTGTCGGCAAACCGGGATCTGCCAATATGGTTCTGGGGCGACCGCAAGGGCTCGCCCCTACATTCTGTTCCATGTTGCGCATGATCAAAATAATCGGTTGCACAAGATATTGGGCTGAAGCCGAGTGGAGAGATGGGGGAAATTAACCCCGGTTTGAAAACCGGGGCAATAGTGTAAATGTAAGAGGTCGAATGTCCGTCTGGTTAAAACCCGACTGAATGGAAAAGTGGCTCGATGAGAAGAGGGGAATTGGTCAATAAGCCCGTGACAATTGCCCTGGACTTTAGTCCGGGGTCAAGCATCTGCTAAAAAATCCGGGCTTCAGCCCAATTCTTCATATCCTGACCGACCCCGCGGTTCCGTCCCTTTTATTCTCCCTGAATATGCACCAGCACTTCGCGTTTCGGGCGCGGACCGTCAAGTTCAATGAAAAAGATCGACTGCCATTCGCCGAGCATGAGCTGGCCTTCGGAGAACGGAATCGTTTCGGAGCTGTTCATGAAAAGTCCCAGCAGGTGGGAATGGGCGTTGTCACGGCCATCGATGGTTTCGATGTTGTGCAGCCAGTCGCCATCCTTCGGGATGAAGCGCTTCAGCCAGGTGGTCATGTCCTGCATGAGCCGCTCCTCCCGCTCGTTGATGTTGAGACAGGCCGTGGTGTGGCGGCTGAGCAGCGTGACGGTGCCCTGTTGCAGGCCGGACTCTTCGAGCGCCGAACGCACATCGGCGGTGATGTCGATAATGTCGATTGGCTGCGTTGTCTGGCAGGCGATGGTGGCGGTATGGTAGTTCATGGATGCGTGTGCGAAAATGTGGTGGTGAAAAACGCCGGTTGAACTGCGTCAGCTGTTTTTGGCTATGAGCAGAACTCCTTCGTGGGGCGCGAGGCGGATGCTCAGGGTCGCGTCTTCGAGCTGGCGTTCATGCGGATGCTCCGGAAAGCGGGTCGAAAAGGCGGTGATGGCCGATTCTTTCAGACCTGCGAGCGCCGGATGGCTGAAGCGTGTGTCGATGCCGGTTGCCGAAAAGTTGGCGAGAATGAAGGCGTGAACGCCAGGAATCGTGCGGCAGTAGCCGAAACAGAGCGACTGGCCATTCGCGTTCAGTTCGAGCCATTCGGTATGGCCCTCCTGAATCACCGCTTCACGGCGGAATTCGAACAGTTTGAGGTACAGGTGCAAAAGCGCCTTGTGTGAAGGCTCTTTCGAATGCCGGATGAGCTGCACGGGAATTTTCTTTTTCAGGCCGAGCATCTGCCCCTGGTGGATCAGGTTCATGCCGGGCGAGGTGAGCATCACCAGCGCCGCGACCGCGTGGTTCGGGCCGAAGCGCTCCGAGGCGCGAACCTCGTCGTGGTTCTCGATGAACCGGCACAGCTTCTGCTGATACTCCCAGTCGGCGAGCAGATGGCCCTTGAGCTTCGGCACATTGACCGGCGAGGCACCGAGGTAGTCGTAAAACGGTTTGTCATAGGTGAAATCGAACCCCATCTGCTGCAATTCCCACTCGCGGCTCCAGTACGATTCTGCAAGAAAGAGAAACTTCGGGTGCTTTTTTCGGATCGTCTCGATCGCTTTTGGCCAGAACTCCTCGGTCATCTTTCCGGTGAGGTTGCCCCATGTGGTGTTGAACACATCCTTCAGAATCAGCATGGCCACATCGCAGCGCACGCCATCGCACAGGTCGCTGATGTGCGACAGGTTGTGGATCATCATCTCGTGCGTGGCCGGATTGGCGTAGTTGAGCTGCAGGGTGTCGGTCCAGGGCGGGAAGTACGGGTCTTTGCCGTGGGCGAGGTATTTGCTTCTGGTGTATTCGAAGCAAGAGGAGGGATCGTGGCACTGCTCGTGCCTCGAAATGGTGACGAACAGCTCGGGATGTTCGGGCAGCCAGCGGTTGTCGAGCGCCATGTGGTTCGGCACGAAATCGAGGATCAGCCTGATGCCCATGTCGGTGAGGCGTTTGCGGAACGCCACGAGCGCCTCCTGACCGCCGATGGCCTTGCTGACTTCGTAAGCCGGAATGGAGTAGGGGGAGCTGACAATATCCTCGGGTTGCAGATCCTTGAGATGATCGAGCAACTCCGGGCGAAGCCCCCGATGCGAAGCCGCGATAGCCGCGCTGTAGCGGCTCGGTCTCCACACGCCCATGAGCCAGACATGGGTGAACTCCCCGTCGCGAAGAATCTGCAACTCCTCCTCGGGTACCTCTTCAAGGGTGAGAGGGTGCCCAAGCCTCGCCGAAATCTCTTTCAGCCAGACTCGCGTATTGATTTCATAAACCAGAGGAAACATGCCTGTACCAGTTGAGCGGAGGCGGCCAGTGTCGAGGCCGGAAATTTCGGATGCCTAATATAGCAAGGAAATAGCAAAAGATAGGGCGCGAGCAGAGGTTTTACAGTTTCCGGACATGACCCGTGTGCAACTCTGTGATGGATGGCGCGGTTGAAAATTACGCAAAGGCAAAGCAGCATTCCGGTGACATCGCCAGCGGGGCGAGCTGGGCCTGATCTGCGGAACACAAGACAGGAGAACATATCATGACAAAGCTCGAAAACAGGCATTGCGTGCCCTGCGAGGGGACGGCAGCTCCGATGGCTCCGGAAGAGCTTCAGCGGCAACTTTCCTACCTTCCGGAGTGGAACCTTGTCGATGACTCCGGCACTCCGAAACTGGTCAGGGTTTTCACGTTCAAGGATTTCCAGGATGCGCTCGACTTCACCGTCAGGGTAGGCCAGCTCGCCGAATCCGAGGGGCACCACCCGGCGCTCCTGACCGAATGGGGCAAAGTGACCGTCTCGTGGTGGACGCACGCCATCGGAGGCATTCATCTGAATGACGTCATCATGGCGACGAAGACCGAAAAGCTGGTTTGAGGACGGTTTTTTCTAATGTCAGCGTTGGTATTCGAGTCCGGATGTGCGAAATTCTTCTGAGCTTTGTAACGGCCCTCCCATCCCCCTTCGGGAGAGTGGGCCGCTAACCTTTTATTTCCAGCAGCTTTGACAGATTTTCTCCAAGGACTCAATGATGTTCAGCGACAGGCCGTGCTCGCTACCGAAGGCCCCGTGATGGTGCTTGCTGGCGCGGGGTCGGGCAAGACTCGCGTCATTACCTACCGCATCGCGCACCTCATCCGCAACGTCGGGGTTTCGCCCCAGAACATTCTCGCCCTCACCTTCACCAACAAGGCGGCAGGCGAGATGCGCCAGCGTATCGACGGCATCCTCGAATATGGCAGCGCCTCCAGCCTCTGGATCGGCACCTTCCACTCGGTGTTCGCGCGGTTGCTTCGCAGCTACATCCACCTGATCGGCTACGACCGCAACTTCTCGATCTTCGACGCCGACGACAGCAAGAGCCTCATCAAGCAGTGCATGAAGGAGCTGAACCTGTCGCCCGAAACGCTGCCGGTGAACCTCGTGCACTCGGCCATCAGCAAGGCCAAGAACAGTTTCGTTCTGCCGCCGGAGTTCCATCGCAAGGCGATCGACGACCAGTCGCAGAAGATTTCGCTGGTCTATGAGCGCTACGTACAGAAGCTGCGCGAGAACAACGCGCTCGATTTCGACGACCTGCTCATCAAGCCGATCGAGCTGTTCACCGAGCAGCCGCGCGTGCTGGAGCAGTTGCAGGAGTATTTCAAGTACCTGCTCATCGACGAGTACCAGGACACCAACCGCGTGCAGTACCTCGTCGCGAAGATGATTGCCGAGAAGCATCGCAATATTTTCGTCGTTGGCGACGACGCGCAGTCGATCTACTCGTGGCGCGGGGCGGACATCTCGAACATGCTCAACTTCAACGATGATTATGGCGACGCGCAGCTCTTCAAGCTGGTCGATAACTATCGCAGCACCAAGACGATTCTCGACGCGGCCAACAGCGTCATCAGCCGCAACACGCGCCAGATCAAGAAGGAGCTGGTGGCGAACGCCGGCATGGGCGAGCCGATCACGCTGATCGAGGCGTTCAACGAAAAGCGCGAGGCCGAAAAGGTCGCCGAGCACATCAACTCGATCCGGCTGTCGAAGGGCGCGCAGTACCGGTCGTTCGCGGTTTTCTATCGCACCAACGCCCAGTCGCGCGTGATCGAGGACATGATGCGGCAGAACCGCATTCCGTACAAGATTTTCGGCAGCGTGTCGTTCTACAAGCGCAAGGAGATCAAGGATGCCGTGGCCTACATGCGGCTCGTGCTGAACGACCGTGACAGCGAGTCGCTTCTGCGGGTCATCAACTTTCCGCTGCGCAAGATCGGCGACGTGAGCATCAACAAGCTCAAGGAGTTCGCCGAGGAACGGAACATTTCGCTCTATGAAGCGGTGAAGCGCGCGGGTGAGGGGGGATTCCAGGCGCGGCTCGTCAACGCGCTGACGCAGTTCGCCGACCTCATCGAGGCGATGCGGAAGCAGGCCGAAGAGGGCACGGCCTACGACGTGCTCTCGATGCTCTACGAGACCACCGGCCTGCTCTCGCTCTTGAAGGAGGAGAACACGCCCGAAGCGCTTGCGCGGCACGAGAACCTTCAGGAGCTGCTCTCGATGACGCGCGACTTCGCCGACCACAATCCCAATTCGGCCACGCTCGGCGACTTCCTCTCGACCATCTCGCTCGCCTCGGACTACGACGAAACACAGGAGTCGGACAACTATGTTTCGCTCATGACGGTGCACGCGGCGAAAGGTCTCGAATTTCCGGTGGTGTTCGTCACCGGCATGGAGGAGAAACTCTTTCCGCTCAACAGCTACGAACCGGGCGAAATGGAGGAGGAGCGGCGGTTGTTCTACGTGGCGATCACCCGTGCGCAGACCAAACTGTTCCTGTCGTGGGCGCAGAGCCGCTACATGTACGGCCAGCCGCAAATGTGCTTGCGCTCAACCTTCATCAACGAAATCGACCCCGATATCGTTGTCACCGAAGGAGGCCGCAAGCTCTCCGAAAGCCCGACGAAGGTCTCTGCTACGGCGATGGCTGGACGCCCGGTCTTCGGCTCGTCGCTGAGGCCTCAGCCGGGCAGCCCGGCGGCAAAGGTGCCGACCGTCAAACCCGCCGGATCGGCGCGCCCCACTGGCGCGGCCAAAAGCGAGTACCGGCCCGGCACGCGAGTGCAGCACGCCATCTTTGGCCCCGGCACCGTGCTCGAAGTGCAGGGCAGCGGCGCGAAGCAGAAGGTGAAGATCAACTTCCGTACCGCCGGAGAAAAAACGCTGATGGTGCAGTACGCCAATCTGAAGATTGTGTGATGAAAAATGATGAGCCGGAATTCCTCCCGGCTCCTCCCCCGTCCCCCGAGTCCACAGCGTCCACGTCGTCTATACTGCACTGCACCAAACGGCTCACACGCGCCCAGCAGCTGAATTGAAACGCACGAGTTTTGCCCAGTCTATCGCTCCGTTTTCGTTGCAATACTCCCTGCCGAACTCCAGCGTGAAGCGGTTGAGCATCTGGACGTAGGATTGCTGGAACGCTTCGTTTTTCTCCTGCGCTTTGTGGCCGAGAGGTTCGATGATTTGGGTATAAAGTTCGGTTTCTCCCGAAATGAAGGCCCAGAAATCCTGCCCGCAATATTTGAAGTAGTCACCTTTGTCAGGATTTCTGTCTTGACCGTAACAGCATCCATTGACTGCTACCACCTGTATTCCGGAATTGCTAGTGCGAAGCGTTCTTTTCGCAGACCGGAAATTATCGGTCATTTTCTTGATCTGGCCGCTGTTACCCCAGTTGGGGCCAGATTTGATACTTACAATGTAACGGCAGTTATTTCGGTCGAATTCGAGGTCGATGCCTGGAATGCCTGATTTCCAGCCGCTAAAAACCTTCTCATTGATGAAGATAGCCAACCCTTCAAGCCAGTCTCCGAAAACAGTCTCTTCGTTCGAGGAAATGTGGGCATCGACCAGCCCCCGGACGATTTGTTCAGCGGTTTGCATGTGCTTGGCCTTGAACAGGTAAGGGTTCTTCCTTTTCAGTACCGTTGATAGGCGCAATGTGTCAAGGCTGGCGATTCTTTTCTGGTGAAAAACGCCGATGTTTTCTTCAACGTAGTTCGATACGTCGCCGAGGTTCAGTAGGGGCATAACTGTCTTTTTTTTCAAGCAGATAGAGTTCCACCGGCCTGAGTTCGTTTTCAACCATCTCGTGATACTCCGGCATGATCTCGATGCCGATGGAGTTGCGCTTCATGCGCTGGGCGACGGTATTGGTGGTGCCGGAACCCATAAACGGGTCGAGCACAGTGTCACCCTCTTTGGTGAAGAGCTTGATGAACCATTCAGGCAGTCCCTCGGGAAAGGCCGCACTGTGGTTTTTGTTATTACACTCGGTGGCAAGATGCAGCACGTTGGTCGGGTAGGCCATTTCGCGTTGAAGCCAGTTGGAAATGTTCTTGCCAAAGCCGCTGCCGACTTTCGATTCGTCGCGCGTCTTGTCTGTCTCGCTGAGATTTTTCAGGCGCGTTTTTGACCAGTTGCCCATTGGCACCATGACCGCTTCCTGATTCATGTAAAAATGCCGATTCTTGTTGAACTGGATAAGCCGCTCCCACGAATCCCTGAATCGGTTGGGCCATTTGCCGGGATAGCAGTTTTTTTTGTGCCAGATGAACTCTTCTGTCCAGAGCCATGCCTGCTGTTTTCGCATTTCGAGGATCAACTCCATCACATATGTGCTGCGTTCGCCGTTGACCACTTTCTCCTTGATATTAAGGATGAAGGTTCCTGTGGGCTTGAGAACCCGTTTCAGCTCTGCAGCTATCGGCAGGAACCATTCCACGTAGTCATCTGGATGGATGCCGCCGTAGGTTTTTTTCCGCTGGTCGGCGTAAGGCGGCGAAGTGAAGATCAAATCCACCGAATCGTCTGGCAGCGTTTTCAGAACTTCTTTGCAGTCGCCAAGAAGAATGTCGGTCTTGATTTCCATCGAAAAACAGGCATGAAAAGATTGCTTGGGTGTATCACTGGCTTTCGGGTCGGACTCTCTTAAACTAACACTTTTCTCCGTTTCTCTCATGCCGCCGGTCAATCTGTGATGCAACGGTGTTACGCCGTTGCTGCCTTCTTCTATATTTCCGTAATAATTGTAATTTTAAGCTATTGGCATCCAGTCCCGTGGCTTTTGACTGGCAACGGGAAGGCATTAAACAAACGCAGTGCATGAAGATCCTTTTCGGCGTTCAGGGAACAGGGAATGGCCATATCAGCAGAAGCAGGGAGCTGGTCAGAAAGCTCAAGGAAGATGGTCACGAGGTTCAGGTCATCATCAGCGGCAGAAAGGAGGAGGAGCTTCGCGAAATCGAAGTGTTCGCTCCCTACAAGGTGGTCAAGGGGTTCACCCTGGTGACGCGCCGTGGCAAGATGAGTTACATGGAGACCATGTTCCAGCTCGATTTTGTCAGTCTTTGGGCCGATGTTCTGTCGCTTGATACCACGTGTGTCGATCTGGTGATCACCGATTTCGAGCCGGTCACTTCGATGGCTGCCCGGTTCAAAGGGATCGTGAGCGTCGGGTTTGGTCACCAGTACGCATTTCCTTTCCATATCCCCATAGCGCGCGGTAATCTCTTCGAAAAGTACACTCTGCTCAATTTCGCTCCGGCCCGCTACAACGCCGGATTGCACTGGGACCATTTTAATCAGCCAATCTTTCCGCCGGTTATTCCCCAAACGCTCTACAATGCCGTCCGGCCAGAGGAGGATCCACAGAAGATTCTGGTTTACCTGCCGTTCGAGGAGGTCGAGGACATCGAAGCGTTTCTTCGTCCGTTCGATGCGTACCGCTTTTTTATTTACGGCAAGGTCAAGGAGGATCGCGACGATGGTCATCTCTGCTTCCGGGGCTACTCGCGGGAAGGGTTCCTGCGCGACCTCATGGAGTGCTCCGGGGTGGTCTGCAACGCGGGCTTCGAGTTGCCGGGCGAGGCGTTGCATCTCGGCAAGAAGATGCTGCTCCGTCCGCTCGACGGCCAGATCGAGCAGGAGTCCAACGCGCTGGCAATGGTGCAGCTTGGTTATGGCATGTCGATGCACACGCTCGATGGCGAGCTGCTCAAAGAGTGGCTCGCCATGCCGCCGGGCAAGCCGCTTAATTATTCGAGGACGGTCGATTACATCGCCGAGTGGATTGCCTCGGGCAGATGGAACGATCTGCGCGTTTTTACCGATGCCGCATGGAAGGATCACTGTTGCGAGGGGTCGAAATCATGAAGCTCAGGGAACTGGTGACCCGGAGCCGCAGTATCCGGCGGTTCGACGAGCACGTCGCCGTGAATGATGCAACGCTTCGCGATCTGGTTGAGCTCGTCTGCTACACGCCGTCCGCGGCCAACAGGCAGTTGTTGCGGTTTCTGCCGGTTACAGGCGCTGATATGCTCGACAAGGTTTTCCCCTGCCTGAAGTGGGCGGGTTATCTCAAGGAGTGGCTCGGACCCGAACCGGGCGAGCGTCCCACCGCAGGGCTGGTTATGCTGTGCCGGAACGAAGATGCAGCGGGGACGGCCTGCGACAGCGGTATTGCCGCGCAGACCATCATGCTTGGCGCGGCTGAGAAGGAACTGGGTGGCTGCATCGTTGCTGCCATCGATCGGGAGCGTCTCACGGCGTCGCTCGGCATTCCCGACGCATGGACGGTGCTTCTTGTGATCGCGCTCGGCAAGCCAGCCGAAACGGTGGTGATCGACCAGATAGAGCCGGGCGGCGATATCCGCTACTGGCGCGACAAGCACGGTATTCATCATGTACCGAAGCGGCAGGTCGATGAATTGCTGGTGACGGCGGAGCAGCTTCGTGAACGCGGGTAAGTCCGGGGTATGATAAAAGTCGAGGATATTCTGCGCGCCTACAGGCATGGCTTTTTTCCGATGGCCGATTCTCGTGAGGGGACGGTGAGCTGGTGCCAGCCCTACCAGCGCGCGGTGGTGCCGCTCGACAGTTTTCGCCCGTCGCGAAGCCTCCGGCGCGTCATTGACGAAAAGCGTTTTACCATCAAAATCAATTCAGTTTTCGAGCAGGTGATCCGTGCCTGCTCGCAGCCCCGCTCGACCGAACAGGAGACCTGGCTTTCGGAGGAGATTATCGAGGTGTTCCTCAAACTGCACCATCTTGGACTGGCGCACAGCGTGGAGAGCTGGCAGGATGGCGAGCTTGCCGGAGGGCTTTACGGTCTGTCGATGGGTGGGGCCTTTTTCGGTGAGTCAATGTTTTTTTTCGAGCGCGATGCCTCCAAAGTCGCCTTCGCCTGGCTGGTGGCTCACCTCAAACGTCAGGGCTATCTCCTGCTCGATGCGCAGATCATGAACCCTCACCTGGAACGGCTCGGTGCTGTCGAAATTCCCCACGAAGAGTACATGGCACAGCTCGAATACGCTTTCGGAAAAAAGATTTCGTTTGTCTGAGAAGCAACGGGGAAAAGAGCTACCTTTTTCTTTTTGGCAACGGGTTGACACGCGGCCTCTATTCAACCTTCGATCGGGTGCTGTTTTCGAAGCACCAATTCTTTTTGGTGCATTTTGAGATGGTGCGAGAAGCGTCATGGTTCATTCACCTATAACAAACGCCGACGGCAATGAAACAGGGATTTTTACAGGCTTTCGTTATCGTGTTCGCAATAAGCAGCTTTTTTGGCGGCGCATCGCTTGCGGCTGATTCACCACCCGCAGTTTCCTGAAAGGCGGTGACCAATCCGGAATCCGTAAAGACGGTTCCCAAGGATGTTTCAAAGCCAGGCAGCTGGTCGAAGTTTGAAATGCTTTCATTTACGGATCGGGCAGTATTCAAGGCGACCATGGCTGGTCTCACAGGGGTGGGTTATGGGCCTCTTGCCGTCAGAAAGCAGGTGGTTGAAGGCATGAATTACGAATTTTTCTGTAATGCAAGGGTGGTCTATCCCGGCACCGATTGGCATCCTGCAATGGTGCTGATCTACAAGCCACTGAAGGGCAATGCAGTCATCAAGAAAATCAGCAAGATAGAGGGGCGCTGAAACGGTGATCTGAAAAATTCACTCTTTCCTGAAACGAGACACGGGAGGACGTTTCGCTACGCTCTTCAAGACTTCCTCTTTTTTTATGAAACGAGTCTGTTTGTTCTGTCTTGTAATTGTTTATATCATTATCCCGGAATGGTTTAGCGATCTTTTGAAAATGTTGGTGTAAAAGTGCTAACTTCACAATTCGTTTTATCGGGATCATTTTTCGGGCTGTATCAAAGGAGTGTGCCGCATGTCGTCGAGGGATTTATCTGAAAAACAGTCTCCGCCAAGGATTATCATCTATTCCGGCAAGGGAGGAACGGGCAAGACCACCATTTCGTCCTCCACGGCAGTCGCCCTTGCAAGACAAGGCAAACGGGTGCTCATCATGTCCTCCGATCCGGCTCACTCGCTCTCCGATGTGTTCGGCGTGCAGATCGGGCGCAACGAGCCGCTGAAGATCGAAAAAAATCTCTACGGTCTCGAGGTCGATACCATCTACGAGCTGAAGAAAAACATGTCGGGCTTCCAGAAGTTCGTCTCTTCGTCGTACAAGAATCAGGGCATCGACAGTGGTATGGCTTCGGAGCTGACCACGCAGCCCGGTCTCGACGAAATCTTCGCACTTTCCCGCCTGCTCGACGAGTCGCAGTCCGGCAAGTGGGATGCCATCGTGCTCGACACCTCGCCGACCGGCAACACGCTCCGTCTGCTCGCCTACCCGGAGATCATCATCGGCGGGAACATGGGCAAGCAGTTCTTCAAGCTCTACAAAAGCATGTCGTCGCTGGCCCGTCCGCTCTCGGGCAACAACATTCCCGACGATGACTTCTTCAACGAGGTCAACGTGCTGCTCAAGCAGATGGAGGACATCAACGAGTTCATCCTCAGCCCGGAGGTCACCTTCCGGCTGGTGCTGAACCCGGAGAAGCTCTCGATCCTTGAAACCAAGCGCGCTTACACCTTTGTGCATCTTTACGGCATCAACATCGATGGCATCGTCATCAACAAGATTCTGCCGACTTCGCGCACGGTGGGCGAGTACTTCGAGTTCTGGGCCGACCTGCACAGCAAGTACCTGATGGAGATCGACAACTCCTTCTACCCGACGCCGGTCTTCCGCTGTCACCTGCAGCGTACCGAGCCGATTGGCCCCGACGCGCTGTATGACATCAGCCAGATCGTTTTTGGTGATGAGGCTCCTGACAAAACTTTCTATTCGGGCAAGAACTTCTGGATCGAGAGCAAGAAGAACCAGGCGACCTCCGACCACCGCGAGGTGCTCTGTATCCGGATTCCGTTCCTCAAAGATGCTGAGGATGTCTCCGTAGAGCGCATGGGTACCGACATCATCGTCACGGTTGATCGCGCCCAGCGTAACATCACGTTGCCGAGAGCGCTCTACAGTCTCGACATGGACCGCTTCGTCCGTGAAGACAACATGCTGAGGGTGATCTTCAAGGAGGTCAAGGTTGATAAGGAAGAGATGGAGCTGAACGTCAACAAGAATGTGCTCGACAAGCTGCGCTCCATGCGCCGCCTGAAAATCTGACAGCAATACCGCCGAAAGCCTCGTCTTTCTTCATTTTCGGGGTGCGGTGCTGAACGGAGTCGGGGCTATCTCCGTACCAGTGTTTCTGTAGTATCGCATTTCCGTCAGGATGCGATTTTTACCGGTAACTGTTTAACAATTCACCGGAAACTTGTATCTTGACAGCTTTGAACGATCATCAAAGGGGTAACCGCTACCCTTATTTTCTGAATAGAATCGGATTGTACCATGCCCGAGAAAGCGCACTATGGTCTTTTGAAAGGGAAAAAAGGAATTGTTTTCGGCCCGCTCGATGAAAGCAGCATCGGCTGGCAGATAGCGCTGCATGCGTATCGGGAAGGTGCAGAGATCGCACTTTCCAATGTCGCTACGGCTATTCGCTTTGGCAATCTCCAGGAGCTTTCCGAACTCTGCGGCAATGCTCCGATTCTCGTCTGCGACGCCTCCAAAAACGAGGATGTCGATAATACTTTCAGGGAACTCAAAGAGAAAATGGGTCCCGTCGATTTTATTGTGCACTCGATCGGCATGTCCCAGAATATTCGCAAGCAGGTGCCATACGAGGAGTTGAACTACGAGTGGTTCATGAGGACGCTCGATGTTTCAGGCATTTCGTTCCACAGGCTCGTTGCCTACGCGTTGAAGAACGAGGCTATCAACGATGGCTCCAGCATCGTTGCGCTTTCTTACATCGCTTCGCAGCGGAACTACTGGACCTATTCGGATATGGGCGACGCGAAGTCGCTGCTCGAATCGATTGCACGCAGCTTCGGCCCGAGACTGGCAACCCGGGGCATCCGGATCAACACGATTTCACAGAGCCCGACCTACACGAAAGCCGGCAGCGGTATTCCCGGTTTCGAGAAGATGTACGATTACGGTGAACTGATGTCGCCGCTCGGTAACGCGAGTGCTGAAGAGTGCGCCGAGTACACCATGACGATCCTGAGCGATCTGACGCGCAAGGTGACCATGCAGAATCTTTTCCATGATGGCGGTTACAGCTCGATGGGTGCAACCATTCCCATGATCAAGCTTGCTCATGAGGTTCTTCATGACAAGGAGCTTGCCGAAAGAGTTGGACTCGAAGGCCGTCATTCATCCAAGTAAGCTTTGATGGAGAGCCGGCTTCCGCTGGCCTCCCGTTTTCCTTCATCACTTTCCATACCCATTCGTTTTATGGCCTTGCTGACCAGGGCCAGAAGGCAGGTTTCACCTTTTTTGCGGGTGCACTGCCGTTTGAGGAGGTGATCGTTTTTCAGGCACGATACGTGCATTTACAGTACGCCAGTCAATCCCGGTGTGTTTTCGGGAGCATACAACAGCAGTTTTTTTACTGACAGGGGGTAGTGCGACTCCTGATCGGCGTGTAAGGTTTTCTTTTTCCCAGAAGTCATTCATAACCATAATACCTTCAATAGCAACGATATGGCAAGCAAATCGACCATCATTTACACCAAGATCGACGAAGCTCCGGCTTTGGCGACCTACTCGCTGCTTCCGATCATCCAGGCCTTCACCCGTGGTACCGGCGTTGATGTCGAGACCAGGGATATCTCTCTTGCCGGCAGGATCATCGCCAACTTCCCGGAGAATCTGACCGATGCCCAGAGGATTCCCGACTACCTTACCCAGCTCGGCGAACTCGCGCTCACGCCTGAGGCTAACATCATCAAGCTTCCGAATATCAGCGCTTCGATTCCCCAGCTCAAAGCGGCCATCAAGGAGCTTCAGGAGCATGGTTATAACGTGCCGGATTACCCGGAAGCACCCGCCAACGACGAAGAGAAGGCGATCAACGCCCGCTACGCCAAGGTGCTTGGCAGCGCCGTCAACCCGGTGCTTCGCGAGGGCAACAGCGACCGCCGTGCTCCGCTCTCCGTCAAGGCGTACGCCAAAAAGCATCCGCACCGCATGGCTGCATGGAGCGTCGATTCCAAAGCTCACGTTTCGCACATGACCGATGGTGATTTTTATGGCAGCGAGCAGTCTGTGACCGTGCCCGCCGCGACCAGCGTCCGTATCGAGTATGTCAGCGGCGCCAACGAGGTGACTGTGCTGAAAGAGAAGACCCCGCTGCTCGCTGGCGAGGTGATCGACACGTCGGTGATGAACGTGCGCAAGCTCCGCGAGTTCTACGCCGAGCAGATCGAGGATGCCCAGGCGAAGGGTGTGCTCCTGTCGCTGCACCTGAAGGCGACCATGATGAAGATCTCCGATCCGGTGATGTTCGGTCACGCCGTGTCGGTGTTCTACAAGGATGCGCTTGAAAAACATGCAGCACTGCTTGCTGAACTCGGCGTCAATCTGAACAACGGCCTTGGCGACCTCTATGCCAAAATCCAGGCGCTGCCGGAAGAGAAGCGCGCCGAGATCGAGGCCGACATCATGGCGGTGTACAAGACCCGTCCTGAACTGGCGATGGTCGATTCCGACAAGGGTATCACCAACCTGCACGTGCCGAATGACATCATCATCGACGCCTCGATGCCGGTTGTCGTGCGCGACGGCGGCAAGATGTGGGGGCCCGATGGCCAGCTGCACGACTGCAAGGCCGTGATTCCGGATCGCTGCTACGCCACCATGTACGGCGAGATCGTGGACGATTGCCGCAAGAACGGCGCGTTCGATCCAGCCTCTATTGGCAGCGTGCCGAACGTCGGCCTGATGGCGCAGAAGGCTGAAGAGTACGGCTCACACGACAAGACCTTTATGGCTCCCGGCGACGGCGTGATCCGCGTGGTTGATGCCGACGGCTCGGTGCTCATGTCGCAGAAGGTCGAGACCGGCGACATCTTCCGCATGTGCCAGGCCAAGGACGCTCCGATCCGCGACTGGGTGAAGCTGGCTGTCCGCCGCGCCAAAGCTACCGGTGCTCCGGCAGTCTTCTGGCTCGATGAGAACCGCGCTCACGACCGCCAGATCATCGCCAAGGTGAACGAGTATCTCAAAGAGCACGACACCACCGGCCTTGAAATCAAGATTCTCGCTCCGGTCGATGCCATGAAGTTCAGCCTCGCCCGCTTCCGCGCCGGGCAGGACACCATTTCAGTGACCGGCAACGTGCTTCGCGATTACCTCACCGATCTTTTCCCGATCATCGAGCTCGGCACCAGCGCCAAGATGCTCTCCATCGTGCCGCTGCTCAACGGCGGTGGTCTGTTCGAGACCGGCGCGGGCGGTTCGGCTCCCAAGCACGTGCAGCAGTTCCAGAAAGAGGGCTACCTCCGCTGGGATTCGCTCGGCGAGTTCTCCGCTCTGGCCGCTTCGTTCGAGCACCTCGCGCAGAGCTTCGGCAATGCCAAGGCTCAGGTGCTGGCCGACACGCTCGACCAGGCGATCGGCAAGTTCCTCGACAACCAGAAGTCGCCCGCCCGCAAGGTCGGCCAGATCGACAACCGCGGCAGCCACTTCTACCTCGCCCTCTACTGGGCTGAAGCGCTCGCCGGTCAGGACGCTGACGCCGAGATGAAAGCCCGTTTCGCCGGTGTGGCGAGCGCGCTGGCCGAGAAGGAGGAGCTCATCAACGCCGAGCTGATTGCCGCGCAGGGCAGCCCGGTCGATATGGGCGGCTACTACCAGCCCGACGACGAGAAGACCACCGCGGCCATGCGCCCGAGCGGCACGCTCAACGCGATCATCAACGCCATGTGATTCTCGCCGAAAGGCTGCACATCGTAACGAAGAAGCCCGGTTCATTGCCGGGCTTCTGTGTTTTCAGTGAGTCCTGTTCTCAGGTGACCATGCATAAATAAATCCGCCGTCGTAGAGCTTCTGCACCACTTCGCCGATGTCGCGTTGCGAGACGGCGAAGCAGCCGTTGCTTCTGCCGATCATCGGCCCATAACCGGTCACGACGTTCAGCAGAATGAACGGAATCGAGACGTACCCGGCCTCGTGCAGCACGATGTCGCGCTTTGCGGCATTGCCGTTGCGGAGCGAATCGAGGCCATCAAGCCGCAGCGCGAGGCCGTGGTCACCGTAGTATCGCTCGCCGACGTGGAACAGGCCGAGGCTGCTCATGTTCGACTCCGGGATGTTCGAGAACTGCCGGGCGAAAAGCTCGCCGGAGTTTTTGCCGTGGGCAACCCGATAGAACGACTGCCGACCGGTTTTCAGGTCGATGATGACCATCCGCTTCATGAACGAAGGCCTTGAGTAGTCGATGACGGCAAACGTCCGGGGTGGCTCGCTTGCAGGGTTCCGGCGCAGGTACTCCTGCATGGCGGCGAAAGCCTCTTTTGTCGCCTCCGCCGAGACATACCCCGAATCGAGCAGGAGAGCGATCGTTCCGAGGTTCAGCAGAAGAAACAGAAACAAAGGCAGTACCCCTGCCATGCGGGCCGCTCTCTTGTCAGGATTCACGAACGTGGATCTGGAGTTGATGGATCTCCCGGTGTGGAGTGTCGTTCAAAATAGCCCGCCTCTTCGATTCGGCCAAACAACGGTCCCGCTCAGTGCTTTTTGATGAAGGTGCCGTTCTGGAACTCCTCGAAGGCGGTGCGCAACTCTTCTCTGGTGTTCATGACGATCGGGCCATACCATGCGACCGGTTCCTTGAGCGGTTTGCCCGAGATGAGTAGAAACCGTACCGGATCGTTTTCGGTGCTTACCGTCACGCTGTCTCCATCGCTGAACAGAATGAGCGTTTCATTATCCTGATACCGTTCAGGCTCCATGTCGAAATAGTTGACCCCCTCCGTATCGTGGGAGAACGGTTCGTCAGCATGACAGAAGATTCCTTTTCCCTCGATGACGTAGGCGAGTGCCGTGTGCCCTCGCTTGACCGGATGGGTGAAGGAGGTTGACGGTGGAACGGTGATATCGAGATATTCCGGGTCGATCGCGATGTCGTCAACCGGGCCGACCGTTTCTCCGATTCTGCCGCTGAAGACCAAGATGGTGACGCCGTTGTCGAGCGTCAGCTTCGGCACCAGCGAATCGATGATGTCGCGATATCGCGGCCTGGTCATTTTCTGCGAGGCGGGCAGATTCGCCCAGAGCTGGAATCCGCCCATCCTGCCGTGCCGGTCGCCTTTCGGCATCTCCTGATGGATGATGCCGCTGCCGGCGGTCATCCACTGCAATCCGCCCGGCCGGATCACGCCGCTGTTGCCCAGGCTGTCGCCGTGTTCCACCTGGCCTTCGAGCATGTAGGTGATGGTTTCGATACCGCGATGCGGGTGCCAGGGGAAACCCTTGCGATAGTCCTCAGGCTCTCCCGAGCGGAAATCGTCAAGCAGCAGGAACGGGTCGAACAGCGGAACCTCGCTGAATCCAAAGGCTCGTTTGAGCCGCACTCCGGCGCCTTCGGTTACCGGCTTGCTTTTGAACACCTTGCTGATGGTTCTCGGGTTGGTCATGGCATTCGCTCCTGTTCTGGATTTGCGAGGGTGCGCGATCAGAGAAGGAACGATCAGACGGGGCCATTAAGTTCATATCCGGCGATCCTGAGGGCATATTTTAGGAATCGATGAAATTTCTGCCAATGATCGAAAAGGGCTGTTCAATATGGCTGTTAATGTGTAATTTCACGCCAAAAGATGAACGACAACACCAGATTTACCAAGGAACCCGACATGTCAGCAAAAACCGCGAATATTCTCTTTATCGGCGATGTCGTTCACGCTGCCGGGAGCGTAGAGCAGGAGCGCGACGGGTAAGGTCAGCAGGAGGATCGGGCCGACGATGATGATGAGGGCGACTTTGAATGCGGTGTTGTGCATCCTGTTCAAGGCATAAGCATGGTTATTGCCTCAAGAGCACCGGCAATATGATTGTCGAGAGGGTATCGTTTCGATGGCCTCAACAGGTTCAGGTAGGCGATTAGATTAAACTTGTTGTTTTGATCGAACTCAAAAACTTTATAGCAGAACCCGTTTGTAGACACAAATTTTTTACAGTTTTTAAAACACTGAGCATATCCTTCAACTTGTTTGTCTGCGAAATCAAGCCCAGACCAAAATGCTTTCGTTTCTATTATCATGATGCAATCGTCATCAGTAGAGTCTTTACTGTGGTTTTTGGAAAAACAGGCTATATCGATTTTTCCTCGTTTGCATCCATACTCTATTTTTAATTGTTGTTCACGCCAGCCAAGTGCAAGAAGTAGCGGGATTACAAGGAATGTTCTTGTTTCATGTTCCAGAATATTTACTCCATGAACCTCGTAATATTCAGCTAATAACCTGATCCGAACAAGCGTATTCGTCAGGTTTTCAGCGCTGGATGGGCTTAGCGACGTCTGGATGAGATGCTTCAGGATTGCTGAGTCCTCAATTTTTTCTAGTTTTGGTTCGGGTAATGGTATGCTGATAGGTATATGTTTAAGGAGTAAATCAGCAGTGTTTTTGATATGGGTTTGCTCTATTCCAGATATAGTCCCTTGCTTCAGTCCACTGATGCTAATGGAAAAAGGTTTTGGTGGGCAGTACCATTCAACATATACATAATAGGGTTGTTGCCATCCGTCGAAATCCAACCAATCTTTGTCCCCATATCCTGTTACTTTTCCAAGTTTTTCAACAACTTTTCCCACGGCTTTGATTACTGTGATGCCTGACTTGAGGATGATAATATCTCCTTTCTGGATTGTCGAGAGCAACTTGAGTGCTTTATCATTTTCTTGCCAAAAGAAACTCGCAATACCATATCTAATGAAAAATTCTGAATAGTCACGGCCATAAGCTCCGGAGGCTATTTGCCAGTAGTTTGTCATGAGATGATTGTCTTGTTTTAGGTGTTCCGCCGACTTCTTTTATCGAAGGTGACGTTGGTTTGACTGATTTGCGAATGTATGTTTTTTTACGTCACTACTCAATATAGTTAGGGCGAATTGTTTTGAGAAAGCTCATGTCAAGATAAGTAGGCTGATTGCCATGCAGCTAATCCGAAGAATCGTTTTTCGGATTGCGCCTCTGTTTGCGTACCTTTGCAAAGTCAAGTTTTACCTGCTCGTAACTTTTTTCAGGCTTAGTCATGTCAGCCAAAACAGTCAATGTTCTTTTTATCGGCGATGTCGTCGGCAATCCCGGCCTGCAAATCGTCAGCCGGATGCTCAAGGGATTCATCTCGAAATACGAGGTCGATTTCGTTATCTGCAACGGCGAGAACGCCCATAACGGCAAAGGCATGAGCCTCGAAGCGCTGAACCAGATGCTCGAAGCTGGCGTCGATGTGGTGACTGGCGGCAATCACATCTGGAACAACTTCAACTTTTTCGACACGCTCAAGACGCACGAGCGGGTGCTCCGCCCGCAGAATTACCCCAAGGGCACGTATGGCAAGGGTTACGGCGTGTACAAACTTCCTCGCGGGCTGGGTAACATTACCGTGCTGAATCTGCAAGGGCGCACCTTCATGTCTCCGATCGACTGCCCGTTTCGCACGGCGGACTGGGTGATCAAGCAGACCAAGGAGCAGTCATCGCTCCTCGTGGTCGATTTTCACGCAGAGGCGACTGCCGAAAAAATTTCGCTCGCCTGGTACCTTGATGGCCGGGCATCGGCGGTGATCGGCACCCACACCCACGTGCAGACCGCCGACGAGCGCATTTTCCCCAAAGGTACGGCCTACCTGACCGACGTCGGCATGACCGGCCCGTACCAGTCGGTGATCGGAATGCAGGTCAAGTCAGCGGTTGACCGGATGCTCTACCAGACCCCCCACAAATACGAATGTGCCACCGATGATGTGCATTTTTCCGCCGTGCTGCTTACGCTCGACGTCGAAACCGGCAAAGCCGTGGGGATCGAGCGGATTTTCTATCCGGAGTTCGAGAAAGCGCCCCAGGCATAATTCCGATTCCGACCCCGGATAACGCAAAACCCAACCAATCGACTGGGGTTTTGCGTTATCCAACAAATCCGAAAAAATCTTACCTCTTTCCCTGCTCGAACTCTTCGGCGATGAGCACGTCGTTCTTGCTGCCGATGTAGAGCGGGGTGCGCTGGTGCAGCTCTTCGGGCTGGATGTCGAGGATGCGTTGGTGGCCGTCAGTGGCGCGGCCTCCAGCCTGTTCGCAGATGAAGGCCATCGGGTTGGCTTCGTACATCAGGCGCAGCTTGCCATTTTTGTGCTTCTTCGTGGCCGGATAGACGAACACCCCGCCGGTGAGCAGGTTGCGGTGGAAATCGGCGACGAACGAGCCGATGTAGCGGGTGCTGTAGGGGCGTCCGGTTGCCTTGTCTTCTTCCTTGAGGTAGTCGAGAAAGCGCTTCGTGCCATCGTTGAACTCCTGCCAGGAGCCCTCGTTGACCGAGTAGTATTTACCGTGTTCGGGAGTGGTGATGTTCTCGTGCGAGAGCAGGAACTCGCCGACGGTCTGGTCGTAGGTGAAACCGTGTACGCCGTGGCCCGTGGTATAAACCATCATGACCGACGAGCCGTAGATGACGTATCCGGCGGCAACCTGGTCGGCCCCTTTCTGCAGGCAGTCTTCGAGGCTGGCCTGCGATGGCTCGTCGCTCTTGAGGCGATAGATCGAGAAAATGGTGCCGACGCTGACGTTCACGTCGATGTTCGACGAGCCGTCGAGCGGGTCGAAGAGCAGCACGTAGTTGCCGGTTTCGTTTTTGGGCGGCACGATGACGCTTTCGTTCTCCTCCGACCCCATGAGGGCGAAGCGTCCGTGCTGGCCGATGGCGCTGATGATTCTTTCGTTGGCGAACAGGTCGAGCTTTTTGACCTCTTCGCCCTGCACGTTGGTCGTTCCGGCAAGGCCGAGAATGTCGGCAAGGCCCGCCCGCACGACTTCGCGCCGTACCAGTTTGGCGGCGAAGGCGACATCGTGCAACAGATCGGTCACTTCGTGGTTGACTTCCGGGTAGAGTTTCTGCTGCTGGAGAAAATGGCTTTCGATGGTGGTGAGTTTGTTCATCACAAAGTCGTTCAGAAGTTTGAATAAAGGCCAGTTAGCCGACGCGTTCACGCGGATGAGTGCCGTACTGATAAACAGGAATGCCTTGAAATCTATGCTATTTTCAAGGGGATTCCAACGCTGCGGGATTCCGGTTTCAAAAACGGTTTTTTTGTAAAGAAACGATGAATTATCCGTACATTCACCGACCATTTTCCTGATTCAAGGATTCATTCATGAAACGATACCGGTGGACATGCCTTGAACCCGAACCCACTTTGGTTCAGGCACTTTCCGAAGCGATCAACGTCAGCTCGCCCATTGCCGCTGCGCTCGTCAATCGCGGCATTTCGAGTTTTGAGGAAGCCCGCCGGTTTTTTCGTCCTTCGCTCGACGAGATACCGTCACCATTCCTTTTCAATGACATGAAGCGTGCCGTCGGCCGCCTGTCGAAGGCGATTTCCGGTGGTGAGAAGATCATGGTCTATGGTGACTACGATGTCGATGGCACCTCTGGGACCGCCATGCTTTCGCTGTTTCTTCGTGAAATGGGGGCCGAGGTCTGTCACTATATCAATGACCGCTTCACGGAAGGTTATGGCCTTTCGGAAGCTGGCATTGCCTGGGCCTTCGAACAGGGGGTGTCGCTCATCGTCACGGTGGATTGCGGCATCCGCGCCATCGATGAGGTGCAGGCATGCGTTGCCAAAGGGGTCGATGTCATCGTCTGCGATCACCACGAAGCCGGGGAGCTCCCGGCGGCGTGCGCGATTCTCAATCCGAAAGTGGAGGGCTGCGGTTATCCTTTCCGGGAGCTGTGCGGCTGCGGCGTGGCGCTCAAGCTCATGCAGGCAATGGTTGAAGCGAGGGGGGAGAGTCAGGAGCGCTGGAGGAACTATCTCGATTTCGTGGCCGTCGCGACCGCTGCGGATCTGGTGTCGCTGCAAGGGGAGAACCGCGCCTATCTGCGTGAAGGCCTCGAACTGATGCGGCGGTCGCCCAGAGTGAGCTTCCAGGCGATGGCCGCGAACATGAAGCTCAATCTCGCCGAGTTCAGCATGATGAACATCACCTATGGCATCGCTCCCCGAATCAATGCAGCCGGCAGGATGGAGTCCGCTGGTGCGGCGATGCAGTGGCTGCTCTCTTCGGACGAGTCGGAGGCACGCCTTCGTGCGGCGGAGCTTGAGGCGCTGAATGTCCGTCGCCGCGAGATCGATGCGGAAATTACGGCTCGCGCTGAAACGATGGTCGCGGGTCATTGCGCCAGTTTCTGTTCCTCGATCGTGCTCTATGACGAAGCGTGGCACCTCGGTGTGCTCGGCATCGTCGCCTCGAAGCTGCTCGACAAATATCAGTTGCCCACCGTCGTGATGGGCCGGATGAACGGTCTCATCAAAGGTTCGGTCAGGAGCGTCGATCAGCTCAACATCTATGACGTGCTGCACGAGTGCCGTGACCATCTCGAGCAGTTCGGCGGTCACCACCAGGCGGCGGGGCTGACGCTCAGGCCGGAACAGCTCGAAGCGTTCCGGCGCCGTTTTGACGAGGTGTGCCGCGAACTGCTGCCGGTCGAGGCCCGTCAGAAAACGCTCCTGATCGATGCCGATCTTACGCTCGACGAGATCACCCCGAAATTCCTCAACGTGCTCGAACAGTTCGCCCCTTTCGGCTTTTCCAACCGCGAGCCGCTTTTCACCACCACCGGCTGTCGCCTGGTCGGCAAGCCGAAGCTCCTGCGGGAGCGGCACGTCAAGTTCACGGTGCGCGGAGAGCGCAGCTCGTCATTCGAAGTGATTGCTTTCGACCGGCCCGATATTTTCAACGATCTCGAAGCTCACGGTTCCGCTTCAGCCCTGCAGTTGGTCTGCATTCCCGAAAGAAATCAATGGAACGGCCGCGAATACGTGCAACTCCGGGTGAAGGATATGGCGATTGGGTAGAATGATGGACTGAAAAAGGAGATTGGTGAAATCTCCTTTTTTCGTTTTACGCTGCTGTTTTTAGTGCCTCTGAAGTCGCTGTCGTCTTTTCTTCACTCACTGGCCGCCGGTAACGGTTCGCCGCTTTTTTCATGCCTGATTCTCGACAGAATTCCCACGAGAGACGAGATCGCCGAGATGGCGAAGAAGATCAGCGACAGGGCAATGCCGGTGTTGACATCGAGCCCGAGGTGGTTCAGCGCGTAGAAGAAGGTGACCTCTCGTGCTCCCGCTCCGCCAACGGTGAGTGGCAGGATGGTAGCGACGCTCGAAATCAGGAAGATGGCGAGGTAGTCGATCTGGTTCGCCGTAGCCGAAAGCGCCATGAGAATAAACCACGCCGAGATGACCTGCGTTGCCTGGATCACCAGCGACTCAAATGCTGTGATGATGAAGACTGGCATGAACTGTCGGTAAAAGAGCCATGTCAGCAGCAGTGACAGCGGGTAGGCCGCACCGGCGATCACCCATATCCACACCATTTCACCGGGGTAGAATGTCGCGAAAGAGCTCGGGATGATCAGAAGCGCTGACAGAAAGATGAGCGCGAAAATACCGCTGACACGGTCCCAGAATACCGCGCCGAAAATATTTATGACCGTCAGGCCGTGATTTTTTTTCAGCACGTAGATTTTGTACCCGTCCCCACCGATGCCTCCCGGCAGGAAGAGGTTGTAAAACATGCCGAGGTAATAGAGTTTCAGGTTGTACCATGCCGAGAGCTGCAGGCCGATTGACGTGAAAAAGCGGTTCAGCCGAATGGCGTTCACGATCTTGGAGATGTTGAAAAAGAGGATCGCGCCCAAGAGGTGCCACGGGTTGGCATGGCTCATGAGCGAAGTCAGTCGGCCAATATCGGTCTTGCTCAGTACGATGGCCAGCGCCGCCACGGTGAGCAGGAGCTGGATCACCGTTTTGAGCACCTTGCTTCTGATGGAGCTACTTGCTTTTGTCAATGATCTCTCTGATGATGTAGGGTTTCTTGTTCTGCGACTCGTAGTAGGTGCGCATGATGAATTCGGCGATGAAGCCGGTGGTGATCAGCTGGATGCCGATGAAGGTCATGATGACGCCGAGGCTGAGGAGCGGGCGACCACCGATGTCGTTGCCGAGGATTTTAAGTGCAAGCAGGTAGAGGTCGATGCCGAGGCCGATGAAGAGCGTGATAAAGCCGAGCGAGCCGAACAGATGCATCGGCCTGTGCGCGTATTTCTGGTAAAAGACCATGAAGAAGAGATCGCTCAGCACCTTCAGCGTTCTGCCGATGCCGTACTTCGACTTGCCGTATTTCCTCGCGTGGTGGCGCACATCGACCTCCTCCATCCTCGCGCCGTAAAGCTGCACGAGCACTGGAATGAAGCGGTGCAGTTCGCCGTACAGACCGAGGTTTTTCGCCACGTCGCGCTTGAACACTTTCAGCGTGCAGCCGTAATCGCGGATGTGCACGTTGGTCAGGTTCCGGATCATCGCGTTGGCGATCTTGCTCGGAATCTTGCGCAGCACCATGCCATCCTTCCGTCCCGCGCGCCGTCCCGCTACCACGTCGAGACCCTTCGATTCGAGGTGGGCGATCATCATTGGAATATCGGCAGGATCGTTCTGCAAATCGCCGTCCATCGTGGCGATCAGCTCGCCCTGGGCCTCGTCGATGCCTGCCGACATAGCTGCCGTCTGGCCGTAGTTCTTGTTGAGCACCACCAGTCGCGCGTTCGCCGGAGCGAGGCGCTCGATTTCGGCAACTGTCGAGTCGGTCGAGCCGTCATCGACCAGAATGATTTCGTGATCGATGCCCCGAAGCGCCGAGGCGAGCGCGTCGAAGAGCGGGCCAATGCTTTCGGCCTCGTTCATGAGCGGTATGACGACAGAGAGTTTCATCGGGAAGTCGGTTGAGTCGGCATTCTGACGAGCATGATTCCATTCCTGCCATACAGGCGCTCGACAGGTCCGAGCTTTTCAAGACGGTCGATGGTGGTCAGCACCACGTCACCCGGTTCAGGGAAGCGCATTTCGGCAAAAGAGCCTGAATATACAAAAAAAGAGGGGTAATAGACCTTCCACATCACGATTTTGAGCTTCTCCTTCCGGGCAAGCTGCGCGGCCTCCTTGACCGGTTCCTGCATCACTCTGGCCGCCATCGGCATCGCCACGAAGTTGAACGAGAAGGTCAGGAGTGCTCCGCCGATGATGAATCGCAGTGACGGCACGAGCACCGGCACGAATTGCAGGAGCATGCAGAGCACCGCCGCGGCGAGCATGAGCAGCGAGAAGTGGTTTGTCGCCATCTCCGTCAGAAACCCCTGAAGCTGAGCCTGGATGAAGAGATTCTCCATCGACGGCATGAGCATCTCCAGCGCGAACGGCAGGGCAGCGAGGAGCAGCAGGAGAGCCGTTGGCCAGAGCGCGAGAGGCCACGAACGCTCGATTTTCGACAGTTCCGCGCCGAAGAGGATGAAGAGCGGCGTGTAGCCGTAGATCATGTAGTGCGGCAGCTTGGTGCCCGACAGTGAGAAGAAGACGAAAACGAAAGCGAACCAGATCAGGCAGAACTGCCAGAGCGGGTCGGCAAGGCGTTGTCTGAGGCTGGCGAAGAGACCGAAAAGCAGCCCGGTCGAGGGCATGATGCCGATGAGCACCACCGGAATGTAGTAGAAGAGCGAGCCCGAGTGCCCCTCCATCGAACCTTTGAAGCGGCTGACATTGTGCTTCATGAAAAAGCCGTCGATGAACGCCTGCCCCTGCTCGCGGTATTCGAGCACATACCAGGGGAGCGCGATCAGGAGAAACAGCGCGATAGCCGTCGGATTCAGCATGGCGCGGAACCACGCCTTCAACTCCTTCTGCGCGAGGAAGAAAACGAACGACACCACCACCGGAATGAGGATCGCCACCGGCCCCTTGTCGAGCATTCCGAAGCCCATCGCCGCGAAGGCGATGTAAATCCACGAGCGCCGCTTCGTGCGCCAGTGGGTGAAGAGCGCCTTCAGCGCGACCGCCAGGCAAAGGTTGAGCACCGCGTCGGCGATGGCCGCCTTGGCGATGATGCTCACCTGCAACGAGAGCGCCATCAGCGCCGTCGCGAAAATCGCCTCGGTTTCGTTGCGCTCGCGGCGCACGAAGAGGAAGATTGCGCCCGCCCAGAGCGCCGCCGCGATGGCCGACGGCAGCCGGAAAGCCAGCTCGGTGATGCCGAACGACTTGATCGAAAGCAGTTGCAGCCAGTAGACGAGGATCGGCTTGTCGAAGCGCAACGCGCCGTTCAGGTAGGTGGTGAGGTAATTTTTCGACACGAGCATCTCCCGCGTCGCCTCGCTGAACGCGCCCTCGTCCACGTCGAAGAGCGGCCCGGAGCCGATTCCGGCAAAGAAGCTCAGGAAAACAAGCAGGCCGAGTCCGGCAATGAGGATGTTTTTGCTCGGTTTATATGGTTCCGGTTTCATCGAGGGCATTGCGGAAATAGCGTTGGTAAAGGAGCGCGACCGTTACGGCGCCGAGCGCCGATCCGGCCACGATGTCGCTCAGGTAGTGCTGGCAGAGCACGACGCGGCTCGCAGCGATTGTGGATCCGGCGATGACGAACACCGGCCTGAAGCGTGGAAACAGCAGTGACAGCGTCAGTGCAGCGCTCAACGCTGTGGCTGAATGGCCGGAAGGAAACGACTGCCAGGCATGGTCGAAATGCCATCCGAACAGGTCGAATCCATAGATACCATGTTGCAGAAAAAGCTTGGGGCGGGCGCGGCAGAGGATCACTTTTGCCAGATCCGACGCCAGCCCCGAGACAGCCACCGTGCTGAACAGAAAGAGTCCGCTCAGTGAGAGCCAGCGGTTCCATTTCCAGAATCCTGCAAACAGAAGGAGTCCGCCCACGAGATACCATTCGGATTGCCCCGCCTTGGTGATTGCTTTCCAGATGCTGTGCCAGAGTCCGATGTCGAGCTGGTGGAAAAAGAGCGTCAGCGGCTGGTCGAAGAAGAAAAACGAGAGGAGGCCGAACAGCAGCGTTGCCGCAAGCAGCAGTTGTTTCTGACCTCTTTCATCTATCATGGCGTGTTTGTTTGCTTCGATGACTTATGCCTGGCATTCTCAAAACCTTTCGGGACGATTTTCGGGGGTTCATTTTCTTCGATCATGATTTTCCCTACAGTTTCCCCGTACCGGTCATATGGTTGCTATCGACGGAAAATAACCATTTTTCTATGAGTCTTCCGGGGCGGAAAATGGTAAAGAGGGGCTGGCGGCGGGTCAGTGGTGCGGATTGATCCGGTTCCGGGTCAGTTCTGTTTCTTCTTCCCCCGGTAGAAAATCGCGAACAATATCCACGCATACGCCCCCACCAGCGTGAAGGGTGCGATGTCGAGCGTGAAGAAGCCGTCTACTGACTTTTCAATGTACATCACGGCGTAGCTCAGGGCGAGCACGGCTGCGCCAAGCGCGATGAAGAGGTAGTTCATCGCGCTGAGCGGCATCGTGGCTGGTTCTGGTTTCGCGGCGGCTGGCGGTTGCTTTGCCGCTGGCTCAGGCTTGCGCTTTTGCTTCTTCGGTGAAGATGGCATCGAGTGTATCAAGACAGAGTTGCGCCTCCTCTTTGCTGATCGACAGCGGCGGAAGAAGCCTGATGACGTTGTTGCTGGTGGCGTTGACGAGTACGCCCCTCTTCAGCGCCTCCTCGACGTAATACTTCGCTTCGCGGTGCACCGTGATGCCGATCATGAGGCCGTACTGGCGGATTTCGAGAATCTGCGCGTGTTTTTCAGCCATCTTCTCGAAAGCGGCCCGCATCATCGCACCGGTTTCGAGTGCGTTCTGCATCAGACCGTCCGCCTGGATCGCTTCGATCATGGCGAGACCCGCCGCGCAGGCGACCGGATTGCCGCCGAAAGTCGTGCCGTGACTGCCGGGGGTGAACACCTCGGCGACCTTCTCCGAGCCGATGATCGCGCCGAGCGGCAGTCCGCCGCCGAGCGGCTTGGCCGAGCAGACCAGATCGGGCTGCACGTCGTACGCCATGTAGCTGAAGAATGCGCCCGTACGACCGCATCCGGCCTGAATTTCATCAGCCACGATGAGGAAATCGTGCTCCTTGGCCAGCTCTTTCAGCTTTGCAATGAAGGCTTCGCTCACCTTGTGGATGCCGCCCTCGCCCTGCACGAATTCGACAAATACCGCTGCCGTGCGGTTCGAGACCTTGCGTTCGAGGTCTTCCACGTCATTGAAGTCGATCATGCCGGTTTCGGGCACGAGCGGCTCGAAGCCGCCGACATACTTCGGCTTGGCGGTCAGCGAGAGCGCACCGTAGGTTCTGCCGTGGAAGCAGTTGGTCAGTGAGAGCACCTGCGTTTTGTCGGTGTCTCCGTTACGCGCGGCGAAGCGTCTCGCCAGCTTGATGGCCGCCTCGATAGCCTCGGTGCCGCTATTGCAGAAGAAGACCTTCGACATCCCCGAAATCTCCAGCAGCTTTGCGGCCAGGTCGAACTGCGGCTTCTGCATGAAGAGGTTCGAGACATGGATGTATTTCGAAGCCTGTTCGGTGATTGCCTCTTCGAGGCGCTTGTCGCCGTAGCCGATGGCGTTGACGCCGATACCGGCGATCATGTCGAGATAGCGCTTGCCGCCGCTCGTGTAAAGGAACGATCCTTTGCCGTAAGCGATGTCGAGCGGCAGTCTTGCGTAGTTGTGAAAAAAGAGCTGCTTTTCAGTTTCGAGATTTATTGCAGGAGTGTTCATCGTGATAGTTTGATAGAGAAAATGTTTACTGCAAAGATCATTGTGCCTCTTCCTTGCTGCGTTGGCGGCGGTTGATCACGCTCCGGATCGCGCGCCAGATGCCGTATGCGCCGAGAAGTAACGAAAAATAAAACAGTTCCCGGCCGTTTTCACCGCTTACAGACGAGGCATAGAATCCAATATACGCGGCGAGCACCAGAAAAGTCAGGGAAAGAAGCGCGTCGAGCGCCATCATGATTGATAGACGCTCTTTTTTTTGTGCTCCTCCGGCGTCGTTGTTGTCAGGCGTTCTTGTCATCGCAGGGCGAAGATTTCCGCTCCGGGTAGAACCGCCAGTCCTTGTTGACGATCAGCCGCGCGCCGTAGCCGAAGGTGAAGTAGGACCAGGCCCACTGCATCAGCACGAAGACGCGGTGCCGGAAAGTCGAGAGGTAGTAGATGTGCACCAGCAACCAGGTGAACCAGGCGAGCGCGCCGTTGATCTTCAGGTTGCCGATCTCGACAATTGCCTTGTTGCGGCCGATGGTTGCCATTTGCCCCTTGTCGCGGTACTTGAACGGCTTGCGCGGCTTTCCTTTGAGGTCGTCCAGAATCATCTTTCCGATGAAGTTGCCTTCCTGCATGGCCACCGGAGCCATGCCCGGCAGGGTGGAACCGTTTTCAAGCGTGTAGCAGGCCTGGTCACCGCCGACGAATACCTCCGGATGACCGGGCAGGCTTAGATCGGCCTCGACCATGATCCGGCCGCTGCGGTCGGTCTGGACGCCCATGTTCTGGCCGATCTCCGAGGCTTTGACGCCCGCAGCCCAGAGCACTGTGGCGGCCTCGATGCGCTCGCGCCCGATCTGCACGCCGTCGGCATCGACGTCGCTCACCATACTTGACGTCCAGACCTGCACGCCGAGCTTTTCGAGCTCGCGGGTTGCCTTGCTCGACAGTTCGGGCGAGAACGTGCCGAGAATGCGTTCAGCGGCTTCGACGATGAAGATACGGGTGAGCTTCGGGTCGATGTGGCGGTAGAATTTCGACAGGGTGAAACGGCTCATCTCGCCAATCGATCCGGCAAGCTCCACGCCGGTGGGGCCGCCGCCCACGATGACGAAGGTGAGTTGCTTTTTGCGCTCCTTCATATCGTTGGTGCGCTCGGCGGCTTCGTAAGCCTCCATCACGCGGCGGCGAATTTCGGAAGCCTGGGCCAGGTTTTTCAGGCCAGGCGCATGCTCCTCCCAGTCGTTCTTGCCGAAGTAATGGTGCTGTGCCCCGCAGGCGAGGACGAGATAGTCGTACTCGACATCGCCAAAATCGGTCTTTACCTTTTTCTGTTCGAGATCGGCGTTGCAGACGTTGCCTTTGAAGACCGTGACGTTGTCGTAACCGGCCAGCATGTTACGCAGTGGCGTGGCGATGTCGCCTTCACCGAGCGCGGCCATCGCCACCTGGTAGAGCAGCGGCTGGAAGAGGTGGTAGTTTTTCCTGTCGATGAGCGTGACCTCGACATCCTTTCTGTTACTGAGGATTCTCGCGGTGTTCAGACCGGTAAATCCGCCACCGACAATCACGACCTTTTTTTTCATCTCGTTCAGATTCTCACGTTCATTTCTCAAATCCCTGGCGCGGACATCCGTATGTCAGTCAAGTTACGGCAAAGATGCCCTCATCGTATACAAACGCAGGAATGTAATAAAAATGCGTTGAATATCGCTGCGAACGTCGCTAAAGCGTTACGCAGAACGGCGCATTTCAGCTCAGCTTTTCGATGATCCGCGCATGGGCAGGAAATTGCGCGGTCAGCGCCGCCGGGTCGGCGAAGGTGAAGTCGCGGAAGTCGAAACCCGGCGCGACTACGCAACTGACGAGCGCCCAGGCGTCCGGGCTGCCGGACTCGGCAAGGCGCGCGCCGAACCAGTAGCCAGCAGGGACCCACGAGTGCAGCGTCTGTCCGGCGTCCGGATCGAGGCCGAGCGTGAACGATGACGGATCGCCGGTTTCGGGAAAGCAGTGCACGTCGAGCGGCGATCCGGCGTGGAAGTACCACTGCTCGTCCGAGTGGATGCGGTGCAGGCGCGAGCGGTCGCCGCGTTCGAGCAGGTAGAAGATCGAGGTCGCGTAGGAGCGGGGCGAGCCGAAGGGGCTGTTGCCGTTGAAACCGTACGAGCCTTCGCTGCGGTAGGTTTCGCGGTACCAGCCCCCTTCGGGATGACGTTCGAGGCCGAGGCGCTTGATCCAGAACTCAGCCGTTCGCACGAAGCTTTTCCCGGATTTTGGCGGTCTTCTGGCGCGAGGCTTCGGCAAGCTTCTGTCGGAATTCCCTGAGCTTCTGCATCAGACTGGCGTCGCACAGGGCGAGCATCTGCACGGCGAGCAGCGCAGCGTTGCGGGCGTTGTCGATCCCGACGGTGGCTACCGGAATTCCGGCGGGCATCTGCACGATGGCGTAGAGCGAATCCTGGCCGCTGAGCTTCTTGCTGTAGATCGGCACGCCGATGACCGGCAGGGGAGTCATGGCCGCCGTGACGCCCGGCAGGTGCGCCGCGCCGCCCGCTCCGGCGATGATCGCCTTCAGGCCGCGCTCCTGCGCTGAAGATGCGTAGGCTTCGAGGTCGCCTGGCGTGCGGTGCGCCGAGATGACCGATATTTCAAACGGAATGCCGAACTCGTCGAGCACCGTGGCGGCCTCTTTCATGATGTCGAAATCGGAATCGGAACCCATCAGGATGCCGACCAGCGGCGCCTGTGCGTCAGAGGAAACTTGTGTCATGGAAAAAGAAGTTATCCGGCCTTGTGAATGTTAAAGCCGTTGCAGTTTGAGGGCTAAAAAATTCGCGGAGTTTTTGTATTTTCACCAGTCAAACAAAAAAATAACACTTGCCAAGGAAGAATACAATGACAACAGATGTCGTCGCAAAGCTGGCTTTGAAGTACAGCAATCCCGGGCCACGTTACACCAGTTACCCCACCATTCCGTCCTGGAGTGAGGACGGCGTGACTCAGGAGCAGTGGAAAGAGGCTATGGTCAAAGGCTTCAACGAGAGCAACGAGACCACGGGTATCAGCATGTATATCCATATCCCGTTCTGCGAGAACTACTGCTACTTCTGCGGCTGCAACGCTCATCGCACTACCGATCACTCGTTCGAGAAACCATACATCGACGCGCTCATAAAGGAGTGGCAGATGTATCTCGACGTGTTCCCCGGCAAGCTCAACGTCAAGGAGCTGCATATCGGAGGTGGCACACCGACTTTCCTCAGCCCCGAGAACCTTATCCGTCTTGTCGATACCCTTTTCAGGGATGTCAACAAGATGGACGATTACATCTTCAGCTTCGAAACCAACCCTCGCTCGACCACAAAAGAGCATCTCGAAGCGCTTTACAGCGTCGGATTCCGCCGCATGAGCTTTGGTATCCAGGACTTCGATCCTGTGGTGCAGGCCGAGATCAACCGGCTTCAGCCCTTCGAACTGGTCAAGGAGAAGATCGACATGGCCCGCGAAATCGGCTTCAACTCGGTCAACTTCGATCTCGTGTACGGCCTGCCCAAGCAGACGCTCGCCACGGTGACCGACACCATCCAGAAAGTGATGGAGCTGCGTCCCGACCGCCTTGCCTTCTACGGTTACGGCCATAACCCGCACCTTTACGAAGGGCAGCGCCGCTTCAAGATGGAAGATCTTCCGGTGGGCGACGTCAAGCAGGAGCTGTACGACAAGGGTCGCGCCATGCTCGAATCGATCGGCTACCACGAGGTTGGCATGGACCACTTCGCCATCGAGGGCGACGCGCTTTACGAGGCGATGAAGAATGGCACCCTGCACAGGAACTTCATGGGTTACACCGAGAACACCACCCAGATGATGCTCGCCCTCGGCGCTTCGTCGATCAGCGACACCTGGTACGCCTTCGCGCAGAACGAGCGCACTGACGACCGCTACATGGAGGAGGTCAACAAGGGCCGCTTCCCGATCATGCGCGGTCACCTGCTCAGCGACGAAGACCTTGTGCTTCGCCGCCATATCCTGAACCTGATGTGCCGCCAGGAGACCTCGTGGGAAGATCCGAAGCTCTACACCGAAGAGCTGGACATCGCCCGCTATCGCCTCGAAGACATGGAGAACGATGGCATTGTGGTGCTTGGCGAGAAGAGCGTGAAGGTCACCGAGATCGGCGTGCCGTTCCTCCGCAACGTCTGCATGGCGTTCGACGCGCACCTCTGGCGCTCCGACAGCCTCTCCAAGGCCTACAACGTGTCGCGCGACATCCAGAAGGAGTACATCGAAAAGGCCCGCCAGGCCAAGCTTCAGCAGACCTCCTGAGCGGGTGTCTCTTAACGGTTTTGAAGGGTGATCTTTTGGTCACCCTTTTTTTTGGTTAAGATTTCGTATGAACCGCACGATGACAAAGTCAATCAAACGATGAAACAAAAGATCAGGATCGGATTTATCGGCAGTGGATGGGCGCAGGTGGCGCAGGCTCCGGCCTTTTCGCTGATGGAAGATGTTGAACTGGCAGCGGTTGCAAGTCCGACTGAACGGCGGCGGCAGAAGTTTCAGGATCGCTTCGGCATTCCGGAAAGCTACGCTGACTGGCGCGAGATGCTCGACGAGTGCCCGCTCGATCTGGTATGCGTCACTACGCCGACCTTTCTGCACGAACCGATGGTGACGGGCGTGCTCGAAAAGGGGGTCGGCGTGCTCTGCGAAAAGCCGTTTGCCCTGACCGTCGAGGAGGCCGAGCGCATGAACGCGCTTGCCTCGAAATCGCCCGGCCTTTCGCTGATCGATCACCAGCTCCGGTTCCATCCGTCGGTCAGGAGCATGAAGCAGATGATCGACAGCGGCGAAATTGGCAAGGTGTATGAAGTTCGCGCCGTAGTGAACCTCGCCTCGCGTAACCGCATCGACATGCCGTGGTCGTGGTGGAGCGACGCCTCGAAGGGCGGCGGCGCGCTTCGGGCGCTTGGCTCGCACCTGATCGATTTGAACCGTTTTCTCGTCGGCGAGATTTCAGAAGTGTGCTGCAACCTTTCGACCTCGATTCCGCAGCGCCCCGATGCCTCGACGCCCGGCAAGAGCCTGCAGGTTACGTCGGACGACAGCTTCGCCATGTTCATGAAGTTCGGTCCGTCTTCGGTGGCCCTCGGCGCGTCGTCGCTCATGCACGTCACTACCGTTGGCTCCTACACCTGGTTTTCGCTTGAAGTGGTTGGAAGCCTCAAAACCATTCGGCTCGACGGTGCGGGTCGTCTCTGGGAGATCGTCAACAGCGAGGTCAAAGGAGGGCGCAGCCTCATCGACGCGCCGCGCTGGAAGCAGTTGGAGCCGATGCTGCCGTGGGACGAGCTGGTGCTTCAGGCAAAAATCAGACTCTCGTCGATCGCCGTACACGGCATTTTCGCCGTTGGATTTGCTTTTCTTGCACATCGCATCGTCAAAGCGTTGAAGAGCGGCGACCCGGTCATTCTGCAGGACGCCGCAAGCTTCCGCGACGGCCTTGCCATCCAGAAGGTGATGCAGGCCGGGCTCGATTCTGACCGTGAGAAGCGCTGGGTGAAAGTGTAGTCGATGGATGATTCGGTCGTCGATCTGTCCCGTAAATGATGTTATAACCAGGAGGAACTGAATCGTGGCGTGGGTGATGCTGTTTGTGGCCGGGCTGTTCGAGTGTGCCTGGGCGGTGGGGTTGAAATATTCCGAAGGGTTCACGCGGCCCGTGCCGTCGGCGCTGACGATTGCGGCGATGCTGGTGAGCTTCTGGCTGCTCTCCGTGGCGATGAAAACCGTGCCGGTCGGCACAGCCTACGCCGTCTGGACTGGTATCGGCGCGGCAGGTGTTGCCGTGGCGGGGATTCTGCTTTTCAACGAACCGCGCGATCTGGCGCGAGTTTTCTGCATTTTTCTGATTATCGCTGGTGTCGCTGGGTTGCGGGTGCTGGCTGGGAAGTAGCTGGGAATTGGGTGGACGGGGTGGACAAATGTAAGAAGGTTCTTTCCGCAGTGTCCACTCAGTCCACTTCTTTTCTTCACCCCGCTTCTTCCTCCCAGCACTGGTAGAGCGCATCCAGCTCTTTGCACAGCTCTTCGTACTCTGCGGTGGCTTTGCGCGTCTCTTCTGCGGATTGTTCGTAGAATAAGGGTTGGGCCATCATATCCTCGTGCTGTTTTTTTGACTCCTCCAACCGCTGAATCTCCTTTTCGATTGCCGAGATCTTTTTGCTGTTCGCTTTGGGCGCGGCCGTTTTTTTCTCGACAGGTTTCGCCGTAGCGGCTTTGCGTGCGGCGTCTTCTTTGGCCTGGGCTTCGGCCTGCTGTTTTTTCTCCTCTTCCCACGATTTTTCGGCTTTTTCGAGGTATTCGGCATAAGTGCCGAGATAGACCTGCACTCCACCGTTCTTGATCTCGAACACCTTGTTGACAAGGCTGTCGAGGAAGTAGCGGTCGTGCGAGACGATGAGCAGCGTGCCGTCGTAGTTTTCGAGCGAGTCGATCAGCATTTCTTTGGAGCGCATGTCGAGGTGGTTGGTCGGCTCGTCCATGATGAGCAGGTTTGAGGCTTGCAGCAAAATCTTGGCCAGCGCCACCCTCGATTTCTCGCCGCCGGAGAGCACGCCGGTCTTCTTCTCCACCGCGTCGCCGCTGAAAAGGAAGCAGCCGAGAATGTCGCGCACGCGGCGCTGCGCCTCGGAGGTCGGGGCGGCGTCCATCATCTCGTCCAGAACGCTTTTTTCCGGCGAGAGGTTGTCGGTCTGGTGCTGCGCGAAGTAGTTCATGCTGACGTGGTGACCGAGCTGGCGCTTGCCCTCGAAGTCGATCTCGTCGGCCAGAATCCGGCAAAACGTCGTCTTTCCCGCGCCGTTCGAGCCGACGATGGCGATGCGGTCGCCGCGCATGATTTCGAGGTCGATGTCGCGGAGCACGTGCTTCGTCGAACCGTCCGGCAGCGTGAAGGATTTCGACACGCCCTCCAGCCGGAGCACTTCCCGGCCCGACGGTCTGGCCTTCGGGAAGGAGAACGAAATCTGCGACAGATCCTCCTCCGGGGCCTGCAACTCCTCTTCGAGCTTCTGCATCTGGCGTAGTCGGCTCTGCGCCTGCCGCGCCTTGGTGGCCTTGTAGCGGAAGCGATCGACGAACGATTTCAGATCGGCCATCTTTTTCAGATCGTTCTCGTAGCGCGACATCATGAGCGTGTAGCGCTCGGCCTTCTCCTTTTCGTAATAGCTGTAGTTGCCCTTGTACTCGGTGATTTCGTTGAAGGCGATTTCGAGCGTTTTGGTGGTGAGCTTGTCGAGGAAAAAGCGGTCGTGCGAGACGATGAGGTAGCTGTGCTCGTAGTTGAGCAGGTACTGTTCGAGCCAGCGGAGCGAGTCGATGTCGAGGTGGTTGGTCGGCTCGTCGAGCAGAAGCAGCGTCGGATTTTGCAACAGAAGCCGCGCGATGAGCAGGCGCATCTGCCAGCCGCCGGAGAACTCCTTGACCTTTTTGTAGAAATCCGCGCCGCTGAAGCCGAGGCCCGACAGAATCTTCTCCGCCTCGGACTGCATCCGGTAGCCGCCGAGCCGCTCGAAGTCGTGCGAGGCGTCGCTGAAGCGCTCGATCAGTTTGTGATACTCGTCGCTCGCGTGATCCTGATCGGGCAGCGACAGCTCGTGCTCCATGCGCGTGATCCGTTCGGACAGCTCGTGCAGCGTCTTGTTCGCTTCGAGCGCGTACTGGAGCGCGGTTTTATCCAGATCGCCCTCAAAGGATATCTCCTGCGGCAGGTAGCCGATGGTGGTGGTCGAGGACTTCATGATCTGCCCGTCGCTCAACGGCCCGTCCTCCTTGAGCTGGCCGCTGAGGAGGCGCAGGAGCGTGGACTTGCCGGTGCCGTTCAGGCCGACCAGCGAGGCGCGATCCTTGTCGCCGATTCTGAAGGAGGTGTCGCGCAGGAGCACTTTGGTGCCTGCCGAAAGAGAGAGATTTCGTGCTTCGAGCATGGAGTCGCGGTTTCAGGTTTGGTGTGAAGATACGATATTTCATTAAAGCGCCATGCCAACTCGTGTTTCCATCCGAACAGTCGGGCGTCCTGAATTTCAGACGGAAACGCTGGAAAGAAGAGGTTGAAGCGTCAAAACCGTTAGCCTGTATCAACTTGTTTTATAATCATATCCGGATCATGAGACGACTTCGCCGAACTTTTGTCATTGTAGCAGTGCTCTGTTTTGTCTGCCTGCCAAAGGCTCCCGTACTGGCTGCTGAAACGCTTGACTGGGCGCAGTGTCTTGCCGAAGCGGCCGGGCATCATCCCGATCTGCGTTCGGCGGCGGAAAGCGTCCGGCAGTCCGAGGAGCAGCGAAATATTGTCAAGGGCGGAATGCTTCCGTCCGTCAGCGCGTCGGCGGGGGGCGAACGTTCGGGTTCGAGCGCCGTGGCTCCGGTGGGGGCGTGGTCGTACGGCGTCAACGCGAGCCAGTTGCTCTACGATGGCGCGAAAACTTCCAGCGAGGTGAAGTCCGCCACCGAAACGCTCAAGGCGTCGAAGTACAATGAAAGCAAGGTTTCTGTCGCTACGCGCTATGCTTTGCGCACGGCGTTTGTCCAGCTTCTGATCGCGCAGAAACAGGTGGCGCTCGCAGAAGAGATTGCAACGAAAAGAAAGCAGAATTTGCGGCTGATCGCCCTGCTTTATAAATCGGGCACGGAAAATATCGGCTCGCTCAGCAAAGCGCAGGCTGACCTCGGCGAGGCGGAGTACGAGGTGGCGCAGGCGCGGCGTGGTCTCGAACTGGCGCAGGTGGTGCTTGGTACCCAGCTTGGTCGCGCGTCGTCCGGCCCGCTCCGCGTGACCGGACGGTTCACGGCGAACGAGAACACCCGCCAGTCACCCGATTTCGACCGCATCGCGAAGGAGAGTCCGTCCTATCTCAATCTCACCGCGCAAAAGAGTGCCGCCGGATACAGCTTGCAGGCGGCCCGGAGCGCGTTCATGCCGTCGGTTTACCTGAGCACCGGCTTCGGCAATAGCGCATTCCGGCAGCTGCCGCCCGACCGCACCGACTGGCAGGCGGGCATCGACGTGTCGGTGCCGATCTATGCGGGCGGCTCCGGCAAGGCAGGCGTGGCCAAGGCGCGGGCGGTGCTTAACCAGTTGAGCGCCGACGAGGAGAGCCTTTATCTGTCGCTCAAACGGAGCCTTGCGCAGGCGTGGAAGACTTTCATCGACGCCTCCGGTAACGTGGATGTCCAGAAAAAATATCTCGACGCCGCCTCCGAGCGGGCGCGCATCGCTGACGCGCAGTACTCGGCGGGACTGGTTTCGTTCAACGACTGGACTATAATTGAAGACAATCTCGTCACTGCGAAAAAATCATATCTCAACGCCCAGTCCAATCTGCTGACCGCCGAGGCGGCCTGGGTTCAGGCAAAAGGAGGCACTCTTGAAAGCAGGTAAACCGCAACTCATCTGGGGGGCAGTGGCCGTTGTCATCGCTCTGCTCGCCGGTTATGTTGTGTACAGAACAGCGTTTGTCGGCAAGCCGAAAGTTTCGTACCGCGAGTACCGCCCGACGGTCGGTGCGATCCGCCAGACGGTTTCGACCACGGCCACCATCAAGCCGCAGAACCGGCTCGAAATCAAGTCGCCCGTGAGCGGCAGGATCGACGAGATTCTGGTCAAGGAGGGGGATTTCGTCAAAAAGGGGCAGGTGCTCGCGCTTGTCAGCTCTACGGAGCGGGCGGCGCTGCTCGATGCGGCTACGCTGAAGGGGCAGAGCGAGATCGACTACTGGAACAAGGTCTACAACCAGACCGCCCTCATTTCGCCCATCGACGGGCAGGTGATTGTGAGTGATCTCAACCCCGGCCAGACCATCACCACGAGCGATGCGGTGCTGGTGCTCTCTGACCGGCTCATTGTCCAGGCCGACGTGGATGAGACCGACATCGGCAGCGTGAAGGTCGGCCAGAAAGCCGAGATCAGCCTCGACGCCTATCCCGACATCCGTGTCGAAGGGGTGGTGGATCATATCTATTACGAATCGACACTGGTGAACAATGTCAATATCTATCATGTGGACATCGTGCCCGTGAAGGTGCCCGAGGTGTTCCGGTCGGGTATGAGCGCCAATATCGACATCATTGTCAAAGAAAAGGATAACGTGCTGACGCTGCCGCTTGCTGCTGTCAAGAGCCGCAACGGCAACTCTTTTGTGCTGATGCCGGCGGCTGGTCCCGACTCTGTCCGGAAAGTACCGGTGCGGATCGGTTTGCAGGATGACAGTAATGTCGAGATCGAGAGTGGCTTGTCGGCTTCGGACGTCGTGGTGGTTCAAAGCAAGGCGTTCGTTCTCCCGAAGGATGATGTCGGCAGCAATCCGTTCTTGCCCTCACCCTCGCGTGACAAGCAGAAAAAGAAAGCAGAATGATCGAAGTCGTTGACATCCGGCGAACCTACACCATCGGTGAGAGTCCGGTTCGCGCCCTCGACGGCGTGAGTCTGACCATCGAACAGGGTGAGTTCGTGGCGATCATGGGGGCGTCCGGATCGGGAAAATCGACGCTGATGCACATTCTCGGCCTGCTCGACGTGCCCGACAGCGGGAGTTACCGGCTGATGGGCAAGGAGGTCGGCAAGCTGAACGACGACGAGCTGGCTACGCTTCGTAACAATGTCGCCGGTTTCGTTTTCCAGCAGTTCCACCTGCTCGGGCGCATGAGCACCATTGACAATGTGATGCTGCCCTGCATCTACAGCGACGAGAGCGGCGATTTCCGTTCGGACGCGCTGAAGCGGCTCGAAATGGTTGGCCTTGGTCACCGCGCGGATCATCGCCCGAGCCAGATGTCGGGCGGCGAGCAGCAGCGCGTGGCCATAGCCAGGGCGCTCATCCGCGATCCGATGCTCATCTTCGCCGACGAGCCGACCGGCAACCTCGATACGAAGAATTCGCACGAGATCATGCGCATTCTCACCGAGTTGCACCGACAGGGCAAGACCATCGTCATGGTGACGCACGAGCCGGACATCGCCGAATATGCCGGGCGCGTGATTACGATGAAGGACGGGAAGATCATCGAAGACCGCAAAAAAGAGGGCATGGCGTTCCGGGCCGAAGCGAAACAGGCGGTCATGAAGGTCGAGCACCAGCCGCTCTTCAAGCCGTCCCGGATGCTCGGTTTCGTCTTGCAGGCGTTCCGGTCGATCACCTCCAACAAGATCAGAACGTTGCTTTCGGTGCTTGGTATTCTGGTGGGCGTCGCCTCGGTCATCGCGATGATGGCGCTCGGCACGGGGGCGCAGGCCTCGATGGAGGAGCGGCTCAAGTCGATGGGCTCGAACCTGCTCTCCATCAGGGGCGGTTCGGCCAGGATCATGGGAGCCGCTCAGGGATCGGGTACCTTTACGCGCTTCACCGCGCAGGATGCCGAGGCCATTGCGGAACTCAAGCCACTGGTCAATTATGTCTCCGGAGATGTGACCGGTTCGGCCCAGATGGTGTATCTCGACAAAAACACGAACAGTACCGTTGAAGGTGTTGGTTACGATTACGCCAAAATGCGTGATGCGACGCCGACCATCGGACGGTGGTTCACTCTCCAGGAGATTCAGTCGCGTCGCAAGGTAGCCATTGTTGGTACGACCGTGGTTTCGGAGCTGTACGGCAACGAAGACCCTGTTGGCAAAACCATCAAGATCAACCGCATCAACTTCAAGATTATCGGCGTCTTACCACCCAAAGGCTTTGCCGGACATCGCGACCAGGACGATATGGTGCTCGTTCCGGTGACGACCGCGATGTATCGGGTGCTTGGCAAGGACTATTTCGACAGCATTTACGTCGAGGTATCGAGCGCGGAGAACATTGAACCGGCAAAGCAGGCGATCGACGCGCTGATCCGCAAGAGGCACAAGATTCAGTCCGATGACGATGACTCCTTCAACATCCGTGACATGACGGAGTTCCAGCAGATGCTCAGCGCCACCACGCAGACCATGAGTATGCTGCTTGGCTCGATCGCGGCCATTTCGCTGGTGGTGGGTGGTATCGGTATCATGAACATCATGCTCGTTTCGGTGACCGAGCGCACCCGCGAGATCGGCCTTCGCAAGGCCATCGGTGCGCGGAAGGGGGACATCATGCTTCAGTTTCTGATTGAATCGGTGGGTATGACGCTCAGTGGAGGCATCATCGGTATCGTGGTTGGTGTCGGTGTTTCGGTAATGCTTTCAACCTTCGCCGGGTGGGCGGTGAAAACGTCGATGTTCTCGGTGGTGCTTGCCACAGGCTTTTCCGTGCTGATCGGTCTGTTTTTTGGCTTGTGGCCTGCCAGAAAAGCGGCGACACTCAAACCTGTAGAGGCGCTGCGTTACGAGTGAGGGGCGGCTGGATTCGACAGAGCAAAATTATTTTTTGAAAAAAAATAAAAAAGCGCGCAAGGAAGTTTGAGCATCATCGTCTCAATAGTTGTAAGGGATGAGTTGAATGATACAATGAGTTTTTGTGTTGAATGTTCTTGAGTAAGGTTGTGATGTGTTGTTCTTTGTGTGTTGATTGACAGCAACGTTCCGGCTCTTCTTCGCCATGTTATGTGTTATAGTTGATTGTGATGTGTGAAGATGAATGTCTGAGTAAACGATGAATCGCGGAGAAGGACGGGTTGTTGCTGATTTGGCCGGACGATAGGCTGGTTGATCCTTTCGTCCGGCTTTTTTTTAGGATTGTACGCATTTCTCTTATCGAAAAGAGACCTCAGTTTTTTTCTCCTGTGTTAGTGGCAAAACGGAAAAGCCCGCCTCCATGAAGTTCTGTGGGGGCGGGCTTTTCCGTTTGTCTGCGTGTGTTGGGATTTTATGCTGTGGCCAGTGCCTTCTGCACCTTTTCCGCAGCGTCCCTCAGGCCTTTGGCCGAGATGAGGTTGAGACCCGATTCGTCGAGCATTTTCTGGGCCTCTGTGGCGTTTGTGCCTTCGAGGCGCACGATCACCGGTACCTTCAGGCCGATGTTCTTGGCGGCTTCGATGACGCCTCCGGCCACGCGGTCGCAGCGTACGATGCCGCCGAAGATGTTGACCAGGATCGCCTTGACGTTCTTGTCGCCCAAGATGATCTTGAAGCCCTCTTCGACTGTCTTGGGGCTTGCACCGCCGCCTACGTCAAGGAAGTTGGCCGGTCTGCCGCCGGAGAGCTGGATGAGGTCCATGGTGCCCATCGCCAGGCCCGCGCCGTTGACCATGCAGCCAACGTTGCCGTCGAGGCGCACGTAGTTGAGGTTCGATTTCGAGGCTTCGTATTCGAGCGGATCCTCTTCGGTAATGTCACGCAGATCGTGGAAATCAGAGTGGCGGTAGAGGGCGTTGTCGTCGAAGTTGATCTTGGCGTCGAGCGCGAGCACGCGGCCCTCCTTGGTGATGACCAGCGGGTTGATCTCGGCCAGCGAGGCGTCGATGGTGGTGTACGCGTTGTAAAGCGCCTCGATGAACTTGACGCCGTTGCGGAACTGCTCACCCTGCAAGCCGAGGAAGAACGCCGCCTCGCGAGCCTGGAAGCCCTGCAGGCCGTAGACCGGATCGACGTGAATCTTGAGCAGCTTTTCTGGGGTCTCTTCGGCCACTTTCTCGATCTCCATGCCGCCTTCGGTCGAGACCATGAGCACGTTGCTCGACGTGGCGCGGTCGAGGGTGATGCCGAGGTAGAACTCCTTGTCGATATTCATGCCCTCTTCGATGAGGAGACGGCGAACCTCCTTGCCTTCGGGCCCGGTCTGGTGTGTTACCAGCGTTGCGCCGAGCATTTTCTGGGCGATTTCGAACACCTCTTCAGGCGATTTTGCCAGTTTGACACCGCCAGCCTTGCCGCGACCACCGGCGTGAATCTGCGCCTTGACGACCACTACGGGGCTCGACTGCTCCTCGAAGAGCTGGATTGCCGCTTGTTTTGCTTCTTCAGCCGAAAATGCTACTATGCCCTTGGGAACGGCCACACCGAACTGCTTCAGGATGCCTTTACCCTGATACTCATGAATATTCATAGTACAAGTTCTATGGTTATGAGATAAAGATTGCCGGATAAAACCGGCGTCAACGCGGAATGAAAAAGAGGTTTAAACTTTATGATAATAAAAAAATCCCTATTGCTGAAACCCCTGCGGCTTGAGGCGCAGATTTCTTTTATCGCTCATGCATGACCTGAATTACTGTATGGAACTGGCTTTCCGGGAAGCCATCAAGGCTTATGAGAGCAAGGAAGTGCCTGTCGGTGCGGTGGTGCTCGATCCCAACGGCTCGGTTATCGGCAGAGGGCATAACCAGGTCGAGACGCTTTCGGACGCTACAGCGCACGCCGAAATGATTGCCCTGACCTCGGCAATGGCGACCATCGGCAGCAAATATCTCGAAGGGTGCACGCTCGCCGTTACGCTCGAACCCTGCCCGATGTGTGCCGGGGCTATTGTCCTGTCGAAAATTGGTCGTGTGGTCTTTGGCGCTTGGGACCCAAAAATGGGCGCGGCAGGCACCGTGCTCAACATCACCGGCTGTCGCACCCTTAACCACCAGCCCGAAGTCTACGGCGGCATCATGGAGCGCAAAGCCGAAAGCCTGCTGCAAGATTTTTTCAGGGGGCTGAGGAGCAAATAAAAGCTTCGAATTTGCGCAGCATGGACGGGGCTGATAAATAAATCCGTTACCGCCCTTTACTCTTTTCCGCTCTCCATAATAATATGCTTGATCGAGCTGGCGAGGTGCGAGACAATGTCCTGCGCGACGCTGCTGCCCGATGTTGGCGCGGTGACGGTGTCGAGACTTTCGATGCCCGCCTTCTTGACGGCGTTGCTGATGGTGACGGAGAGGATCGGGTTGCACTCCTTGACGATCTCCTTGAGCATGAATGCCGCTTCGAACATGCTTTGCTGCACAATCTCCTCCTTGTCTTCGAGCGAAAGCACCTGGCAGTGCTTCGAGGCAATGATGCCGGCAAGGCAGGTGAGGTAGGTGTTGGTTGCGCCCGCAAGGAACAGGTTCAGGAAGAATGGTGTCAGGAGGTTTCCTCCCGGCAGCAAAGAGGAGAGTGTATTGCTGAACGAGCACTGGATGATCGGCTTGATGTGCGCCGGAAGCTCATCCTTGTTGAAATCCGACAGCGGCAGGCACTCGTAGACCGATCTGAGCAGTCGCAGGAACTCCCTGATCGAGTGTTTGCGGTGGTATCTCGCATAGATGTTCCAGACAAGCTTGATGTTGTTGACCAGCGATGTCGTCGTGCCGTAGGAGGTATTCTGGGCGAAAGCTCCGATGAAGAAGTTTTTCGTGGCTACGGTTTTGGTTGTGTTGAGCGCATCGACCTCGTGGAGTTTGATATTGGCCTTGATCCAGCGCAGGTCGTGCTCCTTTCTGCCGCCGTCAGGATGGGCGTGATGCACGGCGAGCGATTTGCCCAGATAAGCAATATACGGCTCGAAGTTGTTGCCTCCGACCCGGTCGGCCAGCGGAGGGACTTTCGGTGCGTTCCAGAGCCGCAGACCGGTGAAAAGTGTAACGGCGAAAAAGAGACCACAAAGGGCAAGGAATGCATAGCCGGAGTAGGGGAGAAGGCCGTTCAGCACTACCGAAAGACTGTAGAGCTGGTTGATGGCAATGGCCGCCACGAGGAGAGTGATGAACGAGGCCAGGAGCCTCAACCAGGAAAGCAGTTGTTTCTTCATGCTGGCAGGAAGCTGGTTTCTGGCCGAATTCGCTTACCGGAACGAACGCTTGATGCCTCCATTCCCTTTCACTCAAGGTAAGCTATCTGAACGTCAGAGGCAAAAAGCGGTTCTTCTCAGCTCTGTTTTCTTGTTTCCGGTTTCCTGATCGAGTGGTTTTCACTCAGGAGGTAGTCCATGAAAATATCCTCCGCAGATGGCAGTTGCCACGAACCGTCCGGCAGGCGGTTGGCGGTCTCCTTCAGACGCGAGACCGTGTGGCCGCAAGTCCAGCAATCATAGCGTGCCATGCCGGTGCAGAGGCAGGTGTGGCCTTTGACGACGAAACGGCATTCGGCAGGGTCTCTCGATTCGAGCGACTGGTAGTAGTCGTCGATATATGAGCATTTACCGTTGTTATCGAGCAGATAGCCAAGTCCTTCGCAGTTCGGCTTTCTGCCGTAGTACAGGGTTGGCGACTGTTTCAGCATTCGCATCGGATAACCGGTAGGCGATGAAAGGTTGACCTCCACATCCTCCGGGCTGGCGTTGATGTAATGCTGCTTGACCTCGTCCGGCAGGCCAGACTCCCTGGCGATGGTGAATCGCGTGGCCACCTGCACGGCGGCAGCGCCCGCTTGCAGGTACTCGACCGCGTCGGTGCCGGTGAAGATGCCGCCCGCAGGAATGATCGGAATATCCAGATTTTCCTTTTTGAGGAAGGCGAGCGTTTCAGCCACGATGGATTGCAGGCTTTGCGACTGCCAGTCGTCCGGGCCGAAGCCGAGATGGCCACCGGCCAGCGGACCTTCGACCACGATATAGTCTGGCGGCCGCTGCAAACGCATGGCTCGTTTCAGGAAGATCGAGAGGGCTCGCACCGAAGAGATGACGATGCCGAGCTTGACGTCACGGAACCGTTCGTGCTCGCTGATAAGATCGAGGCTTCTCAGATTGAGTCCGGCGGCCAGCGTGATGCCGTCGATTCCCGCTTCCATGGCTGTCTCCATGCGCACCTTGAGTGTCGCGGCGGAGTTGTTCATCGTGAGCTTCTCCATGCAATTCATGAAGATCGCTCCATTGCCTGTTTTCTGACTGATGGTATGGGATACAAACCGCTTCTGAGCTTCGGCGAGCTGTTCCAGTTCGAAATGCACCGACGATTTGTCGCGATTGTTGACGTTCGACGCATACATCTGGCGCTTGTCGGCTACGTATGAGGTTCCAAACAGCTGGTCGCAGACAAACATCACCTCGGCATCGGAAATATGACCAATACCTCCCAGCCGTTCCGCCGACAAGGCGAGCTCCGAGGTCGAGATGTTGACCCCCATGCCACCGATGACGATGGGGACGTACTCTTTTCCGCCGAGCTTTAATCTGAAATTGTTGACGTTCATGGTGTTCAGATCTGATACGTGCTGGTTACTGAAGTGCCGCCCGGAGGGCGCTGGCTTGTTCCTCCGTCCGACGGGCAACGGTAGCCGTTGCCATGGACTCAGGTTCGGTCATCAAGCGTCAAAAAGCATATAAGATATAATATTTCGAACGATAATGCCATAACAGGGTGTTCAGCGCCGTATAAAAAATACCCTTGCCGCAGGAATTTCAGGGGGTTGCACGTCGCTGAGAGAATGTTTGAGAATGGTTTTTCAGAATATTAAATTGCCAAGCCTGTAAATGGCGTACTCTTTCCTTTTTCAAGAAATCAATTTACGAGCACAAGGAGCGTTACATGAAGAAACTTGTCCTGCTGAGGCACGGCGAAAGCCAGTGGAACCGGGAGAACCGTTTCACCGGATGGGTGGATGTCGATCTTTCCGAGAAAGGAAGAGAAGAGGCGAGAACCGCTGGCCAGCTGCTCAAGGATGAGGGTTTCGTGTTTGACCTCGCCTACACTTCGGTGCTCAAGCGCGCCATCAGGACGCTCTGGACGGTGCTCGACGAGATGAATCTCATGTGGATTCCCGTCACAAAAAACTGGCGTCTCAACGAACGCCACTACGGCGCATTGCAGGGGCTCAACAAGGCAGAGACTGCCCAGCGCCACGGCGACGAGCAGGTGCTGATCTGGCGCCGCAGCTACGACACGCCGCCACCGGCTCTCACCGAGAGCGATGAGTTCTGGTCGGGCAAGGACCCCCGCTATGCCTCGCTGTCCTCGCAGGAACTGCCTGCCACGGAGTGCCTGAAGGATACGGTTGCGCGCTTCCTGCCCTACTGGCACGAGACTATTGCACCGCAGATTCGCGATGGCAAGAACGTCATTATTACAGCTCACGGCAATTCGCTCAGGGCGCTGGTCAAATATCTCGACAACATTTCGGATGAGGATATCGTCGGCCTGAACATTCCCACCGGTATTCCGCTGGTGTACGAGCTTGACGACGATCTCAAGCCGCTGAAGAGCTACTATCTGGGCGACCAGGAGGAGCTGAAGAAAAAGGTGGAGGCCGTCGCCAAACAGGGCAAAGCCTGAACTTTCAAGGACTTCCGGTTTCGCGACATTCTGTTTGGCCTGGAGCTTTTGGCTTGAAGGTAAAAGGTCATGAATTTTCTGTTCAATACCTTATATTCTGGCCTTTGCACAAGGAAAGTCCTGTATTTTTGAATTTTTCTGAATTGATGTGCCTGAAAATATGAAAGCAAAGCATGAAGGGGGCCTGTACGATCCACAGTTCGAGCATGATGCCTGCGGTGTTGGTTTCGTAGCCAATATCAAGGGGGTCAAGTCTCATCAGATCATCAAGCAGGGCTTGCAGGTTCTGGTGAACATGAAGCACCGTGGCGCCACCGGTTACGAGAAGAACACCGGTGACGGCGCTGGTATCCTGATGCAGATTCCCGACAAGTTCATGCGCAAAGTATGCGCCCAGAGGAATATCGAACTTCCCGAACCGGGTAAGTATGGCGTCGGTATGGTCTTTCTTCCGCCAGACCTCACACAGCGCCGCGCCATTGAGGATATCTGTCGCCAGATGGTGCAGGCGGAAGGTCAGAAATATCTCGGTCTGCGCAAGGTACCGACCGACAACTCCACGCTCGGCCAGACCGCCCGTTCGCAGGAGCCGGTGGTCAAGCAGATTTTCGTTGGCCGCGGCAACGACAACATGTCAGACCTTGAATTCGAACGCAAGCTTTACATTATCCGCCGCCGTATTTTCAAGCGCGTTCGCTTTACGTCGGGTCTTCTCGGCAGCAGCTTCTTCTACGTATCGAGCTTTTCGGCCCGCACGATTGTCTATAAAGGCATGCTCAATCCGGAGCAGGTCGAGGAGTTCTATCCCGAACTGAGAGACCCGGACATGGAGAGCGCCATCGCGATGGTGCACTCGCGCTTCAGCACCAACACCTTCCCGAGCTGGGATCGCGCTCATCCCTATCGCTTCCTGAGCCACAACGGCGAGATCAACACGCTGCGCGGCAACGTGAACTGGATGAAGGCGCGTGAAAAGAACATGCAGTCCTCCATTTTCAAGGGCGCGCTCGAAGAGATCAAGCCGATCCTGCTCGAAGAGGGCAGCGACTCGGCCACGCTCGACAATGCTTTCGAGTTGCTTGTCATGTGCGGCCGCTCGATGGCTCACGCGGCGATGATGGTCATTCCGGAGCCGTGGTCGGGCAACGAATCGATGGATCCGGACAAACGAGCCTTCTACGAATATCACAGCTGCCTTATGGAGCCGTGGGACGGCCCCGCATCGGTGGTTTTCACCGACGGCATCCAGATCGGCGCGGTGCTCGACCGTAACGGTCTGCGCCCGTCGCGTTATTATATAACCAGCGACGACCTGGTGGTGATGGCTTCCGAGGTCGGCGTGCTCGATATCGATCCTGAAAAGATCATCAAGAAAGATCGCCTTCAGCCGGGACGCATGTTCCTGGTCGATACCAAGGAGGGGCGCATCATCTCCGACGAGGAGATCAAGAAGAGCATCGCTTCGGAGAAGCCCTACACGGAGTGGATCGAGCGCAATGTCATCGATCTCGCTTCGCTGCCGGAGCGTGAGCGCATGAAGAATCCCGACGAGGACAACTACAGCATCACCGCTCGCCAGAAGGCGTTTGGTTATACCAATGAAGACCTTACGCTTCAGATCAGGCCGATGGCCCAGAACGGCATCGAACGCATTGGTTCGATGGGCAACGATACGCCGCTGGCAGTGCTCTCCAACCGTCCGAGGCTGCTTTATGACTACTTCAAGCAGCTCTTTGCCCAGGTGACCAACCCGCCGATCGACTCGATCCGCGAGGAGATTGTCACCTCGACAACCGTCATGCTCGGCACCGAAGGCAATCTGCTCGAATCGGACGAAATCAACTGCCGCCGCGTCAGGATTCCTCATCCGATTCTGACTGACGAAGACCTCGAAAAGATTCGCGGCATCGACAAGCCCGGCTTCAAGGCGATCACGCTGCCGATCTTCTACAATGTCGAAGAGGGCGGCCAGGGCATTCAGGAGTCGATGCAGGATCTGTACCGTCAGGCTGAAAAGGCGATCAATCAGGAGGGGGTCAACATCGTCATCCTCTCCGACAAGGGCGAACTCGAAAAGTCGCGTGCGCCGATTCCGGCTCTTTTGGCCCTTGCCGGCTTCCATCACTTCCTTATCAGCGCGGGTCTCAGAACCAAGGTCGGCCTCATCGTCGAGTCGGGCGAGCCGCGCACGATTCACCACTTCTCGATGCTGATCGGCTATGGCGCGGGGGCGATCAATCCCTATCTCGCGTTCGAAACCATTCGCCAGCAGGTGGCCCAGGGGCGCATCACGCACGACGAGAAGAAGGCGATCAAGAATTACGTGAAAGCGACCGTGAAGGGCGTGGTCAAGACGATGGCCAAGATGGGCATCTCGACCGTGCAGAGCTATCGCGGCGCGCAGATTTTCGAGGCGGTTGGTCTCAACACCGAAGTGGTCGATACCTACTTCACCAAGACTCCGTCACGCATCGAGGGTATCGGTCTCGACACGCTGGCCGAAGAGGTCCGCAAGCGCCACGAGGCAGCTTTCCCGCCCGGCGGCAACAAGGTCAATCGCGGCCTCGAGGCTGGCGGCGATCGCAAGTGGCGTCACGACGGCGAGTTCCACCTTTTCAATCCGGAGACGATTCACTATCTCCAGCACTCGTGCCGCACGGGCGATTACGAGCTGTTCAAGAAGTACGAGAAGCTCATCGACGACCAGAGCGAGCACTACTGCACGATTCGCGGTCTGATGGATATCCGCTTCTCCGAGAAGCCGATCCCGATCGACGAGGTTGAGCCGGTAGAGGCGATTGTCAAGCGATTCAAGACGGGCGCGATGTCCTACGGCTCGATCAGCAAGGAGTCACACGAAACGCTCGCCATCGCCATGAACCGCCTTGGCGGCAAGAGCAATACCGGTGAGGGCGGCGAGGAGCCAGATCGCTTCGTGCGCGACGCCAACGGCGACAGCCGCATGTCGGCGATCAAGCAGGTCGCGTCGGGACGTTTCGGCGTCACCAGTGAATACCTCTCCAACGCCGAGGAGATTCAGATCAAGATGGCGCAGGGTGCAAAGCCCGGCGAGGGCGGTCAGCTTCCCGGTACCAAAGTCTATCCGTGGGTGGCCAAAACCCGCCATTCGACCCCTGGCGTTGGGCTGATTTCGCCGCCGCCGCATCACGATATCTATTCCATCGAGGATCTGGCGCAGCTCATCTTCGATCTCAAGAACGCCAACCGTTCGGCGCGCATCAACGTCAAGCTGGTCTCGACGGTTGGCGTCGGCACCATCGCGGCGGGCGTTGCGAAGGCTCACGCTGACGTGGTGCTCATCAGCGGTCACGATGGCGGCACGGGTGCATCGCCGGTTTCGAGCATCATGCACGCCGGTATGCCGTGGGAGCTCGGTCTTGCCGAAACCCACCAGACGCTCATGCTCAACAATCTGCGCAGCAGGATCGTCGTCGAGGCGGACGGCCAGCTCAAGACGGCGCGTGACATCGTCATCGCGGCGATGCTCGGTGCGGAGGAGTTCGGCTTCGCCACCACTGGTCTGGTCGTGATGGGCTGTATCATGATGCGCTGCTGCCAGGACGATTCCTGTCCGGTCGGCATTGCCACGCAGAACCCGGAACTTCGCAAGAACTTCAAGGGCAAGCCGGAGCACGTCGAAAACTTCATGCGCTTTCTCGCTCAGGGTGTGCGCGAGTACATGGCAAAACTTGGCATCCGCACGCTCAACGAGCTGGTTGGCCGCTCCGACCTGCTCGCCACCTCGCGCACCATCGAGCACTGGAAGGCCAAGGGCGTCGATCTCTCCAAGATTCTGCACCAGGTCGATACCGGAGACAACGATACGCCGTACTGCACCACAACGCAGGATCATGGTATCGAGGAGAGCCTCGACATGCGCGTACTCATGGCGATCTGCGAACCGGCTATCAAGCGCGGCGAGAAGGTTTCGACCACGCTGCCGATCAAGAATATCAACCGTGTCGCAGGCACCATTGTTGGTCACGAGGTCACGAAAGCTCATGGCAGCAAGGGACTTCCGGATGACACCATCCACCTGAAGTTCATCGGTTCGGCTGGCCAGAGCCTTGGTGCCTTTATTCCGAAAGGCATGACCATCGAGCTGGTGGGCGACGCCAACGACTACATCGGCAAGGGCCTCTCGGGCGGCAGGATCATCGCCTATCCGCCCAAATCGTCGAAGTTCGTGCCTGAAGAGAACATCATCGTCGGTAACGTGGCCTTCTACGGCGCCACCTCCGGCGAGGCCTTTATCCGCGGCATGGCTGGCGAGCGCTTCTGCGTGCGCAACAGCGGCATGGAGGCGGTTGTCGAGTCGGTGGGCGACCACGGCTGCGAGTACATGACCGGTGGCAAGGTGGTCATTCTCGGCAAGACTGGCCGCAACTTCGCGGCGGGCATGTCGGGCGGCGTGGCCTACGTTTACGATGTCGATGGCGCCTTCGCCGGACGCTGCAACCTCGAAATGGTCAGCCTCTCGGCGGTCGAAGCCGAGGACGAACTCGAGTGGCTCCGCTCGAAAATCGAGCAGCATGTGGAGGTTACCGGCAGCGAGCTCGGCAAGGGCCTGCTCGCGACGTGGCCGAACGCCTCGCAGCGTTTCGTCAAGGCGTTGCCGAACGACTACAAACGCGCTGTCGATGCGATGAAAGAGGTCGAGGCGATGGGTATGACCGGCGATGAAGCCGTCATGGCCGCCTTCGAAAAGAACGTGCATGATCCTTCCCGTGTCTCGGGGAACTGAAATTGGGCGAGTCGCCTGAACAACGTATTACGACCTATGGGTAAACTGAAAGGATTTATGGAGTACCGGAGAGCCCTTCCCGCAGACCGGGAGCCTCTGGAGAGAATAAAGGACTGGAACGAGTTCCACGAGGAGATGTCGGCCGAGCAGCTCGGCGACCAGGGCGCGCGCTGCATGGATTGCGGCACGCCGTTCTGCCACTCGGGCTTCATGCTCAGCGGCATGACTGCTGGCTGCCCGATTCACAACCTTATCCCCGAGTGGAACGATCACGTCTTTCGCGGCTTCTGGCGCGACGCCTGGGAGCGGCTGATGAAGACCAACAACTTCCCGGAGTTCACCGGCAGGGTGTGCCCCGCGCCGTGCGAAGGCTCCTGCGTGCTCGGCATTATCCAGCCGCCGGTGACCATCAAGAATATCGAGTGCTCGATCATCGAACATGCCTTCGCCGAAGGATGGGTCGAACCGAAGCAGATTGCCGTCCGCACCGGCAAAAAGGTGGCTGTCGTGGGTTCCGGTCCGTCGGGCCTTGCCTGCGCCGACCAGCTCAACAAGGCGGGGCACACGGTCACGGTTTTCGAGCGTGATGACCGCGTTGGCGGCCTTCTCATGTACGGTATTCCGAACATGAAGCTCGACAAGCAGCAGGTGGTGCAGCGCCGCGTCGATCTCATGAAAGAAGAGGGCGTTGGTTTTGTGACCGGAACCGAAGTTGGCGTGAACTACCCGGTTGACAAGCTGCTCTCGGAGTACGACGCCGTGGTGCTCTGCACCGGAGCGACCAACCCGCGCGATCTCAATGCCGATGGGCGCAATCTCGACGGCATCCACTTCGCGATGGAGTTTCTCCGTGCCAGCACCAAGGCTGTGCTCGATGGCACCGAACCTGTGCTCTCCGCCAAGGGCAAGGATGTGGTGGTGATCGGCGGCGGTGACACCGGAACCGACTGCGTGGCTACATCGCTGCGCCAGGGGTGCAAGAGCGTCATGCAGCTCGAAATCATGCCGAAGCCGGCCGACTTCCGTCAGGACGACAACCCGTGGCCCGAATGGCCGAAGGTTTTCAAGGTCGATTACGGCCAGGAAGAGGCAGCTGCCGTGCAGGGCGACGACCCGCGTCGCTATCTCATGATGACCAAGAAGTTCATCGGCGAGAACGGGCAGCTCAGTGCCGTCGAGGTCTCGAAGGTCGAGTGGATCAAACAGGAAGGTCGCACCAATCCCGTGCCGGTATCCGGCAGCGAGGAGATCATTCCAGCCCAGCTCGTGCTGCTTGCGATGGGCTTCCTCGGGCCAGAAGCGCAGCTCTTGCAGTCGCTTGGCGTCGAGCAGGACAGCCGCAGCAACATCAAGGCCGACGAGAAAAGCTACCGCACCAGCGTTGACAAGATTTTCGCTGCGGGCGACGCACGCCGTGGCCAGAGCCTCGTGGTGTGGGCGATCAACGAAGGGCGCGCCGCTGCGAGGGAGTGCGACCGCTTCTTGATGGGTTGCACCAGCCTGCCGTGAACGAATCGGCAACCGACTGTGTTTGAAGAGGACGAAAAAGGCTGAATAAATCCGGATACGTTGTATGGAACAGCAAAAACTGAGGGAGCTGCTCGAAACCCTGCATCAGGAGCTGGGGCAGATTGGAACGGTCGATGAAAAGACCGCAGAGGTGCTTGCCACGCTGAATGAGGACATCTCGAAGCTCGTCGAAGGCGGCAAGGACGCCGCCGAGAATGAGGAGAGTCTGACGGATAGAATGGGTGAAGCAGTGGGCCATTTCGAGGAGGAGCATCCTCGCCTTAGCATGATGATCCAGCACGTGCTCGACAGCCTCGCCCGTATGGGATTATGAAGAGAGAAGTTAACGCTACCAAATGATCAAAGACAAAGAGCCGCGTAAAGGCCAGGGCGGAGTACGGAAAGGCTACGGATCGGAACCGCCGGTCGTCTGCTCCTTTTGCGGCAGAACCAGCCAGGAAGTCAACAGTATGGTCGCCGGGCCGAGTGCCTTCATCTGCGACCGCTGTATTCTCAGCTCGGTTGAAATCCTGCGCAAGGAAATAAGCGCCATCCGCCATCCGGAAAAGCCCGCAGAACCCGCATTTCAGCCCCGTCTGAAGAGTCCCCTGAACATCAAGGAGGCGCTCGACCATTATGTTATCGGTCAGGAGCAGGCAAAAAAATCGCTTGCCGTGGCGGTTTACAACCACTACAAGCGTCTCGACGCCCACGACTGGTCGTCCGAAGACGATGTGGTGATTGAAAAGAGCAACATCCTGCTCATTGGCCCGACCGGTACCGGCAAGACGCTGCTTGCTCAAACGCTCGCCAATCTGCTCGAAGTGCCCTTCACCATCGCCGACGCTACCTCGCTTACCGAGGCGGGTTATGTGGGCGACGATGTGGAGACCATTCTTGCGCGTCTTCTCCATGCCTCCGATTTCAACCTCGAACGTGCCGAGCGCGGTATCATCTATGTTGATGAAATTGACAAGATTGCCCGCAAATCGGCCAACGTTTCAATCACGAGAGATGTTTCTGGCGAAGGCGTTCAGCAGGCGTTGCTCAAGATTCTTGAAGGCTCAGTGGTTGGCGTGCCACCGAAAGGCGGACGCAAGCATCCGGAGCAGCAGTTGATCAACATCAACACCAAGAACATCCTCTTCATCTGTGGAGGAGCGTTCGAAGGACTCGACAAGATCATCGCTCGCCGCGTCTCGAAATCCTCGATGGGCTTCGGCTCCAAGGTCAAGGACAAACAGACAGGCTACGATCCGGAGATTCTCAAGCTTGTCACACAGGACGACCTGCATGACTACGGCCTTATCCCCGAATTTATCGGAAGACTACCCGTCATGTCTGCCCTTGAGCCGCTTGATGCAGTCGCATTGCGGAACATTCTCGTCGAGCCGAAAAACGCGCTCGTCAAGCAGTACAAGCGTCTGTTCGAGATGGATGGTGTGGAACTTGAATTCATGGACGAAGCGCTCGACCGGGTGGTGGATATTGCCATCGAACGCGGCACCGGCGCGCGCGCGCTGCGTTCCGTGCTTGAAAACGTCATGATCGATATTATGTTCGAGCTGCCCACTCTCAAGGATGTGCAGAAGTGTCTCATCACCCCTGAAACCATCGACAAAACCAGCGGGCCGGTGTATGAGAAAAAGGACGGAGAGGAGCGCAAAATCGCATAAAAAGAGTTTGGATTAGATCGGGAAAGTCCTATATTAGGGCCTTCTCAGATGGGCGGTTAGCTCAGTTGGTTAGAGCGCTACCTTGACACGGTAGAGGTCAGAAGTTCGAATCTTCTATCGCCCACAAATGTAATGACTTAGCGCCTTTCAGGACTGTGTTCTGAAAGGCTTTTTTCTTGCCTGAAAGCCCCTCTTTTTTATCGTTGTTTATCGAGACTTATCGTTTCTTTGTCCATTTCTGCGACGAGATTACGATTTTCGTATGCATTACAATTGCAGATAAGCATTTATAAAATAAAAAGTTATCAACTTGTTGCCGTTTGAGCGCTACCTCTCCACTATCGAGGTCAGGATTCTTTAGTCACAGTATTATTTTTGTAATGATTGAGTGATGTTTGTCGGAATTTATTACATTGAATATGCGTAGTACCTACGCTCAACCCCTTGACTATGGTTCCTATGCGTATCAAAGTCGGGACATTCAACCTCAATAACCTGTTCTCCAGGTTCAACTTTGCTGCTGCCATTCAGGATTTATCTGAAGGTGAAACGGCAGGTTCCTTGACCTTTCGTTACGAGTTCAGAGCAGACGAAACTTAAGTTCGCACATTTCGAGGCAAGCTGGTAAAAGCCAAGCCGCATGAAGATACGGTTATGATGGCTAACCGCATTCTAAATATAGATATTGATGTTTAAGCTGTCCAAGAAGTAGAGGACATTCATATCCTGAGCTCTTTCAATAAAGAATATTTTGGAAATCTGTATTCACATCAGGTCTTGATAGAAGGCAATGACCCAAGATTCATTGATGTAGCGTTGTTGTCAAAGCTTCCAGTTGGAGCGGTTACCACATAACAGACGGCAGTTCATGGTGATGCTCCTCAAAAACGTGTGTTTGGTCGTGATTTACATGAAGTAGAAATCCTCAATGAAGCTCGCAAGAGAAAGTTCTTTACCCGATCTAATAACTAAATTAAGAGGGGGTATAAATGTGTAATTATCATTTCATTCATAGCAAGGGTGGCAAGCTTGAGAACGGGGCAGAAACAACAGCCCGGGATATTGACAACCTGATGGAGTTGTTTCAGGAAAGCAACTCGAGAAAACTTGCTATCCACTTCCACGGCGGTCTGGTAAGTAAGGCTAGCGGAATGGCCACCGCGCAACGTTTGCATAGCATCTATGCACCAGACGCTTTTCCTGTTTTTTTTGTGTGGGAATCCGGTGTATGGGAAACGATCCGAAATAACGTGAGTGAATTGGCAGACGAACCCGTCTTCAAGCAACTGGTCAGGAAATTGCTCGGCTATGCCTTGGAGAGGCTTTCCGGACAGTCTGGCGGCCGCTCCATACTGCCGGGCTCAGTCAATACAGAGGAGGTTAGGGATGTCGTCAACGATTTTTGGAGTTTACCCTCTATGGAGGCAATTCCCTACCGGGATTTCCAGCCATATGAGGACAAAGTCGGTACCCGATCCGTCGGCATGCTGGTAAACGAGAGTGAGATCCAGGCCGATTTGGAAGGCGACGATGAGTTCCGTCGTGCCCTCGGCACTCTGCCTGATCTGGATCGTGGTACTCGGTCGGCCATGGGTGTTATGGATAATGAGGAGTACAGGTCTGGTTTTTCGGAGGCGTTAGCCGACCAGTTGAGTGAGGAACCCGGTACTCGCGGTATCGTCAGTTGGTACAAGGTTACCAGGTTTGTGGCCAGAATGCTTAAAGCCGTACTGAATCGTTACAAGAGTGGCCGCGACCACGGGCTCTATGCGACAGTCGTAGAGGAAATTGTGCGGGGTGTCAAGCTTGGTGGCAGCGGTTTGAACGAGTGGGGGCAGGCTCTTCAGTGGAACCGGATGAAGAAAGACGTAAGGGATGCTTTCGGGGCTGATGTCGATCGTTTTGCGGGCACTGCACTTATCGAACGGTTGCGAAGGTTTCTTGAAGCGGGCAACCAGATCGATCGCATTACACTCATCGGGCACAGCACCGGTGCAATTTATATTGCCGAATGGCTGGAGGCGGCAGATACGATGTTACCGTCTGCTGTCAAGTTTGATGTCGTGTTCCTTGCCCCCGCCATTACTTATGAACGATTTGCGAAGTGCCTGACGAACAATGGTAAACGTATTCGGTCTTTTCGCAGCTTTGCCATGCATGACGAGCTGGAGCGGGAGGACCAGGTCTGGGGCGACGACACCACCCTCGGTGACGCCTCTGACCTGCGTCGCTTTGTTTACCCCAGCTCTCTACTTTATTTAGTTTCTGGAGTTCTGGAATCCGATGTCGATGAGGATGGCAACAGTACAGATTCCCCAGACAAGCCGTTAGTGGGAATGGAACGCTATTACACCAAAGTGAAGGTTTACGGTGCCGATGATTTTTCCGAGGTGCAACAGGTTCGCGACTGGCTCGCACAAGAGCCTGAGCAGCGTCTCGTTTGGTCGATTACCAAAGGCCAGCCTCCAGGATATAACTCGGCAAGTATCGATCATGGCGCCTTCGACAATGATCCGGATACACTGGACAGTGTCCAAGCCATTTTGAAGAGATAGCAAAACGGAGATTGTAATGGCTAATAATGATCACTACGCGATTCTTGTCACCATTTCAAAATATCCGGGCTTATCCAATCTCAATGGGCCGGAAGCAGATGGCGTAGCATTTACTCAATGGTTGACAAGCCCAGAGGGTGGCGACATTCCGCTGACCAATATTACCCAAATCCGGACGGCTAATTTTCAGCCGTTCAATAATGTATATGACGCAAAGCCCACAGAGATCGAGTTCAAGAAGGCATTGGATAATCTGCTGCGCGAAGGTAAGGGGCCTGAGCGTACGTGGAAAGAGAAAGTTGGAAAAAGACTGTACCTCTATTTTGCAGGGCATGGATTTACAGCTGGTTCGAGTCTTACAGATCCCGCCCTGTTTTCCGCTATTGCTCAGAACGGGGACACTGCCCATATTGCTGGTTATCAGTACGCAGCCAAAATTGCCAGCGCAGGTTTTTTTGACGAAATCATGCTGTTCATGGACTGTTGTCAGGATGTTTTGAAGTCAAGTCAAGTTCTCGTTCCGACTTGGTCGCCTCCTGACCGCAATCTCTCTCACAAGGTCAAATTATTGCAAGCTATAGGGGCGCCGCGTGGTCAAAAGGCTTTTGAGCGTGACTTGGATAATAATGGGGTTACCCACGGTTTATTTACCATCGTTTTGCTTGAGGCGCTACGCACTGCGATTCCGGATTCCCAGGGTTGGGTGAATGGCTACGATCTCAAGAAGCAATTTTCACAAATCTGGGGCAAGCGATTTCGAGATGAAACCCACTATGATCCGCCTATCCGCCTTCCGGACGGTGAAGATATAAGGATACTCCAGCGCCCATCGCCAACACTTTCTCTAGGCGTGCCTGCGCCAATTCCGGCAAGTACTACGATCAGAATCGATCTCTCAAAGGTCAAATTAGCTTCCGTCCTCAAATCCATCCCCAAAACTTCCAGGATGTCTCGTCAGGGAAGAGATTTCAACTACGTCCAAGAGGTCTTTTCTGGCTCAGGCAAGCAAAACTTGCCTACTGGCATGTTTACCATTGAAACAGAGGGCGAGCAGAGCGACTTGGTTTTCGAGGTGCTGCCATCCGAGGGCACACAGCAGGTCGGGCGTATCGAATTTCATGAAGTGCCGCCGCAATCTGCTGTAGCACCCGAGAGTCAAAGCTTTGAGGTCTCCGTCAGTGGTAGTGATCGCGCGATGCAGGTAAAGATTCTCGACTCGGAATACAACACTGTTGCGAAGGGTGATGGGGCGGTGGTGGCTGAGCTGACACCGGGGGTATATAAAGCAGAGCTCATCGCGGGTGGTGCCTGTTCACAGGAAATTTTCAGAGTTGTCGACAGACCTCTTATGGTATTGGTTTCCGCTCCACTTTTTTCTGCACCAGCACCTGTGTTGGGGACTTCCAGTTCGCACGAATATCACAGTCATCCAGCCAATGACCTTGCGTTGGGTGCACCGCTTCATAGCTTTCCCAAGGCGGACGCGGAGTTAATGGTGTTTGTTCGTGCCTCGGAACCAGAATATGGCAAATTGTTAGTTCGCCCATATCCTTGGGATGGCCTGTTCATAAGCAATTTTGCATCAGAAGGGAATTCCTGGCGTATCTCTCTTGAGGTTGTTGAAAAGGAGCGCTTTTTTGGTGCTACGAAGCTCGCCGTTCCTGCCGGGAGCTATTCACTTTGCTCAGAAGTCCGGGGAGAATCTGACGGGGATGAGCTCTGTCTTGCGTTGCGCACTATCCCCGGGTGGCGAACGGAAGTTTACATAGATTCCAGCATTGAGACATCCGACAAAACAGAGATAGCTGGCATCCTAGCCCGCCCAGACTTCTCAAAGGTAACAGTTCAACTTGTCAGGATTGGCGAGCCGGCGATGGTGTCCGATGAGCTTGGCACTCATACCGAGCTCCTGCGCGCCCGTCTCGCAGCAGGGGGCAGGGCGATCGTGCCGTTAGATGAAGATGTGAAACGCTCGCCGATGCTAGGCATTTATGCCGCTTATGCGACATTTCAGCGAGATCCGGATGACAAAGACACAATCAAGCGATGTCTGCGTGCGCTCCCTGCCGAGGTGCGGACACTGACGGATGTGCAATTATTGGACGCCTGGTTAAGTCCGGACGTGACCACCTCTCCTCTCAAGTCCTTGGATATTCCTCTATTGACTCTGGCTTGGGATTTGTCTCGCCGACTACCACAGGAAAATCAGCTTGCGCCTGACCTTCGGGGAATCCTCGGCCAGTGGCGCATTGGTGGGAGCCTCTGGACCAGCTGGCGTCGCCCTACGCAGGCAAACACAGCCAGCGTAGCGGAGAGCCTCTGGCCATTTCAGGAAGGGGCGAGCTACAGGACGGTGCTGGCCACTGCACGACGGTTATCCACGAATGGCGATCAGCCATTGTTACTGGATCCGCCCTTGGATATGGAGGACTGGCGCGCGCATCAAGAGCTCCTGCGCGCACTGATTCCCGGTGGAAGCCCATTTCAGCAAGCATTGCGCAGGCGCTTGTTGAATGCTATTAGCATGCAAGAGGACGTTGTGGAAGAGCAAATTTTTCAGTTGGGTGCCCAATATGATCTTGACCGAAGGTGGACTGTGCTAGAGTATCGGATTTTCACAAATAAAGTGCATTGATCATGATGGTTGCGGACTACTGAGCGTCCGCAACGTATTTGTGTCTCTGTTTTTCTGGCTTTCGATCGACACAAAACCGGTTCTCAATGAACATGAAACCAAGGAGAACAAGCTATGAGCCTTACCGTCGGAATGATTCCCACTGCAATTTCTGCAATCCAGGCGCTGCTAAAATATCGCGATCGTGTGGATCAGATTTTGGCCGTGAAAGAGGCGAGTGCCGAGCTTCCATTTACGCTACCCCCGGCTCCTTTCCAGTATATTGCTGTAAAAGAAAGTCTCTTCACGTTTTTTCATAGCGATAAGGGGCGACTTGCGCTTGAACTGAGTAACAGAACTGAAGACTTCAAGCAATTTGAAGCTAATCCAGCGTCACCCGAAAACAGCGCCTTGCGTCATGAATTCATCAAACTGTTCTATTTAGCCTCAGATATGGCACCTGTTCTATTAGGTCCGCAAAGCCCGCCAGATGTATTAATCAATTCTGAGATGCGGTTGAGTTATTATGTGGTCGAATCGCATCGTCTTTCGCGAAATCCTGCTTTGACCCGCATTCTGCTTGTAACAGCAGATATGCTCCTGGAAACGGCCGCTGCAAATGCCAGTCTGTTTACCTCCAATCCGAAGACGCAGGCTATTGTTTCAACGCTTCTCGAGGAGTTTGCAGTGAAACGCGATTTTGACGATGAAAGTGGTGAATTGATTCTGAAGCATCTGCTCCGTTCTGCTGTCGTGGCAGCAATGGAAAACCAGGAATCCATCAGCGATGAACCAGCTATTCTGGCACTCTTCGGCGCGTTGTCCGATATGCGAACGGAATTTGATGATGATTTTGTCGCGAATATTATTTCCAGAAAAGGGTTTCAGATTCTTGTCGGAAAATATATTGGCAAAGTAGCGGAAGACCCTTCGTTTTTAATAAAAGACGGTCCTTTTAAGGTTATTCTTAGTGAGACCTTAAAAGATTTGGGGAAAAATTTCACGGCCATTCTTGATGACGAAAAAGCTTTGTTTGGCGTACTTGAAGTGGCGCTCACCAGTGCGGCTGGCCAGGCAAGCGAAATCCTGTCCAGACAAATCAATGGAAAATCTCTTCTTCCCACCGTGCTTGCGGCTGTGCTGAAAGATATCGAAAAGCGAGGCGAAGAGGACGATCTCTTTAAGTCGGTTGCCAATGGCGAAATCATCACCGGAATCTTTCAGGCTAGCATGGGGGCGATCGCGGCCAATCCGACGTTGTTGACCAGTGCAGGTAAAATCAATATGCTTTCCGCAAGTCTGGTGGCCGGGATGGCCGATATTTTGTCGGCTAAAGAACTTTCGCAGGTTGTTTCTGTAAAGACCCTCCGCGACATTGCCTCACGGTCGTTCGTGGTGCTGGCGAAGAACAGCAGCGCATGGGCCGGTAATGAAGAGTTTGTCACAAAACTTGTTTCCGGTGTGCTGAAAGCGGCATCATCGGCTGTTGAGGATGGTTTGTCCAAAGACGATGTGGCGAACTTGATGGATGTGGCCATTCAAACGGCTACCCGAAACCTCTCATTACTAAAAGTCGATGTTCAGCTTCAGGATCTGCTCGAAGCTGTGGGGGTTGAACTTTCCGAACAACGCGTTCGTGATCTTCTGAATCCGACCATGCGTGCAAAAGTTATTGTATCGGCAATGGAGGCGGTCACTATCAATCCAAAAGTGTGGAGCCGGTTTGCCGAAAAGGATATGCTCCAACCATTGGTGGCAGCGGTTTTCAAGGGACTTGCAACCGACGGGACGACTTTGCTCAGTGGACCGGTTATGGTGGAAGGGTTGCGTTTGATACTTAAGGGTGCGGCCTTGCGCGGTCAAAAACTGATCGATGGGGATGTCTCTGCCGAAGTATTGCAGGAACTCTTGACTTTGGGGTTGAGCAAGGTAGACGAAGAGATCGGTCGTTCGATTGACGGGGAAACATTACCGCAGTACCTTGAAAGGTTACTTCATTTTTTCTTCGAAGTGCCATTTGAGCTGGGTGATGCCTCAAGTCAAGAGTTTCAAAAGATTCATGAAAAGGCGATAGCGGCCTAAAACAGGAGCCAAAAATGAAAATAATGAATAGCCAGGTACTATTGCTGATCCTTGTTTTTCTTACAGCCCTGAGTGGGTGCGGAACTTTGACGTCGCAAACCTATCAGCTTGAACAAATTCATCAGCAGTATACGACGGAGTGGGCCCAATATTCTTTTCAAGCCCTACCGAGTCCCGCGCCAGGACCAAATATGAATACTGGTAATGGCTCTTTCACTAATACTTTGGCTGGAATCAAGAACTATAAAAAGACCTATGGCGAAGGATCGAAAGACGTTGCAGCGCACCTTACCGTTTTGGAGGGAATGATCTACCTCCAGTCCGGAAAGCCTGGAATGGCTCGTTTGCTCTCTTCAGAGGTGGAAAACGCTAAGAAAGAATTGAAATCTCCCGGGGGCATTGCGACTCGGGATTACATTTTTGCTGAATGCTACGATGACTTAACCGCAGGTTGGGAAGCAATTTATCAACTCACTAAAGAGAAATGTGCCAAACGTCCGAATGATTTCAAAAAGCCTGCTGACGATATCGCCCAAAAATTAAGTGAGATATTGAAAAAGTCACGTGTAACTACTGACCTTGATTCCGGGGGCGCATACGTTGCGACGTCTACGGCGATATTTTATATGTGGGCGCACTCTTGTTCACCGGAGGACGATGAGTTCAGTTTGGTCAAAATGGCGAAAAAAGGAAAAGACGTTCTGGAACCCTGGTTGAGTCCTGATGAGATTCGCCTAGTGAAGGAGGGCTCTTATAACAGCAGTCAGTACGATTGGGGAAGCCGCCGCCGCTACTTGGATTGGTATGACTTTTTGCTCAAGGAATCAAGGGATTTAAGATATTCAAACTGAAACATCGGCTGTTCTAAAAAATTTTTGGTTACGGGATTTTGTGCTGCTTTACATAGATAACCGACTATTGTTCGATTATCTATGTAAAATAATCAATCATGAGGTTAGAGCAGAAGCTTAGGACATACGGTGGCGTGCCATTGATGCATGGCACTCTCCTCTCGATATTAGGCGAATACCGCTCTCCAAACGACAAGATCATCCGGATGATCGACGACGGATTGCTGCAGCCCATCAGGAAGGGCTTGTATGCGGTTTCCCCAGAAATCACCGGGATTCCACTTTTTTTATCGCTTGTGGCGAATCTGCTCTATGGCCCATCATACTTTTCGATGGATTATGTCAAATGCTTCAGCCTGCTGGGCCTGTTTGTCGGCAAGATGCATGTCCTTTCAGAAACGTTCAGAACCGAGTGAAAGGTCGAGAATGGTTCGACTTTAAATGGTATTTGAGAAACGGGACCTCGATGAGTCTCTCTCACTTCATCAGCCGTGCAGAGCAGAGTGGGCATCTACAGGACGAGCATCTCACAGAACCGGAATTTCGCCAGTTACTCCATCAGCGAATCGATGCGCTTGATGTGGAGGCGGCCAAGACTGACGTCTCAAGGTTTGTGAAAGATGTCGAGGCCTTGAAAATCTGGTTGCGGGATTATTTTCATGAGCTGGCAAGGCGCATGCAGCTCACTGCTGGATAAAGAACAAGGTGAAAAATGCAGGTGGGGCAGGGTCGTTCTAATGGCAGTCTGAGCTGGTGGTGGCCTTTATTGTTGGTGCGCGTTGTTGATCGATGCTGATGAAAAATTTGTTACACCATTGTTATACGGGTGTCGGTCAAGAGTATGTAAGTGTATAAAATTCAATGAGATGTAGTTTTGGTGCTAAATCTACACGGTAGAAGTCAGAAGTTCGAATCTTCTATCGCCCACAAATATAATGATTTACTGGCTTTCAGGGCTCTGTTCTGAAAGCTTTTTTTTGCCCGAAAGCCCCTTCTTTTATCCTTTCTTATCGTTATTTAGCGTTTCTTTGTTTATTCCTGCGACGCAATTACGATTATCATATGTAGCTCGATCGCATTTAACCAATTATTTTGTTATTGGTTAAATGTTTGTTGCGGTTATATCGCTACCTCTCCAATGTAGAGGTCAGAAGTACGAGCCTTCTACTGACCACATGTCCTACCAAGCCTGTACGAACACTATTCCGGAATTGAGTTTTTGGCGGACATCTGTTTTGCTGATGTTATTTCGCTTACTGTACAACGTTCCATGGCCTGCTTATCTTTGATTTCAAACCTTCCATGGCATCGTTAGGTCTCGTTGCCGGGGTTTGATATTTTTAGCTTTTATCGGAATTGATAGAGGTTCTGGTGACGGGGGGGAGGCAATAAAGTCGGTTGATTGCCGGAGTAATAACGATGTGGTACCCATGAGTAGTGACAATTCCAGCATTGGCCGCTTGCAGCGGCAAGCACGCTATATTCCAAAAACTTTTCGTTTAGTCTGGAAAGCATCCGGGGGCTGGATGGTCGTGTGGCTGCTGCTGCTCGTCATGCAGGGTGTACTTCCCGTGATCACGGTCCATATGACCCGTCAGGTGGTCGACCACCTCGCTTCGTTTGTCTCCAAAGGTTCTGTTCCGTCGCTCTCGAGTTCGGCGGCGATTTTCATGCCTGTAGTCTCGCTTGGGTTGCTGATGCTCTTCGGGCAGGTGTTACAGAGCGTCGGGCAATGGGTTCGCAGCGTTCAGGGAGGGCGTATCCAGGATTACATGGGCGGCCTCATCCATGACCGAGTCACGGCGCTGGACCTGAGCTTTTTCGACTCTCCATCCGGCTATGACCGCTTGCATCGTGCCCGTGCCGATGCCGTGAGCCGGCCGATCGGCCTGCTTGAAAGCATGGGGAGCCTCGGCCAGAATACTATCACGCTTGCCGGTATGGCCGCGCTGCTCTCATCTTACGCCTTCTGGGTGCCGCTGCTTCTCGTTGCAGGCACTGTGCCGGCCTTGTGGGTGACGGTGCGCCATGCCGGGCGTATGGAGGAGTGGCGGCGCAGGAATACCGCCGATGAACGCCGCTGCGACTATTTCGACTGGCTTCTCACGACCCGCGAGGCGGCGCAGGAGTTGCGGTTCTTCGATCTCGGCGACCATTACCGGTCGTCGTACCAGCAGTTGCGTGCGACGTTACGGCAGGGGAAACGGTCGCTGGAGACCGGGAAACTGCTCACTGAGCTGCTTGCGGGCATTTTCGCGATCCTGACTACGGGAACGGGTATGCTCTGGATGGTTTCGAGAACGATCGCCGGGCGTGCAGGCGTGGGAGACATCGTGCTCTTTTACCAGGCCTTCGGGCAGGGGCAGCGGCTTATGTCAAACCTCCTGCGGAACGCGGGCGACATCTACCTGAACATGCTGTTTCTCGAAAACCTGTTCGAACTGCTTACGACCGAACCCGCGATCCGTGATCCCGAGCACCCGCTTCCGGTTCCTCCGCTGGAGGAGGCCATCCGTTTCGAATCGGTCAATTTCCGTTATCCCGGCAGCGAGAGGGCGCTGCTGCAGGAGTTCGACCTCACGCTCAGGTCGGGCGAGATCGCGGCAATACTCGGGCAGAACGGAGAGGGGAAGACGACTCTCATCAAACTGCTGTGCCGTTTCTACGATCCGGACCTGGGCAGGATCACCGTAGATGGTCTCGACATCCGTCAGCTTCGCCAGGCGGACTGGCGTCGGCAGATCACGGTGCTGTTTCAGGAACCGATGCGCTACCATGTCAGCGCCGCAGAGAACATCGCCCATGGTGATATCAGGAGAACTCCGGCAATGATGGAGATCGAATCGGCTGCCGAAGCTTCGGGAGCTTCGGAAATCATCCGGGGCCTGCCCGAAGGTTTCGGGACGGTGCTCGGCAAATGGTTCGGCGGGGCGGAGCTGAGTGCAGGGGAGTGGCAGCGGGTCGCGCTTGCCAGGGCCTTCCTCCGGCGCGCGAAGCTGATCATTCTCGACGAGCCGACCAGCATGCTCGACGTCTGGTCGGAATCGAAGTGGTTCGACCGGTTCAGGGAGCTTGCCGCCGGCTGCACCGTGCTCATCATCAGCCACCGGCTGGCGACAACCATGCAGGCGGATGTCATCCATGTCATGCAGAACGGGCGCATCGTCGAGTCGGGGAGCCACCGGCAGTTGCTCGAAAAAGGAGGGCGGTACTGGCAGGCATGGGAGAGCCGTCAGGAGCTGACCGTGCTCTGAGCCCATGCGGATTTGGTTTGCTTATGCGAACCGGGGAGACTCCGGAGCCTTAGGGCAGTTCGGCGGTGGTCCGAATACGGTGCCATAGGCGTTGAGCGCATCGCGGAAACAGTAGCCGTAATCGTAGTGGCATTCGTCGAACTCTTCGCAATCCTCGCAGACGGTGCCGATGAACCGCTCTTTAGGCGGGAACGCCAGCGCTTTCATCCTGTCGGAGTTCCACACTTCGATCAGCCCCTGGGTTTTCACGTTGCCGGCGCTGTACTGCTCCTCCTGGGGCATCTGCTCGCACAGGATGACCCGACCGTCCGCGCAGATGGTCATCGACGATGAGCCGCCGCTGCAGTGGGCCCGTTCTTTCCATCGGCGGTTTTTCTCCTCCTCCGGAATGGCGTTGTAATCGATCGTCGCGCCGTTGAACTTGATCTCGTAATCGGGAAACTGCTGCCGGACCGCATCGACCCGCTCCCTGAGCCAGGCAATCTGCTCCTCGGATAGGAAAAGGGCGTCGTCGTGCCGGAAGAGCGAACGGCCGTAGACGGCGATGCTCGACTTGCGTACGCCCAGTTTCGCGAGGTTCATGAGCAGGTTCGGGACGTCATGCAGGTTGAGCGGCGTACAGACCGAATTGGTACGGACCCGGATGCCCCGTCGCAACAGGTTCCTGATGCTGTCGACCGCGATCGCTTTATAGCCGGGCCGTTTGACCATATGGTCGGCAAGGCCGTCCGACCAGGCATCGATGCTGACCTGGAAGTCGCGTTGTCCGAAACCCATGTCGAGCAGCCGGGAGGCGAACGGGAGTAAAACGTGTGCCTTGGTGGTCATGGAAAAAATGAACTCCCTCGAGATGAGCCGGTCGATGATGGAGAGGATGCCGGGATATCTGACCGGATCGCCACCGGAAAACGTGGCTATCCGGATCTCCGCGGCGGCCGCTTCGTCTATCAGCTCTTTCCAGCGTGACACCGTCAGGTGTTCGTTGCGCCTGACCGGTTTCCGTTCGGCATAGCAGTAGATGCAGTCGGTGTCGCAGGTGTTGCACGGCATCAGGAGGAGCGAGAGCGGTGCGTCCAGCCTTTTTTTCTGCTGGTATGCCTTGCCGGAGAGTTTCAGGTGTGCGGGCTCGCAGGCGATCCACTCCCTGCCAGCCAGGGATCTGGTGTCTGCAAGGATTTTCAGGTCCGAAAGCAGGTAGGCGGCGATGATCTCCTGCATGGCCTTCTGTGCCTTGTCCAGCGGGCAGCCCAGGATTTTCGCAAAGCGTTCGGTGACTGTCTGCAGGTCGGTGTGTCCGTCGAACAGCGTCAGGGCGATGGCGTCCCTGAACGACGGGCTCATCCACTGCACCTCTTCGATGCTGAACTTGTAGACAACGAGGCGGTTGCCGTCATACCTCAGACGCCAGTCCGGTGAAATACAGAGGGTCGTATCCGCAGCCTTCATAACTGCCAGGTTGTAGATTGTCGGGATTGTCGACGCTGAAGCGTCAGGCTAACGGCGGCAATCCTGAAAACGATAAAACATGATCCAGGGAAACAGGTGCCTTTTTTCCGGTATATCAGAAAGAGGTACCCATTTCCCTGCAGGTCGGTCGGTGAGTCGGGTTATCGGCATGACGCGAACAACGCCGTCATCAATTCCACTCGATCGAAAAATGACTTGCCGGAACCGGTCGAAGCTCTGTCTTGCCGGTTGCCGTGATCATGGGTGTCACGATGTAGCTGCCGGTATTGTTTCCGGATTGCGAGAACGTACAGCCGCTGGTGCATCCGGTCCTGCAGTCGGAGTCGCAGGCAAGGGTGCAACCGTCGGTACAGTTGGTTACGCAGTCGGAATCGCAGTTTGTTACACAACTGGTGATTTCGATGGGAGCATCGAAAAACGGATCGAGGCAGGCTGTCGTGTCGACGGCAGCTTCGATCGAGACCGCCACATCCTGATTTTTCCTGGATTTTGCCCTTCTGGCGTTGCGTGTCCTGATCGACGAGATGACATCGGCAAGCTCACGGCAGATTTCTCTTTCACGCTCGAAGGTTCCGGCTGAAGCCCCAGCGCCAGGCGCAGATTCTTCCAGCGATGAGGATTGGGTGGTGAGCTTCTCCAGTTCGGCGTTCAGTTGTTTTTTCCTGGCGCGAAGCTGTCGGACGCTGACGGTGGCGGTCGGTTCCACAGGTCTCGTCAGTTGCGCGGTCATGTTTTTCATGGTTACTCCTGAAGGGGTTGATCATGTACGGTACCGAAATCCTGCTATTTTTTGTGGCTTGCAGTTGAATCAAAAAATATGCTATCTGTATCAAGTTAGCAATTTTTCGCATGACCGGAGCCCGTGAAGTAAAGCCATCTCTAGGGAAAATTCGTTTTGTGATGAGATTGGTGTCTTCTGTTTTGTATAAGCACAGATGATCGACTTTTATTCGATTATCTGTGCAAAATGTTTGGTTATGAGAGTAGAGCAGAAGCTTAGATCATTTGCTGCTGTGCCTGGTTCGACTTCGAATGGTATGTCAGGATGTGAGCACCGATGAGCCTCTCTCACTTCATCATTTACGCAATGCAGAGTGGGCGTCTGCAGAACGAGCATCTCACAGAACCGGAATTTCGCCAGCTGTTCCATCAGCGAATCGATGCGCTTGATTTGGATGCGGCCAAGACTGACGTCTCTAGGTTTGTGAAAGATGTCGAGGCCTTGAACTAATATCTGGTCGCGGGATTATTTCCCTGAGCTGGCAAGGCGCATGCAGCTCACTGCTGGATAAAGAACAAGGTGAAAGATGCAGGTGCCCGGGTCGTTCTGATAGGCTTTTTTCTTGCCTGAAAGCCCTCTCTTCTTTATCGTTTTTTGTTCATTTCTGCGATGAGATTGTGTTTTTTATATTCATTTCGAATGCGCATAAAGAATTATATTATAATGTTTTATGCGCATTTTCCTGTTTGAGCGCCACCTCTCCATTGTCAAGGTATAAGTTTTCTTCGAGGATTGACCCGAGAGATTTACAGTCCGGAGGCCAGGCGAGTAGCGCTTTCCTCTGGATATGGAGCTTGCCGTTCGAAAAAATTCTTCAGCAGGAGATTTGTCTCTTGCGCTCTTTTTCTTATACTTCATCCGAACATGTGGTGTCTGTCATCGCGAGATGACGGGCTTAAAAGGGAATCCGGTGAAAGTCCGGAACAGTACCCGCTGCTGTAATCCCGCACCGGCCGCAAGGCTGGTGAAAAGGTTCGCCAACAATGCCACTGTCCCAGTTTTGGGATGGGAAGGCTGGTGAAACCCGGGAAAGTCAGAAGACCTGCCTCATTTTTTTTAACGCTTCGGGAATAAAGCAACATACACCATGAAACACACCCTCGTTCCATTCTCTGGAGCAGGCTGGTTTCGTGCATCGTTAACGGCGATGCGCAACCGGCTGTTCCGATCTCTTCTCTCTCGATTCATCCCTGCTGCCTGTTACGATCCGCTTCGCTGGTCGTTCGGCCTGCCATGGCATCCGGTGATTTTTACTGCCGACCCTCGTTTGATGGGCCATTCCCACCTTCACGAGCATTTTCTGTTGTTGTCGATTCATGAGGCTCAACGGAACGCTCAACATTTCAATGCTTTCCCAGTTTCTCGCTGCCAACGTTGTGCGGGTTATGATGGCTTTGCCGCCACTGGTCATCCGCTGAATTCCGTTCCTTTCTGGCTTTTTAACTGATAGAACAAAACACGCGACCATGAAAAAAAATCTTATGGCGGTAGCGCTGCTGTGCTGCGCTGCACCGGCGTACGCAGCCCATCCTCTTGTTACCGACGATACCGGCACCCAGGGCACCGGTGGCTGGCAGATCGAGTGCACGACCGGATTTTCCTCCAACAGTGAGAGTGACGAAGGCATCAGAATCAAAGAGCGGGAAAACGAAGCAGCGGTGGCGGTCTCCTACGGTCTATCGGAGGACATCGACATCGTTGCCGGATTGCCGTACCTGTGGTATCAGGTGAAGGAAAATCAACTGGTTACTGCTGATGAAAGCGGTATCGGCGATATGACGGTCGAACTCAAGTGGCGGTTCTGTGAAAACGAAAAGAACGGATTCAGCCTTGCGCTGAAGCCCGGTATCTCCCTGCCGACCGGTGACGCCGACAGGGGCCTCGGTGCTGGTCGGGTGACCGGCGGTGCGGTGCTGATCGCCACAAAAGAGTTCGGAGCGCTGACGCTTCACGCCAACGCTGGCTACCATCGCAACGCTTACGAACTCGACGAGGATGCGGCGGCGTGCAACAAGCACATCTGGAACGCATCCCTTGCGGGCGAATATGCGCTTTCGGAAAAGCTCAGGGCGGTTGCTGATATCGGTCTCGAAACGGCCGAAGAGAAGGGTTCACGCACACATCCTGCATTTCTGGTTGGAGGGCTGATTTACAGCGTCACCGAGGATTTCGATTTCGATCTTGGCATCAAGAGTGGTTTGAACGATGCCGAACCTGATACGGCTGTGCTGCTGGGCGTGGCCGCACGATTCAATTAAAGGAGGAGATGATGAACAATCTGAAATTTCGTTTTGTCGCTGTGCCCTCGATGGTTGCGGGCATGATGCTTTTCGGTGGTGGCGAGGCTTGGGCGATGCACATCATGGAGGGGTTTCTGCCCCCTTCGTGGAGCCTGTTCTGGACGGCAGTGTCGTTGCCCTTTTTTGTGCTCGGCTTCCGTTCGATGCGCAAAATCGTGGCTGACAATCCGCGCATGAAGCTGATGCTGGCGATGGTCGGGGCGTTCGCCTTTGTACTTTCGTCGCTCAAGATTCCGTCAGTTACGGGAAGCTGCTCGCATCCGACCGGCGTGGGCCTTGGGGCGATCATGTTCGGACCGTCGGTGATGAGCGTGCTCGGTGCGATCGTGCTGCTCTTCCAGGCGCTGCTGCTGGCTCACGGCGGGTTGACGACGCTTGGTGCGAATCTCTTTTCGATGGGCATCGCCGGGCCGTTTGTGTCGTACGGCATTTACAAGCTCGCCGACGGGATGAAGGCTCCACGCTCGATGGCGGTTTTTCTCGGCGCGGCGCTGGGCGATCTGGTGACCTACGTCGTTACCTCGCTCCAGCTCGCTGCGGCTTTTCCTTCGACAACTGGCGGGTTTGCCGCAGCCATGTTCAAGTTCCTCGGCATCTTCGCCGTGACGCAGGTGCCGCTCGCCGTGAGCGAGGGCATTCTGACGGTGATGGTCTATAACGCTATCCGCTCATATGCCGGTGAGACCATGTTCAGTTCTGCAACGCTTTCCGGGGAGGTGAAATGATGAAAAAATCGATCCTGAAGAATCTTCTGCTATCGGTGCTGGTGATTGCGCTCGCTGTCGTGCCGCTGATGACGCTCAAACACGCCGAGTTCGGGGGCGCTGACGGCCAGGCCGAGGAGGCGATCACGGAACTGTATCCCAGCTACGAGCCTTGGTTCGCGCCGTTCTGGGAGCCTCCGGGCGGGGAGGTCGAGAGCCTGCTGTTTGCGTTGCAGGCCGCGCTGGGGGCGGGTGTGCTGGGCTATGGCCTCGGCTTTCTCCGGGCTTCGCGCGAACCGTCCGGAGAGACGCGGGTTTGAGAACGCTCGACCACTATGCCGCAAGCTCCCGGCTGCGCGATGTCGCGCCGGGCTACAAGCTGCTCTATGCGCTTCCACCCATCGCGATGGTGCTTTGGGTGGATTCCGCGCTGTTTGCACTGCTGGTTTTTGGGTTGATGAGTGGCCCGGTCGTGATGAAGGGCGGCGTTCGTCTCGCCGACTATCTCCGCTGGCTGCTGCTGCCGGCAGCCTTTCTCTTGACCGCCACGGCAGCTGTCGCGTTCGATATTTCCGTGCATCCGGAGCCATTTCTTTTCTCGATCCCGCTTGGCAGTGCCTTCATCGGCGTGACTTCAGCCGGCTTTGCGAGGGCGATTCATCTGGCGTTCAAGGCGCTGGCGTCGGTTTCGTGCCTCTACTTCATCGCCTTTACGACGCCGGTGGCCGACCTCGGGCGCTCCATGGCTTCACTGGGTATTCCGGCGCTGCTCATCGAAATGACATTGCTCGTCTATCGCTTTGTGTTCCTGCTCTTTGAGACCGCCTTGGAGATGGCGACCGCGCAGCGCTCGCGGCTTGGCTACGCGGGCACGGCGGCCTCGTTTCGCTCCCTCGCGTCGCTCGCCTCGAACCTCTTCCTCTTTTCGGCCCGCCGCGCCGAGGAGGTCTATGTGGCGATGGAGTGCCGGGGCTACGACGGCTCGATTCGTGTGCTGGCTCCGTCACCGCGAGCGCAGAGACTATCGTTTGCAGGCATCGCGCTGGTCGAGGGGACGTTGTTTTGCGTCGCCATCGCTACTCATTTTGGGAGGCTTTTCTGATGGCGTCGCCGGACATGCTTAAAACAGAAGGGCTCAGGTGCATCTGGCCGGACGGTACGGTGGCGCTTGACGGCCTCGAACTTTCGATACGCGTGGGCGAGGTGATAGCGTTGCTCGGTGGCAATGGCGCGGGCAAGTCATCGCTCCTGCTCAGCCTCAACGGCATCCTCAAGCCCCGTTCGGGCCGGGTGCTGCTGCGCGATGAGCCGCTCGACTACTCGGCGCGCGGGCTGAAAGCGTTACGGCAGGAGGTCGGGATTGTCTTTCAGAACCCCGATGCGCAGCTCTTCGCGTCGAGCGTTTACGAGGACATTTCGTTCGGTCTCTGCAATCTCGCCCTGCCGGAGCCGGATGTGCGCCGCAGGGTTGAGGTGGCGATGGAGCTCGTCGGCGTCGCGGAGCTGGCGCGCAAGCCGGTGCACCACCTCAGCTTTGGGCAGAAAAAGCGGGTCGCGCTGGCCGGAGTGCTGGCGATGGAGCCGTCTGTGCTGTTGCTCGACGAGCCAACCGCCGGACTTGATCCGCAAGGCGCGGACGCCATCATGCGGTTCATTCGTGATCTGCAAAGTACCTCAGGCATGACGGTGGTGGTGGCCACGCACGACATCGAAATGGTGCCGCTTTTCTGCGACCGGGCCTGCGTGATGGAGCGGGGCAGGGTGCTGTTCGAAGGTGAGGTCGCTTCGATGTTCGAACATCGTGATCTTGTCAGAAAGGCTGGGCTGCGGCTGCCGCGTATTGCCCATCTGATTGAGATTCTCGTCTTGAAAGATGGTTTCACGCTGCCTGGCAATGCGATGACGATTGGCGAGGCGCGAAAGATTTTGAAACAGCTGAATGTGAAATCGGATGAAAACGGATCAGTGCAAGGGTAAGGTGTTTCTCGTCGGGGCTGGCCCGGGTGATCCGGAGCTGCTGACCGTCAGGGCGCACAAGCTGCTGCAATCGGCTGACGTGGTGCTGCACGACGCGCTCGTCAGCCCGGAGATTCTCGCGCTGCTGCCGCTTGGCGCGGAGAGGATTGCCGTCGGCAAACGCATCGGCGACGGAAAAGACCAGACGGCGCGGCAACAAGAGATCAATGGCCTGCTCGCCCGTCACGCCAGAGAGGGTAAATGCGTCGTACGGCTGAAGGCGGGCGACCCCTTCATGTTCGGGCGCGGTATCGAGGAGGTGCGTACGCTCGCCGTCGCTGGAGTGCCGTGCGAGGTAGTACCCGGCATCACGGCGGGTATCGCTGCCGCCGAACTTTGCCGGATATCGCTGACCGAGCGCTACCGGAACACCTCGGCGCTTTTTTGTACCGGCCAGACGGCGGGCTACTCGCTGTCACATTTCTCGGCGGTGATAGAGCTGATGAAGGCGGGCACGCCGCTGGTGATGTACATGGGTTTCGAGAATCTGGACAAGATCGTCGAGCGCTTCATCGACTCTGGCTTGCCGCCAGAGCTCCCGGCCTGCGCGGTCTCGCGAGTTTCGCGGAGCGATCAGTTGCTGGTGGCGGCAACGCTCGGCACGATTGTCCGGCAAATTCGCGAGCGCGAACTGCCGCTGCCGGTGGTGTTCATCATCGGCGAACACGCCGTTCCGGAGGGGGCGAACCCAGATCAGTCCGATCTGTCTGATCCGACTGATCTGGAAATCATGGTAAACAGCAATGAGTAAACACAAAAAGCGTTCGCAGATCAACAAAAAGGCGATTCTGCTTGCCCATTTCGGCACGACCTATTCCTCGGCCCTGCCGTCGCTGGAGAACATCCGGCGGCAGGTGCAGACACGGATTCCCGGCATCGAGGTTCGGCACTGCTTCACCTCGAACATGGTGCGCAATATCTGGGCAGCCCGTCGGCGTGATCCGCAGACGTGGCTTGAAGGGGGCGTTGCGGAGGAGTTCCTGAACGTGCAGGGGTTCCTTGGCGCGATTGGCAATTTGCAGGACGGCAACTACCGGACGATCATCGTGCAGCCGACCCACATGTACCACGGTGAGCAGTTCGAGGATCTGAAATCCTACGTTTCGGCGCTTCAGTCGATCCGCACCATCAAGCGGGTCTGGTCGCCCTTCGAGAAGGTGGTGCTGTCGCGTCCGGCGCTTGGCACCTGCGGCGTGGAGCACGACTACGCCGAGGACATCGAGGAGGTGGCTGCGCTGTTCGATGATGATGTCGAACGCGCCCGCCAGCTCGACGCGGCGCTGGTCTATGTGGCGCACGGCAACGACTTTTTCTCGTCCGGCGCGTTCCACGAAACCGGCGACGCGATGCGCAGCCGCTATCCGGGCGCACAGATTCACATCGGCATGGTTGAGGGACGGCCCGGCGTCGAGGAGATCGTCGCCGAGGTGACGGGCAAAGGGCGCACGGCGGTGCTGCTGCGCCCCTTCATGATAACGGCGGGCGACCACGCGCACAACGACATTGCCGACGATGATCCGGGTTCGTGGAAAGGCGTGTTTGAGGCCGCCGGATGTCGGGTCGAAACCCGCATGGAGGGACTTGGCTCGGATGATCGTTTCGCCTCGATCTTCGCCAAGCGGATTCTTGAAACCGCTGAAGATCATGGTATCGATCTGTTTTCAGCATCCGACAAAATCGATTAACGCTTTGAAAAACCGTTTGCAACCAATGAACAAACAAGGTTCGATCATCAGCGTTTCGCTTGGGCCGGGTGATCCCGGTCTCATCACTGTCAAGGCGCTTTCACAGCTTCGTGAAGCCGACCTTATCTACTATCCTGGCACCGTCAGCGCTTCGGGCGCGGTGACGAGCGTGGCGCTTGATATTCTCGATGCGTACGATCTCGATCCGTCGAAGCTCAGGGGAATGCCGGTGCCGATGTCGCGCTCGCGCGGGGCCGCCGAGGCAAGCTACGCGGCAAACTACGCCGCGATGGCGGAGGATGTCCGTGCGGGCCGCCGGGTGGCGGTGGTGAGCGTGGGCGACGGGGGCTTTTACAGCACCGCGTCGGCGATCATCGAACGGGCGCGGCAGGACGGTCTGGAGTACTCGATGACGCCGGGCATTCCGGCCTTCATCGCTGCCGGGTCGGCTGCCGGGATGCCGCTTGCGTTGCAGGATGACAGCGTGCTGGTGCTGGCGCAGATCGATGAGATCGGCGAACTTGAACGCGCCCTCGCAAGCCACAGCACTGTGGTGGTGATGAAGCTCTCGACGGTCAGAGATGAGCTGGTTAGCTTCCTCGAACGGTACGCCAAACCCTTTCTCTACGCCGAAAAAGTTGGCATGGCAGGTGAGTTCATCACGATGGAGATCGACGCCTTGCGCTCACGCGCCATCCCCTATTTTTCGCTGCTGGTCTGCTCACCGCACTGTCGGCAGTCAATCCTTTCACCCTTTGCGCCATGAGTGGCACAATTATCGTCGCGGGCCTCGGCCCCGGCAGCGACTCGATGATGACCCCGCAGGTGCTCGATGCGATCCGCTCCGCTGACGCGGTGGTCGGCTACACCGGCTACATCAAAAGCATCGAGCACCTGATTCCGGACTCCGTCCAAACCGTGGCAACCGGCATGACGGGGGAGATGCAGCGGGCTGAACAGGCGTTCGCGCTGGCCTCCGAAGGGCGGAGGGTCGTCGTGGTCAGTTCGGGGGACGCGGGCATCTACGGCATGGCGCCGCTGATTCTCGAACTGTACGCGAGCGGGCGCTGGCCGGAGGTCGCGGTCGAGGTGCTGCCGGGCATCAGCGCGTTCCAGGCCGCTGCCGCACGGCTCGGCGCTCCGGTGAGCCACGACTTCTGCGCCATTTCGCTCTCCGATCTGATGACGCCGTGGGAGGTGATCGAGAAACGGATCGAGGCGGCGGCATCGGCGGATTTCGTGACGGCGGTTTACAACCCGCGCAGCCGCGACCGCTACTGGCAGATTCATCGCTTCAGGGAGCTGTTCCTGCGCCACCGCTCGCCCTCGACGCCGGTCGGCATCGTCCGCAACGCGACGCGCAGCGACGAGTCGGTTGTGCTGACGACGCTTGGAGAGTTCGATCCCGACTCGCTCGACATGTTCACCGTGATGCTGGTGGGCAACTCGACCACCTTTTTCTCCGACGAGCGGATGGTGACGCCGAGGGGCTACTTCAGCCGGGAGGAGCGTGGTCCGACACCGGTTGGCCAGTCGATCATGAGCGGCAGCTTCCGCACCATCGCGGGACTGATGAAGCCGGACTCACGCCCGACTGACGAGCGCTGGGCGGTCATGCACACGATTCACACGACCGCCGATTTCGAGATGCAGGAGTTGTTCCACGCCACGCCCGGCGCGATCCCGCGGTGGCACGAGGTGCTGACCGCCGGTGGCGCGACGATCATTACCGACGTGACGATGGTGCAGTCGGGGCTGCGCAAGGCAGCGCTGGAGCGCTACGGCGTGACGGTGCGCTGCTACCTGCACGATCCGCGCGTGACGGAGCTGGCCAAAAGCGCGGGCATCACGCGCAGCCAGGCGGGGATGCGGCTTGCCGCCAAGGAGCATCCCGACGCGCTCTTCGTCGTCGGCAATGCGCCGACGGCGCTGCTGGAACTTGCATCGCTCCTGCATCGCGGAGGCTTCGCCCCGATGGGGGTGATTGGTGCTCCTGTCGGCTTCGTGAACGTGGTCGAGTCGAAGTACCGGCTCAAGGCGGCGGCGGGCGTGACGCCGATTGCCGTCATCGAGGGACGCAAGGGTGGCAGCGCGATTGCGGCCACCATCGTCAATGCCGCCTTCAGCCTCGACGAGGCGGAGGCGATGAATCCGGGGTGCTATGTCTGAGTGCTTCACGCTCATCGGCCTCAGCGACAGCACGGAGCCACATCTCGACCCCTCCGCCATCGAGGCAATTCGCGCGCATCGAATCTTCGCGGGCGGAACGCGCCATCGCGAAATCGTCAGCGCGTTGCTGCCATTCGGCCATCGCTGGATCACCATCGCGCCACCGATAGACGGGGTGCTGTCGCAACTTGCCGGGGCGGACGAGCCGGTGGTGGTGTTCGCCTCTGGCGACCCCTTTTTCTACGGCTTCGGCGTGACTTTGCAGAAGCGCTTTCCCTGCGCGACGATTCAAAGTTTTCCGGCGTTTCACTCGCTTCAGATGCTGGCACAGCGCTGCCTGGTTCCGTACCAGTCGATGCGTCATGCCTCGCTCACCGGGCGGAGCTGGGAGGAATTGGACTGCGCTCTGATCGCGGGCGAACGGTTAATCGGCGTGTTGACTGACACCCGCAAAACCCCGCCGGAGGTGGCGCGGCGAATGCTCGATTTCGGCTATTCGGGCTACCGCATGGTGGTCGGCGAAGCGCTCGGCGGCAGCGGTGAGCGGGTAACGCGCTGTACGCTGGAGGAAGCTTCCGGGATGCAATTCGGCAAGCTCAACTGCCTGCTGCTCGAAGCTTCGGAGCCACCGAAGCGCTGGTTCGGTATTCCCGAAAATCTGTTCGACGGGCTGCCGGGGCGGCCCAACATGATTACCAAAATGCCCTTCCGCCTGGCCGCTCTCGCCGCGCTGGAGCTTGGCCGGGCGCGCACCTTCTGGGACGTTGGTTTCTGCACTGGCTCTGTCGCTATCGAAGCGCGGCTCCGGTTTCCCGGCCTCGCGGTGACTGCCTTCGAGAAGCGCCCCGAGTGCGACGCCCTGCTGGAAGTCAACGCCCGGCGCTTTGGAGCGCCCGGCATCGTGAAGGTGCTGGGGGATTTCTTCGAGCAGGATCACCGCGCGCTCTGCGGCAGCGACGGTGTGGATGCGGTTTTCATCGGTGGTCACGGCGGCCAGCTCGACGAGGTGTTCGATGTGGTCGCTCGCTCTCTCGCGCCCGGAGGCCGGGTGGTCATCAACGCAGTGCGCGAGTCGAGCGCCGAAGCCTTCGCCGCTAACGCTGCTCGCCACGGCATGGAACTCGCTGAGTCGCTGAAGCTGACCGTCGGCGACTACAATCCCGTATCCGTGATGAAGGCGGTGAAGCCGGGGTGAGTGCTTGACCCGCCCTGTCCGATCAGAACGTTATCTGGACTATTTCAAACAGTTGTTTTACAAAACCCATGCACGAACGAATCGCCATCATAGCCATCACCGAAACCGGAATCGCGCTCGCCCGCTCACTGAAAAGCCTGCTCGTGGCTGACGCGTTTGCCGGGTGCAAGCTGTTCTCGTCCCGTGCCGCCGAGGGTGTCGAATCCATCGAAAGCGTGCCAGGCTTTGTCCAGCGCTCGTTCGGCAATTTCGATGCTTTTATCTTTATAGGCTCGCTTGGCGTCTGCGTGCGTTCGATTGCGCCGGTGTTGCAAAACAAGCACCGCGATCCGGCGGTGATCAATTGCGACGAGTCGGGGCGGTTCGCGCAGAGCGTGCTGTCGGGCCATGCGGGTGGGGCGAACGCGCTTGCCGGGCGGGTTGCGCGGCTGCTCGGCGCACAGCCAGTGCTGAGCACGTCGAGCGATGTGCAGGGGTTGTGGCCGCTCGACATTCTGGGGCGCGACGAGGGTTGGGGCGTGGAGTTCGCCTCGCCTGTCGCCGCCGAGTCGATGAGCAGCGCGATGGCGGCCTTCGTGAACCACGAGCCGACGACGCTGCTACTTGATGTTCGCGACTCGCTCACCGATGAGTTGGAGCGCACCGCACCGCCGTTCGTGACGATTGCGTATCGCTACGAGGAGGTAGATTTCAGCACGTGCCGACTGCTGCTTGCCGTGACGCCGCGGATCATCGAAGCATCTGTCCAGACGGTGTTCTATCGGCCGAAGGTGCTCTGCGTTGGCGTTGGGTCGGAGCGGGGCATCGATCCCGAACGGTTCGTCAGCTCGATTTCCGAACAATTTGCGAGCAAAGGGTTCTCCACGCGCTCTATCCGCAGCGTGGGCTCGGTTGATTTCAAGCTAAACGAAGAGGTCTTCATTGCCTTTGCCGAAGCGTGCGGCACGACGCTGACAGGCTTCGCGCCGGAGCAGCTCGAAAGCGCCGGGCCGGTGCCCAATCCGTCGGATGTCGTCTTTCGCAAAACCGGCGTGCACAGCGTCTCCGAGGCTTCGGCGGCGCTGCTTTCCGGCGAAAATCGCTGGCTGGTCGAGAAGCAGAAGATTGCGCTGGCGGGCATCCCCGAAGGTCAGCCGCGCCACTATACCTTTGCCATCAGCCTCGTGCGCGGAGCCGAACGGCGCGGGCGCATCGCGATTGTCGGGGCGGGGCCGGGCGATCCGGAGCTGGTGACGGTCAAGGGCAAGCGCTACCTCGAACAGGCCGACCTGATCCTCTACGCGGGCAGCCTCGTGCCGGAGAAGCTAACCCACTATGCCAAACCGGGGGCGCTGGTGCGGAGTTCGGCCTCGCTCTCGCTCGAAGAGCAGTTCGCGTTGATGGAGCGGTTCTATCGACAGGGCAAATTCGTCGTGCGGCTGCACACCGGCGATCCGTCGATCTACGGAGCGATCCAGGAGCAGATGGCTTTCTTAGACGCCGGGGAAATGGAGTATGAAATCGTGCCGGGCGTGTCGTCATTCCAGGCGGCAGCGGCGGTGTTGCAGTCGCAGTTCACCGTGCCGGAAAAGGTGCAGACCATCATCCTGACGCGCGGCAGCGGACACACGCCGGTGCCGAAGAAGGAACGTCTCTCGGAGCTGGCGCGGGCGCGGGCGACCATGTGCATCTACCTCAGCGCCGAGTGGAGCGACGAGGTGCAGTCGGCGCTGCTCGAACACTACGAGCCCGACACCCCCGTGGCGGTCTGCTACCGGCTCACCTGGGACGACCAGCAGGTGTGGCGCGGGCGGCTCGACGGGCTGGCCTCGCTGGTGCGCGAAAGCGGTAAAACCCGCACGGTGCTGCTGGTGGTCGGTGAGGCGATCGGTGCGCGCGGCGGGCGCTCGAAGCTCTACGATCCATCCTTCACGCATGGCTTCCGCGAAGGGCATGGCGCGTGAGGAGGGCGGCGTGATTCTGCTCTTCGGCGGTACCACCGAGGGGCGGCAGGCGGCGGCGCTGCTCGACCGGCTCGGCCTGTCTTTCATCTACTCGACCAAAACCCGCGTCGAGCCATTCGCAACTGCCTGCGGCGAGTTTCGCCACGGAGCGCTCGACGAGGCGGCGCTGTCCGAACTCGTCTCGTCGAGCGGCGTCCGGCTCGTCATCGACGCCGCCCACCCCTTCGCCGCCCGACTGCACCGCTCGCTGTTCGAGGTTTGCCAGCGCCTCGCCGTTCGCCTGATCCGTTTCGACAGACCATCGGTGGATTTTCCAGATTTTGAAGGACTTCACTCCGTCGCCGATTTCACCGAAGCCCTTGCGCTGCTCGACCGCCTCAATCCGGCGAAGCTGCTCGCGCTGACCGGAGTACAGTCCACCGCTCCGTTACGCCCGTGGTGGGAACGGCACGACATGCTTCTGCGCATCCTGCCGACGCAAGCCTCGATGGAGCTTGCGCGGCGCGAGGGGATTCCCGAAGCGCAGCTGCTGCCTATGAATCCCGATGGTTCCGACGAGGCGCTCGAAAAGCTGGTGCGGAAGCATGGCGTCGATTGCCTGCTCGCGAAGGAGTGCGGGGAGTCCGGCTTTTTCTCCTTGAAACTGCGGGTTGCCGAACGGTGCGCCATTCCGCTGATCGTCATCCGGCGTCCCCCCGTACCCGCGTACGATGTGGTGGCAACATCCGTCGAGGAGCTTGAAGCGCTGCTGCCAGACGCCGTCACGCTGAAGCCGCTCAGGACGGGCTACACCACCGGAGCCTGTGCCGCCGCCGCCACCAAAGCCGCCGTGATCGCGCTGTTTGACGGTGCTGCGCCCGACTTGGTCACGATCACGCTTCCGTCCGGCAAAGTCGCCAGCTTCGGGATCGTCTCGTACCGCGCGGAGCGAGGGCGGTCGCGGCGCGGCGTGCGGAAGTTCGCGGGCGACGACCCCGATGTGACGCATGGCCTGCTGATTGTCAGCGAAGTGTCGCTGTTGCCGAGCGGCGAACCGGGTGAGGTGCGATTCCTGCAAGGTGAAGGAGTTGGCAGGGTGACGCTGCCGGGGCTGGGGATTCCACCCGGCGAACCGGCGATCAACCCCGTGCCACGTCAAATGATCCGGGAGTGCATCGCCGGAGAGTTGCGGCAGCGCGGGTTGCGCCACGCCGTCGCGGTCACGATATCAGTGCCCGGCGGCAAAGCGGTCGCCCGCAAAACGATGAACGAACGGCTTGGCATCACCGGAGGTATCTCGATTCTCGGCACCAGTGGCGAGGTCATTCCTTACTCAATAGAGGCGTGGCTCGCCAGCATCCGCCAGTCTATCGCGGTTGCCTCCACCAACGGCTGTACCACCCTCGCCCTCACCTCTGGTCTTCGAACCGAACGTCACCTCCGCGCGCGTTACCCCGACCTGCCGGAGCTGGCCTGCATTCACTACGGCAACTATATTGGGCGCACGCTCGAACTGGTGCGCCAGCACGGCGGCTTCAGCCGCGTCATCGTTGGCGTCATGCTCGCCAAAGCCACCAAACTCGCTCAGGGCCAGACCGACCTCTCCAGCCGCGTCGTTCAGCTCGATCCCCGATGGCTTGCCAATCTCTCTGCCGATCTTGGCTACAGCCCGGTAATTGCGAACCAGCTCGCCGACCTCCACCTCGTCCGGAATGTGACCGACCTCATCCCTTTTACCAGCGACGAACCACTCTATCCGGCCATTGCCAACGCCAGCTATCGCGCCTGTCGCCGGTGGCTTCCCGACATCTCCCTGACCTTCGTGCTGTTCGACATGGAGGGGCAGGCGGTCGTCGTCGATTGAATTGCACGTTGCTGAAGTAGATATGAGGGGCTACAGTCTTTATCGTTGGCGCGCGTTGGCTGTCGATTTTGATGAAAACTTTGTTACATCGTTGTTATCCGAAATCGTAATGCTTGTTGAAAGATGCCCATAAGATTCATATTAATAGCGCTTATGGTTTTGTTGTGTGAGACAGTACTACCTCTTCAAAGAGGGCGCAGGTCTTTCGGTCACTCGATGGGTGGGGGATTTTCCAAAAAAAACTGTTTAGTCAATAGTAAAGCAATATCGTCCTATCGAGACCAATAGAGTGTTAAAAATAAAGCAGCTTATTGCAGAGGGTATCGGTTAAGCTCTTTAGAGCTGGCATTCTGCTCATGATATTCTGCATGAGCTGCTGACGCATTACCGGAAACGCGAGTGGTTTGAGGCCTGTAAGTTTCGGGATAAGCAAACGTCAAGTTGAAGAGGTAAACGGGGCGGTGTGCTATTTTGCTTCGGGTTGCAAGGATATCATGCTATGATTATATATATAACTGGCTTCTGTTTGAAGCTTCGACAGGATTCAGGGACTGGCTGTGCAACCATTTTCTCTACCTTTCGAAAACCGGGGATCGTAATCTGAATCCTCATTCAGTTTGGGATATTCTGAGCAAGGCCAAAGGAGAGCCTTCCCCAAAGAGCAGGATATGCAGATTTGAGTGGCTCTCGTATAAAAGCCTTCAAATAGGCGCTTGCTTAACGCTGCTCTGTGTTACTCAGTTTTGCATGCCTCAATAGTGGCCAGCTTCAGGCTACGGCTTTTCAGCATAAGAAAGGATATAGTCCAAGCCGGCGTACACACTGTCGGCTGAACGATTCAGGGTTAATTGTGCCATAATCTTTGCAAGGGGATGCATCTTGGCGAAAAATGCCCGGTTTTTTGCCAGATACGCATGGAGCGGTTCATAGACATCGTCACGGATGGATTTGATATCAATATGGACAAATCCGGCTTTCGAGAGCTTGTTCTGGTAGGAGGGGATCAAGTAATAGTTGTCTTGCGGAATATTGAATTTTCCGGCCACAAGGCTCCATGAAAACCATTGCTCTATTCGCCTGAAGGGGTTGTCGGAGTTTTCTGTCGGCACAATGTCCGCTGTCACAAGCCTTCCTCCTGGCCGCAAAACGCGGAACGCTTCCCTGAAAAAATCCTCTCGGGTTCTGTAGTGGAAAGCACTTTCCACGGAAACAACCAGATCGATGGACTCGTTTTCAATGGGCATTTCTGTTGCCGAACCTTCCCTTAAATCGATCGATTGTTCGAGACCCGCATCGGCAACATTTTTCCGCGCGCGATCAACCTGGGAACTCGTAATGTTCAGCCCGATGATTTTTTCGGGCTTCAGTTCTTTTGCCCAGAGGATGTCCTGATCGCCAAAACCGTATCCGCAATCAAGTACGGTGTCACCCGGCCCCATGCCGCCTCTTTTCGCCACCAGCAGCGCAAGCGCTTCACTGGCTTCATCGATGGTATCCGCCTCCCGCCAATAGCCGAGATTCAGATAGAGCGCGTTCTCGGTCAGAGAAGAGGTGCCGATCAAGTCATAGACTTCCGTTGTTTTCAACCCGTGGAATGGATTGAAAAGCCAGTTCAGATACCTGAAAAATCGATCGGTTGCGTTGTCTGACATGGTGATTGCTCCTTTTCGGTGAAAACCCGGAGGCTCCAGACCATCAGGAAGCCTCCGGTATCTGTTCAAGAAAACGCTTGCGCAGCTTTTCGGACGGCAGCATGCACTCCTCTTTTTTCCCGAAAAGCTGGTATCGGTTCTGTGCTATCAGATCGTAGAGCATATCCCGCAAGGGTTCGGGAACTGCCTGGAATGCGGCGAGCAGATTCCACGGCATGTCGAGCCGGGAGGCGATTTCAATGGCGGCGGCACTTCGGGTGAAGGCGCGGTCGCCTTTGACAAGCACCACGGTGTCGAGTCGGGAGGTGTTGATGCCGAAACGTTTAAGGAGAGATGCTCCAAGAGGAGACTGGGCTGGTGTGAAATAAAACTGCCCGGCGGCATCACGCTCAAAAATGAAATTCACCGAAAATTCGCACAGGTTGCAGACACCGTCGAAAATCACAATGTTTCCCGGAAGAGAGGCTGTGGCCTTGTCCATCACGGTTCCAGATAAGATTAAGGATGCGATTGAATGGCGTTCTCACATGAACTCCCCGAAGCAATCCGGAAGTTCCGATCCTGCTTCCGAACTTTTGCACTCTTTACCGTTGCTGAAGCCGCGATCTTCCTGCGGCTTGCTGTACCCGCCATTTACGGCCTCGTCCAGCGTAATTAGATTCCCTGCATCAAAAAGACCAGGCCTCTCTATTTTCCCGAATGCAAGCTGAACGCATGGCTTGAAAAGGGGTGAGTATGACGGCCCCGGAGAGATCGAACGTGCGGTTTATCTCTCCTTTAGATCGATCCGGTTTTCCGGGGGGGGGCACCATAAAAAAACAGCAGCTCAAAAATGGAGTGGACCCGTCTTAAGAACGCCTCACTTCCAGCCTCCGCCGAGGGCCTTGTACAGGTCGATCAGGTTTGAAAGGCTCTGCTGATGTACGAGGATTTCGTTCTGTTGCGCTTCGTAGAGCGATCGTTCGGCATCGAGGAGTGCGAAATGGCTGTCGATTCCGTGTGAATACCGTGCTTTCGTGATCGTTTCGGCCTGTTCACTTTCCTTTACCAGCGCTCGCTGGGCCTGTAGCTGTTCGGCGTAGGTCGCACGCGCTACCAGGGCATCGGCGACTTCGCGGAATGCGGTCTGAATCGCTTTCTCGTATTGCGCGAGGGCGATATCCCGGTTGTTTTCAGCCAGCTTTAGGTTGGACCGCAACCGTCCAGCCTGGAAGATGGGGAGGTTGATTTTCGGGGCGAAACTCCAGACACCGCTAGACCCGGTTACGAACAGGTCCGAAAGGCTCGTGCTGGCGTATCCGGCCGACCCGGTGAGGCTGATGCTCGGGAAGAATGCTGCCCGAGCCGCACCGATGTTGGCGTTTTCTGCTTTCAGGGCATACTCTGCCTGGCGGATGTCCGGTCGTTCGAGCAGGACGACGGCCGGAATGCCCGCCGGGAGCGTTTCCATCACCTGGATCCGGGCAAGTTTTTCCGGCTCGAGAAGCGCAGGATCGATCTCTTTGCCGACCAGCAGTGTTAGCGCGTTCTTGTCCTGTTCGACCTGGCGCTGGTATCGCGCGCGGCTTGCACGGGCGGCTTCGACCAGCATGGATGACTGGGCAACGTCCAGACGCGACTTTGCTCCCAGGTCGAAGCTGCGCTTGATGAGGGCGTGCGCTTTCTGCCGGGTACTGAGGGTGTTCTCGGTCAGTTGCAACAGTTCGACGTCAGCCAGATAAGTGAGGTAGGCATTCGCGACTTCAGCGACCAGCGCTGTTTGCGCGGCTTTGCGCCCCTCCTCGGTGGCGAGGTACTTGTTCATGGCGCTGCTGCTGAGGTTTCGCACCCGTCCGAAAAGATCCACTTCATATGCTGTCGCTCCGATACCTGCAGTATAGGTCGAGGTGGTTTCCGGCTTGCCGGTGCCACTCGTACTTTCGGAAAGTCGTTGCCGGGTGTAGCTGCCCGAGGCGTCGAGCGACGGCAGGAGGTCGGCGCGCTGGATGCGGTAGGTGTTTCGGGCTACCTCGATGTTGAGTGTCGCTATTCTCAGGTCGCGATTGTTCGTCAGGGCCGCTTCGATGAGGCCCTGCAACCTGGGCGACCGGAACATCTCCCGCCATCCGATCTCTGCGGTATCGGGTTTCTTGCCAGTTGCCGGAGTCACCGCATACGTGGAGTCCGTGCCGGCCGAGGCTGGCCATTGTGCGCTGACCGGAGGAGTCGGGCGCACGTAGCCAGGCGCCAGCGAACAGGCTGTCAGGGTAGTCAATGCCAGGCAGATCGGTATCAGCGGTTTATTGTTCATGGTTCGAACCTTGTGCGTTTACGTTTGCGGTCATGTCGGCAGCGGGTTTCCGGGTAAATCTTGATTGCACGAGGAGATAGAATAGTGGAACGAAGAAAATCGCCAGCACCGTTCCGGACAACATGCCGCCCATTACGCCGATGCCTATGGCGTGCTGGCTCGCTGAACCTGCTCCTGACGAGAAGGCGAGTGGTGTGACGCCCAGGATGAAGGCCATGGAGGTCATGACGATCGGGCGGAGCCTCTGGCCAGCAGCGCTCAGTGCTGCTTCTTTCAGCGGCATACCGTTTTCGTAGAGGGTTTTGGCGAACTCGACGATGAGAATGGCGTTCTTGGCGGTCAGGCCGACGGTCGTCAGGAGGCCGACCTTGAAATAGACGTCGTTGGAGAGACCGGTGATGAAGGTCGCCAGCACCGTGCCGAGGACGCCAAGCGGCACCACGAGTATGACGGCGAGCGGCACGCTCCAGCTTTCGTAGAGGGCCGCGAGGCAGAGGAAGACGAAGAGCAGGGAGATCGAGTAGAGCAGCAACGTTTGCTGGCCGGCGGCGCGCTCTTCATAAGAGAGCCCGGTCCATTCGATACCGAACCCTTCGGGGAGCTTCTCCGCCAGTTTCGCCATGGTGGCCATGGCATCGCCGGAACTGACGCCCGGGGCTGGCGCTCCCTGGATGTTGACCGAGGAGATGCCGTTGAACCGTTCGAGCTTGGGCGACCCGAAACCCCAGCGCCCGGTCGAGAACGACGAGAAGGGCACCATGTCGCCTTTCGAGTTCCTGACGTGCCAGATATCGACGTCCGCCGGATTCATCCGGTACGGCGCGTCGCCCTGCATGTAGACCTTCTTGATGCGGCCCTCGTGCAAGAAGTCGTTCACATAGGAGGAGCCCCAGGCGGTCTGCAGCGTGGTGTTGATGTCGGCGATGGAGACCCCGAAAGCACTGGCCTTTTCGTGGTCGATGTCGATCTTGTATTGCGGTACATCCTCCATACCGTTGGGTCGTACGCCGACAAGCGACGGCTCTTTCGATGCCATGCCAAGCAGCTGGTTTCGGGCGGCCATCAGCGCCTCATGCCCTTTGCCGGTGCGGTCGAGCAACTGGAGGTCGAAGCCGGAGGCGTTGCCGAGCTCCATGACGGCCGGGGGATAGAATGCAAAAATCATGGCGTCTTTCACGCTCGACAGGGCACCCATCGTCCTGCCGGCGATCGAGGCGACGTCCTGTCCCTTCTTTTTCCGTTCGCCCCAGTCCTTGAGCTGGACAAAGCCCATGGCCGAGTTCTGGCCCTGGCCGGCGAAGCTGAATCCGGTGACGCTGAAGACGCTTTCGACATTCTCTTTCTCATGGTCGAGCAGGTAGCGTTCCATCGCCTTCACGCTTTCGAGTGTCCGCTCCTTGGTTGCGCCCGAAGGCGTGGAGAGCTGCACGAAGAGGAACCCCTGGTCTTCGTCTGGCAGGAACGAGGTCGGGATACGCATGAAGACAATGCCCAGCAGCACCACAACCAGCATGAAGGCCATCAGTGAGCGATTGATCTTGCCGGTCATGACCCGTGCGCCGTTCACATATCGTTCGCGGTTGCGGTTGAACACGCTGTTGAACCAGGCGAAGAAGCGCCCGAGGGGACCATCGCCATAGGCATGACCGCCCTCCCTGACCGGCCTGAGGAGGCTGGCGCAGAGCGCCGGGGTCAGGATCAGCGCGACCAGCACCGAAAGCAGCATGGCCGAGACGATGGTGATCGAGAACTGGCGGTAGATCGTTCCGGTGGAGCCTTTGAAGAAGGCCATCGGCACGAAAACCGCCGAAAGGACAAGGGCGATGCCGATGAGCGCGCTGGATATCTGCTGCATCGATTTCCTGGTGGCTTCGAGCGGCGAGAGGCGCTCTTCCTCCATGATGCGTTCGACGTTTTCGACCACGACGATGGCGTCATCGACCAGCAGGCCGATGGCGAGCACCATGGCGAACATGCTGAGAGTGTTGATGGAGAAGCCGAAAGCCGACATCACTCCGAAGGTACCAAGCAGCACGACCGGCACCGCGATGGTGGGAACCAGCGTGGCGCGGAAGTTCTGCAGGAACAGGAACATGACGAAGAAGACCAGGATCACCGCCTCGATGAGGGTGTGCACGACCCCTTCGATCGAGGTCTTGACGAAAGGGGTAGTGTCGAATGGGTAGACCACCTGCACGCCCGGAGGCAGCAGCGGCTTGAGCGACGCCATCTTGGCTTTCACCAGGTTCGCGGTATTCAGTGCGTTGGCGCCGGTCGCCAGGGTGATGGCCATACCGGCTGCCGGTTTGCCGTTGAAGCGCGTGGTCATGTCGTAGTTCTGCACGCCGAGCTCGATGCGGGCCACATCCCTGAGCCTGATCTGCGATCCATCGGTATTGACTTTCAGGATGATCTTTTCGAAATCCTCGACGCTTTTCAGGCGCGACTGAGCCGTAATGGTGGCGTTCAGCTGCTGGCCCGGCACCGAGGGCGTCCCGCCGAGCTGGCCTGCGGAGACGTCGGCGTTCTGCGCGGTGATGGCCGCCTGGACCTCGGTGGTGGTGAGGTTGAAGCTCGTGAGGCGGTGGGGATCGAGCCAGATGCGCATGGAGTAGGGCTGGCCGAACACCTGGATGTTACCGACGCCGGGAACGCGGCTGAGCGGATCGAGCAGTTTCGAGTTGATGAAATCGTTCATGGCGTATTCATCGGTGCGGCCGTCCTCCGAATAGACGCCGACCACCATCAGGAATCCCGTGTCGCCCTTGGTGACCTTGATACCCTGCTGCTGTACCTGCTGTGGCAGGTTCGACATGACCGTCTGCAACTTGTTCTGCACCTGCACCTGTGCGATGTCGGGGTTGGCTTCGGGCTCGAAGGTCACCGTGATGGTCACGTTGCCGTTCGAATCGCTGCCTGAGCTGAAATACCGGAGATGGTCGATGCCGGTGAGTGCCTGTTCGATGACCTGCGTGACGCTGTTTTCGACCGCTTCGGCGGACGCGCCGGGGTAGGTGGCGTTGATGTTGATGGTCGGCGCCGCGATGCGTGGGTATTGTTCGACCGGGAGGGTGTTGATGGCGATGATGCCTCCCAGCATGATGCAGATGGAGATCACCCACGCAAACACTGGCCGTTCGATGAAAAATCCGGACATGGGATCGATTCGTTAATGAGAGTTATTTACTTCGCCGGAACTGCTGGCTGCACCGCTTCGACGGTTTTGACCTTCATGCCGGGCTGGATTTTCATGATGCCTTCGTATACGACCTTTTCGCCGGTCTTGAGTCCGCTCTCAACCAGCCATTTGTCGCCTATCACTTCGGAAACAGTTATCGGACGCGGGTTGGCCTTTCCATCCGGCCCGACAACCCACACCGAAACCGAACCGTCGGCGTTCCTGCTCACCGATTTTTGCGGTACGAGCAGGGCCTGGTCGTTTTTCTTCTGTTCGATGCGGGCGTGTACGAACATGCCCGGAAGGATCATGTGGTCCGGGTTCGGGAAGATCGCCCGCAAGAGGACGGTTCCGGTGGTCGGGTTCACCGTCACATCAGAGAACTTCAGCGTGCCGGTGCGTCCCGTGGGCTTGCCGTCCACCAGCAACTGGACTGGAGTGCTTTCTGTGCCGGAATTACCAGCGGTCGACTGTCGCAGGCGCATCAGCTCCGTGCTCGACTGCGAAACGTCGACGTACATCTGGTCGAGCTGCTGTACCACCGCGAGCGGATCGGTCTGGCTGGCGTTGACCAGCGCTCCCTCTGTCAGTTTCGACTGGCCGATACGGCCGGCAATAGGGGACATGACCTTCGTGTAGTCGAGGTTGATCTTTGCCGTAGAGACTTCGGATCTGCCAATTGCGACTTCGGCCTTTGCCTGGCCGAGGCTCGCCTTCACATCGTCGTACTCCTGTTTGCTGACGCCGCCGATCTTGACCAGTTCTTCGTACCGGGCCGCTTTTGCCTGCACGGAGCTCAGGTTGGATTCGGCTTTGCTGAGGTTGGCCCTGGCGCTGTTGTACGCCGCCTGATAGGGGGCGGGGTCGATCTGGTAGAGTTGCTGCCCCTGCCTGACCATGCTGCCTTCGACAAAGAAGCGTTTCGTGATGATGCCGCTGACCTGTGGCCGGATTTCAGCCATGCGCACCGCCGACGTGCGTCCCGGCAGATCTCTGGTCAGTACGATGGGTTCGGTTTTCATGGTCACGACGCTGACTTCCGGCCTGGCGTTCGGATCAGGCTGCGGGTTCGGGGTTCCTTTCGGCCACAGATACCAGCCGGCGAAGAGGAGTGCCAGAAGGCCAACGATAATAAAAGACCTTTTCATGATGATACTTAAGCTTGGGGTGAGTTCTGTGGGTTTTTCTGTTGGCTTTCCGGACAGGATGCGTACGTTTTCCGGAGCAGCTCCATGAACGACAGTCGCTGCTCGTCGCTCCATTCCACGAGGCCGAACCATTCGTGGCAGCTGAATCCTATGAGGGCGAAGTAAGCGAGCCGGGCCAGCTCCGGCTTCGCTCCGGAATCCATGGCCTGCAGTTCACGGGCGACCCAGTCCCGCATTCTTTTCTGCAGCGACGCCTCGCTCGACATCGACGAGGTGATGGCCAGGACGATGGCCCGTTCAGTGTCGTCTGGAGCCTGTTCGGCAAGTTTCACGCGGGCGAACAGCTCCGGATGCGGCATGTCGGCAACCGTTTCGAGCGCCGATTCGATACGCGCCGTCTCCCGTTGCAGGTCTCGGTCGATCAGCGCTTCGAGCAGGGCGGTCTTCGATTTGTAGTCAAGTACCACGCGCGACTTGCTTATGCCCGCCTCCTGTGCCACGGCATCGATGGAAAGCTTTGCGGCGCCGTGTTTGACGACGACCCGTTCGATGGCGTCGAGAATGTGATCGCTTGATACTTTTTTTGGTCTTGCCATACCGTTTTGCGAAGTTGACAGGTTTTAAATTTATGTTCAATCGTTCTTTTATAATTTATATACGGTCGTTTTTTTATGCAACTTTTTTCTGCAACAATATCCTGACAATTCTCAACGGCCCCGAAAATGAATCTGATATTTTTATTGAAGTATTGTGGTTTGTGTTTTTGCGAAGGCGCTTGCACAGGCGATAGGCGCCTTGGTATGGTTTCTGCGGAAACTTTTTATCCCTCAGCAGTGTGAATATTTCATTCAGTAGCATTCCCTTTTATTAGTAATAAAGCCGAATGGTAACCGGTGAGCTGGCAAGACTTATGGAGTGTTCAATAATGGCCAAAATGTTCTGGTCGTTAACGCAACGACATTGTATCTTGTTTTAATAAGAATAATTATGGGCTTTTAATTTTTTTGACGATCGGTCACATGAAGTGCTCTTAAATTGCTTATTGCTTGTTTTAGTGTGTTTAATTTGGTTAATTAATATGTGGGTGTGTATCTTATATATGAAGGAACTGCCTTGGGTATTAAAGTGTGACGTCTAAAGGTTACTCTGTCATTTCTTAACTTTTTGTTATGAGTGCCCAAGAATTGTCTCGAGGGTTCGCCTGTAAGACAGGTTCATTCTGGCCAGCCAAGAGGCACGTTTAATCTTTTTTCATGTTGCGCGGACCACTATGAGGTTTGCGGGAAAAAGGCTGACAATTTCGATTAACTGGTTGACTAAACTTTTTAACAAGACAAATGGAGGAACAAACATGCTGAAAATGTATGTGGATTATTGGGTCGCTGTATTAAGTGGATTTTTACAGCAGTATTTTGGCGTGAAATCGCAAAAAGGTGTAACCATGATTGAGTATGCCTTGATTGCTGCCTTGATTGCTGTGGCGGTCATTGCGGTTCTTTTGACTGTTGGAACGAACCTGAAGAACGTCTTCAGCTATGTCGGTAGCCAGCTCACGACGTAATTGGTTTCCTGGTCAGGCATAGGCGCTTTTACTACGTAAAAACTCTTTTACAGATTAACAGTGAAACGACCAATCTTTGTTGTCATCGCACTCACCTTGGGTGCGATGACGGCTTTCATCGCGGCTCGCTGGATGAGCGGCCCCAAGGCTTCAGGGCCCAGTGTAGTCATCGTTGAACAGCCCATCGACGCCGGCAGGCCTATTTTGGAAGGACAAATCAAAGCTATCAGTTGGTCGGGTTCGGTTGTGCCGCAAGAGGCCTTCAGCCGTACTGCGGACGTGGTTGGTCGAATTGCCTTGGTTCCCATGATCCCCGGTGAGCCTGTTCTTCCTGGTAAGCTGGCTCCAACCGGCGCGACCGGCGGATTGTCTTCGATAATCCCGGAAGGCAAGCGCGCCATTAGTGTTCGTGTGAATGACGTCGTCGGGGTTGCCGGATTTGCCCTTCCGGGCAGTTATGTGGATATTCTGGTCAGCGGCAGAGACGTCAGCGGCCAGCCTTTTTCCCGAATAGTGCTGTCGCGAGTCAAGGTATTGGCTGTGGAACAGGATACCGTTGCGGAAAAAGACAAACCGAAAGTTGTTAACGCGGTGACCCTCGAGCTTTCACCGCAAGAATCAGAAAAACTGGATCTGGCCCGTAACATCGGCGCGCTTTCCCTGGTTCTGCGCAACGAACTTGACACCACCGTAGTAAACTCTGTGGGCGTCCGTCTGCCTGATGTTGTCTACCCGCAGCGTGGTGTTCCAAATACATCTTCTCAGTTTGGACAAGCCGCACCTGCGCGGGCTTCGCAAGCTGCACCGGCGCGAGCTCCGCAAGCTGCACCGGCGCGTCAATACCGTGGAACCGAAGAAATTCGCGGCATCAGCCGCCAACAAGCTACCACACCATAAGCCAACATGGACATGAATTTGACATGCGTAAAGCGTCTGGCCTGCGGAATGAGTGCTCTTGTGGCACTTGCTGGCGCAGTTCCCGTGGTTGTACTGGCCTCTCCAGCCCCTGTGCTTGCAGTGGCCGCACCGGAACCCGTAGCTAAAAAGGCTGCTCCTGTACCCGCAAAACAGGTCGCACCGGCAACCGTAGCCAAAACAGCCGCCCCTGCATCTGTAACTCCAAAAACCACTCCTGCGCCTGCGGCTAAAAAGGCTGCTCCTGCGTACGTGGCAAAAAAGGTCTATCGGAAACCAGCGGCAAAAAAGTACTCACGCGTACGCGCTAGTGCGATGGATTTTTCTGCATACGCACCTTCGAGCTATTCTGTTCCTGAAGGTGAATCCAGGGTCTACCGGCTTGCCGTGCCAGCCAAGCGTGTTGCTGTGGGGGACCCTGCCATTGCAGATTTTATTATGATCAGCCCCTCAGAACTCTATCTGTCGGGCAAAAAAACAGGTGCTACCAATCTTATTGTCTGGGGCAAAAACGGCAACTTCACCACTGCTCCGCTGGTTGTCAGCCGGAATGTCAAACCCATACAGGACCTGTTGAGAGCTGTTTTGCCGAAAGAGCACGATATTCAGCTATACTCCTCAGGGGATGCCTTGGTATTGGCTGGTTCCGTGTCCAACGCTTTGGCTGCTGAAACCGCTATCCGCCTGGTAAAAACCTTTTTGGGGGGCACAGTTCCGGATGTCACCCCAGAAGCCACCCTGACCAAGAAAAGCGAGGCAGCCACGGGCACATCGGGGGGAACCAGTATATCAGGCATGACTGGAGTCGCCAGTGCCGCAGGTACGTCTGGTGCTGCTACAGTGGCGTCTTCCGGCATTCGTGGTTTTATCAACCTTCTCAAAATACGCGATCCGCAGCAGGTCCGCCTCGAAGTGCGCATTGCTGAAGTTTCGAAGTCCTACATCGAGGGTCTGGGCTTCAGCTGGACGCAAGGCGTGGGCAGCACCGCAGGCAGCAGCCTCATGACAGGGTTTGTCAGCAACGCAACGCTCAACCTCCTCCTGAAGAATAGCGGAAATCTTAAGGTTGAAGCAGATAGTAAAAAAACCTGGATTAAAATGCTGGCTGAACCCACCATTGTCGCCATGAGCGGTCAGGAAGGGTATTTTCTGGTTGGAGGCAAAATTTATACACCTACCCCAACAGGAAACGGAGCAGTCGACTATCAGGAACGCACCTATGGCGTAGGGTTGCGATTTACTCCTACCGTGCTGGATGCAGGCCGTATTTCGCTCAAGGTTGCCCCTGAGGTCTCTGAGCCCGACTCGCAATTCCAATCTGAAGGAAGCTCGTTTAATTTGCCCGCCTTTAAAGTCAGCGCGGCTTCCACTACCGTTGAAATGAACGAGGGACAGAACCTTGTTATCGGCGGCCTTCTGAAAGACAATCTTACCGAAACAATCGAGGCCGTGCCTTTGCTGGGGCAACTTCCCCTGCTCGGCGCCCTGTTCCGTCGCACTTCGATGGATTCTGAAAAGGTCGAGGTTATCGTCATTGTTCACCCGACACTGGTTAAAGCCAGCGACATTGCGCCGGAGATTCCTACATTTGTTCCGCCCGGTCCAAATAGGCTTTTCCTCGAAGGAAAACTTCAAGGCTCAAAATAAAATGAACAGGATGCACGCAAATACCGCCATGCGTCACGCGCAGGCACCGAAGCATGCTCAATTTCAGAAGGGTGCTGTGATGGTAGAATTTGCGTTCATCCTGCCATTGTTTCTGTTGCTTCTTTTTGGGGTGATCACTTTTTCGATAGCCATTTACAACAAAACCGTGCTTACCATGGCCACTAGGCAAGGGGCGCGTGCTGGTTCAGTTTACGATGCAGACAACTATAACACGGACAGTACGGTTAAAGGCGATTATGTCGCCGCAAAAGCCAAAGCTGCGGCTGATCAGGTTTGTTCCGCCAGCCTTATCTCTTTTGGGCCAGGCATGAACTATACCCCCTCTACAGCTACTGTTAATGGAAAAATGCTTACCGTTTCGGCTAGTGTTCAATACACCGGACTCTATATTTTTTCGAATGCATTAACAGTCTCAGCTCAAACCAGTATGAGGATCGAATAGCCATGACACGTTTACGCTATATCAACAATATGACTAAGGGCCAGCGTGGCGCTGTAGCCGTCTGGTTTGCGCTGTTGTTGCCGATTTTGCTGGGTTTTGCCGCCTTGGCGTTTGACTTGACTCGTTTGCACTTGGCCAAGGTAGAACTTCAAAACGCGGCAGATGCGGCAGCTCTGGCTGGCGCTCGTTTTCTGACGCCTCCACCGAACAATTCGATACCTTACAATTGGTCGGCGGCCAGTGATTCTGCGATGGCATTTGCTCAACACAACTACGCTAATGGCTCGAAAATTCAGGATGCGAACATTGATACAGGTTACTGGAACACCCAAAGCCATGTTTTTACTGTCAGTACAACCATTTCCCTCAACGCATTCGATGTGCCTGCTGTCCGCGCCAGGCTTGCAATCTCCAGCACCGAAAATAACGGCCCGTTGAGGTTGTTTTTCGCCCCGATTCTGGGTATTGCCGATCCTAATGTTCAAGCGAGTGCCATTGCCGTTATCTACCCATCCCAGGGCGGCACGGGTGCGTTTCCCTTTGTCGTGCCCAAATACATGCTATACAAATATTGGGATTACACTACACACAAACCCAAAGATCAAAGTACTGTCGATCTTGGTACGGTCTACGCATCATCCGGTAAGGGCGCCAATAAAGTAGACTCATTGACAGGCCAGTGGACTACCTTCCAGAAAAACACGGATGCTACCAAAGACTCGAATGTTCCATTCGTTGATAGCCTGATTACCTACGGTAGTAGTGTATCGTTATCCAAAGGCGATTTTATCTATGTCCAACCGGGCGCAAAAGCCACATTGTTCGGATCGGTCGATGCGAAAGCAGGCATAAATGGCATAGATGTTGCGCTGTATGTCGTGGACTATCTTGTTAAAAAAGATACTAATACCTATCAAAGTATCTTTGATGTTGTCGCATTTCATATTGATGGAGCTAATCAAGGCGGAAAATATATTACGGGTCATTTCATAGATCCCGCAAGTATTCCTGGCTTTGACCCTATCACGGGCACGTTTACTACGAATGGTACCTTTACTACTCCTCTACTGGTACAATAACTATATATGAACATTGTTACGTACTCTCCCCAGCCATGGGATGTTTCCGATTCGCAACTTGAACTTGGTCAACACCAACTGACTCGACTTCTGGGCGAGTCAGGGGAGATGGTTCGACAGATCAAGGCAAAAAACCCTGACTTTGTGTTCATCGTGGGCTTTAAACCCACCGATCCCCGTTTCATTAGGGAGCTGGAGAAACTCTGTCTTACGCTGCCTCATGCTACGATCGTGGTTTTTCACCCGCAGGCCGATCCCGAAAATTTGATGACGCTTATGCGCGCCGGTGTGCGTGAAGTCATCGAAGATAGCTCCGAAGGAACCCTGCAACAGGTTATCGAGAGGGCTTACCTTCGTACCAAAGGTGCGACCATCAGCCAGAACAGGGTTTTTGGATTTGTCTCTTCCAAAGGGGGGGATGGCAGCTCCTGCATAGCGGCCAACCTTGCATTTGCGCTCTCTCGGGAGCCTGACATTCATGTGCTGGCGGTAGACATCTCTTTGCCCTTTGGTGACCTTGATATGTATCTCAGCGGAAACACTCATAGTCAGGATCTTGCTGACATTTCCAGTGAAAGCGACCGGCTCGACAAGTCGCTGCTCGACACCATGGTGCAGCATATCAGTCCCTCGCTCGACCTCATTCCCTCGCCTGCAACGTTCGAAAAAATCGTGAATATCGAACCTGAGCACGTGAGCGATCTCATTCACATTGCTACAAACTTTTACGACTACATTATTGTTGATTTTGGAGCATCTGTAGACCGTGTCGGTATTTGGGTTCTCGAACACCTTGACGAACTCTGCATCGTAGCCACCCCGTCACTCCAATCGCTGCGCCGGGCGGGCCAACTGCTCAAACTCTGTAAAGAATTTGAAAAACCAATTTCTCGCATCGAAATCATCCTTAACCGAGCTGACACAAATTCTCGCATCACCAGTGATGAAATAGAAAAAGTTATTGGCAGACCGATCAGCAAGCGCATTCCTCAGGATGATGATGCCATGCAGGAATCACTCTTGTCTGGTCAGTCGGTGCTGAAAGTTGCGCCCAAATCCCAGCTTTCCAAAACCATCGTTGACTGGGCCTTGCACCTCAACGGCGTCAGTCAGCCTAAACGCTCGATATGGGAACGCTTAAAGATCAAATAGCTCGCTGGAATCTCTCCACCAAAAGAGGAGCAGATTTTTCTTCCTCAGCCCCCGAGACCGCTGATGTGCCTCAGAAAGCGCCTGTCGTTCAGGCTCCGGTAGCGTCAGTTCCCGTAGCAGCGAAAAAAAACAAGGAATCCAACGGCGGGACTGACTATTACTCGACCAAGACAAAGCTGCACCAGAAGCTGCTCACCCGCATCGATCTCAACTCGATAGAGAGCCTCGATGCCGATCAGTTGCGCAATGAGCTGGGTATGCTGCTTACCAGATTGATCGAAGAGGAGGCGCTGCCCCTCAATCATCAGGAGCGCAGCAAATTGGTGACCGACCTCAAAAATGAAATCATGGGTTTGGGGCCTTTGGAGCCTTTGCTGGCAGACCCTAACATTTCTGAAATCATGGTCAACGGTTACCAGAATGTCTATGTCGAAAAAAAAGGATGCATTTCCCTGACCGACATTCGCTTCAGCGACGATGCGCACCTCATGAAAATCATAGACAAGATCGTCTCTCGCGTGGGGCGGCGTATCGATGAATCCAGCCCCATGGCCGATGCCCGCCTTCCCGACGGTTCGCGCGTCAACGCCATCATTCCGCCATTGGCACTCGACGGTCCTTCACTTACCATCAGGCGCTTTGCGGTTGTGCCTCTGCAAATGCACGACCTCATCGAAAAAAACACACTCACGCCAACCATGGCCGAGCTGTTGTCGGCTCTGGTGAAAGTCAAGTGCAACATCATTATCTCAGGCGGTACCGGTTCGGGAAAAACCACGTTGCTCAACATCCTTTCGGGTTATATTCCGCACAACGAACGTATTGTCACCATCGAAGACACTGCCGAGCTTCAGCTCCAGCAGGATCACGTCATTCGCCTGGAGACGCGCCCGCCAAACATTGAAAATAAAGGTGAAGTCACCATGCGCGCGCTGGTGAAAAACTCTTTGCGCATGAGGCCTGACCGCATCGTGCTGGGTGAGGTTCGTAGCTCCGAGGTGATCGACATGCTGCAGGCCATGAACACCGGCCACGACGGTTCACTCACCACCATTCACGCCAATACCCCACGTGATGCGATGGCCCGACTTGAAAATCTGGTGGGACTTGGTGGTATCAATTTGCCCAGCAAGGCTTTGCGTCAGCTTATCGCCTCTTCGGTTCAATTTATCATCCAGGTTTCGCGACTCAGTGATGGTACCCGAAAGATCACCCATATCCAGGAGATCATCGGCATGGAAGGCGATGTCATTACCACACAGGAAATCTTTCTCTTTCAGCGTACCGGCACTAATTCGGACGGATCTGTTCAGGGAGTGTTCAAAGCTACGGGCGTGCGTCCCAGAGTTTATGAAAAAATACGCACTTTCGGTCTCAATCTCAGCGAAGGGATCTTTGACCCCGACGCCAAAGACTAAACTTTGTGCACATCATGACCACGTTTTTGTTATCATTATCTGTTTTTTTTGCGGTTCTGCTGATCATGTGGTTGGTGTATTTGGTTTGGTCCCGGTTTTTCGATCCCAACAACAAATCCAAAAATCAGAGGCTGAAGGATATCCAGACCACGATTCAATGGGGTGGGCAAGCTCCGAGCAGCTTGCGAACGAACCTTGAGGAGCATGAACTTGAAACGTGGTTACGTTCACGATCCAGAGCATTTGAGAAACTTGTTAACCTCGTTCAGCAATCTCGCAGCTCTTTCAGTGCTGGGAGCGTCCTTGGTCTTATGCTTGCCTTGTTTGCGGTAGTGTTGCTGGCTGGTCTTCTGAACAAAACCAACATCCTGTTCCTGCTTGTGCTGGCTGTCGCTATTGCCAGCATGCCTGTTATGTGGTTATCCCGAAAGGCCAAGAAGCGGCGCATGGCTTTCGAAGCAAAACTCCCCGAAGCGCTCGACTACATTTCTCGCTCACTGCGTGCCGGCCACAGTCTTACCTCTGCCATGGGTATGATTGGCAAGGAGTTCGCCGATCCCTTGGGTGGTGAATTCAAAACCGTCTTCGATGAAATGAACTTCGGTATCCCATTCAAAGAAGCCTTCGCCCAGCTCTCTAATCGTGTTCAAAGCAACGATCTCAGTTTCTTTGTTATCGCACTCATGATACAGCATGAAACTGGCGGCAACCTCGCCGAACTGCTCGACGGGTTGGCCACAACCATACGCGAACGCTTCAAGTTGCGTGGCAAGGTTCGCACGCTTTCATCTGAAGGGCGCATATCAGCCCTGGTGCTGGGCAGTATGCCATTTGTATTCGCAACTATTATCTCTCTCATAAACCCCCAGTACATCCTGCTGCTCCTTAACACTCCCCAAGGTCACACCCTTCTTTACATCGTTGGGGGGCTCATGCTTGTTGGCATGTATGTGCTTAACAACATGGTTAAGATCAAGGTTTAACCCAAGCAACGTCCACAATGTTAGACACCCTGCAAATTTTGACCATAGTGCTCTCGGGTGCTGCTGTAGCCTCGCTTGTGTTCGCGTTGTACAATTGGGGGCTCAGTAACACCGTCAAAAAAAGACTGAGTCAAATCGTTCGTCAGCGCTGGGCCCCAGCCGACGTTGCTTCACCAAGGAAGCCAACGCCGCAAAAAATAGCCACAGTCATCAATATTCTCTCAAAACTCTCGCTTCCGGAAGAGGGGTGGCAAAGCTCCACCGTTCGGACGAGGTTTTTGCAGGCAGGCATTCGCAACAAAAATGCACCTCAATACTACTATGCCGCTAAAACCCTGCTCATATTTGGGTTGCCGGTGATGCTGTTTTTGTTTCTGCATTTCGCTCAGCCCAAGCTCCCCGTCATTCTTCTCTTGATTTTTATGCTGCTCTCGGCAGCAGCAGGTTATTACCTGCCTGAAATAGTGATGGATTTCATCACCAAAAAACGTGTCGAACGCATGCGTAACAGCCTGCCCGATATGATGGAGCTTATGGTCGTCTGCACTGAGTCGGGTATGAGTATCGACGCAGCCATAGCCCGTATATCGCAGGAAATGGCCCGAGCCAACCCCGACCTTTCTCAGGAGTTTTATCTTTCGGGTCTTGAAATGCGCGCCGGAGCTACCCGCATTGACGCATTGCGCAACCTGGCACTGCGCACATCTCTTGATGAGTTGCACGACCTTGTTTCCATGCTCATACAGGCTGAAAAATTTGGTACCAGCATGGCAGAATCGTTACGTGTGCAGTCAGAAGTGATGCGCTTAAAACGCACTCAGCGTGCCGAGGAGCTTGCCGCCAAAATCCCCGTCAAACTGGTACTGCCGCTCGGCCTGTTTATTTTTCCGACACTTTTGATCGTGATGCTGGGGCCGGCAATCATTCAGTTGATTGATGTTTTGAAACATAAGTGAGTTTCAGCCCCATGGTGCATGTTTTTTTTGCAGACTGGCCATGGTGGGTGGCCGGTGCGTGGGCAGGGGTGTGCCTGGTGTCTTTGGGCCGTATTATTCCGCGTAAGGTTTTGCAGCGCGCCCAGGTTCCTCTGAACGAATGGCAGGGCCCCGGTGGTGGCCTGGAGCAACCCGTTCCGAAGGCTCGACGTATTTGGGTACCGGTGGTCAACGCTGGCTTGTGGGCCTCCGCAGCCGATACCGCTAACCAACCGGTATTCTGGGGCACGTTTCTATGGGCCGCTTTGGCCAGCACTCTGCTTTTGCTTGCCCTTATTGACTGGGACACCACCCTGCTGCCGGACTGGATTGTTCTTCCGCTGGGGTTGGCGGGCCTCCTCAGCAGCTATGCTGGGTTTACCCGGCAAAGTCTGGCCGTCAGTGCAGCATCTGCTGTTGTAGTGCTGGGCCTGCTTGGCGGTTTTGCCTGGATATTCCATCGTATCAGGGGCGTCAGTGGTATCGGAGGTGGTGACCTCAAACTTCTGGCAGCGCTGGCCGCCTGGAGGGGTCCTGACGGTGTCCTTTACGTGGTGGCGTTGGGCAGTGTGGTTACCGTAGTCTGGTATCTGGTGTGGCGACGCTTCAAAGGCCTGAGCCCCGAGGCAGAATGGCCATTTGGACCAGCTCTTGTGGTAGCTGCACTGGCGTGGGGCTTGTGGGCTGCTCATTACTCGACTTAGGTTGATTTTGCAACGGTTATCCGGTATTCACGCTCAATGCTATCTGTTTTTTCTCAGTGCCATTCTGTCTTGAATAATGTGCTATCACCCCTTTTAGTCTAAGGGTTGGCGGTTTTGGTATCGGGTTTTGTCCCTTCCTTTTCAGGAAGTGCATGATCAATTTCTGGAATCGACAATCTTAACTATTTTGATCAGGAGGTACTATGCTAAAAAGTATCAACTCACAAAAGGGCGTCACCATGATCGAGTACGCTTTGATTGCTGCTTTGATCTCTACGGTTACGATTCTGGCTCTTTCGCAGGTCGGTCAAAATCTGGTAACTTTGCTTGTCAGCGTCGTAAACGCTTTTTCCAGTGCGCCACCGAACTGACCACCGTACATATTGCTGCTGTCGGGTAATAAAACTTTATTACGGGACAACTCTGAAAATTGCGTTCATTAACCCCGCTACATGCGCAATATCCCGGTGATTCCTTTTTTGAAAATCAGATATTTGTAAAGAAATTGGCGCCTCTAAAACAGGGTGGGGACTCTTTTTTTCTCAGTAAATCAGAACCTGTAGCACATGATTGCTGAATCGAAACAGATACCATGAAATCAGATAAGCACTGGCTGAACCGGGAGCGTCTTACTGTTTATCCCCGAATTTTTCTGGCTCTGTTCCTTATCCTTGGTCTTGTTTGGGTTCTGATGTCGAAAAATATGGCAGACCTGAAAGGGAAGCCACTTGGTTACGACTTTATCACATTCTGGGCGGCATCGCATCTTGCCTTGACAGGCCATGCACAGGACGCTTACAATAGTTCCTTGCTTTTCAAGGCTCAGCAAATCGCCGTACCGGTGTCGAAAGTTGTTTACGCATGGTTCTACCCGCCTACCTTCTATCTTGTTGTGCTGCCATTGGCGTTACTGCCATATATGGCCGCATACTGGACCTTCATGTTGTCAACGTTGGGTGGCTATCTTCTGGTGTTGCGCCGCATTGTTCAGGGCAGCACGGCGATGTGGTGTCTGGCGGCATTCTCCGGATTGTGGTTAAACTTTTTTTGCGGCCAGAACGGATTCCTGACTGCATCACTTGCCGGCTTGGCACTGCTCACCGTTGAGCGACGTCCTGTTCTGGCAGGAGTGTTCATCGGGCTGCTTGCCATCAAACCGCATCTTGCGATGCTCTTTCCGGTGGCATTACTCGCTATTGGCGCGTGGCGAACGTTGGTAACCGCCGCCGTGACAGCGGTCACCTTTATGGCTATTGGTATGGCAACTTTTGGACCCGCCGTATTGAAGGGCTTCCTTGCGAGCATTGGCGATGCGCGGCTGTTTCTGGAAAACGGCATTCTTGAATGGATGAAAATGCCCTCCGTTTTTGTGTTCATGCGCTTGCTCGGAGTGCCCGTCGCCTGGGCGTATATTGCCCATTGCGCCGTTGCCATAGTGGCGGTAATCGTCGTCTGGCGTGTGTGGCGTCGTTGCGAAGATCGGAACCTGCGCGGTGCAGCCCTGATGACGGCAACGTTTCTGGTCAGCCCGTATGTGTTTGATTACGACCTTGCCTGGCTGGCATTTCCGATCGCCTGGCTGGCACTGGACGGTTTGCGCAACGGCTGGTTGCGGGGCGAGCGTGAAGTGCTGGTCGCAGCGTGGTTGTTGCCGTTGCTGATGGCCGTGATAGCTGAAGCGGTGAACGTGCAGATAGGGCCGCTGGTGCTTTGCAGCCTGTTGTGGGTGACGTATCGTCGTGCAACGGCCGCATCGATGGCTGGTGCCCTTGCAACCGACGCCTATGACGATCAGCTCGGAACGGTACCGTAAGCGGAACTTTTTTCGCTTGATTCTGGAAAACACTTCGACGATGCCAAAAAAATCCGAATACGAAAGAGATAGAGAGGCCATGAAATCGGACGCGCACTGGCTGAACCGGGAGCGTCTCACCATATATCCCCGCATCTTTCTGGCTGGATTTTTTGTGTTTGGCTTAGGGTGTGTTTTTATTGCAAAAAAAAAGTTTGGCCTGAATGGGATCCCGTTTGGTGCTGATTTTATCACATTCTGGGGTGCCTCGCATCTTGCCTTGACAGGGCATGCTCAGGACGCTTACAACAATTCCCTGCTGTTAAAGGCTGAACAACTCGTAATACCGGTATTCAGGTTCACTTATATATGGGCCTACCCTCCGTCGTTCTATCTTGTTGTGCTTCCTCTGGCGTTACTGCCTTACGTGGCAGCATACTGGACCTTCATGCTCTCAACGCTGTGGGGTTATCTTCTGGTGTTTCGCCGCATCATCCGGGGTAACACGGCGATGTGGTGTCTGGCCGCATTTTCCGGCTTGTGGGTAAACCTCATTTGCGGCCAGAATGGATTCCTGACCGCAGCCCTTGCCGGTGCGGCTCTCCTTGCCGTTGAGCGAAGGCCGGTCGTGGCCGGGCTGTTCATTGGCCTGCTTGCCATCAAACCTCATCTTGCGATTCTTTTTCTGGTAGCGTTACTCGCTATTGGCGCGTGGCGGACTTTGATAACCGCCGCCATGACGGCGATTACCTTTATGGCCATTGGCACGGCGACCCTTGGTACTGCGGTGCTGAAGGGATTTTTCGCAAATCTTGGCTATGCTCGTCTGTTTCTGGAAAACGGAGGTCTTCCGTGGAAGAAAATGCCCTCGATGTTTGTTTTTTTGCGTTTGCTCGGAACGCCCGTCACATGGGCTTATGCTATTCATTTCGTCGTTGCTGTGATGGCGGTGATCGTCGTCTGGCGCGTCTGGCGTCATTGCCGGAACCGGGAGCTTCGTAACGCAGCCCTGATGACAGCAACGTTTCTGGTCAGTCCATACGTGTATGATTATGACCTGGCCTGGCTGGCTTTTCCGATTGCCTGGCTGGCAGTGGACGGGTTGCGCAACGGCTGGCTGCGTGGTGAACGCGAAGTGCTGGTGGCGGCCTGGTTGTTTCCGGTACTCATGATACCAATAGCCGAAGCGCTGAACGTGCAGATAGGGCCGCTGGTGCTTGGCAGCCTGTTGTGGATTTCGTATCGTCGGGCAGCAGTATCGATGACGGGCGTTACGGCAACCGGCGGCCATGCAGCGCAATTCGACATGGTGCCATAGAAACTTGCCTTACTTGAAGCTCGAAAATACTTCGCCGATGCCCGAAAAATCGGAATACGAGAGAGATAGAGAGACCATGAAAACAGACGCACACTGGCTGAATCGGGAGCGCCTCATATTTTATCCCCGTATTTTTCTGTTGCTTCTGCTTGCAATCGGGTTTAAGCTGTTTTTGATGTCGAAAAATACGCATGACCTTTCTGGTCAACCGTTTGGTTACGACTTCATCACATTCTGGGGTGCCTCGCATCTTGCCTTGACAGGACATGCTCAGGATGCCTACAACATCCCTTTAATTTTGAGGGCTGAACAAATTGCACACCCTGCATTGAAGTTTGCTTATCCATGGTTTTACCCGCCATCGTTCTACCTTGTTGTGCTGCCGCTGGCGTTACTGCCGTACCTGGTGGCATACTGGACCTTTATGCTGTCAACGCTGGGAGGCTATCTTCTGGTGTTGCGTCGAATTGTTCGTGGTAACATTGCGATGTGGTGTCTGGCCGCTTTCTCCGGATTGTGGATTAATTTCTTTCAAGGCCAGAACGCATTCCTGACCGCGGCGCTTGCCAGTGCGGCGTTGCTAAACATTGAACGAAGGCCTGTCTTGGCCGGTCTGTTCATCGGCCTGCTTACCATTAAGCCTCATCTTGCGATGCTCTTTCCGGTAGCGTTACTCGCTATTGGAGGGTGGCGTACTTTGATTACTGCCGGCGTGACGGCGATTACGCTTATGATTATTAGCACGGCAAGCTTGGGGGTCGATGTGCTGAAAGGATTTATTAAGAGTCTTGGCTATGCACGGCTTTTTCTTGAAAACGGCTCTCTTTCCTGGACGTATTCTCCTTCTGTGTTTGCTTTTATGCGCCTGTTCGGACTGCCCGTTGCATGGGCGTATGTTGTCCATTGTATCGTTGCCGTGGTGGCCGTGATCGTCGTCTGGCGAGTGTGGCGCCATTGCCAGAACTGGAACCTGCGTGGAGCAGTTTTAATGACGGCAACGCTTCTGGTCAGTCCATACATGTTTGGTTACGATCTCGCCTGGCTGGCTTGTCCTATCGCCTGGCTGGCAGTAGATGGTCAGCGCAATGGCTGGTTGTCTGGAGAGCGTGAAGTGCTGGTTGCTGCCTGGTTGCTGCCGCTGCTGATGGCCGTGATAGCTAAAGCGCTGAATGTGCAGATAGGGCCGATAGTGCTTTGCAGCCTGCTGTGGATGACGTATCGTCGTGCAACGAAAACATCGATGACGGGGGCTACGGCAATCAATGACCATGCAGCGCAGTTCGAGACTGTACCATAGGAACTCGCCTTGCCTGATTCTGCAAAACACTTCAACGATGCTGGAAAAATCCGAATACGTAACAGATAGAGAGACCACGAAGGCCGAAGCGCATTGGCTGAATCGGGAGCGCCTCACACTTTATCCCGGTATCTTCCTGGCTGGATATCTTGTGTCTTGCATTGGTGCAGCTATCTTGAAAAACATGTATGACCTGCAAGGGATACCGTTTGGCGCTGACTTTATACAATTCTGGGCTGCATCGCATCTTGCCTTGACGGGACATGCTCAGGACGCCTACAACAGTTCCTTGCTGTTAAAGACTGAACAACTTGTTACACCGGCATTCAAGGCCCGTTATATATGGCTCTACCCTCCGTCGTTTTACCTCGTTGTACTGCCGCTGGCGTTACTGCCGTACCTGGCAGCGTACTGGACCTTCATGTTGTCAACGCTGGGCGGCTATCTTCTGGTGTTGCGTCGTCTCGTCCGAGGCAAGACGGCGATGTGGTGTCTTGCCGGTTTCTCCGGATTGTGGGTAAACCTCTATTGCGGCCAGAACGGATTCCTGACCGCGGCCATCGCCGGTGCGGCACTTTTCAGCGTTGAGCGAAGACCGGTTCTGGCAGGAGCGCTCATCGGCCTGCTTGCCATCAAACCTCATCTTGCGATTCTTTTTCCGGTGGTGTTACTTGCTATTGGCGCCTGGCGGACTTTGATAACCGCCGCCGTGACGGCAATCACGTTTATGGCCATTGGTACGCTAACCCTTGGAACCGCTGTCCTGAAGGCGTTTTTCGCAAATCTTGGCCATGCGCGGCTGTCTCTGGAAAACGGATATCTTCTCTGGAAGAAAATGCCCTCGGTGTTTGCGTTTCTGCGCCTGCTCGAAATGCCTGTCACGTGGGCGTATGTTGTCCATTGTATCGTTGCAGCGGTGGCGGTGATCGCCGTCTGGCAGGTCTGGCGTCATTGTCAGAACTGGAACCTGCGCGGAGCAGCCCTGATGACGGCAACCTTTCTGGTCAGCCCGTACGCGTATGATTACGATCTGGCATGGCTGGCCTTTCCGATCGCCTGGCTGACATTGGATGGTGTGCGCAACGGCTGGCTGCGTGGAGAGCGTGAAGCGCTTGTGGCGGCATGGTTGATGCCGTTGCTGATGAGTCCAATAGCCGGGGCTCTAAAATTTCAGCCAGGCCCGCTGGTGCTTTGCAGTCTGTTGTGGATTACGGTGCGTCGGGCCAATGCGGCATCGATGATGGATGATATGGCCGCCGACGCTTATGCTGATCAGTTTGAGCCGGTACCGTAAAGAGAACTTGCCATGCCTGGCTTTGTAAGGCACTTCAACGATGCTGGAAAATATCCAAATACACAATGGCAGGAAATGCTATGAAAACACAAGCGCACTGGCTGAACCGGGAGCGTCTCATATTTTATTCCCGCATCTTTCTGGCTCTATTCCTTATCTACGGCTTAGGGAGTGTTTTTTTTTCTGATACAGGAGGGCACCCTCTCGGTTTAGACTTTATTGCATTTTGGGGTGCATCGTATCTTGCTCTGGCAGGACATGCTCAGGACGCCTACAACATTCCTTTGCTCTTCAAGGCTCAGCAAATTGGTGTGCCGGCTGCAAAAGTTTCTTACCCATGGTTTTATCCGCCCTCGTACTTCCTTGTTATTTTGCCGTTGGCGTTACTGCCGTACCTGGCAGCATACGGGACTTTCATATTGTCAACGCTTGGCGGCTATCTTCTGGTGTTTCGCCGCATCATTCGCGGCAAGACGGCGATGTGGTGCCTGGCCGGGTTCTCAGGATTGTGGATGAACTTTTTTGATGGCCAGAATGGATTTCTGACCGCCGCGCTTGCCGGTGCGGCATTGCTCAACCTTGAGCGTCGGCCGGTACTGGCGGGAGTGTTCATTGGCCTGCTTGCCATCAAACCGCATCTTGCGATGCTCTTTCCGGTGGCATTACTCGCCATTGGCGCGTGGCGCACCCTGATAGCCGCCGCTGTGACGGCAATCACCTTTATGGCTGCTGGAACGGCAATTCTGGGAACCGCTGTGCTGAAGGCGTTTCTCGCGAGTCTTGGCTATGCGCGTCTGTTTATGGAAAACACCCATCTTCTCTGGAATAAAGTCCCCTCGGTGTTTGCGTTTCTGCGCCTGCTCGGAACGTCCGCCACATGGGCGTATGCTGTCCAGTTTGCCGTTGCAGTGGTGGCCGTGATCGCCGTCTGGCGCGTCTGGCGCCATTGCCGGAACCGGAACCTTCGTAACGCAGCTCTGATGACGGCAACGTTTCTGGTCAGCCCATACGCATTTTATTACGATCTGGCATGGCTGGCCTTTCCCATCGCATGGCTGGCATTGGATGGTCTGCGCAACGGCTGGTTGCGCGGTGAGCGCGAAGTGCTTGTGGCGGCGTGGTTGCTGCCGCTGATGATGGTTCTGATAGCTGCAATGCTGAAAGTGCAGGTAGGCCCACTGGTACTTGGCAGTCTGTTGTGGATGACGTATCGTCGTGCAACGACAGCATCGATGACAGGCGCTCCGGCCAGCGCCGCCTGTGAAGATCAGTTCGAGACTTTACAGTAAGCGATTTTATTCTCTGGCGAACACTTCGACAATGACAAAAAAATCCGAACACGCAGTAGAGAGAAAGACCATGAACGCAGACGCGCGCTGGCTGAATCGGGAGCGTCTCATATTTTATTCCCGCATCTTTCTGGCACTATTTCTTTTGCTTGGCTCAGGCTTGGTGTTAACGTCGAAACATATGGTTACCGGCGACTTTGTTCTGGCCTGGGCTGCATCGCATCTTGCCTTGACAGGGCATGCACTGGACGCCTACAGCATACCCTCACTCATCAAGGCTCAGCAAATTGCAGAACCCGGCCCGCAGGACGTTTACGGATGGTTCTATCCGCCCTCATACTACCTTGTTATTCTGCCCCTGGCGTTACTGCCTTACGCGGCAGCATACTGGAGCTTCATGTTGTCAACGCTGGGCGGCTATCTTCTGGCGTTGCGCCGCATCATTCGGGGCAGTACGGCGATGTGGTGCCTGGCCGGTTTCTCAGGATTGTGGATGAACTTTTATGACGGCCAGAACGGCTTTCTGACCGCGGCCATCGCCGGGATAGCACTGCTCAGCCTTGAGCGTCGGCCTGTTCTGGCGGGAGTGTTTATCGGTCTGCTCGCCATCAAACCGCATCTTGCGATGCTCTTTCCGGTGGCGCTACTCGCCATTGGCGCGTGGCGAACTTTCATAACCGCTGCCGTGACGGCGATTACCTTTATGGCTGCTGGAACGGCAATTCTGGGAACCGCTGTGCTGAAGGCCTTTCTTGCAAGTCTTGGCGATGCCCGGCATTTATGTCTGGAAAACGGATCTCTTCTCTGGAGTAAAATGCCCTCGGTATTTGCGTTCATGCGTCTGCTCGGCACGCCTGTCACCTGGGCGTATGTCGCTCATTTCATCGTTGCTGTGGTGGCCGTGATCGCCGTCTGGCGCGTCTGGCGCAATTGTCAGAACCGGAACCTTCGTGGCGCATCCCTGATGACAGCAACGTTTCTGGTCAGCCCGTATGTATTGTTTTACGACCTGGCATGGCTGGCTTTTCCGATCGCCTGGCTGGCATTGGACGGGTTGCGCTACGGCTGGCAGCGTGGCGAGCGCGCAGTGCTGGTTGCTGCCTGGTTGCTGCCGCTGCTGATGATGGTACAGATCATTGCGCATCTGAACGTGCAGGTGGGGCCGCTGGTGCTGTGCAGCCTGTTGTGGATGACGTATCGCCGGGCTACAGCAGTTTCGATGTCAGGTGCTCTGGCAACCGGTGGCCATGCAGATCAGTACGAGATAATACAGTAATCAGAACTTGCCTTACTATGGCACTGGAAACATTTCGATGATGCCGGACCCGAATAGAACATCTGGGAAAAATACTATGAAAGCCGACGTGCATTGGCTGAATCGGGAGCGCCTCAAAATTTATCCCCGCATCTTTCTTGCTCTGTTCCTTGTGCTGGGCCTGGTTTGGGTTCTGATGTCGAAAAACATGATCGACCTACAGGGGATACCGCTTGGGTTTGACTTTATTCAATATTGGGCAGCATCGCATCTTGCCTTGACAGGACATGCGCAAGACGCTTATAATATTCCCTTGCTTTTCAAGGCTGAGCAAGTTGCAATCCCAGCTCTGCATAACCCTATTGTATGGCTCTATCCGCCGTCGTTCTACCTTGTTGTTCTGCCGTTGGCTTTACTGCCTTACGTGGCAGCATACTGGGCATTTATGTTGTCAACACTGGGCGGCTATCTTCTGGTTTTGCGCCGCATTGTTCGGGGCAACATCGCCATGTGGTGTCTGGCTGCTTTTCCAGGATTGTGGGTAACCCTCCTTTGCGGTCAGAACGGCTTCCTAACCGCAGCGCTTGCCGGTGCGGCATTGCTCAGTGTTGAGAAACGGCCTGTTCTGGCCGGAGTGTTCATCGGCCTGCTTGCCATCAAACCGCATCTTGCGATTCTTTTTCTGGTGGCGTTACTCGCTATTGGCGCATGGAAGACATTGATAACTGCCGCCGTGACGGCGATTACCTTTATGGCCATTGGCACGGCGACCCTTGGTACTGCGGTGCTGAAAGGATTTCTCGCCAATCTTGGCTATGCGCGATTGTTTCTGGAAAATGAATCTTCTCTCTGGAATAGAATGCCCTCTTTGTTTGCTTTTTTGCGCTTACTCGAAATGCCTGTCGCGTGGGCTTATGTAGTCCATTTTGTCGTTGCTGTGGGGGCTGTGATTATCGTATGGCGTGTGTGGCGCCATTGCCAAAACCGGAATTTGCGCAGCGCAGCTTTGATGACGGCTACGTTTCTGGTCAGCCCGTATGTGTTTGATTACGATCTGGCATGGTTGGCCTGTCCGATCACCTGGCTGGCATTGGACGGCCTTCGCAATGGCTGGCTGCGTGGTGAGCGCGAAGTGCTGGTTGCTGCCTGGTTGCTGCCAATGCTCATGGTCGTAATCGCAAAGTCTTTGCATGTGCAGATTGGGGCGTTCGTGCTTTGCGGCCTGTTGTGGATTACATATCGTCGGGCTACGACGACTTCGATGATGGGTGCTGTGGCAACCGCTGGCCATGCAGATCAGTTTGTGAGTGTGCCGTAAGTTGTGTCGCCAAAGTGCCGTGAACGCTAACCCAAAACTGTTGGCAGGCATACCAGCATCATAAATCACAAAATGCCGGTAATCACTCAAGAGCCATTATCTGTTGCAGCTCGAAGGCTGTAAAAGGCGTATTATTCAGGGTTCACGTCCCAACTGGCTCAAATGCGGTCGCCGCTCGGACTTTTTATGGATAGTTTTGCTTCAGGATAACCGTTACTATTATGCGGATGAATAACTTCGTATTTGTGTTCGTGAAAAAGACCAAGGTGCTGCATTCTTGCTTTAATTGTGGTAATGACTACATCTAAAGCATATTTGAGACCATTCACATAACAGATTTCATCACCATAATAGGTTGGAATCGGGCGTTCTGCGATACGGAAGCCCCAAAGAATCAGCTGGATTATTATTTCAGTATCGAAATGGAAATCGGGCGTATTTAAATGAAAAGGGATTTGCTTCAAGGCCTTTACAGAATATGCTCTGTAGCCCGAGTGAAATTCGCTTAAAGAGGTTTTTAACATGATATTCTGAAACAAAGTCAGAATTTTGTTGCCTACAAACTTGTAGGCGGGCATCCCTCCTTTTAGTGCTCCGAAAGGTGTCATCATTCTCGAACCAAATACTGCTTCAGCCTCTCCCTTTGTAACCGGTGTTATGAGATCCCTCAAGTATTCCGGAGCATATTGCCCATCGCCATGGAGCAGTGCTACACAGTCGAAATCATGCTCAATAGCGTATTGGTAGCCTAACTTCTGATTTCCGCCATATCCCTGGTTTTCGGGGTTTACCAGAACATCGGTCTTGAATCTGATTTTCCCGCTTTGTATGGTCTCAGCGCAGCGTAATACAGTATCGTCAGAAGATTTGTCATCTATAACGAGCACTTCGGCATCAAAATCATCGAGCAGGTCAGCAGGAATGCGCATGAGGACGTTCTCAATCGTACTCTCCGCATTGTAAGCAACTATAAAAATTAAAATGCTCGGTTTCTTATCCATTGCTTTTCTTCTTTTTAAAGAGCTGTATCTGCGTGAGTCTATAAATTTGACCTCGATAGCGCCTTTTGAGTAAGACCCTTCCCAATTATAGGGCACCTGTTGTACAAGAGCAAATTGTTTGTACTTATTCCCTTAGCTGGAAAGGTCGAGTGAGAGTTTTCCGGCTTATTGCGCGTATTCACTCGACTTTCAACTGAATTTGCCGAGGCTTTTCGTTTTAGGACTTCTATCCACCATTTCGAACGCGGTGCGCCAAGCGCCTCTGCGCCCCATCGATAGCAGGACTTGTCTCTGAATATTTCGATCAGTCCTGCACGTGTGTAAAATTGAGCCTTGTACTGTTTGAACCATTTGAAAAGTTGCCAATGAGAATCTTTACTTGGCAACCATGAGGCAGGAATAGACGCAGGATCAATGTAAACGATATATGCTGGTTGAGCATTCTCTATCTCGCGGGCCATCTGTTCCTGCATTTCCAGGGAAAAGTCATGGCCTTCCATCATGGCATAGGTGTAAATATAGCCTGTGGACGCACGCCGCCCGGAGTAAAAGTAAATCTGGGGTTCGGATCCGATTACGGCAACGTGCTCATTTTTTCCGGTATGGGATCTGATGTAATCGGCAATTTCAAGGGACTCTGGAAAGGGATTCGGGCCGTAGGTAGAGCGGCTGGCCGCGTAAGGGCTCATCCAAAAGAGAAATGCGCGCTGTTGGAACAGGGTGGAAGCCATGACAAGTCCGGCAATGAGCACCCCGATGCTGAACCTGCTCAAGTTCGACACGCGGCTTTGCAGGATAGTTGTCAAAGAATTCACGCCCAAACCAGCCCACATTGAAACAACTGGTAACAGGAGTACAAAGTAGTGAGGTCGAAAGAAGAGCCCGGGACAAATAGCGAGAAATGAAAATAGCGATAAGATCAGGAGGAGTGTCCGAGACTTCCGCTCATCTTTGTTCCAGATGGGAGGCCGCAAGCCGATGTATGCCAAGAACCATAATGGCCAACTGTCTGTCAGTATCAGACCAAAGCTGCCCAGGAAGTTGTATGATCCATCTTTAAAAGATATTTGGCTGATGTATGCTCTCGGATATTTGAAGGTCCAAAACCAGAATTGATCAAATGAGCCGGAGGCCAGAAAGATTATGCAGACCACGGCGTAAGGCAGCAGTATGCCGCTGCACAAGGCAAGCGCGTGCCAGCCAAGAGGCTTCCAGGAGAACGGCCGTCCGCCCGGGTATTGAGTGAGGAATATGACGACGCCAGCCAGGATAAAGGCGAACCCGTGCTGTTTAATGATAAAGCCCAGTCCAAGAAGAAAACCCGCTGCGAAGAACAGCCACCATCGCCTTTTTTCGAGTGCGATGAGGAGTACAAGCAATCCACCTACCGCGGGCAAAATGACGAAATGCTCCGCGTTTGCAAAAACGCCTTGAACCGACTGGCTCACTGACAGTACTGCAAAGCTTCCCGCCGCAGCAAGGCCGGTCAGGGGGTTGATCAGACGGCGCGCAAGCAGAAAGATGAGAATGGAAGTTATGGCGTTTATGAGCAACAGACCTGCATGTACGCCGGTGTGGGTTTGTCCGAAGATCGAGAGCACCAAAGCGTACGCCCCATAGATGCCGGGCAGCTTCATGCTGTAGAGGTGCTCGTAGGGAAGTAGTCCTTGTAGCATCAGCTGTGCGCCATAGGCGTACTCGCCCTCATCACGCTCCATTGGAACGTTGAGCAAATGGTACCGGATGCCCGCCACTAACAGAAGCACCGCCAGCAGGAACAACCATGCGCCACGTTCTGCGTGCCTCTTCTGCAAACGAAGCTTCTCTTCCTGCGGCTGCTCAATCTGCTGATCCCACTGTTTACTATCGCGGTTTTTTCCCGGCATGGGGTTCCATGGTTTGTTCCATCAGCGCGTGAGCGATTGCTGTGATGAGCGCGTTTGGGGCAAGCTTCCTTGTAGCCGTTGAACTACTGCTTCAAATCTCTGTAGCGTTCGATGCCATCGTCAGTTGCATTCAGTCAAATGTACTCAATATTTGACGCGCTGCCATAACCGTTCGATGAAAACACGCTGTCGTGTACTCGTCCTTTGCCGTCCTGTAGAGCTGACTTGGTTTACTGTATGACGGCCCTGTTCTGGTGCTCGAAAGCTACCGGAAATCTGGCGGGCGCAGTGATCTGGATGCCGAAACCGTCTGGTCTTTGCCGTGGTGGGGACGCGCGGGGCGTGAGGGTTACACGGGGGAGGTGCAGATGGTCAGCTCAGTCTCCGGAACGCCGATGCTTTGACGGCTGCGAAGAGCATCGTGCCGGGCGCGATGCCGAGTTCTTCGGCGGCGGAGCGGACGATTTCTGCGACAAGCGTTTTACCGCCCGATTCGAGCACCACGCCTTTGCGCCCGTCCGAGTCGAAGAGTTCGGCGACACGGCATTCGAGCAGGTTGCGGGCGCTGATCGCTTCGGGATGCTGCTTGAAGAGGATGATGTCGCGCGAGGAGAGTTCAAACAGCGACTCCTCGCCTGCGCGACCTTCCGAAATGATGAGGTGGCCTTCGCCCCACGGGTAGTGGAAGAGGCCGTCTTTCTGCGTTGCGCCGTCGAGGCGGAGCAGGTTGAGGTAGCCGCGCGGGTTGGTGGCCATGCCGGTTCGGGCCAGCTCGTCGGGGGTCGAGATGCCCGCCAGCCGCCCGTCGCGGACGACCAGCACCCGTTCGGTCATGAGCTGCATTTCGGTCAGCGAGTGCGAAATGAAGAGGCACGGAATGCCGAACTCCGTGCTGACGCTGCGCAGGTACGGGATGATCTGGTAGCGGAGCGAGTCGTCGAGCGCCGAGAGCGGCTCGTCCATCACGAGCAGGCGCGGGTTTGCGAGCACGGCGCGGCCCAACGCCACGCGCTGTTTTTCGCCGCCGGAGAGCTTGTTGACGCCACGACCGATCAGATGCCCCAGATTGAGCACCTCGATGATCGCCTCCGGCCTGATACGCCGTTCCGCCGGGCGGCAGCGCTTGTAGCCGTAGAGCAGGTTCGACTTGACGCCGAGGTGCGGAAAGAGCGTCGCTTGCTGGAACACGATTGAGATGCGCCGCTTTTCGGGCGAGAGATCGATTTTTTTCCGGCTGCTGAAGAGGCAGGTCTCGTCGAGGTAAATCTCTCCTGCATCAGGTTTTATCAATCCCGCAATCAGATGCACGAGCGTCGATTTGCCGCTACCCGACGCGCCGAAGATGCCGACCCGCTCGCCCGAAATTTCGGTGTTCAGCTTCAGGGAAAAGTCGCCCAGTCTCTTTTCGATGTCGATGCAGAGCTTCACGCTTTTCCTCCATGTTCGAGTTTTTTGCCGATTACCTCGTGCAAAAAGAGCACGGAGACCGAGAGCGCGATGGAGACGATGCAGAGCGAGAGCGCCATCGCGGTGCCCGTTGGGGAACTGGCGTAGTCGTAGATGGCGAGCGGAATGGTTTGCGTGAGGCCGGGAATGTTGCCCGCCACGATGATCGTCGCGCCAAATTCGCCGAGGCTGCGGGCGAACATGAGCGACGAGCCGGCCACCATGCCCCGGAACGAAAGCGGCAGAATGACTGTCGCGAGCGTGTCGTACCACGGCGCGCCGAGGCTGCGCGATGCCTGGAGGAGCTGGTGGTCGATCGACTCCATGCCGAGCCGGATCGAGCGCACCAGCAGCGGAAAGCCGACCGTGGCCGAGGCGAGCACGGCGGCTTTCCAGGTGAAGACCAACTCGATGCCGACAGACGAAAGCGCCTGACCAATCCAGCCGTTGCGCCCCAGCATGAGCAGCAAAAAGTAGCCGATCACCACCGGTGGCAGGGTGAGGGGCAGGTTGACCAGCACTTCGAGCAGCACCTTTCCGCGAAAGCGCTTGAAGACCATCACCCACGCCGTCGCGAAGCCGAACGGCAGCGAGAGCGCCGTGGCGGTGACAGCGATCTTCATCGAGAGCGCGATGGCCGAGAAATCTTCTGGCGTCAGGTGCATGGCTGGTCGTTGTGGCTCGTTACTTCACGGTGAAGCCGTACTTCTTCAGAATCGCCGTTGCCTGTTTGCCTTTCAGCCAGGCGGAGAAGCTTTTCGCGTCGGCATTTTTCGCGCCAGAAACGGTCAGCGCCACCGGGTAAAGCACTTCGGGGTAAAGGTTTGCGGGCACGACGAACAGGATTTTCGCCTTCTGAGCCATGAGCGCGTCGGTGCGATAGACGAACGAACCGTCAACCTCGCCAAGTTCGGCGTACATCAGGCTTTCACGCACATCCTTGGCCATGATGAGCTTGCCCGCGAGCGCCTGTTCGAGTCCGGCTTTCACGATAGCCTGCATCGCATACTCCCCGGCGGGCACGCTCTTCGGGCTGCCGATGCCGATCTTGCCGAGCTTCGTCAGGTCGTTCATGCTTTTGATTTTCTGAGTGGTCGCGCCCGCGAACACCAGGTCGTTGAAGGCGAAGGTGCGGATGCTCGGCGCATCGACGAGGTTCTTTTCCTTCAGGTAATCCATCCACTTGACGTTTGCCGAAATGAAAAGGTCAGCCGGAGCGCCCTGTTCGATCTGCCCGGCGAGCGCCCCCGAAGCAGCATAGTTTTTCTGGAAGGTCGTGCCCGGATGAGATTTCGTGTACACGCCGGTCATCTCGTTGATGGCGTCCTTCATGCTCGCTGCTACGGAGAGGTTGACCTGCCCGGCCAGTGCTGGCATGGAGGTCAGCACGAGGAGGGTGAGCGCAACGCCGATGGCGCGCAGAAAATGTTTCATGGTTTTCATGATGGGTGCTGGTTGGGTTTTGGAGTGATCGAGGTCGAAATGTCTGCCGGTTTGCCGAAGTAAACCGAGGAGAGCACGATGATGTCGATGCCGGTTGCGGCGTATGCGGCGGCGTTCTCGCCGTTGATGCCGCCCGCCGCCGACACCGCCACGCCGGGAAAGCGGCTGCGGATTTCCGTGACCAGCGCGGCGAGTTCGGAGACCGGCATCTTGTCCACCTGCACCACGTCCGCACCCGCCGCTGCGATGCGCAGCGCCTCTTCGGCGCTGTCGGCCTCGACGAGAATCTTCTGCTCCGGCGCGAGCTTTTTCAGATCGGAGAGCTTGTCGAGGAACGGATCGAGTCCGCCGAGGAAGGCGGTGTGCTGCGAAAAAACGAGGATCGACTCGGAGAGACCGAGACGGTGGGGAAACGCGCCGCCCGCCATGATCGCCTTGATAGCGATCTTTTTGGTGCCGGGAAATGATTTGCGCGTCGTCACGACGTTGATGCCGGGGTTGGCGGCGCGGGCGCGTTCGACGATAGTTGCGGTGCGCGTCGAGATGCCGGAGGCGTACTCGAGCAGGTTCATCGCCACCTTCCAGCCCGCGTGGAGCGCCGCCGCCGGGCCGGAAGCTTTCAGAATCTCCGTGCCCGGCGCAGCAATCGTGCCGGACGGAAGCGTCGAGAGCACCTCGGCACCGCACTTCGCGAGCACCCGCCCGGCCTCCTCGGTGCAGCAGAGCACCGTCCGGTCGCGCGTGGTGAAGGTTATCTCGCCCGGCTCATCGCCGATGCCGAGCAGGGTGGAGGTCAAGTCGCCATAAGGCACGTCTTCTTCGATATATCGCTCGATGTCGCTGTCGGGAATCGGAAAGTACATGGGCTTTTTCTTGTTTGATCCTAATTTATTTAGGTGAATATATTTTTATTCCTAAATAATTCCAGATAAATGTGCTTTTATGCTTTTGAAAAAGTACAAATATGTTGTAAGTCTCGATTTCGATATGTTTTATGGGAAATAACGAATTCTTCCTGACATTGGCAAAACCTTAGTGATGGCTGACTCCGGCGCGACGAAACTGCCGGCAGGTGTTTCGGCTGTCACCCTGAATCCTGACTCCATTTCCCAAAGCTCCATAAACGATGCTTTTTTCTTATACTTCAGAGCGCCCGGGGAAGAGGAGTCTGATTTCGATTTCGATGGAGGGGGCGTGATCCGTAACGATGAACCAGACCCAACTCGATGGCTGAAACGATTCTCAGGCTTGAAGGAATCCGCAAGGAACTCGAACTGTCGAGGGATGTGCGCCAGACGATCCTTCCCAACCTTTCGCTGGAGATTTTCGAAGGTGAATTCGTGGCCATTACCGGGCCGTCCGGGTCGGGCAAATCGACGCTGCTCTACATCATGGGCGGCCTCGACAAGCCGACTTTCGGCAAGGTGTGGCTCGACGGTCAGGAGATTACCGGCCTCGACGAGGCGGAGATGACCGTCATCCGCAACCGGAAGATCGGCTTTATCTACCAGTTCCACTTTCTTTTACCGGAGTTCAGCGCGGTCGATAACGTCATGATGCCGATGCTGATCCGCCGCAAATACGGCAAGAAGGAGATTCGCGAGCGGGCGATGAAGCTGCTCGATATGGTCGGCCTCGAAGACAAGTACACCAACAAGCCCAACCAGCTCTCCGGCGGACAGCAGCAGCGCGTGGCGATTGCCAGGGCGCTGGCCAACGAGCCGAAGGTGCTGCTCGGCGACGAGCCGACCGGCAACCTCGATTCGCGCTCGGCCAATAACGTCTATGAACTTTTCGCCCGCCTGAACCGCGAGCTGAACCAGACCGTTATCGTCGTTACCCACGACGAAGATTTCGCCAATCGCGCGGGCCGCCGCATCCACCTCGTTGACGGCAAGATCGAGAGCGATTCGCGCACACCCCAGCAAGCAACCGCCTGAAACCACGGAGAACCGATCCATGCTCGAACAGATCAGGAACACCCATCCGCTTGTCTATCAAAACCTTAGCGCTCTGCCGGATGGTGAGCAGCACTTGCGCTCGATTCTCGCTATCGACCGCTACTGGGAGAAGCTCGATCTTCCGGTACCCGACGTGATCCTTGCCGGCTCGCGACTTCCAGTTGACGCCCGCGTCGAGGAGGCGTGCGATATTCTCTACGCTGGCGGCACGCTCGGCCTGTTGCACGCGGCGGTGATGTCGAAAAAGTACGGGCGCAAGGTGCTGGTGATCGACCGGGCCGAGCCGGGGCGCACCACGCGGGACTGGAACATCTCGCGTGGCGAGCTGCTGCGCCTCGCCGACACCGGAGTGTTCACCAGCGAAGAGATGGACTCGACCATCGTCCGAACCTACAAAACCGGCTGGGTGGAGTTCCACGCGCCCGCCGAAAGGCGCAAGCGGCTCTATATGGACGAAGTGCTCGACTGTGCGGTCGATGCCGACAGGCTGCTTGGCATGGCTCGCGAAAAGGTGCTCGCGGGTGGTGGTTCAAAGGTGCTTGGCCACACCAGCTTCGTTTGCTGCTACCAGTTCCCGGATCACCTCGTTGTGCAGGTCGAGGAGTTGTCCGGCAAGCCTCGCTACTTCCGGACGCAGGTGCTCGTCGATGCGATGGGCATTGTTTCGCCGGTGGCGATGCAGCTCAACCGGGGCCGCCCGCAGACCCACGTCTGCCCGACGGTCGGCACCATCGCGAGCGGGTTCGAGAACGCCGATTTCGAGGTGGGCGAAATTCTCGCCAGCACCGAGGACGCCGAGGTCTCCGGCACGCGCGGACGGCAGCTCATCTGGGAGGGATTTCCGGCGAAGGGCGACGAGTACATCACCTACCTCTTCTTTTACGACAAGGTCGATTCGCCGAACGACAAGTCGCTGCTCGGCCTCTTCGAGGCATACTTCCGCAAGCTGCCGGAGTACAAAAAGCCAAGCCCGAATTTCACGATTCACCGCCCCGTTTTCGGCATCATTCCGGCGTACTTTCACGACGGCGCGGGGTGTACGCGGGTCGTCTCCGGCGAGCGCATCACACTGCTTGGCGACGCGGCCTCGCTTGCCTCGCCGCTCACCTTCTGCGGCTTCGGCTCGGTGGTGCGCAACATCGACCGCATGACGGCGGGGCTTGACAAGGCGATGCGAGAAGGGCGGCTCGGCGCGGCGGATCTGGCGAAGATCAGCGCGTACGAACCGAACGTGGCTTCGATGGCAAACCTCATGAAGTACATGTGCTACGACCCGGAGACCGACGATCCCGGCTTCGTCAACGAGATGATGAACGAGGTGATGATCGTGCTCGACGAGCTGCCGCAGCGCTACCGGCAGGCGATGTTCCGCGACGAGATGAAGGTCGAGGAGCTGGTGACGGTGATGCTCAAGGTGGCGTGGCGCTACCCCAAAATCCTCAAGGCGACCTGGGACAAACTCGGCGTCGGCGGATCGGTCGGCTTCGTGAAAAACCTCGTCGGCTGGGCGATGTCGCAGAACGAAAAACGCGGTTGAAATCGATGGATAAAGCGAAAGCACAGCAGGAGATTAGCAAGCTCCGCTCGGAGATCGAGCGCCACAACCGACTTTATTATCTCGAAGCGAAACCGGAGATTTCGGACTTCGAGTTTGACAAGCTGCTCGAACGGCTGATTGCGCTCGAACAGGAGTTTCCGGAACTCGTCACGCCCGACAGCCCGTCGCAGCGCGTCGGCGGCGGTATCACCAAGGAGTTCCCGACGGTTGTGCACCGCGACCCGATGCTCAGTCTTTCGAACACCTACTCCATCGCGGAGGTGACCGACTTCTGTAATCGCGTCGAAAAGCTGGTGGCCGCCGAGGGCGGAAGCACGCCGGAATATGTCGCCGAGCTGAAGTATGACGGCGTGGCGATCAGCCTGCTCTACCGCGACGGCCTGCTGGTTCGCGGCTCCACGCGCGGCGACGGTCGGCAGGGCGACGAGATCACGGCCAATCTCCGGACGATTCCGTCGATTCCGCTTCGGCTCGAAATGCCCGATCTGCCGCTTTTCGGCACAGCGTTGAGCGGCGAAATCGAGGTGCGCGGCGAGGTCTATATGCGCAAGGATGATTTCGAGCGGCTCAACGAGGAGCGCCCGGAAGAGGAGCGCTTCGCCAACCCGCGCAACGCCACAGCCGGAACGCTCAAGTTGCAGGACTCGGCGGAGGTTGCGCGGCGCAGGATGTCGTTCATCGCCTACTACCTCAAGGGGCACGACGGTGAAGCGCCCACGCACCTGAAGCGCCTGGAGCAGCTCAAGAGCATGGGCTTCATGACCGGCGCGGCGGCTAAGCTTTGCAAAGGGATGGACGAGATTGCCGGGTTCATCGGCGAGTGGTCGGAGAAGCGCTGGACGCTGCCCTACGAAACCGACGGCGTGGTGCTCAAGCTCAACGAGGTGGGCCTGTGGGATCGGCTCGGCGCGACCGCCAAAAGTCCGCGCTGGGCGATCGCCTACAAGTACCCGGCGCAGCAGGCCAAGACCGTGCTGCAAGGCGTGGTGTTTCAGGTCGGGCGGCTCGGCACCATCACGCCGGTGGCCGAACTCAAGCCGACGAAGCTCGCCGGATCGACTGTGTCGCGTTCGACGCTGCACAACTTCGACGAGATCGAACGGCTCGGCGTGCGCATCGGCGACCACGTCATGATCGAAAAGTCGGGCGAAGTAATCCCGAAAGTGGTCAGCGTCGTGCTCGACGAACGCCCGGCGGAAACCGCCGAAATCGAAGCGCCGTCGGAGTGCCCGGTTTGCGGCACCAAGCTGGAGCGGCCCGAAGGCGAGGTGAGCTGGTACTGCCCCAACGAGGAGGGCTGCCCCGCGCAGAAGCGAGGCCGCATTCTGCACTTCGCCTCGCGCAACGCCCTCGACATCCAGAACCTCGGCGAATCGCTCGTCACGCAGCTCGTCGAGCGCGGCCTCGTCAGCGACGCGGGCGACCTCTACCGTCTCACGCTGGAGCAGCTCGCGGGCCTCGACCGCATGGCCGCCAAGTCGGCGCAAAACGTGCTCGACGCGCTCGAAAAGAGCAAAAAGCAGAGCTACGCACGCCTGCTCTTCGCCCTCGGCATTCGCCACGTCGGCGCAGCCACGGCCCGCGAACTGGCCCACGCCTGCCCCTCCATCGACCGCCTCCGCGAGATGGGCGAAGAAGAACTCGCCGCCGTCCCCGACATCGGCCCGGTCATCGCCGCAAGCATCCGCGACTTCTTCGCTAAACCCTGGGCGCAAGCGATGCTCCAGAAGCTCGCCGAAGCCGGACTGCCCATGCAGGCAGGGGAGGAAAAAGCGCTGGTCAACAACAACTTCGAGGGCCAGGCCGTCATCTTCACCGGCACTCTTGAACGCCACGTCCGCCAGCAAGCCGAAGAGATGGTACGGGAGAGAGGTGGTCGGATTGTCAGTTCGGTAAGCAAAAAGACCACGCTCGTGGTGGCAGGAAGCGAGGCTGGGAGCAAGCTTGATAAAGCGATGAAGCTTGGGGTGAGGGTGATTGACGAGGATGAGTTCGAGCGGATGCTGTGAGGCTTGTCGAAAAAACAGATCGAGATGATAGGCTTTTATGCATTAGTTTTTCATTTAGAGCATTATTTAGCCTTGGTTGAATTGTAATTGAAGAAAACCTAAATGGAAACCAATGATTACATCTAAACCAACACATTACGGTGCAGGCATCATTCTTTATGGAGACTATTGGGACCTAAAAAGTCTACACGATTTAATTCATCGGCTTTCGGTTGGTTTGCCTTTGGGGGATTCAGCATTATCGGATTTTGTTCTTGCGTTGGCGTATGATATTCGGCATGCCTATCAGGGTGATCGGCTTGAGGATACATTTGGGTATGACGAACTCGATACAGTTAAGTATCGGGGTGTTAAGATTCTTTGGCCAATCATAATTCCGCAAATTGCCCTTTTGCGATGGGCGGCAGGTTTTCATCCAACTTCGAGATTAGATCAGTCAGAGCTTTTTATTCTTGAACATTGTATTGAGGAATCGCTCAGAGAATATGATCCAAATATTGGCCCATTAGTATTCGAGTTAAGAACCATGTTTGAAGGAATGCGTTCCGGCTACTATACACAGTTCTTTTGGGAGATGGCGCGACAGTATGTTTTGGAGGGTAAAGCGGGAAAGGCTCGTTTTAAGCGTCTTCCAGAAATATTAGGGAAGTTGAGTTCTTTTTCCACAGACTATAAAGAATTCTCAGTATTTCTTGAGAAGACGGCCAAAGAAAAAAATGCAAGCCCACACGAGTTGGATTTTTTTGATTTTGATGATCCTGATTTCAAATGGTAAATGTGTTGCCATAAATCTTAATTCTAATTCATGGAACCGAATTATCGCGTAACTATTTTTGGATCGGCCCGGATCAGTGAAGGGGACGAGGCTTACCGGGATGTTTTTGAAATTGCCAAAGGGCTGGCTGCCGAGGGGTTCGACATCGTGACCGGCGGCGGGCCGGGGTTGATGCAGGCGGCTAATGCCGGGTCGAAGAGCGTTGCCAACGGCGGACAGTCGATCGGGTTGAACATCAAGCTGCCCCATGAGCAGGCTCCCAATCCGTACCTCGACATCAAGGAGGATTTCGAGCGTTTCAGCGGGCGGCTCGACGCCTTCATGGCAATGTCCGACGCGGTGGTGGTCGCGCCCGGCGGCATCGGTACGTTGCTCGAACTTTTCTACTCCTGGCAGCTCGTGCAAGTGCAACACCTCTGCGAAACGCCGATCATCCTGTTCGGCGAAATCTGGACGAGCCTGCTGCTTTGGCTCGAAACCGAAGTGCTGCCACGCCATCTGTTCGAGCGCAAGGACATGCATTCGATATTCCACGTCATGGAACCGTCAGAAGTGGTCGATCTGATCATCAAAATCCACAAAGCCCGGCCAGAGACGGAGCACGTCTGCCGGAACTTCAACAAGTATCGCCTCGACATCGCCGGGCAGGCGGGAAAAGCGTGAATCATGGAGCGTAAACTTCAGGAAATTCTTGATAGTGCGATTCCCCTGACGCAGGCGATGGGGATTGTCGTCGAGCGGTACACCCGGCGCGAACTGACCATCATTGCGCCACTGGCCAACAACTTCAACCACCTCGGCACGGCTTTCGGCGGCAGCCTCTACATCGCCTGCGTGCTCTCGGCGTGGGGGCTGCTTTATCTCCGGCTCCGCGAAGCCGGAATCAAAGGCAGCATCGTGATCCGCAAAGGGGAGGTCGAGTATCTCCGACCCGTCACGGGCGACATTGTAGCCACCGGCACCTTGCCGCCCGAAGAGGAATTTGCCGCGTTTATCGAGAGCTTCGACCGAAAAGGAAAAGCGAAGATGACGATCTGCGCGGTCATCGAGGTTGAAGGCAAGGTTGCGGTGAAATTCGAGGGGGAGTTCGCGGTGGTGAGGTGAGGGGGAAAATTTGTTTTGTCTATACAAAATATGTAGAATCCTGAATGTTTGAATGGGACGAAAACAAGCGGTTGAGTAATCTTGAAAAGCACAACCTTGATTTTGTGGATTCCCGACTGCTTTTTGAAGGAAAACCAGCGATTACGGTAACGTCAGCTGTTTCCAGCGAAACGAGGTATCTGACAACGGCTGAAATCAGCGGCAAGTTTTACAGCGTTGTCTGGACATGGCGGGGAGATGTCCGCAGAATTATATCATTCAGGAGAGCAAGAGATGAAGAAGAAAGAGCATATCGTCAGGTATACGGATGAAGAGTTGCGTGCCATGCAGGAGCGTGGCGAGAGCGAGAGTGATTGGACGACGGCTGCGGCTATGACGGATGAAGAGATCGAGGCAGCTATTTCCAGCGATGAAGATGAAGCGGGTACGGTTCTTGACTGGTCGACGATAATGGTGACCCCGCCCCAGCCTAAAGTAGTGCTCAACATGCGCGTCGATTACGAGGTGATGGAGTTTTTTCGAGGCCAGGGGAAAGGGTACCAGAAAAAAATCAATGCCGTGTTGCGTTCCTATGTGGAGCATCAGCGTAAGTCTGGCGGTGTAAAGGCTTAGAGTTTTTTTAGGTCACAATAAAATTTCCGGAGGTCCTGTTCCGGTAAAATGAAAAAGGTGAAGTTTTTATGCTTCACCTTTTTGCTTTGACGTCATATCAAACTCTTGCCTCACTTCGTGGCTACGTACAAAATAGAGGTCTCGAAGGTCATCGGGAAGTACTCGGCCTTCTTGAAGCCCGCGTTTTTCAGAATTTTCGTGAACGCTTCGGCCTGGGGGAACTGCTCCACCGAATTGGGGAGGTAGTCGTAGGCGAAGGTCGATTTGCTGAACATTCCGGCGATTTTTGGCAGGACGTTCTTGAAGTAGATCAGGTAGAGCTTTTTCATCACCGCGTTGCGCGGAATCATCGGCTCGATGATGTAAGCGCAGCCGCCGGGCTTGAGCACGCGGTGGAACTCTTTCATACCCTGCGCGAGGTCTTCGAAGTTCCGGACACCGAAGCCTGCGCTGACGACGTGGAAGCTCCGGTCGTCAAAAGGCATCTTTTCAGCGAAGCCTTCCAGGAACTCGATGTTTGGATACTTCTGCCGGGCGATGGCGAGCATCTCGGGAGAGAGGTCGTAGCCGGTCACTTTCGCGCCGGGGATCTTCGCCATCGATGCGGCCAGGTCGCCCGTGCCGGTAGCCACGTCGAGAATCTTCGGCTCGCGTTCGCCTTCCACCTGCTTGCGCGCCTTTTTGGCGGCCACGACTCGCCAGTAGTTGTCGATACCGAGGCTCAGCAGGTGGTTGAGGAAGTCATAGGTCGGCGCGACCTCGTCGAACATGTTGCGGATCGAGGAGCGTGACTTGGTTTGTATGAGGGACTTTGCGGTCTCTTTGGAACTACTCATCGGGGGTCAGCTTTGTTTGCCGTAAACCTCTTCGGGATCGAACATCAGCGTGTCGCAGATCTCCATCGACTCGCCGTCCACCGTCCTCCGGTAGAAGCAGGAGTGGTAGCCGACATGGCATGCGCCGCCTTTCTGCGAGACCTTGAGCAAGAGCGTGTCGCCGTCGCAGTCGATGAGTATGTCGTGCACCTCCTGCATGTTTCCCGACGATTCGCCTTTGAGCCAGAGCTTGTTGCGGCTGCGGCTCCAGTAGCAGGCCTTTTTCTTTTCGAGGGTCATTTTGAGGCTTTCGAGATTCATCCAGGCCATCATCAGCACCTTGCCGGTTTCGTGATCCTGAACGATGGCGGGCACCAGCCCCTTGCTGTCGAATTTGACCGTTTCGAGAAAGCTCTTCTGCGTCTCTTGATTCTCGCCCATTGAAGCTGTAGATTAGAATTTTTTCCGTAGTGCCTGCGTTCAATTCAGCCGAAAGAGCCATCAGAAAACGCCCGGCAGGAAGATTTGCAAGATTGTTAAAAATATTGAAAAACCAAGGCTGTAACCTGGAAAAAATCACCGGCATTTCTGCGCAGTCTTTTTGAAAAACAGCCAGGCCTTATCAGGCGGGCGATTTGTAACTCTTAAATTCCATCCCCTGACGATATGCAGAATCTGCAGAAGATGCTTCCGAAGTTCTCGATAGCGATGGCTGTTGTGTTTGCCGCGACCATCGGCTATCTGTTGACCCGGGGCAATACTGTCGATGTAGAGGCCCGGAAGATTTCGAGATCGGAACTGGTCGAAGCGGTCTATGCAACCGGCTACGTCGAGGCGGAAAACATTGCCAATCTCAGCGCCGAGTTCTCAGGGACGGTTCGCTCCATCGGCGCGCTCGAAGGGCAGCGGGTCTCGAAAGGGCAGGCGATCATCGTGTTCGACAGCGTGCAGCCGCGCCTGGCCGTTAATGAGGCGCGCGCTGCCGTGGCTGAAGAGATGGCCGCCGTTCGCGATAACGACCTCCGGCTGCAGCGGAACCGCACGCTGTTTCAGGCCGGCGCGATTTCCCGGCAGGATTTCGACGCGGCGGAACGCAACAGCACGGAGTCCCGCGAAGCGCTTCGGCAGCGCCAGATGCAGCTCAAGAGCCGCGAGGACGATCTGAAAAAGCTGGAGGTTGTTGCACCGTTCAGCGGAATTCTGACGCTTCAGAATGTCAAGGAGGGCGATTACGTCCAGTCCGGCACGCTCGTGGCGACCGTGACCGATTCATCCCGCTACCTCGTGGTGGTCGAGGTTGACGAACTCGATGTGCCGCGTCTGCGCACCGGGCTCAAGGCGGTGATTGCATTCGACTCGATGCCAGAGAAGCGTTTCGATGCCATCGTCGTGCGTATTGTGCCGCAGACTGACCGGGTGACGAAAACTTCGCGCGTCTATCTGAAGCTCGATGATTCGGTGGCGGCGATCCAGGGCGGCATGACCGCGACGGCCAACATCGTCTACAACACGAAGAAGGGAGCGCTGCTGGTCAGCAAAAGCTCCGTGTTCGAGGAGGAGCGCCAGAGCTACGTCTGGAAAATTGTCAAGGGCAAGCTGAAAAAGCAGCCGGTTCGCACCGGCGACAGCGATCTCGTGTTCATCGAGGTGGTCAAGGGGCTCGATGCCGGGGATGTGGTTGTCACTTCGCCGCAGGAAAACTACCGCGATGGCATGGAGGCGCGGATTGTCAGGGAGTCTCCGAAAAAGCAGTCGTAAGCGTCATCCGTGAGCGCGAAGCGAATGGTTGTGGTGCTGGCAGCCCATGGAGAGGCTGAAACCACCGGTTTCTTTGAGAATTACCAGGTGAGCCTACACACCCTCGGGCGTGCGTCGGAGATCATTTCTGTTCCGTTGCCGCTGCGGCATTTCATATCGTTCAGCTCCTCGGTCAGAAAAAAGATCGCAGGCAAGCGGGCCGGTTCGCCCCAGAACCCGCTGACGAGGCTTCAGTCTTGTGCGTTGCAGGCGCATCTCGACGCGATCTCTCCCGACGTCGAGTTCGAGGTGAGGGCGGCGTTTTCGGCTTCAGAACCGAGTGTTGAAAACGTGCTCGAAAAGCGCCACGGGTATGACGGAATGATCGTGGTGCCGATGGCTCCGGTGGACAACGCCATGAGCTGCGGCTTGCTCTGCGCGCATCTGTCGAAGCGTTGCTCGCCCGGCGAGCTTGCCCGCACGCGGGTGATCGGGCGGCTGTGGAAGGACGAAACGCTGCATCGCGTCTATCTCGATTATCTGCTCGGGAGCGGGCGGGCGCTGCCGGGTGGCCCTAGCGAGCGGAATGCGCTGATGCTTCTGTTCCATGGCACACTCGTCAAGGATCGCTTCGGCTCGCCGCTATCATTCCACACCGGCCATGACGAGACCCACGCCTTCGCGCGACGCCTCACGGCGCTCATCGAGTCCGATCCGCGATCGCCGTGGGGTACTGTCACGACTGCATTTCTGAACCATGACGTGGGCGGGGAGTGGAGCACACCCTCTTTCGATGAGGCTGCTCGGCTGGTGCTTGGCAGGGGGTTCCATCATGTGTCGCTGTTTGCCGCCGGTTATTTTTCCGATGGCAACGAGACGATTCATCGTGAATCGATGCTCTCTGCCATTGCCCCATCCATCCAGGTTGAAACGATTCCCTGCCTGAACGATTCGCCTCACCTGATCGCATGCCTTGCCGGAAGAGTCGTCGCCGCATCCCGGCAGATTCTGGCTTTTTCCGGTGATTTGAAGAGCCGGAGCGTATGAATCGAGCGTAACAGGCTTATATTATACAATGTGAACAATTTCGCTGATCGTGCATTGACATCCGTTTCTATGGAAAACGCGTCGGCGTCACACCCAATTGTCCGCTTCTCCAGTGTATGAGGAGATGCTGGTTTTTCAACTACTTCTTTCCGCTTCCTGAGCAGGAGCGGGCAAGACCAACGACGAGGACACCACTATGGAGCACAGCCGTGAAACGATTGCGATGCTTATCGATGCCGACAATTCGCCGAGCGACAAGATCGATTTCATCCTGGCCGAAATGGCCAAATACGGCGTGGTCAACATCCGCAGGGCCTACGGCAACTGGAAGAGCCACTCGCTGAAAGGTTGGGAGGATAAGCTGCACGATTACGCCATCCGTCCGATCCAGCAGTTCGATTACACCAAAGGCAAGAACGCGACCGACATGGCGATGACCATCGACGGCATGGACCTGCTCTTCAGCAAAAAGCTCGACGCCTTCTGCATTGTGTCGAGCGACAGCGATTTTACGCCGCTCGTGATGCGTATTCTGTCGGAAGGGTTGAACGTTTACGGATTTGGCCAGAAATCGACCCCGTCGCCATTCGTGAATGCCTGTTCCACCTTTCTCTATCTCGATTCGTTTGCCGGTGAGAAGGAGCAGACCAAAAGCGAAAGCTGTCGCCGCAAGAGCAGCCACGAGCTGAGGAGCGATGGCAAGCTTCGGACGCTGCTTCTCAACGCCGTTGACAGTGCGCAGGAGGAGGATGGCTGGTCGAACCTTGCCAAGATCGGCAAGAACATCGCCAACCAGGCGTCGTTCGATCCGAGGAACTACGGCTTCAAGCGCCTGTCTGATCTGGTTCGCACCATTGATATGTTTGACATCGAGTTCCGGAACAACAACTCCGAACTCTACATTCGCGACAAACGCAAGGGACGCAAGCCCGAAGCCCTGCCCGTGGATGCTCCGGCGACGGCTCCTGTTTCGGTTGTGCCCGAACCGGTAGCAGCAAAGCCGGTCGAACCGCAAGCGGAAGAGCCGAAACAGCCTGCGCCAGAACCTGCACTGAAGAGCACTTCCGAGCCGCAAGCGGTGCTGCTTTCTTCACCCAGACCTGAACCGGTTGCGCCTGAAGTGCCTGCATTGAAGCCTGCCGAACCGGAAACCCCTATGCCTGTGACTGAGACGGCGGAGTCCGCTGCCGAGTTGCCAGTCTCGACCGAAGCCAAGCCGAAGAGGACGGCGAGGTCAAGGACAACCAAGCCGCGCTCGACCTCCTCGAGAAAAACAAAAGTTGCCGCAGAGCCGACGAGCGAAACCACAAAGTCAGCGGGAGACTCCGCCGTTGTGGCACCTGCGCCGGTGAAAACTGAAGTTGTTCAGGCGACGGCGGAAACTCCGGAGCCTGAGAAGAAAACCCGGCGTCCCGCTCGACGCCGCACGACTCGTAAAAAGAGCGAGGGGGAGAGTGACGCTGCACCGGCAGAGTAGTCGTCGCTTTCCGTGATTCCCGGAATGGGACGGATGGGACTTCTGTAAATGGCAGAGATGAAGACGATTCTACAGGTTTTTTAGTTGTCAGGGCGGTTTGCGAACCGCCCTTTTGGTTGCTGGCAAAACGGCATTTAATCAATGGACAATCTCATTCTTATTGCAGTATCGTTTACTGCGGGGTTGCTTATGCGCCGGTTCAGCCGGATGCCGGAACAGACTCCGGTTGCCCTGAATATGTTCATCATTTACGTTTCATTACCGGCTATGGTGCTGAATTATCTTCATGGCCTCGATTTCAGACCATCGATGTTCCTGCCCGCTTCGATGCCGTGGCTTACCTTCGGTGTATCGGCGCTGTTTTTCGTTGTCGCGGGCAAGCTTCTGAAGCTTCCAAGAGCGACGGTCGGCTCGCTGATTCTTTGCGGTGGGCTGGGCAATACCTCGTTTTTCGGTTTTCCGATGATCGAGGCGTTTTACGGAAAGCAGGGGATCGTGCACGGCATCATCATCGACCAGCTCGGCAGCTTTATGGTGGTTTCGATTCTCGGCGTCACCGTGGCCGGTATCTATTCACACGGAAGCACTGATGTTCGCAGCATCGTCAAGCGGGTGCTGCTGTTCCCTTCGTTTATCGCCCTGATTGTGGCCGTGCTGCTCAATGATGTGACATACTCCGCATGGTTTGCGAATCTGGTCAAACGACTGAGCGACATGCTTGCACCGCTGGCGCTCTTTTCGGTAGGCTTTCAGTTCAATCCGGGGCATATCGGTAAAAGCCGGAACACGCTTGCGCTAGGGCTTGCGTTCAAACTCGCCGTGGTACCTGCGGTGATGTTCGTGGTCTATGTGATGGTTGCGGGGATGCAGGGGCTACCCGCGCGCCTCACCATTTTCGAGGCGGCCATGCCGACCATGATCACCGGCGGTATCATCGCCGCCGAACACCAGCTCGACCCGCCGCTGGCCAACCTCATGGTGTCTTTCGGCCTTCTGGTTTCGTTTGTGACGCTTGCTTTGTGGACGGTAGTGCTGCGCGGGGTTTGATGCGAGGAGCGTAGTTTCCGGTTTGGGGACTTATGAGCCCTGTAACCTCAGCGGGAGTTCGAGGCCGTTCGCTTCGAGCAGCTCGCGGTTTGAGAGGATTTCTTTTGCCGGGCCGTCGGCTGCGATCTTTCCTTTGTTCATAATGCAGACTCTTTCGCAGGTTTCCCAGATGAAGTCGAGGTCGTGGGAAACGGTGAGTTTTGTCGTCGTCAGGTTGTTGACCAAGCCGATGAGCATCCGGCGGTTGCGGGGGTCGAGGTCGGAGGTGGGTTCGTCCATCACGAGCAGCTCTGGCTGCATGACGAGCACCGCCGCCAGCGCGGCGAACCGTTTCTGGCCTTGCGAAAGGTGCGCGGGTGGTTTGTCGCGCAGCTCCCAGAGGCCGAACAGCCGCAGTAGTCGCTCCGCTTCGGCGTGGCTCGCGGCTTCCTCCATGCCGAGATTCGATGGGCCGAACATCACGTCGTCATAGACTCTCGCCATGAAAAGCTGGTCGTCCGGCTTCTGGAACACCAGCCCCACCATTTTCCGGATCTGCTCTGCCGTTTTTTTGTCCGTCTTCAACTTCCCGATTCTTACCGATCCCGACTGCGGCAGGTGCCAGCCGTTGAGGTGACTGACGAGGGTCGATTTGCCTGCGCCGTTCGATCCGACGATGCCGAGCGATTCGCCCTTTTCGACGCGAAGGCTGAGGCCGTCGAGCGCTTTGGTGCCGTCGGGGTAGGTGAATGTGAGCTGTTCAATGTCGATCAAATCGGGTACTCCTGCCGGAAAAAGCGTTCAGAAAAAATGGCGGACAAGTGCGAAGAGCGCCACCGTGCCTGCGATGGCGAAGAGGTCGCCGGGCTTTATCGCGATGGGCGTACGCGAGTCCAGCGCTGTCTGGAAGCCGCGCGCGCTCATCGCCATGTAGATTCGCTGAGCCCGTGCCGTTGTGCGGATGAGCAGCGAACCGATGAGTTTTGCCGTGACGACCGGCCCTTTGCCGCGTCCGCCGAAGCTCCGCAGGTCGCGTGCCTTCTGCATCATTCCGGCCTCTTCGGCGAGCAGGAAACTGTAGCGGTAGACAAGCAGCAACTGCGTGACGAACACCTCCGGCACGCGCAGGCTTCGGAGCGCCATGCCGAAGCGGTGGAACGGCATCACTGCCATGAACGAGAGCAGGGCGGCGAGTGTCACCACCGTTTTCAGCACGATCACCGAGGCCGAAATCATGCCGCCGGTGATGGCGATTCCGGCGACGGTCAGCGCGGCCGAGCGGTCAAGCGCGAGGTTGCCCGCCGCCATGAAGAGGATGAAGGGCGAAACGATCACGAGGCGCTTCAGAACCGGCATAAGCGCGATGCCGCTCGCCGTGGTAAGCAGCAGCGGAATGGCAGCGAAGGCGATTACTCCGGCGAGGTCGAACTTCGGCACGGAGATGACGAACAAGATGAAAAGCGCAAGAATGACGATGGCCGCGCCGTCTCCAACCGGGAGATCGCGCGGCTGCGCGTGCCCGTGCATGGCTTCGATGCCGGTACTATTCGTCACGGCTTTCCGGGCATCGGTGAGCGTTTGCGAAGGAAGATGCCAGCCGCTCCGGCCAGAAGCAGCACCATAAGGCTTCCGGCGATGCCGGAGAACGAGGTTCCGGCGTTGACAGGCGATTCCGTGGCGTGCGTCGCGGTGTCGCCGGAACCGCTCTTGAAGTCATAGTCCGGCAGGATCGCCACCTTTTCCTGCAGCCCTTCGAGAACGCGATGCGTCGCTTCGGCAGGCGAGGTAAGCGCTTCCTTGCCAGTCACTTTAGCAACTGACCACTCCAGCCCGTCCGGATTTGACGAGGCGAACCAAGAGAGTACGCCGCCGATGGCGAGCGTGGCTAAAAAGAGACTTGCGGTCACGAAGCCTGTTTTCGTCGCGCGGGTTTCGGTCGTCGTCCGCAGCAGCCCCGGTTCGGTCGAGGCGATGAATGACAGGACGCCCCAGGTCAGCACACCCTCGACGATGCCGATGGCTGCGTGGATCGGCAGCATGAAAAGCACGAAGGTGCCGAACGGCAGGTCGGAGATGCCGGAGAGAGTGGTCTGGAGCACCACCGAAAAAGCTCCGGCAAGCAGGCCGAGGGTTGCGGCGGTGATGATCGCCGTGGCGAGGCGCACCGGAGAGCTGCCGTCGCCCGCGATGGGGCGATAGATGAAGGGCCAGGCGATGAACGCCGGGATGAAGGCCATGTTGAAGATGTTGCAGCCGAGGGCGAGCAGGCCGCCATCCGCGAAGAAAAGTGCCTGGATCACCAGCACTGAAGCGAGCGTGATGAAGGCACGCCAAGGGCCGAGCAGCACGGCGAGCAACAGGCCGCCGCCGATGTGCCCGCTGGAGCCTGTGCCGGGGATCGTGAAGTTTATCATCTGTGCTGCGAAAACGAACGAGCCCATGACCCCCATGAGCACGGTTTTCGAACCGTCGGATTCCGAGGGGATTTTTCTTGCCGACAGGCCGATCATTCCGGCGCTGACCGCCCAGAACGCACCGCCAACAACCGGCGAAAGCAGAGCATCTGACATGTGCATAATTCGTACTCCCGTGATTTGGTTAGAATCGCATGGTCACGCCTGCGAGCAGCGTGGTGTCGGTTTCGGCGTCATTCAGGCCTCCTTTGATGCCGATGTCGAGATCGGTATTGTCGTTGACCGCGTAAACCAAGCCCCCCAGAATGTAAGCCGGATCGGTATCCGACTCCTTGTCCGGATTGGTCTCGATGCCGATGTCGGCCACGGCCCTGAGCTTGTCGGTGACGTTCAGCTCGGAGGCCATCGATGCGTGCCAGATATTTTTCCTCGACGATTCACTGATTTCGTCGAGCTTGTAGGCGTTGCGGCTGTAACCGAGGTTGACGTGGAAGGTGGCCAGTTTGGCTTCGCGCGTAGCGATGAGCGTCACGTTGCTGGAAATCTTGCCAGTGCCGAGCCCCTTGTTCTCGTCACCGGTTGGCAGGGTGATGCCGGGTTTCAGGGCGAGGCTGAAGCCGCTGTCCGGGATTTCGTAGAAGCGCCACTTGATTTGCAGGGCGAGGTCACCAATGCCGTTTTCATCAGCCACCTTCAAGCCATTCTCTTTTACCGTGTACCACTCCCAGGGCAGGCCAACGACCAGATCAATGTTGTCTGTCAGGCCGTAGCTGAGGGTGGCCGAAATAGCACCGCCGGTCTCCTTGCACGATACTCCCGCTTCGGTTTCCTTGTCGCTGGCGGATTCAAAGCCGATTTCGATCTGGCTGTGGCCTGTGCCCTGGGTGCCGGTGTCGTCGGTCTGGAGCGGCATGGCGGCAAAGAGCGGCGTCGAAGAGAGCATGAGCGCCGAAGCGAGGAGGACGGTTTTTTTTCGCATGGCGAATGTGGATTGTGGTTATCGATAGCATGAAAATAATATTTGTGCTATCGATAGGCAACAGGTAACGGCGTTGAATCGTTCTGCAGAGAGCTTTTCAACGCTGCCTTGTCAATCAGCGGAGGAGAGGGAGAGGTCGAGATGCTTGACGCCGACGAGCACCTTGAGGGCGCTGGAGAGTTTTTCGATCTCCGGGGCGTTACCCTTGACGGCGATCACTTCGAGGCAGTTCTCGTGGTCGAGGTGCACGTGCTGGGTCGAGATGATGAGGTCGTGGAAGTCGTGCTGGATGTCGATCAGGCGGTTGACCAACTCGCGCTTGTGGTGGTCATAGGTCATCACGATGGCCCCGGCCACGAGGCCGCCCTCCATCCGCGTTTTGCGTAGCAGCTCCTCGCGGATGAGGTCGCGGAGCGCCTCCGACCGGCTCTGGTAGCCCTGGGCCTTGATGTGCCGGTCGAAGGCCTCGATCAGCTCCCTGTCGAGCGAAATGCCGAAACGGTAGAGGTCGCTCACGTGCTTACCACTCGTTGAAGTTCTTGGCCGTGCCGCCGAGCTTTTCGTTGATGGCCGCCGCCGCCGTGCGTCCCGCGCCCATCGCGAGAATCACGGTCGCGCCGCCCGTGACGATGTCGCCACCGGCGTAAACGTTCTCCTTGGAGGTCTGCATGGTGTTGACGTCAACGACGATGGTCTCGCGTTTGCTGACCTCGATGTCGGGCGTCGTCTGGTGGATGAGCGGGTTGGAGCCGTTGCCGATGGAGATGATCGCCATGTCGATGGGCAGGATGTACTCCGAGCCTTCGACCGGCACCGGGCGGCGGCGTCCCGAATCGTCGGGTTCGCCCAGCTCCATTTTCTGGCACTTCACGCCGGTGAGCCACGCCTTGTCGTCGCCAACGAATTCAAGCGGAGTGGTGAGCAGCAGGAACTCGATGCCCTCCTCCTTGGCGTTGTGAATCTCCTCAGCGCGGGCGGGCATCTCTTTCTCGGAGCGGCGATAGACGATGTAGGCGTGCTCGGCTCCGAGCCTTTTGGCCGTGCGGACGGCGTCCATCGCGGTGTTGCCGCCGCCGAAGACCGCGACGTTTTTGCCCTTGCAGTCGAACACTGGTGTGTCGCTGCTCTTCAGGAAGTCGTAGGCTTTCATCAGATTCACCCTCGTCAGGAACTCGTTGGCCGCGAGTACGCCGACCAGGTTCTCGCCCGGAATGCCCATGAACCAGGGCAGACCCGCGCCCACGCCGATGAAGACCGCGTCGAAGCCCTCCTCCCCGATCAGCTCGTCGATGGTGATCGTGCGTCCGACCACCACGTCCGTGCGGAACTCGATGCCCATGCGGCGCAGGCCGTCAAGCTCTTCGCGGACGATCTCCTTCGGCAGACGGAATTCCGGAATGCCGTACATCAAAACACCGCCGAGTTCGTGCAGCGCCTCGAACACCACCACCTTGTGGCCGTACTGGGCCAGGTCGTTGGCGCAGCTCAGGCTGGCCGGGCCGCTGCCGACAACGGCAACCTTCTTGCCGGTCGGAGGCGCGATTTTCGGATCGATTTTCTGGCCGCTGGTGCGTTCGTAGTCGCCGACGAAGCGTTCGAGGTTGCCGATGGCCACCGGTTCGTGCTTCTTGCCGATGATGCACACCTTCTCGCACTGATCCTCCTGCGGGCAGACGCGGCCGCAGATTGACGGCAGTACGTTGTCCTCCTTGATCTTTCTGACCGCGCCCATGAAGTCTCCCTCGGCGATCAGTTTGATGAACTGGTCGATCTTGATGTTGACCGGACACCCCGCGATGCAGACCGGGTCTTTGCACTGGATACAGCGCAGGGCTTCCTGCTGTGCCTGTTCCGGGGTCAGGCCAAGGTTGACTTCCCTGAAGTTACCGACGCGCTCCACTGGATCCTGAGCGGGCATCTTCTGACGGGGAATGGCCATACGTTCCTTGGCGGTGATAGTACGAGCGTCCATGATTACGATTGCTGGTTTAGCGGTGAAACGGATTTTCGTGACAGTCCTGCCCGCCGGAAGTCGCTCGAAACGGCTCCGGAAGGTAGACAGCTTCTATGAAAAATGTCAGGTTGTGCAGGAATCAAGCCTGCCTGGTCAGATTGCATTCGTGAGCGAAGGTATCGTCAGCCTCCTTCTCTTCGTGCTGGTAAATCCTGTTCCTGTCGGCAAGGTTCTTGAAATCGACCTGGTGCGCATCGAACTCCGGGCCGTCGATGCAGCCGAACTTGATCTCGCCGCCGACCGTGACGCGGCAGCCGCCGCACATCCCGGTGCCGTCAATCATGATGGGATTGAGGCTGACCACGGTCTTGATGCCGTACGGACGGGTGACGTCAGCCACGGCCTTCATCATCGGAATCGGGCCGATGGCGAGTACAAAGTCGATCTTTTTGCCCGAGTCGATCAGCTCCTGGAGCTTCTGCGTCACGAAGCCGTGGAAGCCGTACGAACCATCGTCAGTGGTGATGTAGGCTTCATCGCTGACCGCCTTCATCTCATCTTCGAGGATCACGAGATCCTTCGAACGCGCGCCGTTGATGGTGATGACATAGTTGCCTGCTTCTTTCAGTGCCGCCGCCGTCGGGTAGGCGATAGCGGTGCCCACGCCGCCGCCGATACTGATTGCCGTACCGAAATTCTCAATGTGCGAGGGAGTTCCCAGCGGGCCGACCACATCGGCGATCGAGTCGCCTGCCTCCTTGCGGTTCAACTCACGTGTCGATTTGCCCGCACCCTGCGCGATGATGGTGATGGTGCCCTTTTCGGGATCCGAATCAGCGATGGTCAGAGGAATGCGCTCGCCGTTCTGGTCGATCCTGATGATGACGAACTGGCCGGCTTTTCGCTTTTTTGCGATCCTCGGAGCCTCGATTTCGAATTTTTTAATATTTTCAGCTAAAAAAATAGCGGAAACAATCCTGTACATTGTTCTTGCGATTACTCGTGATATGTGGATTGGAATGACTTTCAGCAGGGAAGCAAGGAAAAAAAGTGAAAGCCACAGAAGGATGTATAATACGGCGAGAACTTCTTAAAAAAAAGACGCGTTGACCCTTTTTCGAGGTTTCAACCGCTTTTTTCTCCATCCGGAGGCCATCAGCAACGTTTTAATCTTTTAGTTCATGGTATTTATTGCCGACTATGGCGCCGGAAACCTCAGGTCGGTGCACAAGGCTTTCGACTATCTCGGCATCGAGGCAGTCGTCAGCGACAAGGCATCCGAGATGAGCCGTTACGATAAAGTGCTTATTCCCGGTGTCGGCGCGTTCGGCCCGGCGATGGAAGCGCTGAACCGCCAGGGATTCGGCGAGGCGATCCGGGAGCATATCGACAAAGGCCGCAGTGTGCTCGGTATCTGCCTCGGCATGCAGCTCTTCCTTTCAGAAAGCGAGGAGATGGGAGCGTATAAGGGCCTCGATATCGTGCCTGGCAAGGTGCTCCGTTTTACCAGCAGTACCGACAAGATTCCGCAGATCGGCTGGAACTCTGTTGATTATTGCAAGGACTCGGTCCTTTTCCGCAATATTCCAGACCAGTCGTATTTCTACTTCGTGCACTCTTACTATTGTGCTCCCGACGAGCCGGAAAGCGTGGCCGCGACCACCTTTTTCGCCGGGAAAAAATTTTGTTCGGCCATTGAGAAAAATGGTATTTTCGCGGTACAGTTTCACCCTGAAAAAAGCTCCGAAGCGGGTTTGCAGGTGCTGAAAAACTTTGCAGAATTTTAAGTCCTTGAGGTTATACACGTTATGCTGATCATACCCGCTATAGATATAAAGGAAGGCAAGTGCGTCAGGCTGACCAGGGGTGACTTCGCCCAGAAGAAGATCTATCTCGACAACCCTTGCGACATGGCGGTCATCTGGCGGAAGCAGAACGCCAAGATGATCCATGTGGTCGATCTCGACGCAGCCCTGACTGGCGAGACGGTCAACTTCGAGAGGATTCGCGAGATCGTCAATGTGCTCGATATTCCGATCCAGGTCGGCGGTGGCATCCGCTCTGTCGAGGCGGTCGAAAAGTACCTTGAAATTGGCGTCAGCCGTGTGGTTATTGGCTCTGCGGCGGTTACCAATCCAGGCCTCATCGCCGATCTCCTGAAGAAATACCGTCCCTCGCAGATCGTCGTCGGCATCGATGCCGAGCACGGCGTGCCCAAGATCAAGGGGTGGACCGAGAGCAGCAACATGCAGGATTACGAGCTTGCTGCCGAAATGAAGAAGCTCGGCGTCGAGCGCATCATCTATACCGATATCACCCGTGACGGCATGTTGCAGGGGGTCGGCTACGAAACCACCAAACGCTTTGCCGAGAAGGCGGGCATGAAGGTGACCGCGTCTGGTGGCGTGACCACCTCCGATGACCTGCACAAGCTCCGCTCGCTCGAAAAGTACGGCGTCGATTCGGTCATTATCGGCAAGGCGCTCTACGAGTGCAATTTCCCGTGCCAGGAGCTGTGGTACGCCTACGAGCAGGGGCTTGGCATCGACGGCGAATTTTCCACGGCCCGCAAGAAGGAGTGCTGCTCCTGACGGCGGCCGCATCGCGCTTGCAACCATCGACAGCCACCGTGCAGGAACAACGCCAACAACTTCTCCGGTCGCTTGAAGCCCTGATCTTCTCCTCGGAAGAGCCGGTCAACCTTCAGACGCTCAGTCAGATTACCGCCCAGAAGTTCACGCCGGGCGAACTCCAGGAGGCGGTCGATGAACTCAACTGCGATTACGAGGCGACCGGCAGAACCTTCCGCATTCACGCCATCGCTGGCGGCTACCGTTTCCTCACCGAACCGGAATTCGCCGACCTCGTCCGCCAGCTGCTCGCGCCGGTGATCCAGCGGCGTCTTTCCCGATCCATGCTCGAAGTGCTCGCCGTGGTGGCCTGGCACCAGCCCGTCACCAAGGGCGAAATCCAGCAGATCAGGGGTGCGAGTCCCGACTACTCCATCGATCGTCTGCTTGCGCGCGGGCTCATTGAGGTGCGTGGCAGGGCCGATTCTCCCGGCAGGCCGTTGCAGTACGGTACGACAGAAGTATTTCTCGACCTGTTCCATCTGCCGAGTCTGAAAGACCTGCCCAAGTTGCGAGAAATCAAGGAGATCCTGCAGGAGCACGAGGAACAGCAATACCTGGCCGAAGGCGATTTGCCACCGGCCCCCGATGAAGATGAAAACCCACGAATGGAGATGATTGAATGAAGAAGCAGGTGCAGGAAGAGAAGGTCAGGATCAATAAATATCTCGCCATGTGCGGCGTGGCATCGCGCAGGGCCGCCGACCAGCTTGTGCTCGAAGGCAAGGTGAGTGTCAACGGCCATATCGCCGACGAACCGGGGTTCAAAGTCGATCCGCGCAATGACGAGGTGATCGTCGATGGGCGACTCATGGCAAAACCCGAGGCCAAAAAGGTTTACATCCTGTTCAACAAGCCCCGGAACGTCATTACCACCAGCCACGACGAGCGCGATCGCCAGCAGATTCTTGATTTCATCGATGTTCCCGAGCGGGTATTCCCGGTCGGACGCCTCGACCGGAAGAGCACCGGTTTGCTGCTGCTGACCAACGACGGCACACTGGCCCATCGCCTGATGCACCCGTCGTCACAGGTGCAGAAAGAGTACCTCGCTGCGCTCGACGCGAAGTTCCCGCCCGCGATGCTCCAGAAGCTGACCGGCGGCATGAGGCTCAAGGACACCGGCGAGAAGGTGAGTCCCTGCAGGGCCAAAATCCTCGACGATGGCATGAGCGTGCTCGTGAGCATTCACGAGGGCAAGAACCACCAGGTGCGGCGCATGTTCAGCACGCTCGGCTTCGAGGTCAAGCGCCTCGACCGCGTGGCATACGCCGGGCTGACTCCCGGAGAACTCCGGCGCGGCGAGTGGCGCTTCCTCTCCCGCAATGAGGTGGATAAACTGTATCGTTTGTGTGGAGGTCACTGATTATATTTGACAAGTCCCGTTCGACGTAACGGGCTTATTGCTTTTTTCTCTCCAATTTTCATCGACCCCTTGCGATGAAACCGACATACACTACCTGGCTGCGCCGCATGACGGCGTCGGCTGTGCTTTTGGCATCTGTGGCCTCACCGGTTCCTGCGCTGGCTTTCGACTCATTCGAAGAGCTGCTCGACCGTTCCGACTCGGGGGGAAATGCCGATGAGCTGTTCAGCGACCTCGAAGAGTTGCGCCGGAACAAAATCCCGGTCAATCGCGCCACCGAAGAGCAACTGCTCAAACTGCCGCTGCTGAGTGCCGCCGATGCTGCGAAAATCATCGAGTGGCGCGAGCAGCGCGGACCAATTGGCTCCGTCGCCGAACTCGAAGCGGTGATCGGCAAGGACACTGCCCGCCGTTTCGCCGCATACCTTTCATTCGAATTGCCCCCCGAGGTGAAGAAAAAAGCGCTGCCCGAAAGAGTCAAGGGCAGCGTGATCGGGCGGGCGTTCTGGGAGGATCCGCCACGCGCGGGGGTCATAAACGGCAAGTATGCCGGAGGCAATCGCCACATCTACAGCCGCATCCAGGCAGCCACGTCGCATTACGGCGTGCATCTCCTTTCAGACAGCGATGTCGGCGAGCCCTATATCGACGACTTCCTCTCGTTCAACGTCCATGCCGAACAGATCGGCATGCTGACGCAGGCGGTTGTCGGGAATTACAAGCTGAGTTTCGGGCAGGGGTTGGTTTTCGGCCAGGGACGCTACTTTTTCAAAGGCTCGGACGCCGTCGATGGTGTGCTGCTCTTCGCGCCGGCGCTTCGTCCCTACACCTCGGCGGGCGAGGACAACTTTCTCCAAGGAGCGGCGGCGACGCTTGCGCCGGGGCCGTTCGAGTTGACGGCGTTCACTTCAAGCAACAAGGTCGATGCGAGCATCAAGAACGATGAGGTCACGAGCATTGCAACAGGCGGCTATCATCGCACGGCTACAGAGCTTAACAAAAAGGACAACCTCACTCAGGAGGTCAAGGGCGTGAATCTCCGGTACCGCTATCGCGCCGGAGAGTTGAGTACCGCCATTGGCGCGACGTGGGCGAAATACAGATACGGACTTCCGCTCTCATGGCTCGATGACGGCAAAAATGGCGGCCAGCTCGGATCGGTCGAAGCGAGCGCGGTGTTTCGGGATGTTCAGGTTTTCGGCGAGGCTGCATACGCAACCGAGCCCGGCGCCCTGTCATGGATATGCGGCGTTCAGGCCGATCTGGCAAAGGGAATTACCGGCATTGTCTCCATGCGTGACTATGCCTTCGAATACTACTCCCCGTTTGCCGGAGCATTCGCCGAGCGGGGCGACAACGCATCGAACGAAAGCGGCCTCTATCTCGGCTTGAAGGCAAAAGTGCTCGACAACCTGACCCTTGCCGGTTTGTACGACAGGTTCAGATTTCCGGTGCTCGACAAGCGATATTACGTCTACCCGTCATCCGGCTACGAGGCGCGGTTCTACGTGACCTGGAAGCAGAACCGCTGGATGACCTGGGACGCTATGTATCAGCACAAGGAGAAGGAGGAGGCCAAAAAGCAGTTCGATAGCAACATCGGAACATCGCGTTACATACCGGTGCCAAAAATTACCAACCGGGTGCAGCTCGGTCTGGTAGCCCAATGCTCTCCAGGTATCACCCTGAAATCGCGAGCCGCATTCAAGAGTCTCCGGAGCCACTTCGTCAGCGGAGTCGAGAGTGAAGAGGGTTGGCTGTTGTACCAGCAAATCAATCTGAAGCGAGGCCCCTTTACCCTCAAGACCCGCCTTGCCCGCTTCGACACCGACAGTTACGATGTTGCCCTCTACGCCTACGAAGACGACCTGCCGCTGGTTTACACACTCAACGCTTACTATGGACGGGGCAAAGCGTGGTTTATTGTGCTTGATTTCGAGCCGGTGAAAAACTTCAACCTGACTGCCAAATACGAAACGACATGGTACGACGACCGCGACGTTTACAGCAGCGGCAACGACCTCCGCAATACCTCGTCGCCGGGTTCGTACCACGTGGGGTGCATGCTGAAGTTCTGAGGAGGGACGATTGCTGAGAAATTGGCACTAACGGCTTTTTGGCGTATCTTTAATAGTATTTTGATGAAGCAAAAGAGTGGCTGTTCTGAAATGAATAAAGCATCTATACACTAGCCTTAAAAATAAAAAGTGTAATCAAATGAAAGTAGATGATCTAAAGACACTCGCCGGTAAACTCGTAGAGCATATTCAGAAAAGTAAAGTAGAAGATTATTTTTTACAGTTTCAACAAGCGTTAACTGCCTCTCTTCGCAACAATCGTCAACAATCAGTAACTGTCCAGAAAGATAACCTATTCAAAGCACTCCGATCTTTTGATCAACTTCATTTTACTTACAGCGAAGCGCATTTGTTTGATATTCTTGGATATGGCGATTATGTGGGTAAATCTGCTATTCAGAATATTGAGGTTATTCTTTATGACGAGAATTTTGATCCTCAAGGAGTTATTCAAAAGATCGATGCTAAGCAGAATCGTTTCCGGGATTTTGTTGCTTATAATCGCAATTTTCAGATTGCTCTTCAACGTGTTCCAACTATTCATGATGTCGCTTTGAATGAAGGTGAAGCACTTCTTGAGATTACGTTTACAGAAAAAGCTGTAGTGGATAATATTATTGATTTCGAGAAGTGGATAGATTCTTGGACGAAGATTATACGAGTGTTTAGCGAATTGGTTGGGGAAAAGCCCGAAAGCTCTCGTATCGTTTTTGTTCAGAAATCCTCTCCGATGATTGTTGATGTAGCTACAGCTTTTAGTCTGGTATTAATGGTCGGTAAGGCCGTAGATCTTGTTCTTGCGAAAGTTGAAAGATATTTAAGTATACGAAAACAGATAGAAGAGATTAAAAAGTTGAAGCTGGAAAATATACAGATTGAAAAAGCCCTTGAGGCAGAAGCTGATGCATTCTCGGAGAAGTCAGCAAAAGAAATTGCCAGCCAACTAGTTCAAGGGATAAATCCCAAGCCTGCTGGAGATGTGGTTAGCGGAATTAATCACGGTATACGAAATCTTTTTGTTTTTATTGATAAGGGTGGTCGTGTTGATTGCCCTGATTCGTCTGAACAGGAAGGAACTATTGATGATGTTTATGCAAATGTTCGTCAGTTACAAAAGTCAGTTGATAAACTTAAGCTTATTCCGGAAAAATCTGTTGTAGCAAAGAAATCAAAGAAAATCGAAGGTGATTGAAATAATTTTTGGTGGAATTAATTGTTTACAATATCAGTTTATGGCGGTGCTTCCTTTACCCCCTATCCCGCAGCCTTAACCAATCTATCCCGTATCGCCCTTCCAATCCCCTCCTCCGGCGGTAGTTCGCAATAAATCTTCCCTATCCTTTCAGCATCGCACGTCCTGAAAAATCCGAACAATACGCGGGCGTATTCGTCCATGTCTCGGCATTGGAGGGATTTTGCGGCTCCGGCGGGCGGGGGGGCGAGGCCGATCCAGGCAGCTCGCGAGTCTGTCGGCAAGTTTTCTGGTGGGGTTTCGACGAGGATGATTTCGGCTTCGGGGCTGTAGTGGCGGTACTTCTGGCCAGGGCTTTTTGGGGCTTCGCCTAGCTTGCAGGCGGTCGCGATCTCGATGTCGGGAAGCAGCTCGCGGAGGCTTTCGATGCTGACGGCTCCGGTGCGTAACAGGCGCGGCGGGTTGACCGAGCAGTCAACGATGGTCGATTCGAGGCCGATGGTGCTTGGTTCGCCGCGCAACAGGCAGGCGATTCTGCCGCCGAGGTCGTGATAGACGGTTTTCCAGTCCGTTGGGCTTGGACGGCCCGAAACGTTGGCTGACGGCGCAGCGACCGGGTGGTTGCAGTGGCGCAGAAACTCCGAGGCGACCGGGTGCGACGGGCAGCGCACGCCGATGGTCGGCAGACCGGCGGAGACAATCTCCGGCACGGCGGCGCGCTTTTTCAGCACCAGCGTCAGCGGGCCAGGGAAGAACCTCTCGATAAGTATCTTTGCCGTCTCACCGATTTCTGCCGCCACCTCGCCAATTTGCTCCGGCGTCGCTACGTGCACGATCAGCGGATTGTCCGATGGTCGCCCTTTCGCCCTGAAAATGCCCGCTACCGCCTCCGCATTGAAGGCGTCGGCTCCGAGGCCGTAAACGGTTTCAGTCGGAAATGCCACCGTTTCGCCGCGGCTCAGCCAGCTTGCGGCCTCTTCGGGCCGGTCGGTCACGAGGGTCTGCATCGGTATTGGAGGGTTGCGGTCAGTGCGCGAGCGCATTCAGCGCTTCGGGGAAAAACCAGGTGTAGCAGCAGAGGCCCGCGATGGCTCCGGCCAGTGGCACGCTGAAGTTGTCGTCGATTCTGAAACCGGCAATTTTCAGAACCAGCGCCTCGGTGACGGTTCCTGCGATTGCCATGACGATCGCCGCCGGAAGGATCATGCCGGGGATGAACAGGACGACGGGCAAGGCGCTCACGAAAAACGCCAGACTTCCCTCGAAGCTTTTCTGGCCGAAGCGGTGCCGCCCAAATCTCTTTCCAACCAGCGCCGCTACCGTGTCTGACACCGAGACCATCGCGAAAGCCGCGACGGCAATCGTTTTCGGGAAAAAGGCGATCAGGGCGAATGCCGCGAGGGTGATCCACGTCGCGCCGTTCAGATGCAGCCGCTCCTTGCTCAGCTCATGGTGCCGCAGCATGGTGCCGAAGGTCGAATGGTACCAGGTCGAAAGGAATGGCACGAAATGCTTGGAAACATCCACCAGGAAAAATCCCGCCGTGACCGGAGCGAGGATCAGCAGCGCCTGCTTTTTACCGATGTGCCAGTAAATCAGTGGAATCAGCAGGGACGAGAGGTGGATCGCCTTGCGCGCGAACTCGTAACGGAAATCGAGATGGTCGGAATCCGTTTCGACTTTTGCGGTTTTAAACATTCGATCCATTACGCGTAGTGTCCTGAAGTGTTACTCATCATGCAGCCGGTACGAAATGACATGCTGAATATACACCGAAAATGCCGGATGTGGAAAAGAGAGCAGGCCAATCGGGGGCGCGAGAAATTCGTCCATGAACACCTGGCTGAAGGGGGTTCGTTTTTTGGTGAAATCGCTTATTTTATTCACGGAAGTTTCCGTTATCAGGTTCAAGCGCATGTCATCAGAGAAACTCAGGCTGGCCGCCATCGATCTTGGCACCAACTCCTTTCACATGGTCATTGTCGAGGAGAGTGAAGAGAAGGGCATTGTTGAAATCGACCGTGTCAAGGATATGATCTGCATCGGTCGCGGCAGCATCTCCACCAAACGGCTCGATGCCGGGGCGATGGAGGCTGGCGTGGCTACGCTCCGGAACTTCATTGTGCTGGCCACCCAGCGGGGCGTCGCGCCGCACAACATTCTCGCCTTTGCCACCAGCGCCATTCGCGAGGCCGATAACCGCGACGAGTTTATCGACATGGTGCGGCGCGAAACCGGCCTGAAGATGCGGGTGATTACCGGCAAGGAGGAGGCGCAGTTCATCTACTACGGCGTGCGCAATGTCGTGACGCTGCGTGACAAACCGGATCTTTTGTTCGACATCGGCGGCGGGTCGGTGGAGTTCATCATCGCCGACAAGTCGAAGGTGCACCTGCTCGAAAGCCGCAAGATCGGCGTGGCCAGAATGCTGGAGCGTTTCGTGACTACCGATCCGGTTTCGGCGCACGAGCTGCATTTGTTGCAGCAGTTTTTCGCCGCCGAGATGTATGGCGGCGCGGCGGAGATGGCGCACGAACTTGGCGTGAGCCGGGCCATCGCCTCGTCAGGTACGGCGCAGAACATCGCTCGCATGATTCGCTTGGGCAAGGATGCCGATGGGGCGGACGTGCTGAACCAGAGCGGCTTTACCCGTCAGGAGTTCGAGAGCTTCTACCGGCAGGTGATCGCGATGGACGCTTCGGCGCGGCGCAAGCTGACCGGCCTCGACGAAAAGCGCGTCGATCTGATCGTGCCGGGCCTGATTCTTTTCGACACCATCTTCCGCGTGTTCGGCATCAAGGATGTGGTGATCTCCGATTCAGCGCTGCGCGAAGGAATGGTGCTGCACCAGATCGCCTCGATTCGCGGGCGCGACGGCGGCGGCCAGCTCGACATCCGGCGGCAGAGCGTGATGGAACTAGGCTACCGCTGCAACTGGCACAAGCCGCACTCGGAGCAGGTTGCCCGCCTTGCGCTGATGCTCTTCGACGAGCTCCATCCGCTGCACGGGCTCAAGGAGCGCTACCGCGAGCTGCTCGAATACGCGGCGATGCTGCACAATATCGGGGAGTTCATCTCGATTTCGGCGCACCACAAGCACAGCCAGTACATTATCATGAACGCCGATCTGCGCGGCTTTTCACCGACCGAAATCGACATCATCGGCAACGTCGCCCGCTATCACCGCAAGCAGCCGCCCACCGAAAAGCATCCGCTCTACAACCAGCTTAAGCCCTCGCACCGCCGCGCGGTCGATGTGCTCTCCGGCATCCTGCGCATCGCCAATGGTCTCGAACGGGGCCACCGCCAGAACGTGCAGTCCATCACGGCCCGCATCGACCAGGAGCACATCGTGCTCGAAGCGCTCACGCAGTTCGAGCCGGACATCGAACTCTGGGCGGCTTGCGGGCTGAAGGAGTGGCTCGAAGAGGTGCTCGGTAAACCCATCATGATCGAAGCCCGCGTCCGGTAATGGCTTTGTACGAAAAGCTTGCTAGTCCGGGATCGCTCTGGTTTGAATCGACCTTGCCCGGCGCGCTCTACGGCGACTCACTCTTTTTCTCCGATCCGCTCGAAACGCTGACGCTCAACGCGGGCGACAGCGTCGCGCCGTGGTTCGCAACGCTGGAGTCGCGGCTCGACGCAGGCCTCTGCCTCGCTGGATGGCTCGGCTATGAGGCGGGTTCCCTGCTCGATCCGGCGCTTGCGGCTCTCGCATCTGCCGGGGCTGATCGCGAGCTTCTTGGCTGGTTCGGCGTCTATCGCCGCCCGGAGCGCTTCAGCCGCGAAAGGGTCGAGATTGAAGATGCTGCCGCCACGCCCCGGAGTTGCGCGGTCAGCGGATTCGAGTTCGAGTTCGGCGAAGCGGAGTATTGCGAGTGCATCGACAGACTGCGGGCGGAGATCGCGGCGGGCAACGTCTATCAGGCAAACTTCACCGGGCGCTGCCGCTTCAGCCTCGACGGCGCAGTCGAAGCGCTTTACGTCGCGATGAAACGCCGCCAGCCCTCGCCGTGGTCGGCCTTCCTCAACACCGGCGACCGTCAGATTCTTTCCTTTTCCCCCGAACTCTTTTTCGCCAGCGATGGTCGCTTGATCGAAACCATGCCGATGAAGGGCACCGCGCCGCGCCGCGAACGCCCCGACGAAGACCTCGCCGAAAAAGCGGGGTTGGCAAAGTGTGAGAAGAACCGCGCGGAGAACCTGATGATCGTCGATCTGTTGCGCAACGACCTGGGGCGCATCTGCGCGACCGGCTCGGTGCAGGCCTCCGGGCTGTTCGAGACGCAGACCTATCCGACGCTGCACCAGATGGTTTCAAGCGTGCGTGGCGAGCTTCGTCCGGCGACCCGGTTGCACGATCTTTTTCGGGCGCTGTTTCCCTCCGGCTCCGTGACCGGCGCGCCGAAGGTGCGGGCGATGCAGCTCATCCGCGAGCTGGAGAAAAGCCCGCGCGGCGTCTACACCGGTGCGGTCGGCTTCATGCTTCCCGAAGGCCGGATGGCCTTCAACGTGGCGATTCGCACCATCGAACTGCAAGGGCGGAGCGGCGTGTATGGCACGGGCAGCGGCATCGTCTGGGACTCCGACCCCCACGCGGAGTTTCGCGAATGTATGCTCAAGACCCGGATTCTCTCCGATCTCGTACCGCCCGTTGATCCGTCAGTTCCGGGAATTTTCGAGACGATGCAGTGGAACGGCGGGGAGTTTCTGCTGCTCGACGACCATTTCGACCGGCTTACCACGTCCGCCTCGGCGCTTGGATTTACGTTCGACCGCGCCGCTATCGCCGATGCGCTGTCTGCCAAGGAACGCGAGTTGAGGGAAAACGGCGGCAGGCATCGCGTGCGGCTCACACTTTCTCACGACGGCGGGATTTTGATAACTTCGGAGCCGTTCGATTTCGATGCATCCGGCAAGCCCGTCCGGGTCTGCATCGCCGCCGAGCGGGTCGATTCGTGCGATCCGCTGCTCCGGCACAAGACTGTCGCTCGCGAACGCTACGACAGTGCATTTTGCGCGGCTCAGGGAAAAGGATTCGACGAGGTGCTGTTCCTGAACGAGCGCGGTGAAGTCACCGAAGGCGCGATCAGCAACATCATTGCCCGCATCGGCGGACGCTGGCTGACGCCGCCGGAGTCGTGCGGACTGCTCAATGGCGTTTTCCGCCGCTACCTCCTGCGCTCCCGCCCGTGGCTCACCGAACGGGCGTTTACTCTCGACGAGCTGCGCCGCACCGACATGGTGCTCGTCTGCAATGCCTTGCGCGGCGTCCGCCCGGCGGAGATCATCATTCCGGAATATTGATTCAGCAACTCATCCCTAAAAGAAGAAATGGGGCTAAAGCCCTGATTTATTTTGTGTTATCCATAAACCCCGGACTAAAGTCCGGGGCAATTGTTTGACAATTGTAATAGCCGGGTTAATAAGCGCATCGAAGGTTGAAGCGCAACGGCTTGAGCTGTATATTGATACTGGAACTCATCTTAAGCAACCGCCAACAGCTTTCCACCATGAGAGACCACACGCCGAATTTCAAACTGCTCGAACTTTCCGATGCGAGCAAGACACTTGTCAGAGAGACCGTCATCCAGCTGCTCGAAAAGCTTGCCGGAGACGGCCAGCTCACGCCTGACGCCCGGCTTGAATTCTGGGTGGAGATTCCCGGCGTGAAGCATCCACGCGGCACCTTCCGGGGCGGTTGCCTCATGCCGGACAGCTATCTCTGCCTGTCGGACTGGTTTGCCACCGGCAGCTCGGCTATCGAACCGGCCGCAGAGTACGCCAGCTCCGAAAATCCGCTCGATGCGGCATGGGCTGATTTTCTCGACGAACTCTACTACCAGATTGAAATTTTCACTTCCATAGCTTCTGCCAATCAGGGTATCACGGTCGAACTCTGGGCCGGAACAAGAGGCAGGCCCGAGTGCGAGTGGATGTATGCGGTGGATAAAAAGATAGAACTGCCGTAAGAAGAGGTGAGCCTGAAGGATGAAGAGAAGAGTGATTTTCAGAAGAATGCTCTTCTCTTCGCCTATGTTGCCCTTCTCTTACAAAGTTTTTTCAGGCCATTCGCAGATTTCCCGAATCGCGCAGTTCGCGCATTCGGGCTTTTTTGCTTTGCAGGTGTAGCGGCCGTGCAGCAGCAGGTAGTGGTGGAAGTCGATCAGCTTTTCTTCGGGAATGACTTTGACCAGCGCCTCTTCGGTCTCTTCAGGCTTCGAGGTTTTGCAGAGGCCAATGCGGCTCGAGACGCGGTGGACGTGAGTGTCCACCGGCATGGCGGGGATGCCGAAAGCGTTGCCGAGCACCACGTTGGCGGTTTTTCTGCCCACACCCGGCAGGCTTTCCAGTGCTTCGCGTGACGCAGGAACCTCGCCGCCGAACTCATCGACGAGGCGCTGGCTCATGGCGAGAATATTTTTCGCCTTGTTGTTGTAGTAGTTGATCGGGCGGATAATCGTCCTGATATCCTCCACATCCATCCGGCTCATGCTCGCGGCGTCAGGCGCGGCTTTGAAGAGTACGACGGTGAGTTCGTTGACCTTTTTGTCCGTGGCCTGCGCGGCCATGATGGTGGCGACCAGCAACTGAAAAGGGCTTTCGAAGTTCAGCTCGCTTTTCGGGTTCGGCCAGACCGCCGACAGCGCCTTTTCGATAAAGGCGATCTTTTCGCTCACGGAAGTGGTCATCGTTGTTGAAAGAGCTGGTTACCGGTTGTTTTCCGTTTTCTGCATCTTCTGTTCGGAGTGGTCGATCAGGCCTCGTCCGCACTTTTTGATCCGTCCTTCAGCCTTCATGTCGTTGAAGATGGCGTCGAGAATGCCGTTGACGAACTTGCTGCTTTTGTCGGTGCTGCTGAACTTCTTGGCGATCTCGATGGCTTCGTTGATCGACACCTTCGGCGGAATATCCTCGCAGTAGAGAATCTCGGCGAGCGCCATGCGCAGGATATTCTTGTCGATGATCGCGATACGGCTCATGTCCCAGTTGAAGGTGTGCTTGGCGATGTATCGGTCGATCTCTTCGCGGTTCCTGACGATGCTCTGCATCAGGTGGTTGAAGAATTTCATCGCGTTGGGATCGTCCATGATCTCTTTGGTCAGGAGCCAGTTTGCCGCTGAATCGGTATCGACATCCCGGAGTTCAAGCGTGTAGAGCGCCTGAAGAATTTTTTCCCGGATTTGCCGTCTGTAGGTTTTCATGATGCGGTATTAAGAGAGTTGTGGTGTAAGGATCTCGGTGATGACTTCACCGGTCTTTGCAAAATTCTGGAACAGCGCTCCGGGCTGGTGCCGGGAGAGTTCCTGCATGGAAAAGTTGCCCGTCGCCACGGCGATGGAGCGTGCGTCGAGCGCCTTGGCGCAGCGAATGTCGTGCTCGGTGTCGCCGATGATAACGATTTCGGAGGATGAAAAGTTTTTGCCGGTGATGCTGCGTGCCCGTTCGTGGGCGATGCGGGGAAGCTCGTTGCGGTCGAGGGCGTCGTCGGCGAATGCGCCGAACGGGAAATAGTGATCGATGCCGGGGAGTTTGAGTTTGTGGCGTCCGGAGGCCTCGAAGTTGCCGGTCAGGAGGCCGAGCAGAATGTCGGAACGGGACGAGAGCGCGTCGAGCAGTTCGCGAACCCCTTCGAGCAGCGTGATGTCCGATGGCTGTGCGCGTTCCCGGAAGAGCGCGATGTAGGCCGCTTTTGCCTGATCGAACTTTCCGGCGATCTCCTCCTTGCCGAGCCCCCCGTTTGTAAGCACCTCGTAGATGATGGCACTGTCCATCTTGCCGGAGAAGTCGTGCGTGTCGGTGCTGCCCTCGGTGCCGTACACCTCGAGCAGTGCGTCTGCCAGAACGCGCCGGTTCATGGCGCCGACCTTCAGCAGGGTTCCATCGATGTCAAACAGAACAAGTTTGCGGTACATTATCTTCAGGCTACAGACTCTTCTTCAGAACGAGCTTTTTCAATCTTCACCGGAATGAGTTTCGACACTCCTTCCTCTTCCATCGTGACGCCGTAGAGCGCCTGGCAGGATGCCATGCTCTTTTTGTTGTGCGTAACGATAATAAATTGGGTGTTATTCTCAAATTTTTTCAGGAGTTTCACGAATCTTCCGACGTTGGCGTCGTCGAGCGGAGCATCGACTTCGTCGAGGATGCAGAAAGGGCTCGGCTTGACGAGGTAGATCGCGAAAAGCAGCGAGAGCGCCGTCAGCGCCTTCTCGCCGCCACTGAGCTGCTCGATGGCGAGCGGCTTTTTACCGCGCGGTTTGGCGACGATCTGGATGTGCGCTTCGAGCGGGTCTTCATCCGAATGGATCAGAAGATCGACCTCGTCTTCGGGGTCGAACAGGTCGTGGAAAATCCGGATGAAATTTTTTCTGACCTCCACGAAGGTCTCTTCGAATTTTTCGAGCGCCGTGCGGTTGATCTCCTCGATGGTTTCCCGGAGCTGCGCTTCGGCGTTGACGAGGTCTTCCTTCTGGGAGGTCAGAAAGTCGAGCCGCTCCTTTTCGCTTTCGTACTCCTCCAGTGCCAGCTCGTTGACGCCTCCGAACTGCTCCCGCTGCTTTTGCAGGTAGGCGAGGCGCTCGCGCGAGGTGGCGACGTCGAAGCCCTCCGGCGCGTGGGCGGGCATCATTTCCAGCTCGACGCTGTAACGCTCCATCACCGTGGCCTGCAAGTGGGCGATCTCCTGTTCGAGCTTTGCCTTGCGGTTGCCGAACTCGGCGAGCATCTGCTGCGAAAGGTCGTGCTTGCGGCGCAGATCGCGCAGGTTCGAGAGGGTGTCGTGGTTGCGCGCCTGAAGGTCGCGGCAGGTTGTTTCGAGCTCGTTGAGTGCCTCCTGCTGGCGGGCCGAGACGACCACGGCCTTTTCGTGCTCAGCCGTCGCCTGGGCGATTGACTGGCCGAGTTCGGCAACCTCTTTTTCTGCCCGCGCAATCTGGCGCTGCATTCCCTCGATCTCATCGCTGAGCGTGACGATTGTCTGCTGGCAGGCGCTCGCGCGGAATCCGTGTTTTTCGAGATCGAGCTGCGCGTCGCGGTAGCGCCCCTGCTGCGCCTGAAGTTCTGCGTGCAACGCCCGGCTGCGACTCTCCCCGGCGGAAAGCTCCTCCTGCATGACGTTTACTTTTTGCTGACCGGCTTCGATCTCCGCTTCGATGCGCAGGGTTTCGGGCTGTGTTTGCTCAAGTTCGTCGAGCACGCTCTGCATGGAGGCGATCAGCGCGGTCCGCTCCCGGTCGGCGTGGGCGATCTGATCCGCGCCGGAGCGTTCCTCGGCTTCGAGCCGTGCGAGGCGCTTTTCGAACACTGAAATCTCCTGACTGATCGATGCTGCGGCGCGTTTCACGCGCTCTGTGTCGATGGCGCTGAACTCTTTGCGGAGCGCGGCAAGCGCGTTTTCCGCCTCGGCGATGGTTGCCGCCATGCCGGTCATCTGCTTCTGCAGGCGGTCGCGCTCGGCTTTTTTGCCAAGTCTGACGCTCTCGCCGCCCTTCGCGCTGCCACCGTAAAGCACACCACGGCGGGTGAACTTTTCGCCCTTTTCGGTGATGAAAAGCGCCTCCGGGCGCTTCTCCGCCAGCTGCTCGGCAGCGTCGAGATCAGCCACAACGTAGCTGTGCTGCAACAGCAAATTCAAGGCTTTCGACAGCTCTGCGGGGCTCTCGACCAGATCGATGGCTCGGCGCGCTCCCTTGATTCCTGCGTAGTCAATCTCCGTGCCGCCGTCGATGAGGTCGAGAATCAGAAAGTGCACCTTGCCCTTGTCAGCTTTTGTAAGGCTCGATACGGCGAGTCTGGCCTCTTCAAGGTTTCGGCAGAGGTAGTAGCCGAGGCTCTCGCCGAGGGCTGCGTTGATTGCTTTCTTGTCGTCCTCTCGCACGGAGATCAGGTCGGAGAGGCAGCCGAGGCCGGGTTTTCCCGCCCGCTGCTTTTCGAGGAAGGCCACGCCCTCCGGCAGCCCCTCGAACTTTTCGAGAATCGAGTTGCAGAGCGCAATCCGGTTGTTCAGATGGTTGTGCTCTCCCTTGAGCGAAAGCAGCTCCTCCTTGCGTTTTTCGCCCTGCTCCGTGATACTTGCCTTGAGCGCGACGAGGCGCTCCTCCTCTTTTTTCAGCTCTTCGAGGGCGATTTTTTTCTCCTCGATCGCCTCTGACGTGCGGCAGCGTTCCGGCTCTGACTGCTCCATCGAGCGTTCCAGATCGCGCTTGCGCTGGTCGAGGCGCTGCACCGAACCTTCGAGATGCTCCTTGCGGGTGCGGAGCGACTGGCGGGTCAGGTTCAGCGCGTTGAGCGATTTCTGGAGTTCGGCCACGGCGCGCCGCTCCGATTGCAGCGCCTGACGGCTGGCGTCGAGCGCCGAGTTCAACTCTACCTCCTGCTTCTTCAGCCGCTCGAATCCGGCAAGTTGTGCGGCGCACGCCTCCTCCAGCGGCGTCTGCTTCTCCGAAAGCTCCTTCGACAACGCCTCCTGTTCGAGCCGCTTGCGGCCCTTGTCGGCTATCGAATAGTTCAGGCGTTCGATGGTTTGCAGCAGGTTTTTCTGTTTCTCCTCGTGCTGCAAGAGCTGCTTTTCAAGCGTGTGCGCGAGCTGGTTGGAGGCGTTCAGCTCTTTCTGGTCGTCGGCGAGCTTTCGTTCGAGTTCAAGCTGGCGCAGTTCGGACTCCTGATGCGCGCTGTCGAGTTTGGCGATGGTGGCCGACAGCTCGTGGCTCTGACGCTCCTCGGCGCTGATGGAATCGAGCAGCGGACGGAGTTTCTGCAAATGCTCGTCCATCGAGATGGCCGAGAGCGTGAGGTCGAGTGTCCGCAGCTCCTCCCTGATCTCCTTCAGCCGCTCGGCTTTGCGCACCTGCAGGCGGAGGCTGCGCACCTTCTTTTCCACCTCGGCCAGCACATCATCCACGCGGGCCAGGTCGCGGCTGGCGCTTTCGAGCTGGCGGAAGGTCTGCTTGCGTCGCTGCTTGTAGCGTGTGATTCCCGCGGCCTCCTCGAAAAGCCGGAGTCGCTCCTCGCTCTTGTTGCTGATGATCTCCTCGATCATCTTCAGCTCGATGACCGAGTAGGCGTCGCTGCCCATGCCGGTGTCGGCGAAGAGGTCGAGGATGTCCTTGAGGCGGCAGGGCACCATGTTGAGCAGGTAGTCGCTGTCGCCGTTACGGTAGAGGCGGCGTGTCACCGTGACCTCGGTGTACTCGGTCGGCAGGACGTTGCGTGTGTTCTCGATGGTGATGGAGACCTCTGTAAAACTGTGGGGTTTGAGGCGCTTGGTGCCGTTGAAGATAATGCTCTCCATCTTTGGCGACCTGAGGAGCATCGATTTCTGCTCGCCGAGTACCCAGCGGATGGCGTCAACGACGTTGGTCTTGCCGCACCCGTTCGGGCCGACGATGGCCGTCAGTCCTTTGTCGAAATGGATCCTGACCTTATGCGCAAAGCTTTTAAAGCCGAAAAGCTCGATTTTCGACAGGTACATGGATGGGGGGTTAGCGGTCTCTGAAAGAGCAACGGTGTCCGCGCGAACGCCGTTGCCGGATGGAAAGTTAACAAAAAATCGACGAATCGGGCAACGAAGCGGTTACGCCATGCCGCCTGATGCGCTGCGGGTTGCGAGCACTACAGCGCGGGTTTCGACGGCGGCTTCGACGTCGTGCACGCGCAGGATGTCTGCGCCGTTCATCAGCGCGATGGTGTTTGCGCTGATGGTGGCGAAGAGCCGCTCCGAAGGTGGCGGCGTCTCTTCTCCGGGCCGCCTGATCGCCTGGCCGAGGAACGACTTTCGCGACATTCCGGCGAGCACCGGGCAGCCGAGTTCGTGCAGCTCTTCGAGCCGCGCCAGCAGTCGGTAGTTCTCCTCGACGGTTTTGCCGAAGCCGATGCCGGGATCGACGATGATTGACTCGATGCCGTGTTCTCTGGCGATAGCTATCGAACGGCTCAGGAAGGTGGTCACGCGGTTCATCACCTCTTCCGTCTCCGCGCTGGTGTTATAGCTCCAGCGAAGCGCGTCCGGTTTAGCGGGCGTGTGCATCAGCACCACGCCACAGTGGTGGCGGGCGCACACCTCCGGCATTTTCGGATCGAAGCTGAAGCCTGAAATGTCGTTGACGATGTTCACTCCGGCCCGCAGCGCTTTGGCGGCAACTTCTGACTTCCAGGTGTCGATAGAGATCAGCACATCGCTATGCCTTCGTAAAAGCTCGATGAAGGGAATGGTTCGCCGTATCTCCTCCTCTGCGCTGACCGGTGCCGAGCCAGGGCGGGTCGATTCGCCGCCCACGTCGATGATCTCCGCGCCCGCCCGCGCCATCGCCATTGCCGATTCGAGGGCGTGTTCGAGCTGTACCGCCTCTCCGGCGCTGCAGTAGCTGCCGCCGTCGAAGAACGAATCGGGGGTGAGGTTGACGATGCCCATGATGGCCGGACGTGTCGACAGGTCGAGCATTGCACCAGCGCAGTTCAGACGGTAACGGCTTTGATCTCTAAGATTCTGTTTCATCACGAAAAGCTCAACTGATTGCGAATGGCACTGGCGTGAAGGTCAGGATGAAAACGGCGATGCAGAGCCATCCGGTCATCATGCGCCTTTTCGAGAGCGGTCGGTCGCTGCCCGCCTGTGGGTGCTTCGTGCCGAGGAAGCGGCGAAGGATGATGGCCCAGATGATCCAGCCCGGCCATGACCAGCGGAGCAGCAGTTCCGGCACAGGAAAAACAAGTGCCGGATTGATCAGTTCGAGTACGCCGAGGATGAACGACGGCGCGCCGATGACGGTGATAAACGCGAGGAAGAACTTCGAGATTTTCCGGTGTCCCTCGCTGCCGAACATGGCGTAGATGACGTGCCCGCCATCGAGCTGGCCGACGGGCAGGAGGTTCAGTGCAGTGACGAAACAGGCGAGCCATCCGGCGAAAAGAAACGGGTAGTGGTAGAGTTCATACATCGGCGGCAGTCCCTTCGGCTGGATCAGCGCATCGAGCAGGATGAAGAGCAGATTTTTGCCGAGATACAACGTGTCCGCTGGCGCGGGCGGAATGCCACCCATTGCCCGGTAGTCCGGATGGATCGCATAGATGTACTCAGCAGGCGGCAGGTGCAGGAAGCCGTAGATGAGCAGACCGAGCGCGACGGTGAATCCGGCGAGCGGACCCGCCGCGCCAATATCGAAGAGCGCCCGGCGGCTCCGGATCGGCTCCTTGATGCGGATGATCGCGCCAAGGGTGCCGATGCTCATGAGAAATGGCAGCGGCGGCAGTGGAATGTAGTAGGGCAGCGTGGCGCGGATTCGATGTTTCACGGTGGCGAAAAAGTGGCCGAACTCGTGCACGGTCAGGAATGCGAGCAGGGCGAGCGAAAACGGTACACCCGTTTTGAGTGCTTCGATAAATCCGGCCTTGTTTGCCGTGAAAGGGGGGATACCTGTCCAGATCGCTCCGGCCCAGGTCGTGGTGAACAGGGTTGCGACAAAAAGAAGAAGATGGATCGGATAGTGTCTGCCGGTCGTAAGCTTCGTTTCTTCGTACGAAAAATCAGGCATTGGTCATAGGGGTTGACGCCCTTGTCATTTTGCAAATAGCACAAGCTTCCGGATTATTGCCTCCGGAGCGTTCATGCCGGGTTACCGTCACGCAACCCGGCTGTCATGAAAGTGCCGTGTCGGTGTTATTTCTCTTCTTTCTTTTCTTTTTCCGCACTTTCGTCGCCGAAGGTTGCCGCCAAGCCCTTGACCAGTTCATCCTTCTCAGCGGCGGTCAGCTTCGCCTCGGGATGCGCTGGCATGTAAAACCATGGCGGCATCTTGCCGTGCCTGAGTTCGCCGGCAGCTTCATCGCCATCGTTTTTGCCGGGCCGTCCCCATTCGGAGACGTTGAATTTCGACCGGCCTACACTGACGTCGAGGTTGATGATCCACGACAGCGGGGCGATGGTGCTGTACCAGGGCCAGATGGTTTCGTTGGAGTGGCAGTTGGCGCAGGATCGCTTGAACAGTTCCTCCGTCCGGGGGCTGTCCCATTTGGGTGTGCCGGTGACCGGTGGATTTTCGTGGCTTGGTCCGGGGATGAGCTGAATCAGAATAAGAACGACCAGAACCACTGTCAATACTTTGCCGATTTTCATGGACAAGTTCTCCTTTTGTGAGTTGTGACCGGGAAAAAGTCAGCTGTTCGATAACATGAAAGTAAAACCTTTACTTCGCTTTACCAATCATGGCCCGGTGGGCGGCTTCAGCGGTACATGCAGCACGGTCATCGGCCAGGAGCAGCTCACCTGATGTGCTTCTTTGCCCGTGGCGATGGCAGCGATAATGTCGAGTTCAATTCCGGAATAGAATTTCCGGGCCGAGGTCAGTCCGTCGAGCGTGAACTCGCCGATGCCCTGAAGACCGGCCACCAGCGGTACGCCGCCGATGAGCAGCAGGCTGCGGAAACCGTCGAGGCCCACGAACGCCGATGCACCGTGCCGTTTCGCCTGGGCGATCATGAGCGCGAGCTGGCCGGGCGTGAAGTGGTGCAGGCTTTGCGAAATGAGCACCAGATCGACCGAGCCGGGTTCGACTCCCTCGAAGTCGAACGCGTTCAGCAGCCGGAAGCTCACGGGAAGGTTTCGCTCTGTTGCCTGCCGGTTGCCTTCGTCAATCATTGCTGGCACGATGTCCGAGGCGATGATCCTGACCTCGATGCCCGCCTTCCGCGCCCGTTCGGCGAGTGCGAAAGTCAGCCCGCCCGATCCGGCGGCCAGTTCGAGAATGCTCACCGGTTTTCTGGCGCGCCCAAGTTCCCCGATGAGCGGCATGAGCAGGTCGCACTGATGCTCGTACGCGAGTGTCATCCGGTTCATCCGGTCGAGTGCCCTGACCGATTCGAGCCGCTCGCCGTCAGGCTTCGTTTCGTCATCCATGTGTTCGCGTTCGCTGGTTCTGACCATCTGCTCGATCAGTTCGGAGAAGACGAATCCCGGCCCCAGCTCCTTCGACACCTCGAAGCGCTCCTGCCGGAAGCGCTCCATGAAGCTGTCGGTGAGCCGCTCAAGCTCTTCGATCTTCGACCATCGCGGCGGGAACTCGCCTCGTGAGCGAAGCTGGTCGAGCGTTTTGTATCCGGCTGTCTCCAGTTGAAGCATGGTGTTCCGATTTGTGGCCTGTGACGCTGGCCGTGTGAAAGAAAAGAGAGGGGCTTCTACAAGTTTCAGGTTTGCCCAGGAGCGAGCAACCAGTTAAAAATATACACCGCCCTGCCCGGAAATCGAAGCCGTTCGGAATCCTTGTCGGGCATCGAAAATTTTTTCAGGAAAAAGAATCGGACAGGAATTTTTCCATTTCTGTTTGCATTTCTATTAACTGATACTAAATTGGTATCAGAAATCAGACAATTATGAAAGTACTCAACAAAGAAACAGACTACGCCGTCCGGGCACTGATCTCTCTCGGCATGAAATCCGATGGATGGGTTTCGGCGAAGGTGATCTCCGACGAACAGGCGATTCCCTACCAGTTCCTGCGGCGCATCTTGCAGGAGCTGATCCGCAGCGGGCTGGTCGAGTCCAAAGAGGGCGCTGGCGGCGGCGTGAGGCTGGCAAAGGAGCCTGGTCTGATCGCCGTGGCCGAGGTGATCGAAATCTTTCAGGGCAAGGTGCAGCTCTCGGAGTGCATGTTCCGCAAGCAGCTTTGCTCGAATCGCGCCAACTGTGTCTTGCGCCATGAGATCATGCGCATCGAAAAAATGGTGAATAACGAGTTCTCGCAAGTGACCATTGGCAAGCTGATCGACGATCTGAAGGCGGTGGAAGCGATGAATAAAACCAGACAGACAGAACAACAGGAGACAGTATGAAACGGCAGATCATAACCATAGATGAAAGAAAATGCACCGGTTGCGGTGACTGCATTCCGGCGTGCCCGGAAGGCGCGCTTCAGGTGATCGACGGCAAGGCGCGGCTGGTGAGCGACCTGTTCTGCGACGGTCTTGGCGCGTGCATCGGGCACTGTCCGACCGGCGCGATGCGGGTCGAAACGCGCGAGGCCGAGCCGTATGACGAGCGCCGCGTGATGGCCGAAAGCATCGTGAAGGCCGGGCCGAACGTCATCGCGGCGCACCTGCGCCACCTGCGCGATCATGGCGCCAAAGATTACCTGCGTGAAGCGCTGGCATATCTCGAAGAGCAGGGGATTCCGAACCCGCTTGGGCAGCCCGTTGCCGCCGCCCATCCTGCATATGTGCATCACGGTGGCGGATGCCCCGGCAGCAAAATGATGGATTTCCGTTCACCGAACGGGAGCGCGCAGGCGTCACCGGCGGCGCCGGTTGCTGGTGCGGTTCATGCGCCCAGCGAGCTCCGCCAGTGGCCGGTGCAGTTGCATCTGGTTTCGCCGATCGCACCCTATTTCGAGGGTTCCGACCTGCTTCTCGCGGCCGACTGCGTGGCATTTGCGGCAGGTGATTTTCACAACAGGCTTCTGCGCGGCAAGACACTCGCGGTCGCCTGCCCGAAGCTTGACAGCGGCCTCGATGTTTACGTGGAGAAGCTCGCAGCCATGATCGATCATGCGCACATCAACACCATTACCGTAGCGATCATGGAGGTGCCGTGCTGCGGCGGCTTGCTTTCGATTGTCGAGGAGGCGTCGCGGAGAGCCTCGCGCAAGGTTCCGGTTAAAAAGATTGTTATCGGCGTGCAGGGCGACACCCTGAGCGAGGAGTGGGTGTGACATGCTGAAGGACGCACTTGGGGAGTGGCGCGGCTCTGAAGAGGAGATCACCCGCCAGATCGAGGCCGATCCGGTCAACGCCCAGGCCTGGGCCAGCCGGGCGGCTGTGCGGAATGCATCGGGCGATCGGGAAGGAGCGCTGGCCGATTTCAGCATGGCGATCAAACTTGGCCTGCGGTTTCGCGAACGGATCACCGCGTGGGGCAACCGGGGGATGATCCGCGTCGAGACCGGTGACTATGCAGGCGCAATCGAGGATTTCAGCGCGGTGATTGAGGCTCGGCCCCGGAAGGCCATCGTGAAATCAGCCCTGTTGCAGCGGGCGCTGGTCAAAGAAAAAATTGGTGACAGGGAGGGCGGTGCAGCCGACAGACGGCTGGCTCGCATCCTGTCGCCGGACTTGAACAAACAACAGAACAACAAGGAGATCATAGCATGAGTATGCATTGCGATCAATGCCAGGAGAGCATTAAGGGAACGGGCTGTAACGTCCGTGGCGTGTGCGGCAAGGATGAGATGACCGCCGCGCTTCAGGACACGCTCGTTTACGCCGCCGAGGGCATCGCCCTTTGCGCCGAAGCGCTTTCGCAGCCGCTTGACCGGAAGTACGGACGCTTCATCAGCGAGTGCCTCTTCGTGACCGTCACCAACACCAACTTCGATGACGAGGCTATCGTCGAGCAGATCAGACGGGCGCTCGCCATGCGCGATGAGATCAAAGCGCTCACCGGAAAGACTCCGGCGCATGACGCCGCGACCTGGAGCGGCAGCACGCGCGAGGAGTTCCTCGGCAAGGCGATGGCGTGCAGCATCGACAGCCTGAGCGCAGACCCTGATCTTCGCTCCCTCAAGAGCCTTTTGCTCTACGGTATCAAGGGCCTCGCCGCCTACGCCGACCACGCCGCCGTGCTCGGCTACAACGATGACGACATCTATGCTTTCTACGTCAAGGGCCTCTCTGCTCTCGCGAAAGAGCTGCTGGCCGACGAGCTGCTCGGTCTCGTGATGGAGTGCGGCGCGACCGCCGTCAAGGCGATGGCCCTGCTCGACAAGGCGAACACCGAAACCTACGGCAACCCGGAGATCACCACGGTCAAAACCGGCGTCGGCACCCGTCCCGGCATCCTTATCTCCGGCCACGACCTGCGCGATATGGAAGACCTGCTCAAACAGACCGAAGGCACCGGCGTGGACGTCTATACCCACTGCGAAATGCTGCCCGCGCACTACTACCCGGCCTTCAAGAAGTACGACCATTTCGTCGGCAACTACGGCAACTCGTGGTGGTCGCAGGATCGCGAGTTCGAGAGCTTCAACGGCCCGATCCTCATGACCACCAACTGCATCGTGCCGGTGCGTGAGTCCTATCGCGGTCGCATGTTCACCACCGGCATGGCGGGCTATCCCGGCCTGAAGCACATTCCGGCGCGTCCCGAAGGCGGCAGCAAGGACTTTTCGGAGATCATCGAGCTGGCCAAAACCTGCAAGGCTCCGGTCGAGATCGAGAACGGCGAAATCGTCGGTGGCTTCGCTCACACCCAGGTACTGGCGCTTGCCGACAAGGTGGTCGATGCGGTCAAGTCGGGCGCGATCAAGCGCTTCGTGGTGATGGCAGGTTGCGATGGACGCCACAACTCGCGCCAGTACTACACCGACGTGGCTGAAACCCTTCCGAAGGACACGGTCATCCTGACCGCCGGATGCGCCAAGTACCGCTACAACAAGCTCGCGCTCGGCGACATCGGCGGCATCCCGCGCGTGCTCGACGCCGGTCAGTGCAACGACAGCTACTCGCTGGCTGTCATCGCCATGAAACTTCAGGAGGTGTTTGGACTGGAGAACATCAACGACCTGCCGATCTCCTACGACATCGCCTGGTACGAACAGAAAGCGGTCACCGTGCTGCTCGCCCTGCTCTACCTCGGAGTCAAAGGCATCCGGCTCGGTCCAACACTGCCCGAGTTCCTCACCCCGAACATCGCTACCGCACTGGTGCAGACGTTCGATCTCAAGCCGATTGGTAAGGTTGAAGAGGATGTTGAAGCCATGATGGCCGGAAACTGAGGAGGATTTTTTAGAGAGCCAGTTTATCGAAGCTGCTCCGGTGTTGTTTGCCGGGGCAGCTTTTTTTGTTACGCCTCGCTTTCTACAAACGTCGCTTTTCTGCTCCAGTGGCGGGCAAGCGCGATGCCCGACAGGTTGTGCCAGAGGCTGAAGAGCGCGCCTGGCAGCGCAGCAAGTGGCTGGAAGAACTGGTTGGCCAGCGTCACGCCCAGTCCCGAATTCTGCATTCCGATCTCTATGGCGATGGTGCGTCTGTCAATCACATCACATCTGGCGACGGTCGCCACGGCATAGCCGGCAGCAAGACCACCGAGGTTATGCAGCACAACGGCAGCCATCACCGCCACCGGAAAAGCGAGCACACGTTCTGCGTTCAGCGCCATCACGCAGGCGATAATGAGGGTGATAGCAATGACGGAAATCGAAGGCAGAACGGTTTCGAGCCGCGCTGTCTGTTTCGCGAAAAAGTGGCGAACCAGCAGACCGGCCAGAAGCGGGAGCATAACGAGCTGAAAAACCGAGAGAAAGAGCTCGCTGAACGAAACATCGATCGACCTCTGGAGCAGCAGATAGATGATCGTAGGGGTGAGCAAAGGGGCCAGCATTGTTGAAACCATGGTCATGGTCACCGAAAGGGGAACGTTGCCTTTCGACAGGTAGACGATGACGTTGGATGCCGTTCCGCCCGGGCAGCTGCCGACAAGCACCATGCCGATCATCAACTCTTCAGGGAGCTGCAACAGCTTGCCGATCAGCACCGCCAGTCCCGGCATGATGGTGTACTGAGCAACTGCGGCAAGCAGGACGACTTTTCTTTTCCGCCAGACATCCCTGAAATCTCCCGTGCTGATCGTCGTGCCCATGCCGAACATGATCAGTGCGAGAAGCGGTGCGATCAACGGTTTGACCCAGGTGAACAAAGGTGGAAACAGGAGGGCGATAAAGGAGGCAGATAACGCAAAAAGGAGAAAATGACGGTTGAGGGCGTTCATAAAAAGTGAGATGCAGGGTTCCGATAGAGTTCGATGCAATGCCTGTAAAGTAACGTTTCAACCCTGAAATACTCATCAGCCTTGATTCAACACTATTTGTCTCGCTCCTGACGTTGCTGAATCGATCACTGTGAATCGCACACCTAAACTATGGAGTTGCGAGCGTTGTGTTTCTTTTATTTGGTGTTTCGTGCACGGTCAACCCGCTCAATCAACTCCTGTACAAGAGGGTTTTTGGAAAAAGTGAACAAGCGGGTTGGGGGATTAAAAGCCAGTTCTTTGCCAAGCGGGCCTTCGTTTCTGACCGTTACCACGATCCGTTCAGGGGAGCTGCTCATTTGAGAGTAGCCGATATTGACTATATCCCTGAGGTTTACGCGCTGTTCTCTGCCGTTATTCCTGAAAAGCAGTTCATTGCCCAGGTCATACACCTCATCAACCAGATCCCACATCAGCATCTTGAACAGGAAATAACCGAATACAGCCATGATCGTTGGCACTACAATAAGCATTGGTGTTTTTTCTGCAGCTCCGGATAGAAGCGATGAGACGAAAAAAAAGCTCAGAAATCCAAACCAGATCCCTGGCAATACTTTCTTGAAATAGAAGGTTGAACCGGAAATTTTTTTCATTTAAAGCAGTGGTTTGATGACTAGGGAAGGCGTAGAATGATTTGCCCGATGTCGCGGTCGATAACAAATCCGATCCGGGCGATAGCCAGATAGGCTACAGTGATCTGTGAGAGTGAGAGCAAACCAATGCCGAATTGGCTGATGCAAAAGATTCCCGCCGCAAATTGCCAGCCTGGATTGATAGTAAAACCCGTAGCCGTGCCACACAGCTTTGTAAGGCTGTGGCGCTCCACAGTGGGGACAGGTTGGCGCATTTTCGCTTACAGGAGCTTTACCTTTCCGGCAATTGATCATGGCTCTGTTTGGCTATGGTTTACCTGCAAGAGCTTTGTGTTTACAGCTCATGACGAAACTGCTTACGCCTTTAATGTATGAAAATACAGGGATTTTTGGCTCTTGCAGATAACTGTGTCGGCATCGCCGCATCGCAAATTTCGGTCATGCGTTTATCCGTTTGCTGAACGGTGACATCTGATGGTTACTGCCTGAGGTGTAATGTTGGCGGGACTTGGTCCTTTATCACCCAAATCGCGTATATTCCAGCATCATGCGTGTATTCACCAGTCGGCGGTTCATCGCATCACCATCCTGTCCCGTTTGGACATCTGAATCCAATTCCCAGCAATCCCGATTTATGGCGTATTACAGGAACATCTGCTTTGTCGAGGCTCCGCAGGCTATTGTTACGCCGTTTCCGAGGTATATCAGCGATTGCATCGGCGTCTGCTATCTGGCTGCTGCCGTGGAGGACATCGTCGAGAGCATGGCGATGCCGGAGAACTATTACAACGACGGGATTTTCGAGAGCTTCGAGAAGCTGCTGAAATCGCGGCGGTTTGACCTCGTTGCCATCTCCTCGATGACCGGCGCGTTCAACAATGCGGAACGGCTGGCGAGGATCGCCAAAAAGCACGGCGTGACGGTGGTGATGGGCGGGTTTCATCCGACCGCGCTCCCGGAGCAGGTGCTCGATCTCGGCTGCGTCGATCTGGTTGTGGTCGGCGAGGGGGAGGCGACCTTCCGCGAGCTTGTCGAGAAAGGTCCGTCACGCGAGGTCAAAGGTCTGGTCTGGAAGGAGAATGGATCGTTCGTCCATACCGGCATCCGCGAGCTTATCAAGGATGTGGATTCGATCCGGTTTCCGCTCCGTTCGCTCCGCCCGAAGCGGTTTGGGGAGAAGAGCGGCGACTACACCATCGACACCATCTATACCTCGCGCGGTTGCCCCTGGACGTGTTCGTTCTGCGCAAACGACAAGATGCACAAGCACTGGCGGGGCCGGAGCGCGGAGAATGTGGTCGAAGAGATCACCCAGCTGCACGACCGCAAAAAGAAGAAGCTGCTCAAAATCTGGGACGCGAACTTCCTGACCAACATCAGGCGCGTGGAGCGGATCTGCGATCTGATGATCGAGCGCGGACTGACCAACTTCCGGATCGTCACCGAGACGCGGGCCAAGGATGTGATCCGCGCCGAGCGCATTCTGCCGAAGCTGCGCAAGATCGGACTGAGCAAGGTGGGTCTCGGCATCGAGAGTCCGAACCCGAAGACGCTCGCACTGATGAACAAGGAGAACTCGCTCGCCGAGGTGACGACCGCGATCAATCTGCTCAACCAGTACGGCGTCGGCTCCGAGGGGTACTTCATCGTCGGCCACTATTCGGAGAGCGTCGAGGACACGATGCCTTACCCGAAGTTCGCCCGCGCGCTCGGCCTGCGCCAGACCCTCTTCATGGCGATGACCCCCTATCCGGGCACCCGGATTTTCGACGAGTACGCCCGCGAGAACAACATCACCTCGTTCGACTGGGACCTGTACAACAACTTCGTGCCGGTGATCCGTACGGCGCACATGGAGAACCGCGACATCATGCGCATGATGGTCTACTGCAACGTGGCCTTCTGTGACTACCGCTCCGTGCTCAAGCGTGACGACAATCGTGGCGTGCTGCTGACGTTTCTGAAGGACCTGTTCCAGCTCGTGTTCCTGCTGAAGGTCAACAAAACGCTTGACCGCAAGGAGGCTTCGCAGATCGTCTTCGAGGCGTTCGAGCTCTGGCTCGGCACCAATCCGGCGCTCGACTACACCAGAACGCCGCCCCCGCCGCCGCTCAAGGAGCCGACCGGCGTGTGCCTCGCGCACGTGGCATCAGGCAAGCGGATCGACTTCGTCGTCGAGCAGGAGGGCAACCGGCGGGTGCTGAAGCTGCGCAAGGTTGCGTCCAGCGAGCCGGCGAAGTTCCCGGTGGTGCGCCTCGACGAGGTGGTCGATGCTGCTTTTTCGCTTTCGATGGACGCGCTCATGCGTCTGCTCTACCGCAACGAACTGATGCGTAACAACCCGCGCCTGACGCCACGCCAAGTGCTCGCGCTCTTCGCCGATCGTGATATCCGCCAAGTGGCGATGCGGTTCTGGCGGCTGTATCGGGGGTGTTTCAAGTGACTGTCAACGATGTAACGAATTTTTATGATCGAAGCCATTCTGTGGGATAATGATGGATTGCTCGTGGACAGTGAGTCGCTGTTTTTCGAGATGACCCGGACTTTTTTTGCCGAAGCCGGTTTGCAGGTCGAGGCGGAGTACTGGGGGATGGAGTACCTCGGGAATGCCAAACACAGCTATCAGATTGCCGCTGAACTTGGCCTTGAGCCGGAGCTGATTCCTTCGCTGCTCGACCGGCGCAATGAGGCGTTTGTCCAGCGTTTGCGCCATTCCGTGCCGCTTATGCCGAAGGTGCGGGAAACCATCGAGGCGCTTGCCGGGACTGTGCGTCTCGCTATCGTGACCGGCAGCCCGCGCGACAAGGTGCTGCTGATGCATGGCAATAATGGATTGCTCGAACACTTCGAGGTGATTGTGACCGATGACGAAATCAGCAACCCGAAACCTCATCCCGAACCCTATCTCAAAGCGATGGAGATGCTTGGCGTCAAGCCGGAGCGCTGTCTGGCGGTAGAAGATTCACAGCGTGGCCTCGATTCGGCGGTTGCCGCCGGCCTGCGGTGTATCGCGGTTCCCAACGCGCTGACGAAGGTGCAGCGCTTTGACCGTGCTCATGCGGTGGAAGCGGATGTTTCAGGTGTGCTGAAGCATGTCAACGCCACTAAGCGTCTGGCACGCTGAGTCCGGTTCTCCTCAAATTTTTTCGACCTCACTGTTCAGCACCTGGTCGATCGCACGGAGAAACTCGTCGATGCCGAACGGCTTCTGGATAAAATCCACTCCAACCCTGAGCTTTTTCTGACCATTGACGTTATCCGGAGCATGGGCTGACATGAACAGGCATTTCATGGCCGGATTTTTCTTTTGGAGCACCCGGCTCAGCTCGATGCCGTTCATCGTCGGCAGTACCACGTCGGTTACAAGCAGATCGATCCGGTACTCGTGGGTTTTGGCGGCGAGCAGGCACTCGTCAGCGTCAGTTGCCGTGAAGACCGTGAATTCATGGCTTTCGAGAATATCCTGCACCAGTTTGAGGATGTAGGGCTCGTCCTCGACCACCATGATCTTCGCTTTTGTCTTTAGTTCAGTTTGCGGTTTGTCAGCAGGGATGTCCGTTTTCTGTTGCGATTCCTGATGCAGGGGGAGCCAGATATCGAAGGTCGTACCCTTGCCGGGTTCGGAATGGCACTCGATATGACCGTTGTTCTGCCTCACGATGCCATAGACCGACGAAAGGCCGAGTCCGGTGCCTTTGCCGATCTCCTTGGTGGTGAAGAACGGTTCATAGATGTGGGGCAAGACGGAGGCTTCAATGCCGCAGCCGCTATCGGTGACCGACAGTCTTGCATAATCCCCTGGTGAGAGCCTGGGATTGCAGGTTTTGCCATCGGTCGGCTCGAATCGTGCGCCTTCGCATCTGACCGTGATGCATCCACTGCCGTCGATGGCGTCACGTGCGTTGACGAGCAGGTTGGAGAGAATCTGTTCGAGCTGTGTGGGGTCGAACTTTACCTGGATCGGCTCGTCGCATAGATGCCATTCGAGATGGATGTTCTTGTCGATGAGCCGCTGGTACAGGCGAAGGCAGTCCGAAACCTCTTCGGTCAGGTTGAACACCCGAGGCATTGCCACCTGCTTGCGCGCAAAGGCGAGCAACTGGCGGGTAAGGTCCGCCGAGCGTGTCGCAAGTGTGTGAATATCCGTGATATTCGATACGGCAGGGTTGGCCGGGTCGAGCTTTTTGAGCACCAGTTCCGTGTTGCCGATGATGGCTGCAAGCGCGTTGTTGAAATCGTGTGCGATGCCGCCGGCAAGCTGGCCGACGAGCTCCATTTTCTGAAGCTGCAAGAGCTGTTCCTGAAGCTTTTTGCGCTGCTCTTCAGCCTCCTTGAGATCGGTGATTTCAGTCACGACCGCCACCACGCAGGTTTTCCCCTCAATGATGGTCCGTTTACCCCGGCACATCGCCCATTTGTAGGGCGGCCCGCTTTTGTGATACATTCTGAACTCGGCGCTCAGTTCGATGTCGAGGTCGATGACGTTACGCATTCTCCGGATCATTTCGGGGAGGTCATCGGGGTGCACACGCTTCATCGGGTTGATACCCGGCATTTCGTTGTCACTCAGCCCGTTGATGGTGTCGCGCGAAAAGCGGTTCCAGCCGATCAGGCGCATCCGTTCATCGATGATGATGATTGAGGCCGGAATAGCGTCATAAAGTTCAGTGACCGACGCCAGGGTGTTGAAATTCGTTGCTCCGGGTTTCTGGCTGGTGTCAAAAGCGTTCAGGTCATCTGAAGAGAGGGAGGTATCGAATAAAGGGGTTGGCATCGATATGCGCAGATTTTCAGACATTGAGATAGATTGGTGCCACTCGTTGATAAATGGTTCTCATTGAATTGTGATTACCGATGGTGCTTGTTTCCCGATCTGGGGCAGAATGCATCATGCATGAATACCAAATACAATCTATATTTTTTTATAACAATTTATACGGGGCGTTAACAAAACGGCGTTGCGTTTGGTTAGCCGAAGCCGGAACCGCCATCTTTGGGATGAAACGGTATTATTCAGTCGATTGCCGGATGTTCTGACATCGAATTATATCCCGGAAAAGATTTTATTTTCCATTCTGTTTCGTCAATTGTTTATCCCTTTTCCCCATGCAGGACTCATCCCGCGCGAGCATTCGCGACGTTTTCAGTCTTCCGGTCATCGTGGCCGCCCTTGGTTATTTCGTCGACATTTACGATCTCGTGCTCTTCAGCATCGTGCGTGTGCCGAGTCTCAAGGCGCTCGGTTTGCAGGGGCAGGAACTGATCGATTACGGCGTTTTTCTGCTCAACATGCAGATGATCGGCATGCTTCTCGGCGGTATTCTGTGGGGCTGGCTGGGTGACGTGAAGGGGCGGCTGAAGATCATGTTCGGCTCGATCTTGATCTACTCGCTGGCCAACATCGCCAACGGTTTCGCCGGATCGCTGGAGGCGTACGCCGCGCTGCGCTTCATCGCGGGCGTAGGGCTTGCCGGTGAGCTTGGCGCTGGCATCACGCTGGTTTCGGAGATTCTGCATACAAAGGTGCGTGGCTACGGCACGATGCTGGTAGCCTCGATTGGCGTGACCGGCGCGATTCTTGCCAATGCGGTGGCGACGCACTACGACTGGCGCACGGCCTTTTTCATCGGCGGTGCGCTCGGCCTCGTGCTGCTGGTGGCGCGGTTCAAGGTTTCGGAGTCGGGGATGTTCCAGATGATGGAGAACAAAACGGCCGTGAGCAAGGGCAACCTTCTGGCGCTCTTTACCAGCCGAGACCGCTTTTTCCGCTACCTGAACTCGATTCTTATCGGCGTGCCGATCTGGTTTGTCGTCGGCGTGCTCATCACCTTCTCGCCCGAATTTGCCACGGCGCTCGGTGTCAAGGGTGCGGTCTCGGCGGGCAACGCCGTGATGTTTTGCTACCTCGGTCTGGTCTTCGGCGACCTGTCGAGCGGCCTGTTGAGCCAGGTGCTGAAGAGCCGCAAACAGGCGGTGCTGGTGTTCCTCTTGCTGAACATCGTTTCCATCGCGATCTATTTCATGCAGCGCGGAGCGACGCCGACCGCTTTCTACTGGGTTTCGTTTGCACTCGGATTTTCGGGCGGTTACTGGGCGATTTTCGTGACCGTCGCCGCCGAACAGTTCGGCACCAACCTCCGGGCCACGGTCGCCACCACCGTGCCGAACCTCGTGCGCGGCATGGTGGTGCCGATCACGATGATGTTCCAGTTCACGCGCGGCCAGTTCGGTCTCGAAGGCGGCGCAATCATCGTTGGCGTGATCTGCATGGTTGCAGCGTTCGTTTCGCTCGCAGCGCTGGAGGAGACCTTCCACAAAGACCTCGATTATTTCGAGGAGTTTATGTGAAGCCGGGATTGGGTCGTATTCGCCCAATTGTTCTTATAGGTCTAATGGGTCAGACAAGTCTTATAGGTTCCATAGGACTTGTCTGACCCAGAAGTCTCATGTGACTTTGTTCCCACTCCTTATCTTTATGCCCTGCCAATGTTTAAAATGATAGCCTGTTTCCTCTGTTTCTGATGCTTTGAAATCAGTATGATACTGGGTATTAAAAATGGTAGCTAAGTAACCTTTTGTGTGGGGTGATAATTATTTAACCTAATATTTAAAAAGAAATTACAGAATAAATTGAAGGTTATTAAAGGCAGGTTTGTATAATGCTAAAAAATCCCTGTAAGTCGTTTCTAAGTTTGGTTATAGAAGCAATAATGCCCCAAGTAAAAGGTTATTTAGCTCTAATGGCAATAAAAGGATTACCTTTTATTCGTTAATGGATCATTGCATTGCAATCATCGGGTCCTCATTTTCTGGCTTTTTCACCTATTGAGCAGCGTTTCCGAGTTCTTCCGTGCAAGAAGTGAATAGCGTTTCATAACACTCCTTGTAGGATTTTTTCGATGCTTCTCGTTCCGATTCATTCAGATTTCATTGTTTGAAGCTATGTACCTTTCACGTATCGTCATCAGAAACTTCCGCAACTTCGCATTGCTTGATGTAAAGCTCCAGAATGGAGTGACATGCGTCATTGGAGAGAATAACTCCGGAAAGAGCAATTTGCTACACGCACTTCGGCTTGCTCTTGACACTAATCTTTCCTCTGCCTACCGCGCCTTGCTTCCTCATGATATTCATGCGGAGGCAGATTTTGAGATACCCAACCAAGTTCTCATTTCTGTCGAAATTGTAGGCTATAAGAATTCAATTAATGACACGGCATTATTTGGAGGTTGTGAGGTAAAAGAAGATCTGGCGCGTATTCACTACCGTTTCAGGCCGCGTCGTGAGGTACGTGAGGAGATCGCAAATGGAGATCGTGATCCTGCGGGGCTTTCTCTATCAGAGGACTATCATTACGAGCTCACTGGTGGTGGTGCAGACGACCCTGTTACGGTTGAATGGGATAAGGATCTTGGCTTAGCCCTTCGCTTTGGTGATCTTCAGGCCTTCCATATTGAGTATTTACCTGCGCTACGGGACGTTACGAGTAGTCTTCGCAATTCTTTTGAATCTCCCTTGGGCCGTGTGCTAGGTGTAAGTAAGTTCGATGATACAGAAAAAGAGGCGCTCGTTTCGATTCTTCGAGAGGCCAACTCTGCCATTGAACAGCAACCTACTATTGAAGCCGCCGGCATGGCAATCAAGAATGCCTTCTCCAGCACCTCGGGTGAAGCGCACGATATGGGACTCAAGCTTGGTATGTCTGAGCCGAGCTTTGCGTCGATTTCTCGATCACTGAAAATTCTTCTTTCAAATAGCGCCATCAGTGATTTTGAGCCAAGCCGAAACGGTCTAGGGCTTAATAATATCCTGTATATCAGCATGATCCTCGAGTATTTCGAGCGGAGGGCCGAGGCAGCACGTGCTTCAGGGCAGCTTTTGCTGATCGAAGAGCCCGAAGCACATTTGCATCCGCAGCTCCAGCGAGTGCTATACAGTTCTCTTGCAGGCAAGTCTTTTCAGGCGATACTCACCACACATAGCACCCACATCAGTTCGCATGCACCGCTGGAATCTTATATCACCTTAACTACTGAGCGAGGCTCATCATCGAGCGGTTGTTCACTCAAAGAGGCGCAGGATTGAGTGACCCTGAAACTGCCGATCTAAATCGCTTTCTCGAAGCGACACGGTCTATTCTTCTATACGCACGCAAGGTGATTCTTGTCGAAGGGCCTTCCGAGCTTTTTTTGATACCGGCCCTCGTCAAATCAGTCATGGATATCGATCTCGACCGTTACGGTATATCTGTCGTGCCTATTTTTGGCAAACACTTTAAGACTTACGCAAAGCTGTTTGGACCTGATGCGCTTCGAAAGAAATGTGTGATCATCACTGATGGTGATCTTACCATTGAAGAGTGCGAGGAGGGGACGCATGAGGATGATCCCATTGAGGTTAGTGATGATGAGTTTGGTTCAAATAACTTTTTACAAGTTTTCAAATGCCCAGTAACGTTCGAAAGGGGGGTGACGGTAAAAGGTACCTTGCCCATGTTGCTCGCAGCTTTGAGCGAGTGCAATTACCCGAAGGCTGTTGAAGCTTTCGAACAAGGAATTACTGACTTGGAGGCAGTGACTGACGATGACGTGATTCAGCAAATGCTTGCACCGTTGCGTGAGCAGACGCTCGCAAGTGCCGAGCGCTGCGGTAAGTCACGATTTGCGCAAATTGCTTCGAAATACACAGATTGTGCGTTCAGTCTGCCCAAATACATTCGAGAGGCTGTCGAGTGGATAATGGAGGATGAATGAAGCTGACTGGACAGCAAAGAAACGCGGTTCAACATATGGGCCATACAGTTATTACCGCTTGTCCAGGTAGTGGAAAGACCCGCACCATCATTGCCAAAGTGCTAAGGTGTATTGACGAACTCTCCGGAACCCCGCGCAAGGTGGCGTGTATTACCTACACCAACACAGCAGTCCATGAGATAGAGAACAGAATCCGGGCAAGCGGGGCGGCCACGAGGGAAGGTTGTTACGAGGTGTCCACCATTCATGCCTTCTGTCAGGCGAATATTCTCGGCAAATACCACTGGATGACGGAGGCTTATAAAGATGGTTACATTGTCATGCCTTCCGATCATGATGCCTATATGAAGGTCGTTAAGGAGATTGGAGACCGCTATAAATTGACAGAGTTTGCCCGTTCAAAGTTTGGAGAGCTCGGGCGTGCGCCCGATGGCACACCGATCTCTGGAGTTATTCCGGCAATGGCTGCCCTCGCTTTTTGGGATGAACTTCAAAACCAGGGCTATATAGATTTTTGCAATATTGTTTACCACTCTTACCGGCTTGTCCATGACAATCCTTCAATAGCTCACAACCTATCCTGTCGCTTTGCCTACATACTAGTCGATGAGTTTCAGGACACTTCCGCTCTTCAGGTAGAGCTTTTGAGCCGAATCCACGACGTGGGCCACACGATATTTTTTCTTGTCGGTGATCCAGAGCAATCAATCTATAGCTTTGCAGGTGCAGATCGGAAGTTGATGGATGCATTCTCGCAAGAGATTGGCGCGAAAGGATTTCCTTTGTCGGGCAATTTCAGAGCAACTCAGCCACTTGTGGAACATGCCGAACGGCTTATTGCACGTCATCCGCCAATGGTTTCGACCAGCAATACAACCGCCATTGATCCCTCGGTATTTTACGAACATACGCTCGACAGCTTTTCGGCAATGACTGACTATTTCTTGCCCTTTCTTGAGGCTAATAAGATCAGTTACGGAAATGCAGCTGTCCTCGCACCGAATTGGTTTATCCTGCGTCCGCTGGGCAAACAGCTTCGTGAATACGGTATTCCCGTTGTTGGCCCAGGCGCTAGACCATACAAGCGCAAGTACTTGCTTGGCAGGATTGCTGAACAGGTCTGCGCTTACCTTGAGAGTAGTGATCCGGAAATACTGTATCGGACGGAAAAGGAACTCTTTATGCTAGCAAGCGAACTGTCCGGCAGGGCTTCCTTTCGGATATTTTCTTATCACGGCATGAGGGTAGTGCACCGTTTGATGCGCCAGGGTGAAATTTTGCGGCAGACCTATGAGGGGGCTGTCGAGTGGTTACATGCTGTCGCCCCTACCTTTGAAGAAGTTCTTATCGAAGAGGAAATAATTCCCGTGAGCTACAAAGGGTGTCTTACTGAGTCTTGTAATGAGATGATCGCAGAAATGAGAGTTCAGAACATTGATGTTACCAATATGGTGTTCGCCGATCTTGGTATTCTCGCTGATCCACGCAAGAATATGAAACTTATGACAATGCACAGTGCCAAAGGCCGGGAATTTGAAGCTGTGGCGATTATCTGCGCGCACGACGGTCTTGTACCTTTTTACAATTATTATAATTCACTATCTCATGCAGGATTGGAGGAAGCCCGGCGGCTTTTCTACGTAGCCATGACCCGTGCTGAAAGGGCCCTTTGGATATTCTCATCCTTTAATAACCGTCGTCAGCCGCCATCAAGGTTTATTCAAGAGATCGGTTTACAAGTAAGCAGATGTAGAACAATTTGACAAAACTATGTCTTGATCGATACAGTCGGTGCCGTGTCTTATGATTTGGTTGATGGCTGACGTTCTAAACTGAGGAGTCATAATGTACAAGTTCATCGCCGATAACGTTGTCGTTTTCGATGTCGAGTGGGTTCCTGATCCGACGTCAGGCAGACGTATTTACAAGATACCGGATACAGCCTCCGATGATGAAGTCCTTGACGTCATGTGGCGAGAGGGTGGCGCCACGCCGGAGGATCCCCGTCCGTACCTGAAAACGGTGATGTGCAGGATCGTAGCCATTTCGGCGGTGGTTCGGAAAAAGGTTCGGGATGGTGTAACCCTTGAGATCATTTCCCTCCCTGGCTTGCATGACGGAGTGCGATTGGAAGGCGAGATCATCCGGCAGTTCCTTGAAGCCGTTGGGAATAAGGGAGCGCAACTCGTTGGGTTCAACTCCTCGAATGCCGACCTGCCGATCCTCTACCAAAGGGCTCTGGCCAACAGGATAACCGCCCCGACTTTTTGTCATCGTCCCGAGAAGCCCTGGGAGGGAGCCGATTATTTCAGCCGATACGGCGACTTCAATATCGATTTGAAGAGCGAGCTTGGCGGCTATGGAAAAGCGAATCTCTCGCTCCACGAATTGGCGACGACGCTGGGAATTCCCGGTAAAATGGGAATCGATGGTTCCAACGTGGTCGATTTATGGCGCTCTGACGACATCAGAAAAATCGTAGAGTACAATCAGTATGACGCACTTTCCACCTACCTTGTGTGGTTGAGGAGCGCATACTTTTCCGGAAGGCTCACTGAAAAAGCGTTTGTGCACGAAGAGCAGCAGCTGGAAACCCTTTTGCATCAGGAGATCGAGAGCGGTTCGGAGCATCTGGCCCTGTTTCTCGATGCGTGGAAAGCATTGCGCTAATCGACTGAATAAATGATTGTCGTAGGACGGAAGAAGAGGGGGCGTTTTTCAGCAAGCGCAATAACTCAATTTTGAAATACTGTCAGCAATCCTTTTTGAGCAGGTGGATTATATCACAATTTGCGTGGTTTGAAAACCAGAACGGGTTTCCGGGACTGCTTTTTCAATCACGATTGCAAGCCCGATTTCGATTTGGACTACGATTGGGTGAGTGATTTTCTCGCAAAGGAACTATCTGACCCATTTGTCCCGTGTTTCTCTCTACTTCCTCCCCCGCAACTCGTTAATCAGCTCCATCTGGATCTCCTGGATTTCCACCAGCCGCTCCCATTGCTTTGAGAGCAGGTGGTCGACTTTCTGGTGGAGCTGCCGGATTTCGAGTTCGGCTTTCAGGTTGACCTTGTAGTCGTAGATCGCGCGTTGTCGGTCGCGTTCCTCCTGGCGATTCTGGCTCATCATGATGACCGGGGCCTGGATGGCGGCGAGGGTCGAGAGCACGAGGTTGAGCAGGATGAAGGGGTAGGGGTCGAAGGGTTTGGCCAGAATCGCCACGACATTGATGGCCATCCACGCGGCGATGAAGACGCCGAAGATGATGATGAACTTCCAGCTTCCCCCGAATTCGGCGATGCCGTCAGCGAGCCGCTGGCCGAGGGTGAGATTTTTGTCGAACTCGATGTCGGGGTTTGCTGACAAAATTTCGTGCTTGCGCAGTCCCTCGATCACCTCCTTTTCCAGCTCGGTCAGTTCACCTTTCTCCTCCTCAAGCAGCGATTCGACGTAGAGGTGCTGGTACTGTTGCAGGTCGTTCAGGCAGATCCAGCCGTTTTCATTCCAGCTTCCGGTTTTTTCCTGGATGATCTTCGAGATGACGGGGCGGACGACGATAGCCCGCCGGAGCTGCGAGGGTCTCTTTTCTCCGCAAATCTGGCAGGCGTGGGAGGCAGTGTCGGTCATGATGGTCTTGCGTTGGTTGGTTGCCGGTCAGTCGGTTCCTGTCAGAAGGTCGTCCGTGTCGAGCTTGAGGTAGTGCCCGGTGTGGGTGTCGGGCCTCTGCATGATCTCTTCCGGCGTGCCGGTTGCCACGATTTGTCCGCCGCCGTTGCCTCCTTCGGGGCCGAGGTCGATGACCCAGTCGCTGTTGCGCACGATGTCGAGATTGTGCTCGATGACGATCACCGTGTTGCCCTTTTCGACGAGCTTGCGCAGCACTTCGAGCAGGTGCTGGATGTCCTGGAAGTGCAGGCCGGTGGTGGGTTCGTCGAGGATGTAGAGAGTCTTGCCAGTCTGGATTTTGGCCAGCTCCGCCGAGAGCTTGATGCGCTGTGCTTCGCCGCCGGAGAGCAGCGGGGAGGGTTGGCCGAGCTTGAGGTAACCGAGGCCGACGCTCTGCATCGTATCGAGAATTCGGCGGATGCGCGGGAAATCCTCGAAAAACAGGGCGGCCTCCTCGATGGGCATCTCCAGCACGTCGGCAATCGACTTGCCCTTGTACTTCACCTGCAAGGTTTCGCGGTTGTAGCGCTCGCCCTTGCAGTGCTCGCACTGCACGTAAACGTCTGGCAGGAAGTTCATCTCGATCTTCATCGTGCCCGCCCCCTGGCAAACTTCGCAGCGTCCGCCCTTGACGTTGAAACTGAAACGCCCCGCCTTGTAGCCGCGAATCTGCGCTTCGGGCAGGCGGGTGAAGAAGTCGCGGATGAAGGTGAACGCGCCGGTGTAGGTGGCCGGGTTGGAGCGCGGCGTGCGCCCGATGGGTGACTGATCGACGTTGACCACCTTGTCGATCAGCTCAATGCCGCTGATGCCGTCGCAGGGCAGGGCGAGCAGCTTCGAGCGGTAGAAGTGGCGTGCAAGCAGCGGGTAGAGTGTTTCGTTGACAAGGGTCGATTTGCCCGAGCCGCTCACGCCGGTGACGCTGATGAGCGAGCCGAGCGGGAATTCGGCATCGACGTTTTTCAGGTTGTTGCCCCGGCAGTTTTTCAGTTTCAGGTACCGCTGTTCGCTCTTCTTCTTCTCCTCCGAGGGCGGGAAGGACACCGAGAGCGTGCCGTTGAGGTAGCCCGCCGTCACCGAGTCGGGGCCGAGCGTCGAGGCGGTGCCCTGTGCCACCACGAGGCCGCCGTGCTCGCCCGCGCCGGGGCCGAGATCGATGATCTGGTCGGCCTGAAGCATGGTGTCCTTGTCGTGCTCGACCACCAGCACCGTGTTGCCGAGGTCGCGCAGGCGGTGCAGCGAGTCGATGAGCTTGTGGTTGTCGCGCTGGTGCAGGCCGATACTCGGTTCGTCGAGCACGTAGAGCACCCCCGAAAGTTGTGAACCGAGCTGCGAGGCGAGCCGGATGCGCTGCGCTTCGCCGCCGGAGAGGGTCTGCGAGTTGCGGTCGAGCGCGAGGTAGCCGAGGCCGACGTTGAGCAAAAAGTCGATGCGTTTGGTGATTTCGTGCAGCACCGGCGCGGCCACGAGTTTCTCCTTCGCGGTGAGCTTCGGCGGCAGAAGGCGGAAAAACTCCAGCGCTTCGGGCAGCGGCAGCGCTTCGACTTCGGCGATGTTCAGGCCGTCCACCTTCACGTGCAGGCTCTCCTGCTTGAGCCGCGCGCCGCCGCACACCGGGCAGCTCTGGCGGATCATGAAGCTTTCGGCCCACTCCCGCAGCTTCGGCGTATTGGCGTTCAGGCGCACCTCCTCGACGTAGGGCACCGCGCCCTGGAAGGTCTGCGGGTAGAGATGCTCCTTGCCCGCGTAGCTGTAGCCGACGTCGAACGTCCGGCTGCCGGAGCCGTAGAGCAGGATGTCGAACGCTTCGGTCGGAATCTGCGAAACCGGCGTTGAGAGGCTGAACTCGAACTCTTTGGCGATGGCGCGGATCACCTGCCAGACGTTGCGCTTGCCCGGCTTGCCGAATGGTTCGATTGCGCCGTCATCGAGCGAGCGTGTCATGTCGGGTGCCATCAGCTCCGCCGAGAGCTGCATGATGTCGCCGAGGCCATTACACTCCGGGCATGCGCCGTAGGGGGAGTTGAAGCTGAACTGGTTCGGCGCGAGCACATCGACTGGCACCGTGCCGTCCGCGTAGGCGTACTGCGTGCTGAAGTACAGCTCTCCGCGTTCCGGATCATCCGTATCGCAGATCACCGACGACTTGTGCTCTGACATTGAAATGGCGAGGCTGACTGCCTGGCCGATTCGTTCCGCTGCGCCCGGTCCGGCCACGAGCCGATCCACCATCAGCTCGATGTTGTGGCTCTTGTAGCGTTCGAGCTGCATTCCGGCGCTCATCTCCACGTATTCGCCGTCGATGCGGGCGCGGAGGTACCCCTTTTTGACGAGCCGGTCGAACAGCTCGCGATAGTGCCCTTTTCGCCCCGTCACCAGCGGTGAGAGAATCTGGAGCTTCGTCCCCTCCGGCAGCACCATGATCGCCTCGCGGATGCTCTCCTCGCTCTGTTTCTGGAGCATCTGACCCGTCACCGGATCGTAGCGCCGCCCAGCCTTCGCGTACAGCAGTCGCACAAAGTCGTGGATTTCAGTCACGGTGCCCACCGTCGAGCGCGGCGAACGGCTGGTGCTTTTCTGGTCAATCGAGATCACCGGCGACAGCCCCTCGATGAAATCAACATCAGGCCGCTCGATGTTACCTATGAACTGACGGGCGTAAGGCGAGAGCGTCTCCATGAAGCGTCGTTGCCCCTCGGCGTAGATCGTATCGAACGCCAGGCTCGACTTGCCCGACCCCGAAATGCCGGTAATGACGACCAGCTTGTTGCGGGGAATGTCGAGCGAGATGTTCCTGAGATTGTGAACCCGTGCGCCTCGTATGCTGATGTGGCTGAAATCCATTCGCAGTGTTAAGATGAACCTATAAAAACGTTTGTTTTTCAATCTATCAATGTTCTTCGAAACATCAACTCGGAAAAACGGCTTTCCCGGTTCAAACGGTTCCGGTTATGATAAAGGTTTCAGGAGGGTTACAAACGCTATGAAAATTCGTTTGGAAGCATACACTTCCTACGTCCGTTATGAGACGGATCAACCATTTTTGAACCGATAAACTGTATTACGAACATGGAGATCATGTACAAACAGAAAGCAGAGTCCGGCAAGCAGTGCCAGGAGTCCCAGAGCTTTACCGTCAATCCCTCGAATCCGTCCGTCGGTACCTGCTTCGGTAAGGATGTCGTCGCTGAAGGCGGCTGTATGTTTTTCAAGCCCAAGGAAGAGAGTCCTCAAGCCTGACACAGTGAACTGACAATCTGCATGAGGTACAGTTTTTTTATTGCAAGGGTTCCGCCGGTTGTTATCGAAAAACGCCACTGGAACTCCTGCTGTGTTTCTAAAGGCAGATGCCTCTGAAAATTACGATGATCAAAACCTATTATCCCCGTGAGGCGATCAGGACAAAGACGGCGATTGTAACTTCGACTGGTACGCATCACGCAATGGCAAAGCTTTTTTGTGAGGCGTTGGGCCATCAGACCCTTTTTTTCAATGCGCACCTTTTTGGAGCTGGCTGAAGCTGGAGCCCGGGTGATAGAGAAGTGAAATCAAGTTTTGGCTTTTCAGAAAAGGCGGGGCGTTCCGCGCCATAATGAGGGGCTATATTCCGTTAACTCTCTGATGAGCCAAGGGGCGGGCAGCAGGGCGCTGGCGTTGACCGATCTTTTTGTATATTTTATGAACTGTCTGTAACGAAAGCAGTTACCTGCGGGCATGCTGAATAGTTAACTCCCTTGATTTGACGAGGTGCTAACGGGTTTTTCAGTGTGTTCTGCCTAAATCTACAATCCCGATCATTAACCTTTCCGGAGCAACCATGAAGAAAAATATGGGCCAAAAAGATCGTGCCGTTCGTGCTATCCTGGGCGTGGCCATGCTCGTTTATGGTATCGTTTTTCAGAACCTTGTCGGAATTGTCGGACTGATTCCCCTGGCGACGGCAATCATCGGCTATTGCCCGCTTTATGAAGTGCTCAGGGTTACCTCTAACAAGTACGCCGATTGATACGCTTCATCTTGCGTCGGTAGCTGCTGCTGATTCAGAAGATCTGTACAAACCGGTACAGCACGGATTCCAGAGCCAGCTCCACCCTGAAGGTCGAAATGCGTTTGCTTTCTCCTTCAGGGTGAAGACGTACGGAACCATTCCGCTATCTCTTTTTAAGCCAATCTTTTTTTTGCTTCACGGCGACGGCGGTCGCTGTTGAAATCGCTTTTTTCCGATGTGCGGATTCACTGGAGAAGTAAATAAAAAAGGCGGCTCGTCGGGAGCCGCCTTTTTCTTGTCCTTGCTGTTCTTCGATCAGAGCAGCGCCGCGCGGGCTGCCGCCAGTCGGGCGATCGGCACGCGGAACGGGCTGCATGAGACGTAGTTCAGGCCGGTTTTGTGGCAGAACTCGACCGTGGCCGGGTCGCCGCCGTGCTCGCCGCAGATGCCAAGCTTGAGGTCGGCCTTGACCGAGCGGCCTTCTTTGGCCGAGATGCTGACCAGGCGGCCAACGCCGTCGATGTCGATGCTCTCGAACGGGTTGCGGGCGAAGATTTCCTGCTGCTGGTAGATCGGCAGGAACTGGCCGGAGTCGTCGCGGCTCATGCCAAGACCCATCTGGGTCAGGTCGTTGGTGCCGTAGCTGAAGAAGTCGGCGGCCTGTGCGATCTGATCCGAAGTGATCGCCGCGCGTGGCACCTCGATCATGGTGCCGACCAGATACTTCACTCCGACGCCTTGCTCTGCGATGACGCTGCGGGCGGTCTTGTGGATCACTTCGCTGGTGATTTCAAGCTCCTTGACGGTGCAGACGAGAGGTACCATGATTTCAGGCACGATCTCCTGCCCCTCCTGCTTGATGCGGCAGGCGGCTTCGATGATGGCGCGTACCTGCATGACGATGATCTCCGGATGCAGGATACCAAGGCGGCAGCCGCGCAGGCCGAGCATCGGGTTGAACTCGTGCAGGCTTTCGATGCGGGTCTTGATTTCGGTGCTTGACTTGCCGATTTTTCCGGCCAGGTCGTCGATCTCGGCATCGGTGTGCGGCAGGAACTCGTGGAGCGGCGGATCGAGCAGGCGGACGGTGACCGGCCGGGCGCCCATCGCCTTGAAGAGGCCGTAGAAGTCGTCGCGCTGGTAGGGAAGCAGTTTGTCGAGGGCAACCTTGCGTCCGGCGATGTCGTCGGCGAGGATCATCTCGCGCATGGCGTCGATCCGGTTGCCGCCGAAGAACATGTGCTCGGTACGGCAGAGGCCGATGCCTTCTGCACCAAAGGTGATGGCGATTTCAGCCTGATCGGGCTGGTCGGCATTGGTGCGGATCATGAGTTTGCGGTACTTGTCGGCCCACTGCATGAGCTGGTCGTAGATCTTGAAGATCGGAGCATCTTCGGGAGCGAGCGTTTTGTCGATCAGCACTTCGAGGATTTCGGAGCTCTTGGTCTTGACCTCGCCCGCGATCACTTCGCCAGTGCTGCCGTCGATGGAGATGTACTCGCCTTCTTTGATGACAATGTCTTTTCCGTTGACGCGCATTTCGCCGGTTTTGTAATCGATCCGAAGCGCGCCGCAACCGGCCACGCAGACTTTGCCCATCTGGCGGGCGACGAGGGCTGCGTGCGAGGTCATGCCGCCGCGTTCGGTGAGAATGCCTTCGGAAGCATCCATACCCTTGATGTCTTCGGGCGAGGTCTCGATTCTGACGAGGATCACTTTTTCACCGCGTGTGGTGGCTTCGATGGCGTCGTCGGCGTTGAAGTAGATTCGACCGCAGGCAGCGCCGGGGCCGGCGTTGAGACCGGTGGCGAGCAGACGTCCGCTGTCGATGGCGGCTTTCTTTTCCTTGAGGTCGAAAACAGGGCGGAGAAGCTGGTTGAGCTGCTCGGGTTCGATACGGCGCAGCACCTCTTTCTCGTCGATCAGACCTTCGTTGTACATGTCAACAGCGATCTTGATGGCGGCAAAACCGGTGCGCTTGCCGACGCGGCACTGCAACATGAAGAGCTTGTCGTTCTCGATAGTGAACTCGATGTCCATCATGTCGCGGTAGTGCTTTTCGAGGATCGAACGAATCTCCTCGAGCTGGTCGTAGATGGCAGGCTTTTCCTGCGCGAGCTGATCGATTTTCAGCGGCGTGCGGGTGCCGGCCACCACATCCTCGCCCTGGGCGTTCATGAGGAACTCGCCATAGAAGATGTTGTCGCCAGCCGCTGCGTCGCGGGTGAAGGCCACGCCGGTGCCGCAGTCTTCGCCCATGTTGCCGAAGACCATCGCCTGCACGTTGCAGGCGGTGCCCCACCAGCCGGGGATGTGGTTCAGCTTGCGATAGACGATGGCACGCTCGTTGTTCCAGCTGTTGAACACCGCGCCGATAGCGCCGCGAAGCTGCTCTTCCGGATTTTCGGGGAAGGTTTTGCCGGTCTTTTCGAGGATCGCTTTTTTGTATTTGCCTACGAGGTCTTTGAGGTCATCGACACCAAGTTCCGTGTCGAGGTGGATGCCGAGCTCGTGCTTTTTCTGTTCGAGAATCTCTTCGAAGGGATCGATCTGCTTTTTGTCAGCCGGTTTGAGGTCGAGCACGACGTCGCCGTACATCGATACGAAGCGGCGGTAGCAGTCCCAGGCGAAGCGGGGGTTGCCCGATTTGCGGGCCAGCCCTTCGACGGTCGTGTCATTGAGGCCGAGGTTGAGGATCGTGTCCATCATGCCGGGCATCGAGGCGCGTGCGCCGGAGCGGACGGAGACGAGGAGCGGGTTTTCGGGGTCGCCGAACTTCTTGCCGAGATAGTCCTCTACTTTTTTTAGCGCTGCCGGAATTTCAGTTTCGAAGAGGTTTGCAGGGTAAGTTTTCTGATGATCGTAGTAATAGGTGCAGACCTCGGTGGAAAGAGTGAAGCCGGGAGGTACCGGCAGGCCGATGTTGGCCATTTCAGCCAGGTTTGCTCCTTTGCCTCCGAGGAGATTTTTCATTGAGGCATCACCTTCTGCGGCGCCGCCGGCAAAGCTGTAAATGTACTGCTTGGCTGCGGCGGATTCTTCGTTAGCGTGCGAATTCGGCATTTTCCTGTTGGTTGGTTGACCCGAAAAAACAATAAATTCATGAATATTAGGGTTCGGAAAAGTAATTTTCCGAGTCGTCAATTTAACAGAAAAACCGTTCGGAAAAAACCCGGAAAAGCGTCCAAATCGTCAGTTTTCATGGAGAGTTTCGCAGTCGTTTTTATTCTGCAGGTGCTCAGAATTTCTGTGCCTTATCTGTTCGCTTCAGTAGGGGCGGTTTTTTCGGAACGGGGCGGGGTGATCAATCTGGCGCTCGAAGGTCTGATTCTCGCGGGGGCGTTTGGCGCGATGCTTGGCCAGCACCTGACCGGTTCAGCGTGGGCGGGTGTGGCGTTTGCGCTGGTTCTTGGATTGATGGTTGCTTTACTGCACGCTTTCGTGACCATCACGCTTCGGGCCGACCAGATCGTCAGCGGCATCGCTATGAACATTCTGGTCATGGGGGCGACCCGCTTTGGCCTCGGGCTCCTTTTCGGCAGTGCGATGAACTCGGCGCGTATCGCCGGGATGGAGGTTTCGATGCCGCTGTTCGATCCGCTGCTTGTCATTGCGGTGTTTTCGGTCGTGGCGGCGCAGTTCACGCTGTTCCGGACGCCCTATGGATTGCGGCTCCGGGCGGTAGGCGAGAGCGCCAAAGCGGTTGAGACGGCGGGCCTTGACGTGCGCCGCCTGCGCTACTCCGGCGTACTGATCTCTGGCGCGCTGGCTGCGCTCGGCGGCGCTTTTCTTGCCTTTCAGCAGCACAGCTTCACGGACAACATGTCCGCCGGGCGCGGTTACATCGCGCTGGCCGCGATGATCATCGGCAAGTGGTCGCCTGTCGGCGCGGCACTCGCCAGCCTGCTCTTTGCTGCGACCGAAGCGATGTCGATCTGGTTTCCCTCGGGCTGGCTGCCCTCGCAGCTCGTGCAGTCACTGCCATACCTCATAACCCTGCTGGTGCTTGCCGGTTTCGTCGGCAAATCTGCGCCTCCGAAAGAGGTCGGCGTCCCCTACGAGCCGGAGTGAGCGGTTTTCACGCCAGTTCGAGCACTTTGGCAACCAGTTTGTCGATGCCTTTGGCCACGTCGCTGATGCCGGGGCCGAGCATGTAGGCCGGTGTGGTGACGATTTTGGTGCCGGGGCTGACGATGATCTCTTCGACCGGAGCCGCGACATGTTTCGCGCCCATCGCTGCGATGTCCGCCGCTGTTTGCGGGTCACTGCCGATGGTCACTGCGATGTCTTCCGGGCCCAGCAGCTTTGCCGCGATGACCGGCGCAATGCAGAGGAAGCCGAGCGGTTTTCCACTTTTGCGGAACCGCATGACCGCATCGGCGACCTCCGGAAGCACTTCGCAGTTCGCTCCGGTGACGGCGTAATCGCTCAGATTCTTTGCCGCACCGTAGCCGCCGGGGATGATGAGGCCGTCGAGGATCATCGTGTCGATGTCCCGCAGGTTCCGGATCGAACCACGCGCGATGCGGGCCGATTCGACCAGCACGTTTCGCGTTTCGTTTTCCGATATTTCGCCCGTGAGATGATTGACCACATGGCGCTGAGCAATGTCGGGCGCGAAGCAGACCGCTTCGGCCTGCGCCTTGTCGAGCGCCAGCAGGGTCAGTACCGCTTCATGGATTTCCGTTCCGTCATAGACGCCACATCCCGAAAGGATCACTCCAATCTTTTTCATGCTGCTCCGGGTTTGTGTTTGGGAGGATGAGCTTTTCATGGTATGGTATAAAAAAGGCGACGCTTTTGAAAATAGCCGCTTTTCGAACATTTGTGGTCGAGACTTGATGATCAAAAAATTTTTCGCGGCGCTCCAGCGTAGAAATCCGTTTTTGCTGTTTGTCGTTGTGTTGCTGTTGGTGACCGGCTGCGTAAAGCGGGACAAGAGCATACGGAGCATCACCATCGGCGAGCAGGTCTGGATGGCTGAAAACCTCGCCACCGACTGCTACCGCAACGGCGATCCGATTCGTCACGCGAAGAGCGTTGAGGAGTGGAACGACGCGATATCGAGGCAGGAGGGGGCGTGGTGCGACTACGGCAACGAACCGGATGGCGGACGTCTCTACAACTGGTTCGCCGTTGCCAACCCGCGCGGTCTTGCTCCGGCAGGCTGGCACGTGCCGTCCGATGCCGAATGGCGCGAACTCGAAGCGGCGACGGGCGGACGTGGTTTCGAGACCGCCTTCACCGGAAGCCGCAACTGCCTCGGATTTTTCTTTGGCCAAGGCAGTACCGCCTTTTTCTGGGCGGCCACGCCTTCAGGCGAGTTCGACGCCTGGAACCGCGAAATCAGCGAAGGCAGCCGAAAGCTGCAGCGGGTCAGCGTTGCGAAAGGGTTGGGGCTTTCGGTGCGTTGCGTGAAGGACAATTGAAGACTGATCCGGAGCGCGCGATCTAAGCTTTCAACCGCCCAAAACCCGGCACGAACTTGCCCACTCTTGAGGCGTATTTTCGGTACTCCGGGTGGCGCTCCATCAGCCACGCTTCCTCTTTCGAGGCTTTATAGTTAAAGAAAATCAATGCCACAAGGGTGACGATCAGGTGCGTGAGGCTCAGGGAGAAGATGGCCCATCCCGCGGCGGCAAAGAGCTGGGCGCTGTAAAGCGGGTGGCGCACCAGAGCGTAGACGCCGGAATCGACCAGCTGGTTGTTATCGACCGGGTAGGGGAGCGGGGTGAGGTACTTGCGGATGTTCAGTGAGCCTCCGATGCCCAGAATCGCGCCGACAACTATTCCGATGAGGAGAGCGCTCCAGCGCAGAAGAGCGAGTCGCTGGTAAAGATCGCCGCTTCGGAGATCAGGCCAGGCGGGGATGAATATGTAGAGTGCCACAAGCACCATCTGGATGACAACCAGATATTCGCCCCGTCTGCCGAAGCGCTTTAATGTATCGGGTGGCGTTTCCATGCAGCTATCCTTATTGACAATCGTTCAAATTGCTCTATCTTCAGAATCTTCAAAATTGTAGGAATTTTCTTTAAGAACAAGGTTAATCTTTTATGTCACCGAGCCTAATGATCACCCCGAAAGAAGCTCTTCTGCTTGTCATCGATATTCAGAGCAGGCTTGCACCTGCCGTTTTTCAGTCGGATCGTGTCATAAAAAATACCGGAAAACTGATCCGGGCCTGCAAACTTCTCGGGGTGCCGGTCGTTCATACCGAGCAATACCCGAAAGGACTTGGCCAGACAGTCGATGAGCTGGAGGAGCTGATCGGAGAGGAAACGCCGTTCGAGAAGCTGTCGTTCAGCTGCTGCGGTAATGACGGCTTCATGAAGCGCCTGCGGACGCTTGGCCGCAACGACATCCTCGTGGTTGGCATGGAGACTCACGTCTGCGTCTATCAGACCTGCGTCGAGCTGCTCGAATTCGGCTACAACGTGCATCTGGTCACCGATGCCGTCTCGTCCCGAACCGATGAGAACCGTGCGCTCGGCATCCGCCGCATCGAACGCGCCGGGGCCGTGCCAACCAGCACCGAGATGGCAATTTTCGAACTCTTGCGTGTTGCTGAAGGTGATACCTTTAAAGCCATATCGAAAATCGTCAAGGAAGACTGAGGATCCTTCTTTTCGAAATAGATTTTTAGTTAGTTCAGCGCTTCAACACATCCATCAACTGCCTCTCCAACTCCTGCGTCCCGTCCGGGAATTCGGGGGTAATCGTCAGATAGCGGCAGTCCACCTGCCGGAGCATTTCGGCAAGCTCCGGCTCATCCGCGATGCGGAACCAGTCTTTCTCCGTTGTGACCGGTACGAGGCCTTGCCGCTTCGCTTCGCCGATGATCGAGCGGATCGCCGATTCTGTGTAAGGCTCGTGGTCCAGGAAAAACTTTGTTGCAGCAATCTTTATTCCTGCCGTTTCGAGGCTGTGCAGGAACCCTTCCGGCGCGCCGATTCCGGCGAAGGCGAGGGTCTTGACGGATTCACTCGTTCCGTTTTCCGATCCATCCACATGCATCAGTTTACCTGGTTTGATCTTCGAGCGAATCACCGGTTTGCCGGTCTCGCGCAATTTCTGGAGCAGCGTCGCGGAGTTGGCGTCGTCGGTGATTTTGCCGAGGATGATGAGGTTGGCGCGGTTGAGTCCCCGGAGCGGCTCGCGGAGGCGTCCGGCAGGGAGCATCGCATCCAGCTCGTTCGGGGCGCTGGCGTTGACCACCACGATGTCGAGGTCTCGCAAGATTTTGCGGTGCTGGAAGGCGTCGTCGAGCACGATGACGCCGGGCAGGTGTCCTGCGAACTGGCGCATGAGGAATTGCACCCCTTCGACGCGCTCTTCAGCCACGATGACAATCGACTGCGGATTTCGCGAGGCGAGCATTGCGGTTTCGTCGCCCGCGTCGCGGCTGCCGAGCAGAATCTGGCATCCGTCCGAGACAAGCTGCACGCCCTTCGTCCGGCGTCCGTAACCCCGCGACACGATTGCTGTTGCAATCCCGGAAGCTTCGTAGAACTTGACGATCCAGTCCACGAGTGGGGTTTTGCCGGTGCCACCGGTGGTGATGTTGCCGACAGAAACCACAGGAATCGGCGAATGCCAGCTCTTGAAAATCCCCCGGTCGTAGATGCAGTTGCGCAGGCTCATCACCATGCCGTAGAGCACGGCGGCGGAGCGCATGAGGATGGCGGCGCTGCGGTTATGCATCGTCAAATCCTGTTGAGAGCTTGTCGGCCCAGGTGCGGAACTCCTCTTCGGTCGGGAAGTCCGGCACCTGCACGTTGTGTAGCGTGACGGTCACACGGCTGAAGGGCAGCGGGATTTCAAATTTGTCCCAGCTTTTGAGGCTTCGCGTGTTCTCGTAACGGATTTCGGCGAACAACAACGGGACGTGGTGCTGTGCGGCGAGCCGGAGCGTGCCGTACTTGAAGCGGTGGTGCGGCCCGCGCGGCCCGTCGGGCGTCACGGCCACCACGCCGCCGTTGCTCAGGGCTACACCGATGCCGCGACGAACCTCCTCCTTGCCCCGCGAACTCGATCCACGAATCAGGTGGAAGCCGAGCCGGTCGAGCGCGTTCGACAGAATCTGTCCATCGCCGGAGAGGCTGACGACGGCTGAAATCTCACGCTTCGGATACAACCGCCTTGCCAGCAGCCATCCGGCAATCATCTTGCCGTGCCAGAAGGCGAACATCACGCTCCGGTCATTCTCCGGCATCCGTTCTCCGGCGTGCTCGATCTCGATTTTCAGCGTCGCGAAAAGCAGCTTGAGAACGTGGGGGAGCAGGCGGGTGGCGCTCTGCAAAAGGATGTGCTTCACGAAAGCCATTCAGTGGGTCAACGGTGTATCCGGAAATGGAGGCGAGGTTTTAAGAGCGGATTTTTTTATTGTTTTTGTGACCGTCGATGCATTATATACATGCGTTTGGGCGGCCCCGCTCAGCCGGAAAGCAATTTAACAATCCATGCCGACAAACCACAGGGTGTTTTGAGGCCATCGTTTTACACGCAATCATGAAGGTTCTGATTATCGGAAGCGGCGCCAGGGAACATGCCATGGCCTGGGCCGTCGCGCGCAGCAGCAAGGTTTCGACCGTTTTCGTGGCCTCCGGCAACGGCGGCACGGCCACGATGGGCGGCAAGGTGCGTAACACGCCGGTTAAGGCGACCGACATCGACGCGCTGCTCGAACTGGTCGCGAAAGAGTCGATCGGTCTGACGGTGGTCGGCCCGGAGCAGCCGCTCGAAGCGGGCATCGTCAACCGGTTCCGCGAGGCGGGCCTCAAGGTGGTCGGCCCGACCGCCGAGGCGGCGCAACTGGAGACGAGCAAGGTGTTCGCCAAGGAGTTCATGAAGCGCCACGGCATTCCGACCGCTGGGTACGAGGTGTTCCGCGATTATGCGTCCGCGAAGGCGTTCCTCGAAACGTGCCCGACCTTCCCGCAGGTGATCAAGGCGAGCGGCCTCTGCGCGGGCAAGGGCGTGGTCGTCGCGATGAGCCGCGATGAGGCTCTTGAGGCGATCCACGAATTTTTCGAGTCGCGCATCTTCGGCGATGCTGCCGACGAGGTGGTGATCGAGGCGTTCCTCTCTGGCCAGGAGGCGAGCGTGTTCGCCCTGACCGATGGTCAAAATTATCAGCTCTTCCTTTCTGCGCAGGATCACAAACGGATCGGCGAGGGCGATACCGGCAAGAACACTGGCGGCATGGGGGCCTACGCACCGGCTCCGCTGGTGACGCCGGAGGTGATGCGGCGGGTCGAGGAGGAGGTCATCCGCCCGACACTCGCCGGGATGAAGGCCGACGGATACGCCTATACCGGTTTTCTCTACGTCGGCCTCATGATCGACAAGGGCGTGCCATCGGTGGTCGAGTACAACGCGCGGCTCGGCGATCCGGAGACGCAGGTGGTGCTGCCGATGCTGAAGAGCGACCTCTTCGACGCTCTGCTCGCGAGCGCCGATGGCGGCCTCGAAGTCGTGCCGTTCGAGATGCAAGAGGGCGCTGCCGCGACGGTGGTGATGGCCTCGGCGGGCTATCCCGACGCATACGAGACCGGCAAGGCGGTCACCATCGATCCTTCCGTGAACGATATGGAGGGCGTGCTTGTTTTTCATGCCGGTACGCGCCGTGACGGCGATGCGCTTGTGACCTCCGGTGGCCGCGTGCTTTCAGTGACGGCCTGTGCCGGTTCGCTGAAAGAGGCGCTCGACCGGGCCTATCGCGCGGTGGATGCCATCGAATTCGAAGGCGCGTATTGCCGCCGCGACATTGGCGCGAAGGCGCTCTGAATCATTCGGGACATTTTTGTAGTGGGCTGTAAATGAAATTACCTCGTCGCAAGTTTGAGATCATCCAGGAGCATGCCGTCAGGGATCTTCCCTACGAGTGCTGCGGCCTGCTCGTTGGCCGGAAGGTCGTTGACCATCGCGGAAACATCGACAACATCGTGCTCGAAGTCGCGCCGTGCCGGAACGCGCTCTACTACGGCAAGGAGAACGGCTTTGAAATCGCCTATAACGAATTCATCGACGTGGAGCGCGAGGCCCATAGCCTCGGTCTGGTGGTGGTCGGCTCTTATCATTCGCATATCAATTCGACAGCCGTTCCATCGAGAAACGACATCGATTTCGCCAGCGCGGGCCACTCGATGCTGATCATCTCGCTCTACGGCGGCGTGCCAAGGGAGGTTACCTCGTGGCTTCGACGCGATTCCGGCGGATTCCACCAGGAGCAGATCAAGGTAATGGCTTAAGAGAATTATGAATGAAAGAGTGAGCTCTTGTTCGCCCACTTCGTCCATCAAGTCCACCTTGTTCCCTCAAAGAAGAGATGAAAATTTTGTACATTGCGCAACTGACAGTTTACCTCAAGATTTAAAAGCGGAAGACTAGTGCCAAAACGCGAGGACATCAAGTCTATTCTGGTGATTGGAGCTGGCCCGATTGTTATCGGGCAGGCGTGTGAATTCGACTATTCGGGCACCCAGGCGTGCCGCGCGCTCAAGGAGGATGGTTACCGGGTCATTCTGGTCAACAGCAATCCCGCGACGATCATGACCGATATCGAGCTGGCCGACGCCACCTACATCGAGCCGATCACGCCCTACTATGTCACCAAGATCATCGAAAAGGAGAAGCCGGACGCGCTGCTACCGACCATGGGCGGTCAGACCGCGCTGAACACGGCGGTGAAGCTGGCCGAGTCGGGCGTGCTCGAACGCCACGGCGTCGAGCTGATCGGTGCGAAGTTCCGCGCCATCCGCAAGGCTGAGAATCGCGAGTTCTTCAGCGACGCGATGAAAAAGCTCGGCCTTGAAATGGCCAAGGGCTTTTTCGTGCGTAACGAAAAAGAGGCAAAGGAGGCGCTCGAAGAGATCGGTCTGCCGATTGTCATTCGCCCCTCCTTTACGCTCGGCGGCACGGGTGGCGGTTTCGCCGAGACCAAGGCCGACTACTACGACGTGGTGCGGCGCGGTCTGGCCGAGAGCCCGATTGGCGAGGTGCTGGTCGAGGAGAGCCTGATTGGCTGGAAGGAGTACGAGCTTGAGGTGATCCGCGATCTGGCGGACAACGTCATCATCGTCTGCTCCATCGAGAACGTCGATCCGATGGGCGTGCACACCGGCGACAGCATAACGGTCGCTCCGGCGCAGACGCTCACCGACCGCCAGTATCAGGAGCTGCGTGACGCCTCGATCAAGATCATCCGCGAAATCGGCGTCGAGACTGGCGGCAGTAACATCCAGTTCGCGATCAACCCGAAGAACGGCCGCATCGTGATTATCGAGATGAACCCGCGCGTGTCGAGAAGCTCCGCGCTCGCCTCCAAGGCGACTGGTTTCCCGATTGCCAAAGTCGCTGCCAAGCTCGCCGTGGGTTACACCCTTGACGAGATCACCAATGACATCACCAAGAGCACCCCGGCCAGCTTCGAACCCTCCATCGACTACACCGTCGTGAAGGTGCCGCGCTGGGACTTCGAAAAATTCAAGAATGTCGATGCGCGCCTCGGCGTGCAGATGAAGTCGGTCGGCGAGGTGATGGCTTTCGGACGCAACTTCCGCGAGGCGCTCCAGAAGTCGCTCCGCGGTCTCGAAATCGGTCGGGCCGGACTTGGCTGTGATGGGAAGGATATCATGAACGTCATCGACATGACCCAGCAGCAGCGCAAATTCGCCAAAGAGGATCTGCTCGAAAAGATCAAGATTCCCAAGGCTGACCGGATGTTCTATCTCCGCTATGCATTCCAGGCTGGTGCGACCGTCGAAGAGGTGCAGCAGTCCACCGGCATCGATCCGTGGTTCCTCGACAACATCCGCCAGATCGTCGAGTTCGAGGACGAGCTTCGTCAGATGGCAGCTGAAAGCGAGGCATGACCTATCTTACCCGGATTCTCGAAACCAAGGCAGGAGAGGTTGCCGAACTGAAAAAGCTGGAACCGGAGCGTCGCTATCGTGAGGCGTGCTGCGATCTTCCTGCTACGCGTGATTTCCGCTCTGCCATCGCGAGCCGTGATGGCGGTATCAACCTGATCGCCGAGGTCAAGAAAGCGTCGCCGTCGCGCGGCGTGCTCGTCGAGGATTTTCGTCCGCTTGACATCGCTGCGCGCTACGCCGAACTTGGCGCGTCGGCCTTCTCCGTCCTTACCGACTCCCACTACTTTCAGGGGTCGCCCGACTACTTGAAGGCGATCACGCAGCAGTTCTCCATTCCCGTGCTCCGCAAGGAGTTCATCATCGACGAGAGCCAAATTTACGAAACCCGCCTCATGGGCGCGGATGCGGCGCTCCTCATCGTGGCTGCGCTCGAACCGTCGCAACTCCGCGACTACCTCCAGCTTTTCGCTGAACTTGGCCTGCACGCGCTGGTGGAAGTGCACGATCGCCGTGAACTTGATACTGCCATTGAGCAGGGCTCCACGATTGTCGGCGTCAACAACCGCGATCTGCGCGACTTCACCGTCGATCTCATGACCTCGGTCAACCTGAAGCGGGAGTATCCTGAAGGCGTGCTCTCCGTCGCCGAAAGCGGCCTGACGCGCCCCGTGGATATTCTCCTCATGCAGGACGCCGGCTTTGACGCCGTTCTTATCGGCGAGGGTTTGCTGGTAAGCGAGGAGTTAAGGCAGTTCTCGTGGGGTTAGGGGTAGCGGTGGACAGATAACTTCCGGAAATCTTCTTTTTTCATAGAAGACTTATAGGCCCAGTGAGACCTATAAGTCTTCTTCTTTTCTTACTCCAGCCCTTTCAATTTTTTCGCTGCGGCTACCGGATCGGGAGCGCGGAAGAAGGCTGTGCCTGCGATGAGTGCATCTGCTCCGGCATCGACTATCATCGCAGCATTCTCTTCGGTGACGCCTCCATCGACGGCAATCACCATCTCCGGATTCATCTCCATACGCATGGCGTCGAGCTGCATGATCTTTTTGATTGCGCCGGGAATGAACTTCTGTCCGCCGAAGCCGGGGTTGACTGACATCAGGAGCACGAGATCGAGATCGGCAAGTACCGGTTCAAGCAGCGACACCGGAGTTGCGGGGTTGATCGAGACGCCAGCCTTCACGCCAAGGCTTTTGATGAACTGGATCGTGCGGTGCAGGTGCGGGCAGGCTTCGAGGTGCACGGTAATCTGGTCGGAACCGGCCTTGGCGAAATCTTCGATATACTTGTCGGGGTCGATGATCATCAGGTGAGTATCGATCACCATGCTGGTACACTTTTTGATCGCCTGCACAATGAAGGGGCCAAAGGTGATGTTGGGTACGAAAACGCCGTCCATCACATCGCAGTGCATCCAGTCCGCGCCAGCATTTTCAGCCAGTTCGATGGAGGCTTTCAGGTTCGTGAAATCTGCTGACAAAATGGAGGGAGCCAGAAGCGTGGTTTTTCCGGGCATAGATTCAAAATATTAAGCGTGAATGAAATTCGGTTAAAACGTTTCTCCGATTCCGAAATTGAAGGTGAAATCGGTCAGCTTCGTCTGTGAAAGCCGCCAGGGATCTGGATTGGCGGGATCGTGAAGTTTCCAGGCAAAGTCGAATCTGAACGGGCCGATCGGTGAGCCGATGCGCAGCCCCGCGCCCCAGTCCCAGGCGAAGTCCCTCGTCAGCGACTGGAGAGAGAATGCATAGGGGCCGGTTCTGTCCCAGATGTTGCCCGCGTCGGTGAACAGGGTAATGCCTGATTCCTGCCCGAAAACCTTGAAAAGCTGCATCCGGTATTCGAGGCCGAGTTCAGCCTTGATGTCTGCACCGAAGTTCGAGATGGCCGCGTTCGAACAGCTTCCGGGGCCGAGCGTCCCGAACACCCAGCCGCGCATACTGTTCGACCCGCCCGCATAGAAACGGTGATCTTCCGGCGTTGTATTGGCCTTGCCGTACGGGCTCATCCAGCCGAGGGCGAGTCTGGCCGCCACCTGCCTGTCAGGCGAGAGATTCCTGGTGACGGCCACTTGTGTGTCGAGCTTCAGGTACTGGTTGTATGGCGTGCCGAAAATCTGGGCATCCGATTCGGCGAAGCCAGTGTGCGATTTTTTGTCAACGTACTTGTCGATCAGCCACAACAGGCTGCCCGACTCCTCGGCCATCACCGAGGCTTTCCATATGGGCGACTTTTTGCTGCGCGTGGCTTTGTCCCGGTTCGACCAGCTGTAACGAAGCCTGAAGGTCTGGTTCAGCCGTGTCTGGAGCAGGCTGTCGAGGCCCCTTTTTACTGCTACCGGATCGGCGGGATCGATGCCGATGTTTTCAGCCAGATCGTTTTTGAACAGCTGCTGGAAACCGCGCAAAGAGTCCTTGCGGGCAACTTCGAGCTCAAAGAAGTCGAAATCGAGCTTCGAAACTCTGGTTGGCCGCGTGCTGTAGGTTGCCCTGATGATCTCCTTCTTGCTATCGAGCAGCACGGGCAGTTTCGATTGCGCATACTCTACGGTTCCGCTGTAGTACGAGCCCTGTTTGCCGAGCCTCGGAATGGTCAGGTCCGCCTTGATATTGAATTCATAAGGGATGATCTTGTCGTACTGGTCAGAGCTGAGGCTGGAGAGCACGTTGGTGTCCGACGATGTCTGTGTGCCGTAGTTGGTTGAGAGTTTGAGCCGCTGGCCGGCGCCGAACAGGTTTCGGTTCTCATAGGAAAGCGCGCCGCCGACAAACAGGGAGCCATAACGATTGTCAACAAGCAGCTTCGGTTCGATCTGGTGCTTGGGGCTTGGGTCGAGATCGATGGTTATGGGGATGGTTCCGGTGCTCGCAGAATCCTTTTGCATCGAGATGGATGAGAAAAGATTGGTCGATCCGAAATTTTCAAGTGTTCTCTGTTCACGTGACTGACGGGTCAGTGCACCCTGCTTCCAGGCGATGGCTGACGAAAATACTTTCGGCGAGAATTTCTGGTGGCCGTAAATGGTGACCGAAACGTTGTCCCGCACGAATGTCTTCGCGGTTGCCGGGTTGTCTTTCTTCAGGGGATCGTGGACGAATACCTTTACCGGGCCGTAGGCGTAGCGTCCGGGGAGGTTGATGTCGAACCGTACTCCGGCATGAAGGCCAAGGGTATCGACCGTGATCCTGATGCTGTCGGGATGAAAAAAGGTATAACCGTGCTCCCGGAAAAAATCGAGGGTACGATCCCGTTCCTCGATCAGGTTTTCAACGCTGAATATCTGCTGGAGTTTCAGACGGCGTCTTTTGAGGTAACGAGAGTGGAGATTTTCAGGTATGGAGTCCAGACCCGCGTAGCTGAGCGAATCGATAAGGGTCGGCTGGTTTTCCCTGATCCGGATGGCGATACTCGCATCACCGTTTTTGCTCCGTTTGACGCTGGGTTCGACATCGGCGAAGAAATAGCCTTTGAAGGTGTAAAGCTTGCGGATAAGGTTGATGTCTTTCTCGAAATCGTCCGCGATGAATGGTCTTCGCGCACCTGCAAAAAGTCCGGTGCCAAAGAATGAGTTGCGCGTTGAGGTGGACATGACGTCCCTGATCTCTTCGGTCGTCAGGGCTTTGTTGCCGGTGATTTTGATGCTTTTGACCTCCGGGAACACCGCAGGTTTGCCGTTTGCAGAGGACGAGCTTTCTTCAGCCCTTAGCCCCCCCGGTATGGAGAGAACGAGAAGCAGCCAGACTGTCATTGCCGTCCGAAAACGGCGGGAGATCATCCTCAAAAAAAAAACATCGTGCTCCGTTCTCCTCAGTTTAGAGGTTCTTCGTCGCTGTAACCGAAATCTTCGTCAGTGGGGTAGTCAGGCCAGATCTCTTCAAGCGTTTCGTACAGCTCGTCGCTGTCGGGAAGATTTTCAAGATTTTCGATCACCTGCTGCGGTGCGCCCGTTCTGTTGGCGTAATCGATCAGTTCATCCTTGGTGACAGGCCAGGGAGCATCGGCAATATATCGGGCAAGATCGAGATTCCAGTACATACTGACGGTAAATGGTTGATTCTGGGATGGGAAAAAGACTTTCGTGTTTTACGGCTGTTGTCGATACCTGTTTTTCCGTGTGATCGCTCGTTATGCCGTATCAGATGATGATCGGAAGAGAGCGACAATCGGGAGAACTCGGTCTGAACAGAGGTCACTCAGACGCTCATGTTTCAAAGTCAGCCGTTTCGGATCCACTACTCACATGGTTATCGGGGAAGCTGCAATCCTTTGTCTTAAAAGGCATTGGGGCCTTGACTCCCAAATAACAGCGTGGTTCCGATTAGGCTCACGAAATATAAAAAAAGATTTTTTGAATAATCAACGGCTAATGGGCCTCCAGCCAGTTTTTTCCGGAGCCGGTATCCACTTCCACAGGAACGTTCTTCACCCCGCATTTCGAGGCGGCTTCGATCATGTTTCGCTCGACCATTTCCCTGAGGCGAGCCTCTTCATCCGGCGGCATCTCGAAGAGCAGTTCGTCGTGTACCTGCAGCAGCATTGCCGAGCGGAATCCCCCTTTTTTCAGCTCGCGGCTGATCGAACACATGGCGAACTTGATGATATCCGCGGCCGTGCCCTGGATCGGCGTGTTCATCGTGACCCGCTCGGCAGCTTTGCGGATGTTGCCGTTGGCGCTGTTCAGGTCAGGCACGTAGCGGCGGCGGCCCATGAGCGTGGTGACATAGCCTTTTTTCTTCGCCTCCTCGATGATGGTCTGGAGCGACGAGAACATGCCGGGATATTTCGCCATGTAGGTGTCGATGATCTCTTTGGCCTCTTTCTGCGGAATGCCGAGGCGCTGGGAGAGACCAAAGGGCTGAATGCCGTAGAGCACGCCGAAGTTGACCTCCTTGGCCTTGCGCCGCATGTCGGGCGTCACCTCTTTCGTATCGAAGATGACCCGCGCCGTGGCTGCGTGGATGTCCTCGTGGTTGCGGAATGCCTCGATGAGCATCGGATCGCCTGAAAGCTCCGCCGCGATGCGCAGTTCGATCTGCGAGTAGTCCGCCGAGAGCAGAAGGTTGCCGGGATTTGACGGGATAAAGGCGCGGCGAATCTCCTTGCCAAGCTCTGTGCGGATCGGGATGTTCTGCAAATTCGGATTCGATGACGAGAGCCGTCCGGTGGCCGTGATCGACTGGTTGAACGAGGTGTGCACCTTGCCTGTCAGCGGGTTGATCATCTTCGGCAGCGCCTCGATGTAGGTGCCTTTCAGCTTTTGCAAGCTGCGATATTCCAGCAAGTCGGAGGCGACGGGATGCAGCATCGCCAGCTCTTCGAGCACCTGCACGTTGGTCGAGTAACCGGTTTTGGTGGCCTTTTTCGCGGGTAGCTTCAGCACATCGAAAAGGATATGGCCGAGCTGCTTCGGCGAGTCGATGTTGAATGTCTCACCCGCCGCTTCGAAGATTTGTTCGGTCAACGTGGCCAGTTCACCGGTGACTTTGATGGAAAGCTGGTCGAGGTACGCCGTGTCGATCGAGACGCCTTCGTGCTCCATATCGGCCAGCACCCTGACCAGCGGGAATTCGAGCTGGCGGCACACTTCGAGCAGTTCAGGCGTTTTTTCGAGCTGCTCTTCGAGCGAGTGCCGGAGCTTGAGGGCGATGTCGGCGTCCTGACAGGCGTAGTCCGAGAGCTTGCACGGCTCGACCTCGAAGATGCCGATGGCCTGCTTGCCCGTGCCGACCAGCTCGGCGTACTTGGTGGTCTGCCGTCCGAGGTGCAGCGCGGCCATGTCGTCGAGGTTGTGGCGAGCTTCAGGATTGAGCACATAGCTTGCGAGCATGGTGTCGAACCCGACCGGAGCCAGTTCCACGCCATACTTTTTCAGCACGAGGATGTCATACTTCAGATTCTGGCCCGTTTTGGGAATCTCGGGATTTTCAAGAAGCGGTTTCAGTCTGGCGACGGTCGCTTTGGCGTCGAGACCCGGTGTGCCGAAATAGACGAAGAAGGCTTCACCGGGTTTGACCGAACAGGAGAGGCCCGCGAGCTCCGCCGTAAAGGTGTCGAGGCTCGTGGTTTCGGTATCGACCGCAAAACCTCCGGAGTTTTCGAGCAGCGTCAGGAGCTTGTCAAACGCCTCCTTGCTGTCGATCAGGTGATATTCGGAGCCTTCGCCAGCCGGGATCAGTTGCGGATCGCCGGGGTCGACAGAGTTCGTCATTACCGGCGCGTTTTCGGAAGACGAAGCAGCGGAGGTATCGATCTGCAATACGGCGGGCAGCCGGGCGGCGATGCTCTTCAGCTCCAGTTTTGCGAGAAGCGCTAAAAGCGCTTCGGGATCGGGCTTGCTGGTGTGTAGCGCTTCGAGGGTGAGCGGCAGGTCGAGATCGGTGCGGATCGTCACCAGCTCCCGTACCAGTGGCATCATCTCGCGGAACGCTTCGAGGCTCTGGCGCGTCTTTGGGGTGAGGGCATCGATGTTGGCGTAGATGCCTTCGAGCGAGCCGTACTTTTCGAGCAGGCTGGAGGCGGTTTTGGGGCCGATGCCTTTCGCTCCGGGAATGTTGTCCGAGGTGTCGCCGGTGAGCGTCAACAGGTCGATGAACTGCTCCGGCGGTGCGCCAAACTGCGTGGCAACCTCGCGGCTGCCGACCAGCTCGAATTCGTTCTGCTTCTTGCCGGGCTTGAGCAGGCGCACTCCGTCGTGCACGAGCTGCGACATATCCTTGTCCGGTGTGACGATGAAGACCCGGCAGTCGGCCTCGAACTTCCGCGCTGCCGTGCCGATCAGGTCGTCCGCCTCGAAGCCTGGCATGATGACCAGCGGAATGCCGCACGCCCGGATCAGTTCCCTGATATTGCCGAGCTGGTTGATGAGGTCGTCCGGCGGGGCGGGGCGGTTGGCTTTGTACGCCTCGTACTTTTCATGGCGAAAGGTTTTTTCAGGGCTGTCGAACGCCACGGCAAGGTAGTCCGGCCGGTACTCCTCAATGATCCTGAGCAGGCTGGTGGCGAAGCCGAACACCGCGCCGGTTGGCACGCCGTCGCGAGTGCTCATCCGTGCCTGCTGCAAGGCGTAGAAGGCGCGATAGACCAGCGCCATGCCGTCAAGCAGGAAAAGTCCCGGTTTGGTTTTCTCTGCATCTGCCGGACTTTTTTGCGGTGTTGCTGCCGGCTTCGGTTCTGATACTGGAGCGTCAAACAGGCCGATCTGGTTTTCACTCGTCATGGATTCACCACCCCGTAGCTGCCGAGCACCTTGACCATCGTCGCGAACTCACGGAGATTTTCGAGGGCGTTGTGGACGTTCTGATCCTCGCGGTGGCCGATGAAATCGGCATAGAAGAGGTACTCGAACGCCTTTTTGCGCGACGGGCGAGACTCGATTTTGGTCAGGTCGATTCCCCGGAGCGCGAAGGTTGCCAGCGCCCGGAAGAGCGACCCCTGCTCGTTGGGCAGCGCGAAGACGATCGATGTTTTCTGGCGGGCCACGTCGGGCCGGACTTTGAGGTGCGAAATGTCGGGATTGTTTTCGCGCGCGATGCAGAAGAAACGGGTGATGTTCCACTCTTCATCGGCGAGATTTTCCTTCAGGATGTCGAGTCCGTACAGTTCGCCTGCCCGCTTCGAGGCGATGGCGAGCGCCGATTTGTCTCCGCTTTCGGCTACCATCTTGGCGCTTCCAGCCGTGTCGTATGCTACCTCGGCCCTGATCTGCGGATGCGTGGCGAAAAAGTTGTGGCACTGCGCCAGCGCCTGCGGGTGCGACATCGCTTTGGTCGCCGTCTCCACCGACGCGCCGGGCAGGCCGAGCAGGCAGTGTTCGACCTTCACGAAGGTCTCGGCGAGAATCACCACCGGGCGGCGGAGCAGGAGGTCGTAGTTCTGGTGGATGCTGCCGCCGAGGGAGTTCTCGATGGGAATCACCGCGTAGTCGGCTTTCTGTTCCGTGACCGCCGTGAAGACGTCGTCGAAGCTTTCGCAAGGCAGCGGCTCGCCGAAGCGCAGCGCCGCAATTTCACTGTATGCGCCGGGTTCTCCCTGATAAGCGATCAACCAGTTTGTCATTCTTCGTTCTTGTAATTAATTTAAGGGCGCCTTTGAAATTTTGCCGACCCGGTCCGGCAACTGTCGGAAGCCGTGGCAATTTTCAGAGGCACTTTTATTCATACCCCGCAGAATTTGCTTTTCTTAAAGTAAAATAAATCTTTTCATAAACGCGTCATATCCGACTTATCTAATAATCAGGTTGTAACCTATGTCAGGACACAGTAAATGGGCGACCATCAAGCGTAAAAAGGCCGCCACCGATCAGAAGAGAGGAAACCTGTTCACCAAGCTCGTCAAGGAGATCACCATTGCGGCCAAAATGGGCGGCGGCGACCCGACGGGCAACCCGCGCTTGAGGCTCGCCATCGATACGGCGCGGGCCAACTCGATGCCGATGGACAATATCCAGCGCGCCATCAAAAAAGGCACCGGCGAACTCGAAGGCGCGACCTACGAAGAGATCACCTACGAAGGGTACGGCCCGGGCGGCATTGCGATCATTATCGAGACCGCGACCGACAACCGCAACCGCACCGTGGCCGACATTCGCCACCTGATGAGCCGCAGCGGCGGGTCGCTCGGCGAGAATGGCAGCGTCGGCTGGATGTTCAAGCGCAAGGGTTCCATTGAGGTTCCCAAGTCGGCCATCTCCGAGGACGACCTGATGGAGCTGCTGCTCGACGCCGGACTCGAAGAGCTGGAGAGCGACGACGAGCAGTACTTCACCGTGCTGACCGACGTGAAGGATCTGGAGCCGGTCAAGAAGGCGCTCGAAGAGGCTGGTATTCCGTTCGAGAACGCCAAGATGGACATGATTCCGGACAACTATGTCGAGCTCGATGTCGAGGACGCCCGGAAGGCGCTCAAGCTGATCGACGCGCTCGAAAACAGCGACGACGCCCAGGCGGTCTACAGCAACATGGACATGAGTGAAAGCGTCATGAGCGCGCTTGAAGAAGAGTAACCCATGATTGTGCTGGGCATCGATCCGGGCAGCCGCAAAACCGGCTATGGCGTCATCGCCGAAACGGCGGCGGGCTATCGAGTGCTTGGGTGCGGCCTTGTCCGCCCTCGCGCAGCGGATACGCTGCACGAGCGAATTGGCCAGCTCTGCACCGGTATCGACGAGGTGATTGCGCAACTGAAGCCCGAGTGCGTCGCTCTCGAAACGGCCTTCGTGGGGCGCAATGTCAGAAGCGCCCTGATTCTCGGCCAGGTCAGGGGGGCGGTGCTTGCCACGGTTTTGAAGCGTGGTTTGCCCGTTCGCGAGTACGCACCGCGCGAAATCAAGCTCGCGGTTACCGGCACCGGCTCGGCGCGCAAGGAGCAGGTGGCGGCGATGCTGTCGAAAATGCTCGATCTCGGCAGCGAGCTGAAGCCGCTTGACGTTACTGACGCGCTTGGCGTAGCGTATTGCGATCTCGCGAGAAGCGCATCGCCGCTCGGCGTGCAGGCTGGCAAGAGCGGAAAAGGACGGGGCAAGGGATGGGCGGCGTTCGTAAACGAACATCCCGAGCTGGTGGCCTGACTTTTTATCAACGAGTGGTGCCGGAGTTTGGACTTCGGCATCTGTTTCGTCAAACGATCCTCAGGATGACCTTCGGGTCTCTTTTCCGGAACCAAACAAGAACCGTTGTGAAGGGACATATTTTCAATCTCCCCAATTCGCTGAGCTTCCTGAGGATTCTGCTGATTCCCTGGTTCATCTACTACCTCGACGCGGGCCAGACGCAAATCGCCCTCATCATCATGGTGGTCGCGCTGCTTTCCGACTGGTTCGACGGCCAGACGGCCCGGTGGACCAACGAGGTCTCCGACATGGGCAAGATTCTCGACCCCCTGGCCGACAAGCTCTGCCTGGCCAGCGTCGCTCTCTACTACCTCTGGAAAGGGGAGTTGCCGGTATGGTTCGTGGCGTTCGTTGTGTTTCGTGACCTGGTGATTTTCCTCGGCGCGGCCTGGATTCGTCACCGGCACAACGTGCTCACCACTTCGCTCTGGCCCGGCAAGTGGGCGGTGGGATTCGTCTCGATGATGTTCATCTCGATGGTCTGGCCGCTTCCTGTTTTTCGGCAGTGGCCGGTCAAGGAGTTCTTTATGTATCTTTCCGCAGCCACCCTTTTCTACTCGTTTGTAGAATACTGCATCAGGTTCTACAAAATCCAGAAAGGGGCGGAATTCAAGGCCTGATTTTCTTCCTTTTCCTCCTTTTTTCCATAATCTCTTTGAATGCAGGACGTTATCCACAGATTAACGCCCTCAATATGGATAAGTGTACATAAGTAACGGTCAGTGTTATATATGGCCGTTGTTAAGTGTAATTATTTGAATGAGATGGTGGATGTTCACGGACTTATTTCGTGGTGTGTGGAAAATGTGGATAACTTGTTGGCAAGCCTGTTGGTCAGGTGTGGAAGAGTGTGGAAATCATGAAAAAACCCCGGAACTCCGGGGTTTTTTCATGATGACGTATTTTCTGACAGTGTTTCAGTTCTTTTTCTCCATCACGGTAGCCATCAGCGAAGCTTCGCAGACCAGCTCGCCTCGCACGTAGGCCTTGGCGTCAAACTGGCAGACCGTACGCCGCATGTTGGTCATGACCGCTTCGATGACCAGCGTATCGCCGGGCAGCACCGGCTTCCGGAACCGTGCCTTGTCGATGCCCATGAAGAAGACCACCGATTCCTTGATGTTCTCCTTGCCGTTGAGCATCATGATGCCGCCGGTCTGGGCCATCGCCTCGATGATGAGCACGCCAGGCATGACTGGGTTGCCAGGGAAGTGACCCTGGAAGAAGGGTTCGTTCATCGTGACGTTCTTGATCGAGACGATCTTTTCGTCGAGCTTGAATTCGACGATCTTGTCGATCAGAAGGAACGGGTAGCGATGCGGCAGGATGTTCATGATCGCGTTGATATCGAAGATCACGCCGGCTTTCTTTTCGTGCTGGTACTGGCGGGCCAGCTTGTTGCGGTCGGCGTATTTTTTGAGCTGCCTGACAAACTCCACGTTCGAGGCGTGGCCCGGACGCGCAGCCAGAATCTGCGCCTTGACCGGCATGCCGAGCAGGGCCAGATCGCCGAGCAGGTCGAGCAGCTTGTGACGCGCCGGTTCGTTGGTGAATCGCAGTTCGCGGTTATTCAGAATGCCGTTCTGACCGAGCACCAGATGTGAAGTGTCAATGCTCACCTTGTCGGCAAGTGTCTGAATCTGCTGTTCATCGAGTTGCTTGTCAATGATCACGATGGCGTTGTCGATGTCAGCGCCCTTGATGATACCCTGATTGGCCATCGCTTCGACCTCGGAGAGGAAGCAGAAGGTGCGGCATGGTGAGAACTCGCGCAGAAACTCCTTGTCGAGATCAAACAGGCCGGAGTGCTGCGAGCCGAGTGCCGGGTTTTTGTAGTCGACCATGACCGTAGTCCTGAAGCCGTCGAGCGGCAGAGCCACGATTTGCACGCCCTTTTCGGGATTGTTGAACTCGATGGTCTCGTCGATCACGAGGTAGTTCTTCGGTTCGTCCTGCTCTGCGATGCCTGCCGAAAGCAGCGCTTCGGCGAACGGATGTGAGCTGCCGTCAAGCACCGGCGGCTCGGGGCCACTCAGCTCGATGCGGCAGTTGTCGATCTGCAATCCGTACAGCGCGGCAAGCACGTGCTCGGTGGTGTGCACCTTGACTTCCCCGATACCGATGGTGGTGCCGCGCAGCACATCGACCACGTAGTCGATCAGCGCCGGAATCTCCGGGCAGTCATCGATGTCGGTTCTGACGAAGATATAGCCGGTGTTGACCGGTGCGGGCTTGAACGTGATGGTGCATTCGTGGCCGGTGTGGAGGCCGATCCCCGTGAGCGAAATTTCGTTCTGGAGGGTGCGTTGATGAATGAGCATGGATGGCTGGAGCTTGCGATGGAAAATGTCAAAGATACGAAAGCGGCGCTAACTCTTCAAATTGGCTGCTTGACGCGGGTCAGGGCCCGAAATGCCGCCGGGCTTTTTCCAGCAGAAGCGGATGGGTGAGCGGGCTTCCGGCAAGGATGCTCGTATGGGCGAACACATCATCCGAGCCGTCAATGCCAGTCACGATGCCACCCGCTTCGCGCACCAGCAGTACGCCCGCCGCGAAGTCCCACGGAAAGAGCCGGTACTCGAAGAAGCCGTCGAAGCGTCCGGCGGCGGTGTAGGCCAGGTCGATGGAGGCCGATCCGGCGCGACGGATGCCCGCCGAGTCCTTGATGACATCCTGCAAGAGGCCGATGTAGCCATCCATGTAGTGATCGTAATCCCTGAAGGGCAGGCCGGTGGCGAAGAGATAGCTCTGCATCTCTTCGCGCGTCGAGACACTGATGCGTTTGCTGTTCAGGAACGCGCCCTGTCCCTTGACGGCAGTGAACAGCTCGTCGAGCACTGGCTGGTAAACCACGCCAACCGCGAGTTCGCCTGAAGCATCACGCAGGGCGATGCTGATGCCGAACACCGGAAACGAGTGGATAAAGTTCAGCGTGCCATCGAGCGGATCGACGATCCAGGTGCGCCCGGAAGCGCCGTTGCCGCTGGTGCCCTCCTCGCAGAGCAAACCGTCATCAGGGAACGCTTCGGTGATGGTGGCCGTGATGGCCGCTTCACACTGCTTGTCAACTTCGGTGACGAAATCCTTGTACTCCTTGGCGACGATCTCGCGATGAGAAAGTTCGCCGAATCTCGAAAGCGTAATCGCTCCTGCGGCTTTGGCTGCCTTCACGGCCGTCTGGAGTTCGAGGTTCATGTTCTGCATGGTGTCAGGTGAATGAAAATGGCTGGCCCAATATATCATTTGTCGTTGAGAAGTGCAGGCGCTTCCCCTGTGTCTGTTCAGGGGGCAACAAGATAACGGCGTGCGGGAATTAACTGCCGGAAATAGAGCTTGTTAGTGTGGTATTCCAGATTCGTCAAACAGCCACTCGTTATGAACAAACAGATACTCACCCTCGTGCTCTGCATCGGCCTCTGCCTGGCAGTCGGTTTTGCCGGAAGCACCTTCACACCGAAGCCGGGTTCATGGTACTACACCACCCTTGTCAAGCCGTCGTGGAATCCGCCGGACTGGCTTTTTCCCCCGGTCTGGACAGTTCTCTTTATCATGATGGGTACAGCGCTTGCAAAGGTGCTTGGCACGGGCTGGAAGAAGAACGAGGTCAACGTCGGCGTTGTGCTCTTCGCGATTCAACTGATGCTGAATCTCGGATGGTCAGCATCGTTTTTCGGGATGCAGTCGCCGCTTGCCGGTCTGGTCGATATTGTTCTGCTCTGGATTTTCATTGTCCTGACCATGGTCGCTTTCTCCAGAGTTTCGAAACCGGCTTCACTGCTGCTGGTACCGTATCTCTGCTGGGTGAGCTTTGCCTCTTATCTGAATTTCACTATTCTACAGCTCAATCCCTGATACGTCAGCACGTCGGGCGGGATAGGGTGACAGGTTCTATCAACCGTAACACTGGATAATGGAGGTAGAGAGTAATGGAGTACACCGAGCAGCAAAAACAGGCGTTCAAGAACGAATTTGCAAACAGACGTCGAAATCAGATAGTGGTTTCCGGTCTGCTCTTCATTTTGATGATTCCTTATGTTACGGCAGATAAAAGCACAGGTTTGATGCTCGGAACTTATCCGGTTGCAATATTTACGCCATTGCTGCTTGTTGTGGTCATTGGTGCGCTTGTTTTTTCATTTACCAACTGGCGGTGCCCGGCTTGCAACAAGTATTTAGGACGGTCGATGAATCCGCATTTCTGTTGGAAATGTGGTATAGCCTTGAGATAGAGTGGTGAAATACCGGATGGCACGATTCGATGGAACTTCGTGATCATAAGCCCCCCTGAATGCCGTTCGGTCAGGGGGGCTTTTTACTGTGGTTACTCCAGCGTTTTCAGCTTCGCAACGGCCATTTTTCCCGCCTCGATCAGCCTTGCCCGGATGGCGGCATTGCTGGTGTTTCCGGCTCCGATCTGGATGTAGTAGCCGTCGGCCATAATGTAGATGCCGCCGCTCGCGATGAACGCTTCATCGCCCACGCCATCGATGTCGGTTCTCATGCCCTCGAAATTATCCTTGAGGCTTTTGTAGATCGACGCTGCGCCAGCGCCACCGGGCGGGAAGTAAGCATCCTGCGTCAGCGAAACCTGCAAAAACGGGATTGGTTCGCCGCTGGCCGGGTTGTACATGCAGAGCTTCATGCCGACTACCTTCTGCTCGCTTTTCTCCGCAGGTTTGACTGCTTCGCCGAGCAGTTTTGCCGCCTCCTCCTGGGTGATGAGCTGGCAGGGTTCGATGATTTTGGAAGTCTGCTGCTGAACCGCCGCACTGCCGCTGTCGGTTCCAGACTGCTGAGACGAGTTTCCGCCGCATCCTGCGAAAAGCAGGGCGGTGCAGAGCGGGAGAATCCGGATGATGTGTGCTGGTTGCATGGGTAAGGTGGTTTTATTTTCGGTGGATGGATTACATTAAAAGGTAGGGAATTTTTGGCTGGATGTGTGGCGGTGTGATCGGAGTGCTTGGTGCATGGGGCGGATGTTGCTGAGTGCCTCTTATATGGAGTGAAAATCAAAAATCTGCGTTTTATGTGGATGATTATAATCAATGTTAGAAATCGGGAGAGGATATGAAACGTGCCGAAGTAGAACCTCAGATCGTCCAGGAATGGTTAAAGCGCCCTGACAATAAACGTAAAGAGAATGACGTAATGGAGTTCTACGGATACCTTCGTTCCAATCGTCCGGAACTTCTTTCCTTTCGAGCTTCCGGTGACAAGTATCAAACATTAATGTCCATTCTTCGTCACCACATTGAGCGGTAACTATCAGCGGCGGGAGAGGAGTTTCAATATTTATTGTTAATAAGTCGTTCCGGCAGGCTACTCAACTTCTCTACAGTCGTTCTACAGTTGAGCGGAAATCTTGCGAGGATGGTGATTGCCAAGTTGAAGCGCTGCCTTGAATGAGTGGCGAGAAACTTTTGCTTGCGGCTCTGCCGTTCTCAATCAGTAGCCGATTCAACGTATGGAGGGAAAAATGTCAGAGTTATTGAAAAAAATTGAAAGCGAGGTGCTTGGCCTTTCTCATCAGGAGCGGGCCTTTTTGGCTGATCGTTTGCTGAGTTCTCTGGGAGAGGATGTGCTTACGGAGATCGATGCCGCATGGGTCGCCGAAGCGCAGCGCCGGTATCAGGAATATAAAGAGGGGCGCCGGCTGGGCATCGATGCACAGGAGGTCTTTGCTGAAGCTGACAGGATCGTCGAATGACTTCAGTCATTTTCGATCCGGATGCCCGCGCTGAATTTCTGGACGCTGTCCGGTATTATGAAGAGCGTCAGAAGGGATTGGGGCGTCGTTTCCGAGTAGCGGTTGAAACGGCCATTTCTCTTGTCGTCGCTAACCCTTTTCTGTACCGACTGTTGAGAGCTCCATTCAGACGCTATCTCCTGCCAAAATTTCCCTACTCAATTATTTATTCTATCGAGCCGGATTACATCTACGTTATTGCGTTGGCGCACACTAAACGCAAACCGGGATATTGGTTGAAGAGGAGTTCCGGTTCCGGCGAAAAGGATTAAAACTATAGAATTCAGAAAAACTATCATGCAAATTCAAAACGAATCACCTTACATCGCTCACGTGTTTGTCTGCACCAATGATCGTGGGGGCGAGCGGAAATCCTGTGCTGACGGTAACAGTCAGCTTGTGAAAGCGAAATTAAAGGACGCTGTTGAGGCGAAAGGGTGGAAAGGGAATGTGCGGGTTTCAACATCGGGTTGCCTGGGGGTTTGCGGCGAGGGGCCGAATGTGATGATTTATCCTCAGAAGCTCTGGTTTTCCGGTGTCACTCCGGATGATGTGGATGCAGTTTTATCCGCGATCGAGCGTTTGATGAGCGAAGCCTGAGCTTGTTTGGAAATGTTTTAGTATTTGCGCGTTCACTTAATTAGATTGACCCGATGAGTAACGCTGACAACATGGCACGGATGTTCAAGGTGCTTTCCGTTGGTTCAAGGGTTCGGATAGTCGAACTGCTGAAGGAGCGGTCGCTGTGCGTGAATGCGCTGGCCAAGGCTCTTGACATCACCCCGGCGGCGGTTTCGCAGCATCTTCGGGTTTTGCGTGATGCAGAAGTTGTGCTTCCCGAACGGCGCGGCTATTCGGTGCATTATCGCGTGGACAAAGGGGTGCTCGCCGAATGGAACACGGTCGCATCAACGTTGCTCGGCGTCACGAATGAAGAGTGAACGAAAGCATCATCAATTCAACTGGAGTCAAATCATGAGCGAAGAAAAATCCTGCTGCTGCCAGAAGCCTGAAATGCTGAAAGGCACCCCCGAAAAATGCTCCCCGGAAACCATCAAACAGTGCCACGGCGATCAGCCGTCCCATCCCTGTCTTCCGGAAGATCCGAAATCGCCGGGTGAAAAGGAGTGAGCAGGCCGATGCGGTCTGTCATTAATTCAAAAGCCTCAACAAGAAGCGATTCCTGTTGAGGCTTTTTTTATCACGTCAAGGTAAGGTCATCGATTCGGATGATCCTGCCGCTTACTCAAACAGCGCGAGGATAACCTTTTGGGCTTCGCTGCCGTTGGTGGCGGCGATCTCTTTGATGCTCTGGTTTGCGTCGCCAACCTTCAACCCTTTTTGTTCCAGCTTTGCAACCGCCTGTTCAGGAGTCAGCTTGACAACTGGAGCCAGGGTTTCAACCGAGGCGGTTGAAAGGGTGCGGTTGACCCGCATGAAGGGGTTGCCGCCTTTGCCCTGCGTGGGCACAGTGATGGCGGCAATGGTGACGATCAGGCCCGTGGAGATGATTGCAAGCGCCCCCTTGCGGCTGAAGTAGTTGGTGAAGCTTTTCCAGTTTGCAATCGTATGGAGCACGCCACCGGTGACGAGCGCCCAGCTCAGCCATTCGTGCACTGGCTTGATGAGACCACCCTCTTTGTGGAAGAAGATCAGGATGCCGGTGACGGCGGAAATGACGAAAGTTGCGATGATAAGCGGGGTCGCCCAGGATTTCAAAGTCGGTTTCATGATTGTTTGTCAGTAATGGTGAACATATCGTTACACCTTCTCTGACGATGGTTGGGGAGAAATCCTGCGGAGAATTTTCTTATAAGTCTATAGTTCGTATTGAACTTATTGGCGGGATGGCGTTTTCTGCATAAAACAAAGGTGCCCCGTTTTTCGCGGGGCACCTTTGTTTGTCTGATCTCGTGAGCAGGTTGTTATTCGTCTTCCTGTTCGCGGAGGTTTTCGATCACGCCGAGGTCTTCGAGCGTGGTGACGTCGCCCTTGATCTCATTGGAGGTGGCGAGCTCGCGGAGCAGGCGGCGCATGATTTTGCCGCTTCTGGTTTTCGGCAGGCCCTTTGCCCACTTGATTTCGTCAGGCTTGGCAATAGCGCCGATCTCCTTGGCGACGTGCTTGCCGAGCGAATCGCGCAGCTTGGCATCACCTTCGTAACCATCCTTCAGCGTGACAAATGCGACGAGGGCGTTGCCCTTGATCTCGTCCGGACGGCTGACGACGGCGGCTTCGGCGACTGCCTCGTGTGAAACGAGCGCGCTTTCGACCTCGCTGGTGCCGAGGCGGTGACCCGAGACGTTGACCACGTCATCGACGCGGCCCATGATCCAGATGTAGCCGTCATCATCTTTTCTTGCACCGTCGCCGGTGAAGTACATGCCGGGGAATTCAGACCAGTAGGTCTTTTCGTAACGCTCGTTGTCACCATAGATGGTACGGAGCATCGACGGCCACGGGTGCTTGATCACCAGGTAACCGCCCTCGTTGGCGTTGCAGGGGGTGCCGTCTTTGTGCACGACGTCCACCATGATGCCCGGAAGCGGGCGGGTGGCGGTGCCGGGCTTGGTCGGGGTTGCGCCGGGCATTGGCGAAACCATGATGCCGCCGGTTTCGGTCTGCCACCAGGTGTCCACGATCGGGCATTTTTCCTGGCCGACATACTTGTGGTACCACATCCATGCCTCGGGGTTGATCGGCTCGCCAACCGTACCGAGCAGCCTCAGCGAGCGGAGGTCGTGCTTGGTGACCCACTCGTTACCGGCGCGGATGAAGGCGCGGATAGCCGTCGGCGCGGTGTAGAAAATGGTGATCTTGTGCCGGTTGATGATGTCCCAGAAACGATCCCACTGCGGGTAGTTCGGAGCACCTTCGTACATGAAGACGGTTGCGCCGTTGAGCAGCGGGCCGTACACCATGTAGCTGTGGCCGGTGATCCAGCCTACGTCGGCGGTGCAGAAGTAAATATCTTCGTCCTTGATATCGAACACATATTTGAACGAGGCGGCAGCGTGCACCATGTAACCGCCCGTGGTGTGCAGGATGCCTTTCGGCTTGCCGGTAGAGCCGCTGGTGTAGAGAAGGAAGAGCGGATGTTCGGATTCAACGGGGGTCGCCTCGCATTCGTCAACGGCAAGGCCCATGAGGTCGTGCCACCAGTGATCCATGCCGTCGTGCATGGTGATCTGTTCGTTGGTCACCTTCAGCACGATGACGTTTCTGACCGAAGGGGTGTTGACGATCGCCTCGTCAACGATGTTCTTCAGGTTGATCGTGCCACCACGGCGACGGGTGCCGTCGGCGCAGATGACCATTTTGGCGCGAGAGTCGTTCACCCTTTCGGTGATGGCGTGGGCGGCGAAACCGGCGAAGATCACGTTGTGCACTGCTCCAACCCTTGCGCAGGCGAGCACGGCGATGATAAGCTCGGGCACCATGCCCATGTAGATGGCGACCCTGTCACCCGGCTTGATACCGGCGATCTTCAGGACGTTGGCGAATTTGCTGACCTGGCGGTGCAGTTCGCCGTAAGTGAGGATGCGCTCGTTGCCCTCTTCACCTTCCCACATGATAGCCGCTTTGTTCTTGCGCCAGTTGTTGACGTGAACGTCGAGGCAGTTGTAGCTGATGTTGGTGGTGCCACCGTTGAACCATTTGGCATACGGAGCATTCCATTCGAGTACCGAGTCCCAAGGTTTGAACCAGTGGAATTGTCCGGCAAGATCGCCCCAGTACTTGTCAGGATCGGCGGCGGCATCGGCATAGAGCTTTTCGTACTGTTCCATGCTCGAAATGTGCGCTGTAGAAGAGAACTCTGCCGTCGGTGGAAATTTCCTGCGTTCGGAGAGAACCGAACTGATCGATTCAGTGGGCTGGTCGGTTGTTTGCTCAGTTGCCATTGGTAAAAACGGTTTGGTATTGAAAAAAAAGCCTGCCGCCCCTTGAGAGGGCGCTGACGGTTGGCCGGTTTTGGGAAAGGGCCCGGCTGACAGCCCTTGAAAACTGGAAACTAAAATTTACAGAAAATCAGGTCATGCCAAAAAAGTAATTTATACCATACCGCATGATCCGGTTTACTTTTCTGCTGGTTTTACAGCGAAGTTGACCAGCTTTCCGGGGACGGCGATCTCCTTGACGATTGTTTGACCTTCGAGGAACTTCACGACGCTTTCCACTTTTTTCGCCTCTTCGATCATATCATCCTTTGCGCAACCTGTCGGAGCCTGGAAGGTGCCCCGGAGCTTGCCGTTGACCTGCACGGCAATGGTGAGTATGTCGTCCGCGGCGAGCGCCGGGTCGAACGCCGGCCAGGCGGCTCCGCTGATCGATTCCGCGTGGCCGAGTGTTTGCCACAGCTCCTCGGTGATGTGCGGCGCGAAGGGCGAGAGCATCACGAGCACGGTCTCGACTGCCTCACGGCTGTAGCAGCCCGCCTTGTGCAGCTCGTTGACCAGTACCATCATCTCCGAGATGGCCGTGTTGAACTTGAGCTGCTCGGTATCTTCAGTCACCTTCTTGATCGCCTTGTGCATCCGCTTGAGGATTGCCTCGTCCGCTTTTGCATCGCTGATCCTCGGCGTTTCGGCGAACTCCTCCCAGACGAGACGCCAAACCTTGTTGAGGAAGCGGCTGATGCCCTCGATGCCGTTGGTGTTCCATGGCTTGACCTGTTCGAGCGGACCGAGGAACATTTCGTAGAGCCGCACCGCGTCCGCGCCGTAGCTGTGCAGCACATGGTCGGCGGGAATGACGTTGCCGCGCGACTTGGACATCTTTTCGTTGTCCTCGCCGAGAATCATCCCCTGGTTGAAGAGGCGCTGGAACGGCTCCCTGGTGCTGACGACACCGAGGTCGTAGAGCACCTTGTGCCAGAAGCGCGAGTAGAGCAGGTGCAGCACTGCGTGCTCCGCGCCGCCGATGTAGAGATCGACGTTCATCCAGTACTGCTCGCGCGACGGATCGATGAGCTGCTCGCCATTCTGCGGGTCGATGAAGCGCAGGTAGTACCAGCAGCTTCCGGCCCATTGCGGCATGGTGTTGGTCTCGCGTCGGAACTTTCCATGTTCGTCCTCGCCGTAGAGCCAGCTCTCGATGTTGGCCAGCGGCGACTCGCCGGTCGAGGTGGGCTGGTAAGCCTCGACCTCCGGAAGCGTGAGCGGCAGGTTGGTCTCCGGGCGCATCGTGCCGTCGTCGTAGTGCTTGATCGGGATCGGCTCGCCCCAGTAGCGCTGGCGGCTGAAGACCCAGTCACGCAGCTTGTAGTTGACCTTGCGCTTGCCTTTGCCCTTCGATTCCAGCCAGGTGGCCATGCGGTCGAAGGCCGTCTTGAAGTCGAGGCCGTCGATGGAAATTTCGTCGTTCGACGAATTGACACAGACGCTGTCTTTGCCCTCGAACACCTCCTCCTGCACATCGTGCGGGCTTTTGATCACCTCGCGGATCGGCAGACCGAATTTCTTGGCGAACTCCCAGTCGCGGCTGTCGTGCGCCGGGACGGACATGATCGCTCCGGTGCCGTAGCTGGTGAGCACGAAGTCCGAAATCCAGACCGGCAGCGCCTCGCCGTTGGCCGGGTTGATCGCGTAGGAGCCGGTGAAGACGCCGGTCTTCTCCTTCTGCAAGCCGGTGCGCTCCAGCTCGGTTTTGAGCTTGGCCTGGTCGATATACTTTTTGACCTCCACGAGCTGCTGGGCGATGGCGAGCTTTTCAGCCATCGGATGCTCGGGCGAAATGACGAGGTAGGTCGCGCCGAACAAGGTATCCGGGCGGGTGGTGTAGACTCGCAGGTTGGTGCGGTGGCACCGCAGTTCGAAGTCGATCTCCATGCCTTCGGAGCGGCCGATCCAGTTGCGTTGCATCTGCTTGACGTTCTCCGGCCAGTCGAGGCCGTCCAGGTCTTCGATGAGTCGCTCGGCGTAGGCGGTGATCTTCAGCACCCACTGGCGGAGCGGGCGGCGCACTACAGTGTAGCCGTCGGCGATTTTCTCGTCCACCTCCTCGTTGGCCAAAACCACCTTCAGCTCCTCGCACCAGTTGACGTCCACCTCCGAGATGTAGGCCAGCCCTTTTTCGTAGAGCTTCAGGAAAATCCACTGCGTCCACTTGAAGTAGTTCGGATCGGTGGTGTTGATCTCGCGGCTCCAGTCGTAGGAGAAGCCCATGCTCTTGAGGGTCTCGCGGAAGTTGGAGACGTTCACTTCGGTGGTCAGTCTCGGATGGGTGCCGGTCTTGATGGCGAACTGCTCGGCGGGCAGGCCGAAGGCGTCCCAGCCCATCGGGTGCAGCACGTTGAAGCCGCGGCAGCGCTTGTAGCGCGCCATGATGTCGGTGGCCGTGTACCCTTCGAGGTGACCGACGTGCAGTCCCGAACCGCTCGGATAGGGGAACATGTCGAGCACGTAATATTTGGGTTTCTCCTGATCCCGTCCGGAGGCGAAGGTCTCTTCGCTTGCCCAACGGGCCTGCCACTTTTTCTCTAAAGCTGAAAAGTCGTATTTCATGAGTCGCTGGTCTGTTCGAAAATGTTGCAGGGAAGATAATCCCGCGCCGGTAATGAAAAAAGGCAGTACAGGGTTATTTCCCCCGCACTGCCTTGGTTTCAGTTTCGCTGCGTTCAGTCTCTTGCCGGCTTTGCTTCGCCGTTCGTTTCGGCTGGCTGGTCGGTGTCGAGCAGTGCCTTGATCGAGAGGGCGAACTTGGTCTTGCCGGTGCGGGGATCCTTGCGCACGTCGATCAGCTTCACCTTGATCCGGTCACCCACCTTGAGCACGTCGCTCACCTTGGCGATACGTTCGCGGGCAATCTCCGAGATGTGCACCAGACCGTCGGTTTTCGGCAGGAACTCGACGAAGGCGCCGAGCTCGTCGCGGATGTCGCGAACCTTGCCCATGTAGATCGTGCCGACCTCCGGCTTGGAGACGAGGGTTTTGATGGTTTCGACCGCCGCTTTGGTGGCTTCGGGGCTGGAGCAGGCGATGGTGACCGTGCCGTCGTCGTCGATGTTGATCTCCGCGCCGGTCTCCTCGGTGATGCTGCGGATGGTTTCGCCGCCCTTGCCGATCACCATACCGATAGCGTCCACCGGAATCTGGATGGTGGTGAGGCGTGGCGCGTACCTGCCGATATCCTCGCGCGACTCGGGGATAGCCTCGGCCATGACGTCGAGAATGTGCAGACGTCCGTGGCGAGCCTGTTCGAGCGCGGTTTCGAGGATGTGGTAGTCGAGGCCGTCGATCTTGATGTCCATCTGGCAGGCGGTAATGCCGTCACGGGTGCCTGCCACCTTGAAGTCCATGTCGCCGAGATGATCCTCGTTGCCGAGAATGTCGGAGAGCACGCTGTAGCGGTCGCCCTCCTTGATGAGGCCCATTGCGATGCCGGAGACCGGTTTCTTGAGCGGAATGCCACCGTCCATCGCGGCCAGCGTGCCGCCGCAGACCGAGGCCATCGAGGACGAACCGTTTGATTCGAGAATGTCCGAGACGAGGCGCACGGTGTAGGGGAACTCCTGCTCGGATGGCATCACCATTTTGATGGCACGCTCGGCGAGGTTGCCGTGGCCGATCTCACGCCGTCCGGTGCCGCCGACCCTGCCGGTTTCGCCGACCGAGAAGGGCGGGAAGTTGTAGTGCAGCATGAACCGCTTGTCCTTGTCGTCAGTCAGCGTATCGACCGACTGGGCGTCCTTCTTGGTGCCGAGCGTCAGCGTGACGAGCGCCTGCGTTTCGCCGCGGGTGAAGAGCGCCGAACCGTGAGCTCTCGGAATGAGGCCCAGCTCGATGCTGATCGGGCGAACCTGTTCGAGCGTACGGCCGTCGAGGCGCTTGCTGTCATCGAGAATCATGTGGCGCATCACCTTCTTTTCGACGGCATGGACGCACTCCTCGATCATGTGCTCGTTCAGGCAGAACGCGCTGGAGGGATCGGCTTCGATCTGATCGGGGCCGACGCGGTCGGTGAAGTGCGTCAGGGTTTTCCTGATGGTTTGCGTGTAGATGGCTTTGGTCTTTTCGGCGCGTTCCTCCTTGGCGAGCGGGGTGTAGGCCAGAGCTTTCAGCTCGGCCGAGCAGTGCTCTTCAACGAAATTGACCAGTTCGTCCGGCGCGACGGTCGGAGAGAATGGCCGTTTGGGCTTGGCTACCTCTGTGGCGAGTTCGCGCTGGAGGGCGCAGATTTTCTTGATGGCGTCGTGGCCGAATTTGATGGCGTCGAGCATCTCGGCTTCGGAGATCTCCTTCATCTCGCCTTCGAGCATACAGATGGTGTCCTCGGTGCCGCCGATGCAGATGTCCATGTCGCTCTGCGCCAGCTCGTTGATGTCCGGATTGACGACGAAGAGGCCGTTGATGCGCCCGACGCGGACTTCCGACATCGGGTTGGCGAACGGAATATCCGACACCATGATGGCAGCCGAAGCGGCGATGCCACCAAGCACGTCGGCGTCGTTGATCGTGTCGGAGGAGATGACCGAGATGATGATCTGGGTTTCCTGATAGTAACCGTCAGGGAAGAGCGGGCGCAGGGCACGGTCGATCAGGCGGGCGGAGAGAATCTCCTTTTCGGAGGGGCGGCCTTCACGCTTGAAGAAGCCTCCGGGGAACTTGCCAGCCGCAGAATATTTCTCGCGGTATTCGACCTGGAGCGGGAAGAAGTCCTGATTCGGCGACGGAGGTGTTTTGCTTGAAACCACCGTGGCGAGCACCATGGTGTCGTTCATTGTGACGACCGCGGAGCCGTCGGCCTGTTTGGCCATTTTTCCGGTTTCGATCGTGATTACCTTACCGTGTCCAAGATCGATCTCTTTTTTGATAAACATTGAAATCTGTTGTGGTTAAAAGTGATGAACCTCTTCGCTGGACCTTCGGGACGATGCCATGCCGATGGAAAAGTCAGGATGCTGGATGCAGGTCGCGTTCGAAGCCAATTCAAAAATTAAAAAAGTCAAATAATATACTATAAAATAGTTCCCTTCCAGTACCGGTTTGCCGGAATGCATCACGGGCATTCAAAGCGCCAGTTGTCGATCAGCCGGGTGTTGCCGATGCGCACCGCCATGACGAGGCGGCAGGCTTTGCCGGTAACCGCCTGCGTGACCGGCTCGAAAGTGGCGTCATCGACGAAGCAGAGATAATCGGGTTCGGCATCAGGCTCGGAACGCACCAGCGCGTCAGCTTCGGCGGCAATCGCCTCCAGATCGGCGCGGCCTTTGTCGATCTCCATCTTCGCATGCCCGATGGCGCGGTAGAGCACCGTCGCCTGCTGGCGTTCGTTCGACGAGAGATAGATGTTCCGCGAACTGGTGGCCAGCCCGTCGCTTTCGCGGGTGACCGGAGCGCCGAGAATCGTGACGGCGATGTTCAGGTCGGCGACCACCCTCCGGATGATCGTGAGCTGCTGCACGTCTTTCTCGCCGAACACCGCGAGGTGCGGTCGCGTGATACCGAGCAGCTTGACCACGACGGTTGCCACGCCGCTGAAGTGGCCGGGACGCGAAGCGCCCTCGAAGCGCGTGGCGATGGGACCGGGATCGATGGCGGTCGAGTATCCATCCGGGTACATCGCTTCCGTCGAAGGTGCAAACAGGTAGTCAACGCCCGCCGAACGTGCCAGCGCGGCGTCCTGTTCGAAGGGTCTTGGATAACGGTGAAAATCTTCGTCCGGGCCGAATTGCGTCGGGTTGACGAAGATGGTCATGATGACCGTTCCTGCATGCGCTTTCGCGAGTTTCACCAGACTCAGGTGCCCCTCGTGCAGCGCGCCCATCGTCATGACGACGCCGATATACTGGTGCTGGAGACGCAGTTTTTCGGCGATCTTCTGCATCTCGGCGGGGTCATTGATGATCTGCATGTTCCTGTCTCTTTTTTGAACGTTTGTCTGGCGGATGGACGACCACGACGAATTCGCCCCGCTGCTTCTGGCCGGTAAAGTGGTTCGCCAGTTCATCGGGCGTGCCGGTGACGTACTCCTCGTGCATCTTGGTGATTTCTCGCGCAGCGAACACCTGCGCGTCGGGAAAGTGCTCCTTCACCTCCTCCATCAGGCGCCCGATCCGGTGCGGCGATTCGTACAGTACGATGGTGCTGTCGATGGAGGCGAGAAATTCGAGGCGGCTTTTGCGCCCTTTCTTGTGCGGCAGGAATCCGGCGAAGAAAAAGCTGCTCGACGGCAGCGGACAGACCGAGAGCGCCGCCGTCAAGGCGCTCGCGCCCGGCACCGGCACGACCGGGAGACCTTCGGCGTGTGCGGCGCTGGCCATCGTGTAGCCGGGATCGCTGATGGCGGGTGTGCCTGCGTCGGTCACCAGCGCCACGTCCGAACCCTCTTCCAGCAGGTCGATCACCTGCCGGACGGCGCGCTCCTCGTTGAAACTGTGATAACTGACCAGCCGCTTGCCCTCGATGCCGAAGTGTTTGAGCAGAATCGAGGTGCGTCGGGTGTCCTCGCAGGCGATGGCTCCTGCGTTGCGCAACGTGTTGACTGCCCGAAAGGTCATGTCGTCAAGATTGCCGAGCGGGGTGGCCACCACGTAGAGCGTGCCTTTATGTTCGTCGCGGGAGTTCAATCAGCAGTGGCCTTTATTCGGGAAGCTTGTATATTATGACCATAATTATAGTAAAAATTATGAGAAACAGATTGATGCAAGCCCATGCAGCGTGAACAGATCCTTTCGGTCAGCGGCCTGAAGGTGCATTTTCCGGTCAGGAGTTCCGGATTGGCGGGCGGCAAGCAGGTGGCCAAAGCGGTTAACGGCGTGTCGTTCGAGGTGTTCAAGGGCGAGACCCTCGGACTGGTCGGCGAGTCGGGCTGCGGCAAGACCACCCTCGGCAGGTCGATCGTGCGGCTGGTGCAGCCCTCGAAAGGAGGCAAGATCGTCTTTCGTGGCCGCGATATCACCGGGCTTGGCAACCGGGAGTTCAGACCGCTGCGCACGGAGATGCAGATGATCTTCCAGGATCCCTTCGGCTCGCTCAATCCGCGCCTGACCGTTGGACAGACGCTTGGCGAGGTGCTCAAGGTGCATGGTATTACGAAAGGAACCCAGGCCACCGCCAAGAAAATCGACCAGCTCCTCGACACGGTGGGCCTCAATCGCGACTACGCCAGCCGCTACCCGCACGAGTTCTCCGGCGGCCAGCGCCAGCGAGTCGGCATCGCCAGGGCGCTTGCCGTCAACCCGTCGTTCATCATCTGCGATGAGCCGGTCTCGGCGCTCGATGTCTCGATCCAGTCGCAGATCATCAACCTGCTCAAGGACTTGCAGCGCGAGCTGGGGCTGACCTATCTCTTCATCGCGCACGACCTCTCGGTAGTCGAGTACATCTCGGATCGCGTCGCGGTGATGTATCTCGGCAAGATTGTTGAAATCGCCGATGCCGGAACGCTCTACGCCAATCCGAAGCACCCCTATACGCAGGCGTTGCTTTCAGCCATTCCTATGCCTGAACTTGGTCACCAGCGCGAACGCATCGTGTTGAAGGGCGATCTTCCAGGACCGCTCTCGATTCCGGAGGGGTGCAGCTTTCACCCCCGTTGTCCATTCGCGATGGAGGAGTGCCGGAAACGGGAGCCGGAACTGCTGCCGTTGAAAGATGAGCCATCACACAAAGTAAGCTGTCTTCTTTACCAGTAATTTATTGCGTCGATATGGCAGACAAGAACCGAAAAAAAGGCGGATGTTTCCGCGCCGGGTGCCTGACGGCAGTCGTTGCCGTGCTTCTGCTCGTTGGACTGGGAGGGTGGTTTGCGCATCAGAGGAGCAATCGTCTTCCCGCACGCTTCGTGCTCTCGGTGCCGTTGACCGGAGAGCTCGATGAGCGCCTCCCGGATGCGGGTCCATTCCCCTTTGGCAAAGGACGCCATCTGCTCTCGTTTGAGGAATTGCTGACCATTCTTGACCGCGCGAAAACTGACCGCCGTGTCGATTCGGTGCTGCTCAGGATCGATGGCCTGGGTGCCTCGCCTGCCAAGATACAGGAGCTGAGAAGTTCAATTGCCACCTTGCAGAAATCGGGCAAGAAGGTCACATCGTTTCTTGTCACGCCTGAGGACAAAGATTATCAGCTCGCCGCCGCCTGCGATTCGATCATTGTACAGAAAGGTTCCTGGATGACGCTCGACGGGCTTAAGGCCGAGCTGTTCTTTGTCGCCGATCCGCTCAAAAAGCTCGGTGTCAGCTTTCAGGCAGCGCAGTGGAAAAAGTACAAAAGTGCTGTCGAAACCTTCACCAGAAATTCGGCCAGCCCGGAGAATCTCGAAGAGACCAACGCCTTGCTCGATGACGCCTGGAGCGATTATCTCGACTCCGTATCGCGGCAGCGTCGCATCGGCAAGGATGCCTTCCGGCAGGTGATTGACTCGCTGGCCGTGTTGACGCCTGAAAAAGCGCTTGGGCTTCATTTGATCGATCGTGTGGCCACCGAACGCGAACTTGAAAAAGAGTATGCAAAGCGTTTGAACAAGCCAGCAGAGGAGCTGTTGGTGGGCGGCCGGGAGTATCTCGGCGCTACTGGCGGTATGCGTCCGCAGGGAGGCGGCGACCGGATCGCCGTGATCAACATTACCGGCATGATCGTGAGCGACGGTGCGGGCGGTATGAGCGAGGGCGATGGAACCGATGTCGCTACTGTCAAGGAGGCGCTTCAGACTGCAATCGATGACTTGAAGGTCAAGGCGATCGTGCTGCGGATCGATAGCCCCGGCGGCGATGCCCTTGCCGCCTCCACGATGCTCGAACTGCTCAACGAGGCGAAAGCCAAAAAGCCGATTGTGGCCTCGATGTCCGGCGTGGCGGCTTCGGGTGGCTACATGGTGGCGCTCGCTGGCGACAAAATCTTTGCCGAACCGCTTACCATAACCGGTTCGATTGGCGTCTTCTCGCTCAAGCCCGATTTGAGCAGCCTGCTCGAAAAGACGGGCATCCGGCGCGAGGTGCTCATCCGGGGCCGCTTCGCTGACGCCGAAACGCCATTCAAAGCGTTTGACGATGCATCGTTCCGCAAGTTTGTTGAGCTCACCGGTACGGTTTATGAGGATTTCATCGCCAAAGTGGCGAAAGGACGCCATATGACACCAGCGCAGGTTGATGCCGTGGCCGGAGGGCGGGTGTGGAGCGGCAAACGCGCGCTGGAAGTTGGTCTCATCGACCAGATTGGTGGTCTTGGTGACGCCGTGCAGGAGGCCAAAAAGCTGGCCGGCATGAAGAAAGAGGTCAAGCCGGAGCTGCTTTATCTGCCTGCCCGAAAAACATGGCTTGAATACCTGCTTGGCAGTGATACGTCGGATATGGTTTCGGCGTTGACTGCCGCAATGGTCAGGGAGTCGCTTGGTCAATTGCAACAATTGCAACCGCTCTCTCGATTGCCCGGCACCGGAATCGCCCGCTTTCTTTTGCGTACCGATGCCCCCCAGGTACTGGCACTCGATCCGGTCGAAGTGGTGATAAAGTAGGGGCGATCGGCTGATCGCCCCGGAAAAGGTCAGAACTCAGAACGAGTAGGTGACTGAAGTCTGGGCGCGGATGGCATCGCCCTCTTTGGCATCCTTGTAGTCGGTTCTCCAGTGTGAAAGCTGGCCGCCAAGGATGAAGTTCGGCGTGATGCGGTGCGTCACCGAGATGAACTGCGTTTCGTTCAGTGACCGTGCGTTTGCCGCCAGATCATCGTCATTCGGATCATCCATGCCAGCGCCGATGCTCAGCGTCGTCTCCGGGCTTGCTGCATAGCGCAAAGCAGCCCAACCTCCGTGCGAACGGATGGCTTTGGTGCCGTTGCGGCCCTGACCGATGCCTCCCCAGTAATCGTCGAGATTCTCTCCGGTGAAAAGCTCACTGGCAAAAAGCAGCTTGTTGCTCAGTGGCAGCGACAGTTCGAGCACGCATGACCACGAGTCGAGGGTTTCGTGCGTTCCGTTAGCCGCCGTATCCCATTCCTCCTGTCCGTAATGGCCGGAAACGGCAATGGTCGCCGGTTTCTCCGAGACGAAGAGTGGCGTTGAAAGAGCCAGGCGTCCCTGAATAGAAGGCATTGCAGCGTCTTTACCGGAATCCGCCCCGCTTGCGTTTGTTTCGCCAATCGTTCTCGCTGCCGCCACGGCGACCTCGACCCGGCTCTTCTCGCCGCTCTTGAACCCTTTGGTGAGGCGAAGCTGCGGATGGCGTCCCCCGATGTTACCCGCATCCCACATGATTGCCGGGTCATCCACGAACGGGATGAGAGAGCCGTTCAGATCCCAGGTCTGCCCGGCGATGATGCTGACGTCGTGTGCCGGCCAGTACGCTTTGAGGTAGCCGTGGCGGAGACGCGGGCTCGAATTGTTTTCCGCACCCACGTAGCTCAGAAAATCGAACTCGATGTTGCCGGTCAGTTTCATCGTTTCGGTATCGGGACCATAAAGGTTCATGCCGATTCTCGTCGCATTTGCCGTGAGGTTCCATTCGGCATCATCGTTGTTTGTCCCCTCCGAGGGAGCGTACAGGGCGATGTTGCCCGGCGTGATTCGCCCGGTGTCGTATGAAGCGTCGAAACGGGCGAATCCGTAAAACTGGAGTTTCGCGCCTGAGGAGACCGTGACGGTCGCCGGAGATGAGACTTCAGGTTTGTTTGCGGTCAGGGTAGCGGTTGCCGTCTGCGACGTAGATGGAGCCGCCGCCTGGGCTTTTACCAGCGCCTTCAGCTCGGCAAGCTCCTTTTCGAGGCTGGCGATTCTTGCCTCGATCGGTTCGGCAGCCATGGCCGGGGATGAGCCGAGAAGAGCTCCGGCAAGCAGCAGGGTATGCCGGAGTGATCCGTTTGCTTTCATTCTGTGATCGGTAATGTGTTGATGTGGATCGTCGGATGTGTCCGAGAAAGAACAATAAAGTCCTTAATATAGCCAAGCAGGCTCTTTTTCTCTGAACATCCGCCATGCGGCGTATTTCCCCTGATCCGTCCGGTCTGTCCTCTTTTCTCTCAAAAGCTCCAGAACTCGCGGTCGAGGCTGCGGTACTGGATGCCCTGCACCAAATGCTTCATTTCGATATGTTCCGCGCCTTCGAGGTCGGCGATGGTGCGGCTTACCTTGAGGATGCGGTCGTGCGCCCTGGCCGAGAGGTTGAGGCGGTTCATCGCCTCCATCAGCTTTTCGGCGCTCTCCTTGTCAAGCTTGCAGAACTTGCGGATCAGCTTCGAATTCATCTGCGCGTTGGTGAAGATGCGCGGTGAGGGGAGCGAGGCGAAGCGCTCGTGCTGGATGGCGCGTGCCGCGATCACCCGCTTGCGAATCTCGCCGGAACTTTCCGCCGAACTGTTCGAGAACAGCTCGATGTTCTCCACCTTTGGGACGTCGATGTGGATGTCGATGCGGTCGAGTAGCGGGCCGGAAATTTTGGAAAGGTAGCGCCGGATCTGCTCCGGCGATGCGGTCGGCAGGCCATCGCGATCCTTGAGCGGCCCGGCGGGACTCGGGTTCATTGCAGCCACCAGCATGAAGCCCGCCGGGTAGCGCGTTGAGAGTGCCGCGCGGGCGACGGTTACTTCGCGGTCTTCGAGCGGCTGGCGCAGCACTTCGAGCGCGTTGCGGGTGAACTCCGGCAACTCGTCCAGGAAGAGCACGCCGTTGTGCGCCAGGCTCACCTCGCCAGGCTTGGCCTGCGCACCGCCGCCGATCAGCGCTACGTTGCTCGTGGTGTGGTGCGGACTGCGGAAGGGGCGCGTGATCATGAGCGGGCGGTTGCGTTCGAGCAGGCTCGATACCGAGTAAATTTTGGTGGTTTCAAGCGACTCCTCAAAGCCGAGCGGCGGAAGAATGCCCGGAATCGCTTTGGCGAGCAGTGTTTTACCGCTCCCGGGCGGGCCGATCATGAGCAGATTATGTCCGCCCGCCGCGGAAATTTCGATTGCTTTTTTGGCGGCGAGCTGCCCCTTGATTTCGGCAAAATCGACCGGGTAATCCGGCTCGCAGTCGAACAGCTCAGCGACATTCACACTTACCGGTTCGGGCGTGATGTTGCCGTTGAGCAGCCCGGCAGCCTCGACCAGCGTTTCGACGCCGAACACCTTCGTTGCCGCGCCCGTTGCCGAAATCGCCACAGCAGCTTCCGCCGCGTTCATCTTTGGCACGATCATCCACCGGATGTTCTCCCTGGCAGCCATCACGGCCATCGGAAGTGTGCCGCTGATGCGCCGCACCGACCCGTCGAGCGCCAGCTCGCCCAGCACGATGGTATCCTCGAACTGACCTTTGATCTCTCCAAGCGAGCCGAGCAGCCCGACCGCGATGCCAAGATCGAATGAGGTGCCCTCCTTTTTGACATCAGCAGGTGCGAGGTTAACGGTGATTTTCTTCGACGGCAGCTCAAAGCCGGAGTTGCGGATAGCGGTCAGAATGCGCTCGCGGCTCTCCTTGATTGCGCTGTCCGGCAGCCCGACCACCGTGAAGGCCGGCAAACCACCAGAGACATTCGTTTCAATCTCGACCTTCAGGGCGTCGATACCTAGCAGCGCCGCCGCGCAGAGTTTGGTAAGCATATGGGACAATGAGTAGGGGTTGATCACTGCCAGCGCCGGTTATAAAAGGGTCGGGGGATAACCAGCGCATTTGCCTGATTATACGGAAAAATACGGTGATTTCCGCTTTGTGTTACACGACGCGTTGCTACTAAAGCTATTTTGATGAAAAAGGAGATGGTGCCAGAAGAGATTGAGAAGAGAGTGATGGATCCGGTGAGGATGGGGGGGGGCAGGCATTGACCTGCCTGGGCCATGCGACCACTGACAATCTGACTTCTTCGTAGCAAAAAGGCGTACTTGCATTACTCCGGAACCCCAGCAGCTAGAGAGACTTTTTGGCAGAACGGCTGCTGCTATAAAACGGGCAGTGGAGGTGACACGTCCATTATGCCCGCGCTCGTTGTTTACCCGGTTGTTCTCAGTCCGCTGGAAATAGCGTTGATCGTCAGTAAAAGCTCGGGGAGCAGGGCATCGGCTTGTTGTTCGTCGCCCGAGGCTTTGGCGGATCGCCAGCTTTTGAGCAGGTCAATCTGCAGGCGGTGGAGCTTGTCGAGGCCCTCTTGGCGGGTTTCGATGAAGCGGGCGACGTTGAAGTGCTTCTCCCTGAGCGGGCCGCCGTAGAGCAGGTCGAGCAGGCGCATCGTGCGCAGATATTCCGCCTGAATCATGCCAAGCAGGTTTTCGCGAATGTTTTTGTTTTCGACCAGCGAGGCGTACTGCTCCATGATCCACGGATCGACCGAGAGAATGCTGGTGGCGATGTTGTTAACGATGTAATGGAACGGCGCCCAGGAGAAGTCGCTTTTGCGCATCACTTCGAAGGTTTCGGGATCGGTGGCGCGCAGCTCTTCGAGGGCCGAGCCTGCTCCGTACCATCCTGAAATGCCGAAGCGGGCCTGGTTCCAGCTGAAGACCCACGGAATGGCGCGGAGGTCTTCGAGGCTCTGGCGTCCGGTGCGCCGCGCGGGGCGTGAACCGATACGGCTCGACTCGATGATGTCGATTGGCGTAGCCTGGCGGAAGAAATCGATCAGTCCGTCGGTTTCGATGAGCTGCCGGTAGGCTTTGTTGCTGCTGTGGGCGAGCGTGTCCATCGCCTTTTCGAGCGGGTGCGGGCGGTAGCCCTCCTTGCGGTGGTCGAGCCGCGCTTCGGCGACTCCGGCCAGAAAGAGTTCGAGGTTGTAGGCTGCGCTGATGCGGTTGGCGTACTTTTGCGAAATGGTTTCGCCCTGTTCGGTGACGCGGAGTCCGGCGTCGAGCGAGCCGTGCGGCTGCGCCCGGATGAAGCGGTGGGTCGGCCCCGCGCCCCGGCTGATGCTGCCGCCGCGTCCGTGGAAGAAGAGAATATCGACCCCGTGCTTGCGGCCCGCTTCGATGAGACGCTCTTCGGAGCGGTAGAGGCTCCAGAGGCTTGTGACAATGCCGCCGTCCTTGTTGCTGTCGCTGTAGCCGACCATCACCTGCTGCACTGGCTTCTGCCGTCCGTGCAGCTCCTGCTGCAACGCTATGCTGCGGCGCGTGACCGGATGGGCGAGGAAGCGGTCGAGAATGTCGTGGCTGCGTTCGAGGTCGTCGATGGTCTCGAAGAGCGGCACCACCGGAATCGGGCAGGCGTCGCCGTCGCCGTGCGGCACCATGAGGCCGACCTCGCGGGCGAAGAGGTAGATCACGAGCAGGTCAGAGAGGTTGCGCGTCATGCTGACGATCAGCGAGCCGATGCCGTCGGGGCCGAACTGCTGGTAGTGGTCGAAAAGCACCCGGTAGCAGGCGATTACGGTTTCAGCTTCCGGTCCGGCGTGCATGTCGGGGTGGGTGAAGGGGCGCGGCGAGAGCAGCTCGCGTTCGAGGAACTCGAGGCGGGCCTCTTCGCTCCATTCGGGAAATCCCTTGCCGTCGAGTCCCGCCGCCATCATGAGCTGCGAAAGGGCAAGGTCGTGGAAGCGGCTGTTCTGGCGGATGTCGAGCCGTCCGAGGTGGAAACCGAAGGTCTGTACGATGCGGTAGACCGGCGCGACGTCGCCCCGCGCAATGGTTGATGCGTCGATGGCCGTGAGCGAGCTCATCAGCAGCTCAAGATCTTCGAGCAGCTCGGTGTGGCGGCGGTAACAATAGTGCTCGTTTTCCGTTGTTCCGTCGGGCAGGGCAGCGATCATCAGGTTGACAAACTGCCGCCAAGGCTCGTGGAGGTTTCTTTCGAAAGCGAGCGCACCCTCTTCGCCGAGCTTGTGGCGCAGTGTCTCCATGCGCTCCTCCATCGCTCCGGAGGGGGACTGGAAGCGGCCCGAAAGACTGAGCATCGAGGCGAGCCGTTCGAGTTGTCGGTGGACAAGCTCGATGGCGTGGCGGCGCATCTCCTGGAGCGTCTCCTGCGTGGTTTCGGCGGTGACGAGCGGGTGGCCGTCGCGGTCGCCGCCGACCCAGCTTCCGAAGCTGAGGCGCGGCAGGTTGCGCGGATCGGCTGTGATTGCCGGGTCGAATCCGGCGACGGCCCAGGCCTTTTCGAGGCGGTTGTCGAGAATGGGCAGGATGTCGGGGAATATGGTGTGCAGGTAGTGCAGCACGTTCTGCCGTTCAGCGCTCACCTCGGGTTTTTGGAACAGAATTTCGCCGGTGCGCCAGAGCCGCTCGAGTACTACCTTGATGTCGGTGCGAATCTTGTCGCGCTCGGCGGGTGTCCACATGCGGTTCTCGCGCTTGACGAGCAGAAGATACAGCTCGCGGTGCTGTTCGAGCACGGTGCGGCGCTTGGCTTCGGTCGGATGCGCCGTCAGGGTTGGCTCGACTTCGATCTGTGGTAGCTCGGTGGTGATTTCGGCTTCGGTGACGCCGAGGTTTTTCAGGTGGCGCAAAGCTTCGCCCCAGAGGCCGCTGAGCGACTCAACACCTTCGCTCGATTCGATGCGGCGGCGGTACTGGGCGGCAGAGTTCTCCTCGGCCATGTTGAGCAGCTGGAAGACGATCGACCAGGCCTGGATGGCGCGTTCGGCGCGGTCGAACTCCCCTATAGGCGTTTTGCTGTCACCTCCGATGTGTCGGGCAAGCGCCTCCTGGCCAAGATTTTCCAGCACCTCGATGAAGCAGTCGAGCAGGTAACGGAAATCGAGCGAGGCTTTGTCGAAATCGACGACGCTGGTCGTAGAGGTGATCATGGTATCGGGACTTCTGATTGGACAATGGCTGGTACTTCGATGAAACTTACGCTTCGCGCGGCTGCAAGCAAAATCCTAATCTTTTGCGCAGGGATGATCGATAATGTTTGACGCTTTTTAGGCTTAAATGTTTGCCCCCTTTGCCAATAATGTTTATCTTTCTCAATAAATTCTTGAAAGCGGCTAACACCTAATCCATTACCTGTCATGGACAACAAGTCAAACGGTAAGCTTATTGCTCTCGCAGTAGGCGGGGCTGTCTTAATGGGAGCTTTGTTTTTTTCGGTATCTTTCCTGACTGGCTACATCCCGGCGCCGAATCACTCAGCCCTCCTCACTCCTTTGAGGTCGTTCATGGGTTGGTTTCTCCTCATTTTCTGCGCTTCAATCATTATCATGGGCCTCGGCAAGATGTCCGGTGCGATCAGCGACAAGTGGTTCCTGAGCTTTCCGCTGAGCATTTTTGTGATCGTCATGGTGATGTTTTTCAGCCTCAGGGTTTACTGGGAGAAAGGCCGCACCACCACAATGGAGGGCAAATACATTCGTTCCGTTACTGAACTGAAAGAGTTCCTCGACAAGCCTGCTGCGACGAGCGATGTCCCTCCGGCTCCGGCAGGATTCGATTTTGCGGCGGCCAAAACCCTGACCGATACGCGCTGCAACAAATGCCACACGCTTGATTCCGTTGCAGACCTTTTCCGCACCAAGTACAAGAAGACCGGTCAGGTCAACCTGATTGTCAAGCGTATGCAGGGCTTCCCTGGTTCCGGTATCAGCGACGACGATGCCAAGACCATCGGCATCTGGCTCTACGAGAAGTACTGATTCCGCACGGAATTTATAACAGAGGTTTTCTCCCAGCAACGCCCCGGATTTCCGGGGCGTTCTGCATTGAGCGGGTTACTGTTGGCTGGCGCTGTAGCTGACGGTGACGGTTTCGGTGATACCGCCTCTGGCGTTCCACTCGGTTTTGACGGTCATTCTTCTCGGTTGGCAGGCTTCAACAAGGTCGTCGAGGATCCGGTTGGTGATGTTCTCGTAGAAGATGCCAGCGTTGCGGAATTCGAGGAAGTAGTACTTGAGGGACTTGAGCTCGATGCAGCTCTTGTCGGGCACGTAATTCACGGTGATTGTGCCGAAGTCGGGCAGGCCGGTTTTGGGGCAGACCGAGGTGAATTCGGGGTTGATGATTTCGATGGTGTAGTCCCTGCCGGGATAGGTGTTGTCGAAAACTTCGATGATCTCTTTGTTCATGGGTATAAGCCGGATGGGTTAAGGTGATAAGCCATTAGTGCAGCAAAATAGAAAACGGAAGCGATATTCATTAAATTTGTGACCAGATTTAGCATCAGGAGTTTTATTCATGCCTTTTGAAAGATATACGGTGCCGGTCTCTGGCTGGCAGGACGATGCCATTGAAAATGAGTTGTCCCGCTTGCGCGCGGAGCTTGCTGCCGAATACGATCTGCGGGAGGTCTCTCACCGCTTCGGAGAGAGCGATTTTACCTTCCTGAGTGTGCTCGACAGTTATGCGCTTCTTGACCGCATCGATCCTGCCGCATTTGTAAAGGATGAACAGATGCCTTACTGGGCCGAAATCTGGCCAGCCGCAGTAACTCTCTCCCGCCAGATTGTCGAGACCGGAGAGCTTGCCGGAAAGTCGGTGCTTGAACTCGGGGCCGGGGTCGGCATGGCAAGTATCGCTGCCGCCAGGAGCGGCGCTCGCGTACTCTGTACCGATTACTCGACCGAGGCGCTGAGGTTCGTGGCCTACAATGCGATGAAGAATCGCGTGCCGCTCGATACCGCTCGCCTCGACTGGCGCATGGTCAAGGTTGCCGAGAAGTTCGATGCCGTCATCGCCGCCGACGTGCTCTACGAGCGGGTCAATCTGCTGCCCATCGTTACAGCCATCGACGCGTTGCTCGCTCCCGGTGGAGCGGCGTACATCGCCGATCCGCGGCGGCGATTGGCCGACCAGTTTCTCGAACTGGTGCACGAGAACGGATTCGAAGTCGCCGAGACGCGCATGTTCGACGCCGAGGGCGACCAGACGGTGGCCGTGACGATCTACAAACTGCAACGGTTGAAGGCATGAACTCTGAAGCTTCTGAAAATCGTCCGGCTTACTCTGCAGCCGGAACGCTGTGGTCGTGGCATGGAGGCAACGGTGCGCTCATCTGGCAACTGATGTTCAGCAGCGACGCGGTGATGGGCATCAAGCGTTTTCCGCAGGAGCGCAAGGCAGCGTTCTTTTGCCTCGAATCCTCCACGGGCCGTGTGCTGCGCGATGATTTCGTGCTGACTGCCGGGGACGAAAACGAGACGCCGGTTGGTGACGGCTGGATGATCGGTCTCGAAACGGTTCATGGCAGCCGGCTTGTCTGTCATACCTATCAGCCGGGAAGCCCGGAGCATCAGGGCATCTGGGTGATTAATCTTCCGGAGGCCCGCGTCGTCTGGAGCCGTCCTGATCTCACGTTCACAGCCAATCTCGGCGATGTCTTTCTCGCTTACCGATCAATCGTCTTTGCGGGTTTTCCCGAACGGGACTACGTTCTGATTGATCCCCTTTCCGGTTGCGAACTCGAACATCTCGGTACGGCGCACGAGCGGCCAAACCAGCTCCGCGACGCGGCACAAAGCGAAGAGGAGAGACAGCGAATTCTGCTGCCCGACACTGCTTTCGATGAGGCGGGGCACGTCGAAAACATCAATCACGGTGCGACGAGTGTTACAGCGTTTCACCGGATAGAGCCTGTCGCAGAGGGTGTTCCCGGCTGGGTCTCCACGTTGAGCGTGAGCGAATGCGAACGCCTTGTTCATGAAGATGTAATGGCTTCCGGGGAACCGATGCCAGTGTTCAACAGTTTTCTCATAAAAGACGACCGCTTGTATTACATCAGAGAGAGAGAATTTCTCGTCAGCTTTGTTGTCTCATGAAGAGAAGCACTCCTGTTCAATTTGCAAAAAAAGATGTAGCCAATTGCCGGTGGCTCGATGAGTTTCTTGTACATCTCGAATCGGCTCGCAACGTTTCGACCAAAACGGTAACCGCCTACACTACTGACCTTATCCAGTTTTTCGAGTTTTTGACCGATGAGAGCGGCCATCAAGAAATGTCCGCTGTCGATCCAGAGCTGGTCGAAGTGGCTGATGTCAGGCGTTTCATGGGCGATTTGCTCGACAGCGGCATCAAGCCCCGTTCAATCGCGCGCAAGCTTGCTTCGGTCAAAAGCTTTTACCGCTTTCTGCTTGACACAGGAAAGATCGAGCGCTCTCCGCTTTCTCTGGTTTTGACTCCAAGGCTCGAACGGAAGATTCCTGATTTTCTGAGCGAAGAGGAGGCCTCACGGCTTTTCGACCAGCTTGTGTTTTCAGATCAAGAAAGTGTTGGCCCGGAGCAGGGGCAAAAGGCAGAGGTGCAGAGGTTCGAGCTGGCGAGAGACCGGGCGGTGCTCGAATTGCTCTATGGTTGCGGCCTGCGCCTGTCTGAGGTGACCGGTCTGGAAAATACTGATGTCGATCTCGTGCACGGATTTCTGAAAGTTACCGGAAAGGGGCGCAAACAGCGCATTGTGCCGCTCGGGGAGCCCGCTGCCGAAGCGCTCAGAAATTATTTTGAAGTCAGGCGAAACTTCTTTAGAATATTAAAAGAGGGGGCCGGTGAAGCTTCGAAAGTTTTCGTAACGGCAAAAGGCAGACAGATTTATCCCATGCTTGTGCAGAGAATGACAAAGAGGTATCTCTCCCCGGTTACCGAATCGGCAAGGAAAAATCCACACATGCTCCGGCACACCTTTGCAACACACATGCTCAATGGCGGCGCAGACCTGAAAAGCGTCAGCGAGATGCTGGGCCACAGCAACCTGACGACAACGGAGCTGTATACCCATGTGACATTCAACAGGTTGAGGGATGCCTACACCAAAGCTCATCCCAGGGCCTGATTTTCACAATTACCGGCATCTGTCCAGGTGACAGTCATTATTAATCGATGCCGGTGCCGTTCTTTCAAGGTATTTCAATTCTTTCAAGGGAGGCAGGTATGACAAATTCAGTTACCAGTGATGCGGTTACCGTCAAGGTTACTCTTCGTCATTCCAACAATCATGGCAGCATAGAAGACTACGCTCGCGATGCAGCTTCGGGACTTTCGAAGTTTTATGCCGGTGCGCTCAATTGTCATGTCATTCTCGATCACCAGAAAAATGATCATGACCAGAACAAGCTGGCTGAAATTACCGTTCATGTGCCACAGCATGATTTTGTGGCCAGAGAGTCGGCCCCGACCTATGAACAGGCGATAGAGAACTGTATCGATGTACTGGAGAGACAGCTCAAAAAACTGAAGGAAAAGCAGCGGAACATCTGAAATAAGTCATCATAACAGGGTCAGCATGCTGGCCCTGTTACGGTATAGGGCTTCCCGAAAACCATGACCTGCCGAGCATGAATTTTGACCAGAAGGGCCTGAAGAAGCGATCGATCACGGTCGCCTATTTTTTTGAACACATACAGAAGCGGTTCGATATAAAATTTCGGCGTCTCAACGAGCTTGATGAACAGAAGCGCCGCATCCACGAACGCGATCTTCATCGTCCCGGCCTGGCCATAGCGGGGTTCACCAAACTGTTCACCTACAAGCGGGTACAGATTCTCGGCAACACTGAAACGCGCTATCTGAACCACCTTTCCGATGAAGAACGCAAAACAGCTTTTGCCAATTTCGTCAGCTTCAGGATACCATGCATCATTCTGACCAGTAACAACAAGCTCGATCAGGAACTGGTCGACATGGCTACCGGCGCAGGGATTCCGGTGTTCATCACACGCTGCTCTTCGACCAAGACCATTTATCACATCACCGATTTTCTCGATGAAGAGTTCTCGCTCTACCAGCAGTATCACGGCTCGATGATCGATGTCTATGGCGTCGGCGTGCTTCTGACCGGCAAAAGCGGTCTCGGTAAATCGGAGGTGGCGCTCGATCTTATCGAGCGGGGCCATGGACTGGTGGCCGACGACGTTGTGGTTGTCAAGCGCAAGGGAGAGACCAAGACGCTGGTTGCATCGCGCAACAATATCATTGACCACTTCATGGAGATTCGTGGTCTTGGCGTCGTTGATGTTCGACAGAATTTCGGCATCCGGGCAATTCGTGACAGCAAAGAGGTACAGGTGGTGGTTGAGTTGCTCGAATGGAGCAAGGAGTCCGAATACGAGCGGCTTGGGCTTGACCAGAAAATGGTCAAATTGCTTGGCGTCGATCTGCCTCTGGTGCAACTTCCGATTTTCCCCGGCAAGAACATTACGGTCATCATCGAGGTGGTGGCACTGAACTTCCTCCTGAAGCATTATGCAGGGTACGTACCCGCCGAGGCGCTGACCGAGAGAATCCGCAACGTTATCAACAAGGAGCGCGCCGAAGCGCCCGCTCCGTCAACCAGTTTCGAAGAGTATGATGATGAAAACGACTAAACGCATCTCCCGTCTTTTGTCGATTTCGCTGCTTGCGGCCTCAACCCTGTTGACGGCCTGTTCGAAGTCTGGCGGTAAATCCGGTGCACTTTCGGGCGCGGCCAGGGACAGCACGCTGGTTATCGGAATGCTTGGTGACGCCGATTACCTCAACCCGGTCATCGGGGCGTCGCTCACGTCGAGCGAGATCACCGGGCTGATCTATCCGGGTCTCCTGCAGGGCGAGTTCGACACCAAAACCGGCCTGCTCAACTACCTTGCCCTCGAAAAGCGGTTGCGTCCCTCGTCTGGAAATCCCGACGAGAAGTCGCCAAAAGCCGCGCTGGCCAAAACCTGGACGATGTCGCCCGACAATCGCTCCATCACCTATATTCTTCGTGACGACGCGAAGTGGGCTGATGGCCAGCCGATTACTTCGCGCGACTTCAAGTTTGCCTACAAGCTCTACGGCAATCCGGTGATCGCCAGCCCGCGTCAGCAGTTTCTTGCCGAACTGGTCGGCGCGGACAAGGGGCAGGTCGATTTCGACAGGGCGATCGAGACGCCGGACGACACCACGCTTATTTTCCATTTCTACAAGCCGGTACCGGAGCATCTCGCGCTCTTCCACACATCGCTGACGCCGCTGCCGGAGCATCTCTGGAAAAACGTCAAGCCGGAGGAGTTCCGCGAGTCGAAGCTCAACCAGCAGCCGGTGGGCGCTGGCCCGTACCGCCTCGCCGACTGGAGCAAGCAGCAGTCGCTGACCCTTTCGTCGAGCGTCTCCTGCAACCTGCCCAAGCCGGGCAACATCAAACGCATCATCTACCGCGTGATTCCCGACTACACCGTCCGGTTGGCGCAGCTCCAGACGGGTGATGTCGATGTGGTCGAGAATATCAAACCGGAGGATTTCGCCGCCGTGCAGAAGGCCAATCCGAATGTCGATATCAAGACCATCGGCCTTCGGGTCTATGACTACGTGGGGTGGCAGAACATCGACGGTGATTACTACAACCAGACTGGTAAAATCCGGCCCAATCCGCTCTTCGGTGATCCGGTCGTGCGCCGTGCGCTGACCATGGCCATCGACCGCCAGTCGATCATCGACGGCTATCTCGGCGAGTACGGCGTGCTGGCCAAAACCGATATTTCGCCTTCGCTGAAGTGGGCCTACGACGACTCGATCAAGCCCTATGGCTACGATCCGGCGCAAGCCGTCAAGTTGCTCGAAGCAGCGGGATGGATGCCGGGTCCCGATGGCATCCGGCAGAAGAACGGGCGCAAGTTCAGCTTCGTGCTCTACACGAACGCCGGAAACGCGCGCAGGAACTACGCCTGTACGATCATCCAGCAAAACCTTCGCGAGATCGGCATCGACTGCAAGATCGAAATGCAGGAGTCCAACGTCTTTTTCCAGAACCTGCAGGAGCGCAAACTCGGTGCATGGATGGCGGGCTGGTCGATCGGCCTTGAGATCGATCCGCTCGACGTGTGGGGTTCCGACCTGAAAAAGAGCCGCTTCAACTTTCCCGGTTTCATCAATCCGAGGATCGGCCAGCTCTGCGAACTTGCCAAGAACAAGATGCGCACCGAGGACGCGCGTCCCTACTGGATCGAGTACCAGAAGATTCTGCACGAACAGCAGCCGATCACCTTCCTCTACTGGATCAGGGAGACGCAAGGGTTCAGCAAGCGCATTCAGGGCGCGAAGCTCAATATTTCCGGTACTTTCTACAACATCGACGACTGGACGCTGAAACCGTCAATCGCGCCGTAACGACATGCTCAGGTATATCTTCAAACGGCTTTTGATCGCCGTGCCGCTCATCTTCGGGGTACTGACCCTGACCTTCTTCATCATCCGGCTTGCGCCGGGCGATCCGGCGGCGTTCTTCATCCAGCCGGGCATCAGCCCCAACGTGGCCGAGCAGATCCGCCAGCAGTACGGGCTGAACGATCCGCTGCCGGTGCAGTACATCAAGTGGCTCGGCAACGTGCTGCACGGTGATTTCGGACGCAGTTTCAGCCGCGCGCAGCAGCCGGTGTTCGACGTGATTGCCGAGGCGTTGCCGGTGACGATGACCATCGCCGTGCTGACGCTCATCGCGAACTTCGTCTTCGGCATCATCATCGGCGTGATTTCGGCAGTCAAACAGAACAGCTTTCTCGACCGCTTCCTGACGGTTACGGCGCTCTTCTTCTACTCGATGCCGGAGTTCTGGCTCGCCCTGATGATGATTATCCTTTTTGCCCTGAAGTGGCCGCTTTTCCCGGTTTCAGGCCTGAACGAAATCGGCGCGGAGAGCTACGGGACGTTCGGCTTCATCATGGACAGGATCTGGCACCTCGCCTTGCCGGTGACGGTGCTCAGCATCAACGGCTCCGCCGGCATCGCCCGCTACGTGCGGGGCAGTATGCTCGAGGTGATCCGGCAGGACTACGTCCGCACGGCGCGGGCCAAGGGGCTCAGCGAACGGGTGGTGATTCTCAAACACGCCTTGCGCAACGCGCTCTTGCCGGTGGTCACGCTGATGGGCAGCTCGCTGCCGTTCATCTTCAGCGGGGCGCTCTTTATCGAGGTGATCTTTGCTTTTCCCGGCATGGGGCGCGTAACGGTCGAGGCGATCTTTGCACGCGACTATCCGCTGATTATCGCCAACACCTTCGTCTCCGGCACGATGATCGTCTTCGGCAACCTTTTGGCCGATGTGCTCTACGCCGTGGTCGATCCAAGGATCAAACTGTGAACAAAAATCGAGAGCTTGAGTGAGGATTGAAGCCCTGAATACCGCCCCCGACGCGACGGAAGTCCGGTTCGAGGAGCAGATACGGCCACAAAAGATGGGCGATTTTGCCGGGCAGAAAAAGCTGACCGACAACCTCAAAGTGTTCATCACCGCGGCGCGCAAACGCGGCGAAGCGCTCGACCACGTGCTGCTTTCCGGTCCGCCCGGACTCGGCAAGACCACGCTTGCGCACATCATCGCCGCCGAGATGGGTGGGAGTATCAAGATCACCTCCGGCCCGCTGATCGACAAGGCGGGCAACCTGGCCGGGCTGTTGACCAGCATGAAAAAGGGGGACATCCTCTTCATCGACGAAATCCACCGACTCGCTCCGGCGGTCGAGGAGTACCTCTACTCGGCTATGGAGGATTACCGCATCGACATCCTGCTCGACAGCGGCCCGGCGTCGCGGGCGGTGCAGCTCAGGCTCGAACCTTTCACGCTGGTCGGCGCGACCACGCGAGCCGGTCTCTTGACCTCACCGCTTCGTGCGCGCTTCGGCATCAACAGCCGTCTCGACTACTACAACCCCGAACTCCTGCAAGGCATCATTGTCCGGGCGGCAGGTATTCTGAACATCGGCGTTGACGAGGACGCGGCGATGGAGATTGCCCGCCGCTCGCGTGGCACCCCGCGCATCGCCAACCGCCTGTTGCGGCGGGCGCGCGACTTCGCGCAGGTTGCAGGCGACGCCTCGATTTCGCTCGCCGTCGCCCGTCGCACCCTCGAATCGCTCGAAATCGACGAAGGCGGCCTTGACGACATGGACAAGAAAATCCTCGAAGCGATCGTCCGCAAGTTCAACGGCGGTCCGGTTGGCGTGGCCTCGCTGGCCGTGTCAGTCGGTGAGGAGCAGGACACTATCGAGGAGGTCTACGAACCCTATCTGATCCAGATGGGGTACCTCTCCCGAACGCCTCGTGGGCGTGTTGCTACCCGCCTTGCCATGAGCCGGTTTTCTCATTCAGGCATCTCCAGCCAGGGGCCGCTGTTTGACACTGCCGAAGGTCAAGATGGGTAAGGCGTGTCGAATTGGCGCTTTCCGATGGCTCCTCTCGCTGCTGGCGCTCCTCGCTGGCGTGGTGCTGTCAGCTTTCCCGGCAATGGCGTCGGTCAGCGGTAACAGCACTGCGCCGGACTCCGCCGCTGTCGTGACCGTACAAGACCCCATTCCTGACTATGTGCAGGGACTTTTTCTCGACATGAAGGGGGATTACTGGGGCGCCATCGACACCTTCAGGAAGGTGTTGGTCCGCAAGCCTGCCGATCCCGCTGTGAACTATTCGATCTCCCAATCATACTACCGTCTTGCCGTTCTCGATTCGGCCAGGGTCTACGGCGAAGCGGCGGTCAGACTCGATCCATCGAACCGTTACTATCTGAGGTATCTGGCCGTTGTTGCCCATGACATGCGCGACTATGACCGGGCGGCGGAGTTGTACGGTCAGGCCTCTTTGCTGGAGCCTGACCGCACAGGGATCATGTATCTGCAGGGGCTTGAATACATGGCGGCAAGACGCCTTGAACCGGCGCTCGAAGTGTTCCGGAAAGCCGTGCGGATCGATCCGTACAATGAAGCCGCACTTGCGCAAACCCTGGCGCTGGAAATTGCTCTCAAGCACTATCCTGAAGCGATAGATACCTCGAAGCAGCTGCTCAAGCTTGGTGGAAGCGAACGCAAAATCGGCATAACGCTTGCTGAACTCTATACGAAAACCGGGCAGGAGACGCTGGCTGTTCAGACGCTTCAAGAGCTGATCGCGGGTGATCGCAGCAATATCACCTACTGGATCGCTCTTTTCGATCATTACATCACGGTCGGCCGCAATGACGATTTTCATCGTGAACTGTCTGTATTCCTTGACAAGGCCTCTTTGCCTCCTGGGCCACTGCATGATCTTGCCAAGCTCTATATTCTGCGCTCCGGAAAGGATTCGCTCTATGTGGCGCCTGCCATCGTTTTGCTTGATGAGCTCACAGCCAGAAGGCCGCGTGACAGTGAGCTGTTCATGCTGAAAGGGATGTTCGGAATGATGCACGGGCGTCAGCAGGAGGGCGTCGTTCTTTTCAGAAAAGCCGTTCAGCTCGATTCCGGCAATGCAACGGCGTGGGAGTACCTGATCTCCACTCAGTTTGATCTAGGTCAAAAACGCCAGGCGTTCGCGCTTCTGGCCAAAGCCAGACGCAGGCTTCCCGGGCAGAGGTTTCGGTGGAGTGTCCTCGAAGGCTCTCTGCTACTCTCTTCCCATGAGCTGCGGCGGGCGGTTGCCGTGCTTGAAACGGTTGCCGGGGCGAAACGGAAGCCTGGTGACCCGAATCTTCTGATCCAGGCCAACATCAATCTGGCGATGGCCTGCGATCTGCTTGGCCTGAAAAAGCGTAGCCGATCGGCTTATGAGCGGGTACTCGATCTCGACCCGCACAACACCCTCGCCATGAACAATCTCGCCTACCTGTTTACCGAAGAGGGGATCACGCTTCGCAAGGCCTTACGTCTGGCAACCAATGCCGTGATGCTCGAACCGGAGAACGGTGTCTATCTCGATACTCTCGGCTGGGTACACTACAAACTCGGCAATTTCGAGCTTGCCCGGCAGTTCCTTGAAAAGGCGGCTGCCACCGGGCTGGATGAGCCGGATATCTACCGGCACCTTGGCGAGGTCTACCGGAAGCTCGGCAATGAACCGAAAGCAAGGGAGATGCTTGAAAAAGCGAGAACAGTCGAGAAAGCGCAGGGGAACAAAAAAAGCGGTCAATGACCGCTTTTTTTGTTCGGAACCGGATCGTGGTTCTTTATGCTTCGCCTTCAATCGAACGGTTGGCGAGGTGTTCGTAGTGCGCCCAACGGGCATCGACCTCGTGCTGGATCGCCGCGAAGTACTGTTTGGCAAGATCCGGATGGGTCTTTTTCAGCATTCTGAAGCGGTTCTCCATGTTCAGGAACTGCTCGACCGGCATCTTCGGCTTTCTGGAGTCGAGCTGCAGCGGATTCAGTCCCTCTTTGAGTCTGTCGGGATTGTAGCGGTACAGCAGCCAGTGGCCGGAATCGACCGCAGCCTTCTGGTGTTCGAGACCCGATGAGAGGTCAAAGCCGTGTGCGATGCAGTGCGAGTAGGCGATGATGATCGACGGGCCATCGTACGCCTCGGCTTCGATGAAAGCTCTGAGTGTCTGCTCGTCACGGGCGCCGAACGCGACGCTGGCCACATAGGCGCTGCCGTAGCTCATCGAGATCAGGCCGAGATCCTTCTTCGTTGCCGTGCGGCCTGCCGCGGCGAACTTCGCGACAGCAGCTTTCGGCGTGGCTTTCGATGCCTGGCCGCCGGTGTTGGAGTACACCTCGGTGTCGAGCACCAGCATGTTGACGTTCTTGCCTGACGCGGTGACGTGGTCGAGACCGCCGTAGCCGATGTCGTAAGCCCAGCCGTCGCCACCAACTGCCCAGACGCTCTTCTTGACCAGCATGTCGGCCACTGCGAGCAGGTTTCTGGCGTCAGCGGAGTTCATCTGCTGCAACTTCTTCTTCAAAATATCCACTCGCTCGCGCTGCTCGAATATCTCCGGCTCGCTTTTCTGCGTGGCGTCGAGAATGGCGGTGGCAAGGTTTTCACCAATGTCACCAGCGAGCTTTTTGACCAGCTCCTTGGCAAATTGCTGCTGCTTGTCGATCGATATCCGGAAGCCAAGCGAGAATTCAGCGGTATCCTCGAAGAGCGAGTTGGACCATGTCGGGCCAAGGCCCAAGGGGTTGGTCGCATAAGGCGTGGTCGGCAGGTTGCCGCCGTAGATCGACGAGCAGCCGGTGGCGTTGCCGATAACGAGGCGATCACCGAAGAGCTGAGTCATCAGCTTGACGTATGGCGTTTCGCCGCAGCCAGAGCAAGCGCCCGAGAATTCGAAGAGCGGCTGCTGGAGCTGCTGCTCCTTGATGATCCTCGGGTTGATCTTGTTGCGGTCGAACTCCGGAATGTCGATAAACCAGCTCCAGCACTTGGCTTCGCTTTCACGCAGCGGCGCCTGCTCGTGCATGTTCAGAGCCTTGCGGCCTTCGACCTGCTTGTCCTTTGCCGGGCAGACGTTTACGCAGAGCTGGCAGCCGGTACAATCTTCGGGAGCCACCTGAACGGTGTAGCGCATCCCTTTCCAGTTCGCGGCCTTGGCTTCGAGACTTTTGAAGGTCTCCGGCGCGTTTTCGAGGTGCTCGGGCTCATAGACCTTGATGCGGATAGCTGCATGCGGGCAGACCATCGAGCATTTGCCGCACTCGATGCAAAGCTCCGGCACCCAGACGGGAATCTCCAGTGCAAGGTTGCGCTTCTCGAACTTCGCGGTGCCAGTCGGATAGGTGCCGTCGGCAGGCAGTTCGCTCACCGGCAGGCAGTCGCCCTCACCGGCAATGATCTTTGCCAGCACGTTGCAGACGAACTCCGGTGCATCGCCGACGATGGGCGAGCGCAGCTCCTTGGTGCTGTCTGCCACAGCGCCGATTTTCACTTCATGCAGGTTGGCAAGCGTGTTGTCAACCGCCTTGATGTTCTGCTGAACGACTTCGTCTCCCTTCTTGCCATAGGTCTCGCGGATTGCGTCCTTGATCTTCTCAACCGCCTCTTCACGCGGCAGCACGCCCGAAATGGCGAAGAAGCATGCCTGCATGATGGTGTTGATGCGCTGGCCCATACCGCTCTCGTGGGCGACCTTGTAGGCGTCGATGGTGTAAAGCTTTGCCTGCTTGTCGATCAGACGCTGCTGGACGAGGCGCGGCAGCTTGCTCCATACCACTTCAGGCGAATAAACCGAGTTGATGAGCAGTGTGCCGCCCTGCTTGAGGTTCTTGGCAACGTCGATCATTTCGAGGAAGACCCAGTGGTGGCAGCCGACGAACTGCGCCTCGGTGATGAGGTAGGTCGAACGGATCTGCTCCGGGCCGAACCTCAGGTGCGAGGTGGTGATCGAACCGGCTTTCTTGGAGTCATAGACAAAAAAGCCCTGCGCGTAGTTGTCGGTGTTTTCGCCGATGATCTTGATCGAGTTCTTGTTCGCACCGACCGTGCCGTCTGAACCGAGGCCGTAGAAGAGGGCGCGAAAGACCGAGTCCGGCTCGATCGAGAAGGTCTCGTCGTAGGCGAGGCTCTTCTTGGTCACGTCATCTTCGATGCCAACGGTGAAGTGATTCTTCGGAGATTCCGCGTTCATGTTGTCGAAGATTGCCTTGACCATCGCCGGAGTGAACTCCTTCGACGACAGACCGTAGCGCCCACCGACAACTTTCGGCATCGAAACGCATTTGCCTCCCTGGTACGACTCGGCTACGGCATTGATCACATCGAGGTAGAGCGGTTCGCCAGCGCTGCCGGGTTCCTTGACGCGGTCGAGCACCGAGATGCTCTTCACGCTCGATGGCAGCGATGCGATGAAGGTTGCAACGTCGAATGGCCTGAAAAGGCGTACCTTGACCAAACCGACTTTTTCGCCGTGGTTGTTGAGGTATTCGACGGTTTCGAGAGCGGTCTCGGCGCCTGAACCCATCATGATGATGATGCGGTCGGCATCCGGAGCGCCGTAGTACTGGTAAAGTTTATAGCTGCGCCCAGTCAGTTCGGCGAACTGGTCCATCGCCTTTTGAGTGATTGACGGGCAGGCCTCATAATATTTGTTGACGCTCTCGCGTGCCTGGAAATAGACGTCCGGGTTTTGCGAGGTACCGCGGATGATCGGCGCATCAGGCGACATGCGGCGCATGCGGTGTGCGAAGACCAGCTCGTCGTTGATCATCGAACGAATCTGTTCGTCCGAAAGCACCTCGATTTTCGAGATTTCGTGCGACGTGCGGAAGCCGTCGAAGAAGTGCAGGAACGGTACGCGCGATTCGAGCGTGGCAGCCTGCGAAATCAGCGCCATGTCCATCACCTCCTGTACCGAGCAGGAAGCGAGCAGCGCGAAGCCGGTGCCTCTGACCGACATCACGTCACCGTGGTCACAGAATATCGAGAGCGCCTGCGCGGCCAGCGAACGGGCCGACACGTGAATCACGCAGGGGGTCAGTTCACCGGCGATCTTGTACATGTTCGGGATCATCAGCAAGAGACCCTGAGCGGCAGTGAAGGTGGTCGTCAGCGCGCCGGTCTGCAACGCACCGTGAACGGCGGCGGCGGCACCGGCTTCGCTCTGCATCTCATCGACGAGCGGCACGGTACCCCAGATATTTTTTACATCGACAGCGGCCCATGCGTCGGAGTACTCTCCCATCGGAGATGCCGGGGTAATCGGGTATATCGAGATGACTTCATTAGTGCGATAGGCGACATGAGCAAGAGCTTCATTCCCCTCCATTGTCTTGAATGTCCGGGTCATACGATCAAAAACTGGATTATGATTGTTGGGACTGTGCGAATCTCGATGGGTACAACTACGAAAGAACGGGAAAAGTTACGTTCGCAGGTGAGAAAAAGCTTCGAGTGTGCTTCCGAAGATAGGAAAAAAAACTAATATAGTTTCAATCGTGAGTACTATTATAGCCTTTGCTCGCTGATACGCATTTTTTGCATCTGACGGGCGGTCGGAACGCATTTCCGGCAAACCAAACTTTCCTGATTTTTGGACAGAAAAGATCACGCCGAAATACCGGCTCAGGAACCTCGTGAACAGGTCGTCTATGGCCGCAACGCTGTCATCGAGCTGTTGCAGTCGAAACCCGAGAGCGTCGAGAAGATATACCTCCAGTTCAATACCTCCCATCCCAAGCTCAAGGAGATTGTCATCACTGCCCGCAGGCTCAAGATTCCCTGCGGCAAAGCGCGCATGGAGAAGCTCACGCTCATTTCCGGTACCGCCAAGAACCAGGGGGTCTGTGCTCTCCTGACCAGCGTAACCTTTTACACGCTCGACGAGGTGCTCGCCGCGCCGCGCAACAGTTCGCCGCTCTTGGTGATTTTGCAGGGGCTCGAAGATCCGCATAACGTTGGGGCGATTATCCGCACCGCCGAGGCAGTGGCCGCCGACGCGGTCATCATGATCGATGGCAAGGGTGCGCCGATCAGCGCCACGGTGCACAAGGCCTCGGCGGGTGCGCTGTCGCACATGCGCGTCTGCAAGGTCAAAAGCGTGGTCAAGACGCTCGACCTGTTGCGCGAGCGCGGATTCAGCGTTGTGGCCGCCGACATGGAGGCCGAGCACAACCACACCGACATCGACTGGAAGCGCCCGACGGTGCTTGTCATGGGCGCGGAGGGCAGCGGTCTTGGCTCCGAAACCCGCAAGCGCTGCGACCAGATCGTGCGAATCCCTATGGCTGGTTGCGTCGAATCGCTCAACGTCAGCGTGGCTGCGGGCGTGATGCTCTACGAAGCGATGCGGCAGCGGCTGGGTTGAAGAGAAGAGCCGTCTGATCCGGCCGATCTTTTCTTCTCCTGAAAAAATGTTACCTTCAAGTTCATTTGTATTCCTCAATTGCATAGCAACCTAAATCGCGTTCTGCCATGAACATCCCTGACAATCTCCGCTATACCAAAGACCACGAATGGATCAAGCTGCTTGAAGATGGCGTGACCGCTCTGGTCGGCATCACCGATTTTGCACAGTCCGAGCTTGGCGACATCGTGTTCGTCGAAACCAAACCGGTTGGAACAAAGGTTGCGGCGCACGGCGCGTTCGGAACCGTTGAGGCGGTCAAAACGGTTGCCGATCTGTTCGCTCCTGTGGCTGGCGAAATTGTCGAGGTCAATGTTGGACTTGACGATGCGGCGATTGTCAACTCCGATCCCTACAACGATGGCTGGATTGTCAAGATGAAGCTCGATAACCCTGCCGATGTCGAAGCGCTACTCTCTCCGGTGGACTACAGCGCCCTGATCGGTGAGTAAGATTTTCAACTGAATTTCAATACGCAACCATGCCTTTCATTGTCAATACCGACGCCGAGCGGGCCGAGATGCTGCGCGAAATCGGCGTCGAGAATTTCGAGGCGCTGATCGCGGACATTCCCGAAGAGATTCGCCTCAAAAAGGCGCTCGACCTCTTTCCCGCCATGGGCGAGCCTGAGGTGAAGAGTCTGCTCGAAAAGATGGCCTCAGGCAACGCCGCCACCTGTGACCACGTGAGCTTCCTCGGTGCGGGGGCTTACGACCATTTCATTCCTTCGGCGGTCAAGACCATTGCCTCCCGGAGCGAGTTCTACACCGCCTACACGCCTTACCAGGCCGAGGTGTCGCAGGGTACCCTGCAGGCGATCTACGAATACCAGAGCGTGATGTGCCGCCTCTACGGCATGGATGTGGCCAACGCCTCGATGTACGACGGCGCGAGCGCGCTTGCCGAAGCGGCGCTGATCGCCCTGAACGTCACCGGGCGCAACGGCATCGTGGTGGCGGGCAAGCTGCATCCCTACACCAGCCAGGTGCTCGAAACCTATCTCGAGGCCGCCGGAGACCGGCCTATCGTGCAGAACGGCATCGAGAACGGCATCGGCAGCGTCGAGGCGCTCGAAGCGCTGGTTTCTTCCGAAACCGCCGCGGTGATCGTGCAGCAGCCGAACTTTTACGGCTGTCTCGAAGAGGTCGAGGCGATCGGCGAAATTGCCAGAAAGAACGGGGCGCTTTTCATCGTCTCTGCCGATCCGGTCTCGCTCGGTGTGCTCGAAGCGCCGGGTAATTACGGTGCTGACATCGCCGTCGGCGAGGGTCAGTCGGTCGGTAACGCCCAGAGCTTCGGCGGGCCGTATCTCGGCATTCTGACCGTCAAGCAGGCGCATGTGCGCAAAATTCCGGGTCGTCTGGTCGGCATGACCAAAGACAAGGATGGCGAGGACGGTTTCATCCTCACGCTCCAGACCCGCGAGCAGCACATCCGCCGCGAAAAGGCCACCTCGAACATCTGTTCCAATCAGGCGCTCTGTGCTCTGCAGGCCGTGGTGCACCTGTCGCTGCTTGGAAAGGAGGGAATTCGGGATGTCGCCAACCGTTCGATGCAGAAAGCGCACTATCTGGCTGACCGCATCGCCGAACTACCCGGCTACTCGATGAAGTTCAGCGCACCCTTTTTCCGTGAATTCGTGGTCGAAACGCCCGTTTCTTCGGCGACGATCATCGAGAAGATGCTCGAGAAAAAAGTGTTCGCCGGTGTCGATCTTTCCGCATGGGGAGAAGATGGTCTCTTGGTTGCCGTCACCGAGAAGCGCACGAAAGAGGAACTTGACAGCTTCGTCAGCGAACTCGCCGCGCTCGGCTGAAAAGCTTCATGCATCGCATAAAAAAAGCCACCCAAAAAGGTGGCTTTTTTGTTTGAAGACCGATTTTTTGTTCATACCAGGCCGAGCTTCTCCAGCTCCGCCCGTAGAATCGCCTTGTTGGCGTCGGCCATTGGCACGAGCGGCAGGCGATAGACCTCTTCGATCATGCCCATCAGCGAGAGCGCGTACTTGACCGGCACGGGGTTGCTCTCGATGAAGTTCAGTCTGAACAGCTTGCGGTACTTGCGGTTGATGGCGCGGGCCTCTTCGAGGTTGCCCGCCTTCATGGCGTCGATCAGCCCCTTGACCACCTTCGGTACCTGGTTGGCCGCCACCGAAATCACGCCGTCGCCGCCGAGCGCCATGAAGGGCAGCATCAGCCCATCCTCGCCGGTCATCACCGAGAAGTTCTCCGGGCGCTCGTCGATGAGCGTCATGATCTGCTCGAAGTTATCCGACGCCTCCTTGACGGCGAGCACGTTCTCGATGTCCCGCGCCAGCCGCAGAATCGTCTGGGCGCTCACGTTGCTGCCCGTGCGCCCCGGCACGTTGTAGATGATCACCGGAATCGAAACCGCTTCGGCCACGTGGCGGAAGTGCTGGTAGTACCCCTCCTGCGAAGGTTTGTTGTAGTATGGTGCGACCGAAAGGATGGCCTGTGCCCCGGCCTTTTCGGCGTTGCGCGCCAGCTCGACCGCGTGCCGGGTGTCATTGTTGCCTGCGCCGGCGGCGACCATCATCGACTCGCCAGCCTCCTCGCAGACGACGCGGATGATCTCCGCCTCCTCCTCATTCGTGAGAGTCGGCGACTCGCCGGTGGTGCCGCAGGGAAGAACGATGTCGGTTCCGGCTTCGCGATGGAACCGCACCAGCCGCCGCATGGCTTCGAAATCGATCGATCCGTCTTGGTGAAACGGAGTGACAAGGGCTACGGCTGAACCTGAAATAAGGCGATTGGACATGAGAACTGCTTGAATCTAAAGTGATTAAGGCTGTCAGGCGTTCAGAAGACATCGGGTCGGGAGCGCAGGTTTTTCAGCCTTTGTGTTGTTAGGAATGTAGCCAATGAGATGCATTTATAAAAAAATGAGTTCACCGGGCCGCTCTTGAGCAATTTTCTGAAGCAAGTCTGATGGTCAGCTCCTGCATCTTCAAGTTCAGGGGCTATTGAGATTCTTTCCGGTCAGGCTGATTTCCCGGTTTCGATCAGCTCTTCGGCGAGTTGAAGGGAGGTTTCGGTGATCTCTGCACCGCTGAAAAGGCGGGCTACTTCGCGTACGTGTTCGTTCTCATCGAGCGGGGCGACGCCGGTGAGGGTGCGGTCGGCTTCGATGCGTTTGACGACAGCGAGGTGCAGGTCGCCCATCGCGGCGATCTGGGGGAGGTGGGTGATGGCCATGATCTGGTGCATCCGCGAGAGGCGCTTGAGGCTGAAGCCGACTGATTGCGCTACCTTGCCGCTTATACCGGTGTCGATCTCGTCGAAGACGAGGATTGGCAGTTCTGCCGAGCGGGCGAGCGCGCTTTTCATGGCGAGCATGACGCGGGAGATTTCCCCGCCGGAGGCCACCTTCGCCAGCGGCTTCGGCGATTCACCGAGGTTGGTCGAAATCATGAACTCGACACGGTCGCAGCCATTGTCGAACGCCCGGTAGCGTGCGCCGTCGATCTCGATGTCGCCGTCCGGAGCGGCTTCGCGGGTGAAGCGCACCTCGAAGGTACTGTGCGGAATGCCGAGCGTCGCGAGGCCTGTCATGATCTCCTGTTCGAGTCGCCCGGCGGCTTCATGACGATGCTCCGAGAGCGTGTTCGCTGATGCGGAGAGCGCCGTTCGCGCCTTGCGAATATCGGCTTCGATGGCCGCCAGCTCGCCCGCCAGATTCTCTTCGAGCGACAGCTCTTCGGAAAGCTGGTCCCGGAGGGTGATCAGTTCGTCGATGCTTTTGCCGTGCTTTTTGGCAAGACGTTGCAAGAGCATCTGCCGCTCGCGCAACTCTTCGAGGCGGTCGCTGTTGAATTCGATGCCGCCGGTGTAGCTTCCAGCGAAGCGGTTCAGCTCCTCGACCGTGGCCGTTGCGCCGCGCAGCTCTTCAAGCCATGGCTCGAAACTCTTGTCGATTGCGTTGAGCTTTTCGAGCAGATGCACCGCCGAAGAGAGTGCCGTGTAGGCTGAGCTTTCCGATTCGTAGAGGTGCTCGCCCAACTCCGTGCCGAGGCTGAAAAGCGTTTCAGCGTTTTCGAGCAGGTTGATCTCCTCGTCAATCGAGCGCTCCTCGCCTTCGACGAGAACCGCCGCGTCGAGCTCCCTGTACTGGTAGTCTATGAAGTCTCGCTTTTCGCGGAGCGCATCGGCTCGTTCGGTGAGGCTTTGCAGCTCGCGGCGCAGCTTGCGGTACTCTTCGAGGGTGTTCCGGTACTGCGCGGTCTCGGCGTGCAAAAGACCGAAGCCGTCGAGCATTCCGGCATGGGTTTCGGTGTGCAGGAGGAGCTGGTGGTCGTGCTGGCCGTGCAGATCGACGAGCTGCTGCCCGGCACGTTTGAGCAGCGAAACCGTGCAGGGCGTGTCGTTGATGAAGCAGCGCGACTGGCCCGTCGCGGAAATGTCGCGCCGCAGAATCAGCTCCGGTGTACGTTCGATCTGTTCCTCGTCGAGCATTTCGCCGATGTTCTCGTAGTGCTCGCCGCCGAAAACCGCCTCGATCACCGCCTTTCGCGCCCCGGCTCGCACCACCTCCGCGCTTGCCCGCTCGCCAAGCACCATGTTCAGCGCACCCATCAGAATCGACTTGCCCGCGCCGGTCTCGCCGGTGATAATGGTCAGGCCCGGTGCGAAACTGACCGAAAGTTCGTCGATAAGCGCGAAATCCCTGACGTAGAGGCTTTTGAGCATGAGACGGAGCGTTATGTGGGTTCGGCGGGCTGACAGCTTCAAAGATAACGCTAAAAAAGCGTGTTTGAAAAATGCGGCATGCCGTTACCGCGCCAGTACTTCAGTGCGTGCCTCGGGTGAGCCTTACAGGTAAGAGTAGAATGTGGCCAGCTCAGATCAGCGGGCGTCGTGTTTGGGCTGTAGGGTTTTACGAAATCAGGCGGGTCGCCGCTGGATCTTCGCAGAACGGATCAAACAGCATTCATTTCAATACGGTCTTCCTGCCGCAAGAATGTCTCCGCAAAGCCTCTTGTTTCCGCTATTGGTCACACACGTAGCAACCAGCAGGAAAAAGACGACAGTAAGATGGATGGGGTGCATCTTGCTGTCAGTTATGATAGATCGGCATGGCCGTTTTTGAGGCTATATCCGGGAGTACCTGACTCACGAAAAGCCCTTGAAGGGCTTTTCGTTTTTACTGGATCAATCTGTCCCGGTCTGCTGTCAATGCTGATTCATCGCGTCGACAACGCGGGATTGACTTGGGTACAGGTGAACAGGGGAAGGCCTCAGGCCTTGGTCTCCTTTTTCTCTTTGCTGGAAGAATCGTCTGTCGCTTTGTTAAACTCTTCTTCTATTTCATTCTGAGCTTTTTTGAACTCCTTGATACCCTTGCCGAGTCCTTTGGCCAGTTCGGGCAGCTTCTGAGCGCCGAACAGGAGAAGGACGATGAGCAAAATGAGAACGAGTTCCTGGCCGCCTAAACCGAACATGGATGTATCTCCGGAAAGTGTACAAATAGATGCGTCTTGAAACGATTGCGCTGCAATTGAGCGATTACTGTTTCATGGCGCTGGTAGACTGCGTGTTATTGCAATGAAAACTTAACAAAGAAGGTCTTGAAACCAAAAAGTTTTCGATCAAAAACCTCCGGCCTGGCCTAAAACCGTTTCGCCTGCGGTGGTTGTCATTCCCTCTGCAACCTTGATCTGCATCGAGGAAGGGAGGACAATGTCAACTCTCGATCCGAGCTTTATCATGCCGAAACGTTTGCCGGAGGTCACCTTCTGACCAGCTTCAAGATCGCAGACGATCCTGCGGGCAACGAATCCCGAAACCTGGCAGAACCAGAGGGGGCCAGCGGCGGTGTCGAGTGTGATCTCCATTCGCTCGTTGTCTGTCATACTGCGATGGTCGAAGGCCATCAGAAATTTGCCCTCATGGTAGCGCAGATCGCGCACCAGACCATCGACGGGAATCCGGTTCACGTGGACGTTGAAGGGCGACATGAAGATGCTGATGAGGGTTGATCCCGGCCCGGTAACCGGGTGGTCGAGCGTTTGTTTCAGCACGATTTTTCCGTCGGCGGGAGCGATGAAGAGGCCTTTTCCGTCAGGAATTTTGCGTTCGGGATCGCGATAGAAATAAAGTGTGAACAGCAGAAAACCGAGCGCCGCGGCGGCAAGAATCACGCCTCCGGGTTGCGGTAGAAAAAGAGCTATGATGAAAATGACGAAGCAGAAAATGGCGGTTTTGACGACGCTGCCGGTTCCGTATGGTGCAATGCGCATGAGCTTATAATCCTGATTTCAGGCTTCATGATAGCCAAATTTGTCTTATTTACCATCATTGCACCCGGTCAGCAGTCCGTTGTCGGGATTGCAAAAACGGCCGAGCGTAGATATTATGATGCTCTGCGATGGCCGGGAGTGCCGCATCGAGCGCCAATTCCTCATCGAGCAAATTGACAAACGATTCAGTGAACAAGACCGAGAAAAAATTTCTTGAAAACATTCATCGGCAGAAGCTTGTCGCGAACGGCGACGCGGTGCTGCTGGCCGTTTCCGGCGGCCCGGACTCGATGGCGCTGCTGCATCTGTTTGCGGCGGTCGCCCCGGTGTTGCATCTCCATCTCGGCGTGGCGCATTGCAATTTCATGCTGCGTGGGGATGCGAGTGATGCCGACGAATCGTTCGTCCGCGACGCGTGCGCCGAGCTTGGCATCGACTTTCATGTTCGGCGATTCGATACGAACGCTGTTGCCTTGTCGTGGAAAAAGTCAATCGAGGAGACGGCTCGCTTGCTGCGCTACGATTTTTTCGAGGAACTTTGCCGCGAGGCCAGTTATACCCGGATCGCCACCGGGCACCACAGCGATGACAATGCCGAGACCGTGCTCTTCAATCTCTTTCGTGGGGCCTCACTTTCCGGCCTCCGGGGAATCAGGGGGGAGCATGGCAAGGTTATCAGGCCGCTGTTGCCCTTCACCCGGAAGGAGATCGTGGACTATCTCGAAGAGAAGGGGATTGGCTGGAGAATCGACCACACCAACGAAGGCATCGAGCATGACCGCAATTTCATCCGGAACCGGGTGATTCCGGTGATCGAGGAGCGCTTTGGGTACAAGCTCATGCCGTCGCTGCAACGTATTTCAGAACATGCGGGCGAGCTCGAAGAGTTCATCAATCTCCACATCTCGCGCCTGCTCGAAGCGCATCCAGGCCTCGACCTTGCAGGTGGCAAGCTGCACGTCGGTACGATGCGGCAACTATCGATGTTCGAGCGAAAAGAGATTCTGAAGCGGGCCTTGAAGTTACAGGGGCTTTCGGTGGGCAGCAATGTCTTGAACAGAATTGCGGGGCTGCTCGACAATCAGGCGGGCCGGAGCGTTCCGGCTGGCGCGGGCGTCGAGGTGGTTCTGCAGGATGGATTCCTGCGATTCCGGCAAACCGGTAATCCGTCAGATCACCGGTAACGTGCTCACTCCTTTTTGCCGCTTTTCTTGAAGATGGTCTCCGGCAGGTCAGCCGTGACGATGACCGATTCGAGGTTCTGGCTCACCTTGAGGTGCCTGAGCAGCTCCTTGGTCGATTCCGAGGTTCTCGTGCCGGAGATGCTCGACAGCTCGATAGCGCCCCACAGGAAGGTTGACGCGAAGAACGCTGCCTGGCGATCCTTGTAAACCCACTCGGATTGCCCCTTGAGCCCATTGTCGTCAAACTTCACCGACATTGAAATCTGCTGCAAACGGTTCAGATTGCCGACCGACTTGACGTCGCGATTCTGAGAGGTGATGCTTTGTAGCGCGCCTGCCGTCCACTGCGGTGAGGCGAGGGCGAACCAGACATGCGATTTGTAGGGGGTTTTGCGGATCAGCGAAGCTGTCGTTGAATCGCGCTCGAACAGATGGCCGGATGGCTTGAAGAATTTTTCCAGCATGTCGCTGCTGCTAGCGATGGCCAGCCGGTTCGTGCCCATCGGGCTGACCCAGAGCGTGCTGTCGATTTCATACGCCTGCCGACCGGCGACCTCCGCGGTTTGCAGACTTGCTGATTTGAGGAATGAGGCCTGCGCTTTGCGGGCGACCGGACCGCAGGCAATGCCGATATAGTTCTGCTGTTTTCTTCCCGAACGCTGGAATCCGACGAGCAGCGTGTCAAGATCGTTCGTGAGGTTGATGCCGCCAGCCTTCATCAGGCTGTCGGTTCTTTTTCCGAGACTGAGGAGCGGGCTGTTCTTGATCGAATCCGGCACGGCCTCGTTCCAGAACTTGCTCTCGCGAATATCCTTCAGGCCGACATAGATCATGGCGTCGGAGATGCCTGGCATATTCTGGATGATCGTGGTGAGTTCCGGCGAGAGCGGCTCGGGCGAGACTCGCGGTTTCTTCCAGTTGATCCAGAGCCAGCCAGCTGCGGCGATGATTACGAAGATGACAAACAGCGTGGCGATGACCTTTGGGCCTTTCTTTTTTGGGGCCAGCATTTCAGGTGTCGCGGGCATGGACTCGTTGCCGCTCATGGGTCGGGACAGGTTAGGAGTTTTCCTTGATGGCAAGCCGGGCCAGTTCGTCGCAACGGTTGTTGTACGGGTTATCGCTGTGGCCTTTGACTTTGTGAAAGGTGACGCGGTGTAATGTAGTCAACTTCAGGATTTCCTGCCAGAGGTCGATGTTCTCCACCGGTTTCTTTGCAGCGGTTTTCCAGCCGTTTTTTACCCAGCGTTTCAACCACCCTTCGTTCATCGCGTTGACCAGATATGCTGAATCGCTATAGAGCTGCACCCGGCAAGGCTCCTTGAGCGCCTCAAGCCCCTTGATGGCCGCCATCAGCTCCATGCGGTTGTTGGTTGTGGCCGGATCGTACCCTGAAATCTCCTTCCGGCTGCTGCCGTACATGAGCAGCGCGCCCCAGCCGCCCTTGCCCGGATTGCCGCTGCATGCGCCGTCGGTATAGAGTGTGATCGTTTTTTCCATGGATAAAAAAAGGCTCAACCTGCGGAAGAGCCTTGTCAAATGGGAATTGGAAAACTTCGCTTTTTGCGATGCTTACTTCAGAAGCTTGGCCAACTCGGCGGTGCCGGTCTTGGACATGATCTTCATCGCCTTGGCGGTCAGGCGAACCTTGACCCAGCGTTTTTCTTCCTCGATCCAGATTCTCTTGGTATGCAGGTTCGGTTCGAAACGGGTGCGGGTGTGGTTATTGGCATGGGAAACGTTATTGCCGTATTTCGGCCTTTTTCCGGTCAGCACGCAAACTTTGGACATGATAGGATCGATTGGCGTTAAAAAATGATACCGAGTATAAGCAATAATGAGGAGAAAACGAAACGCTTTTCATGCTGCGGGGTAAAGAATCGGACAGATCAGTCAGATCAGGCCGATCTGACTGAATAGCGAGAGCTTACGGGTTACGGCCTTATGCCGACCGCGCAGACCATCATCGAGAGCACGTAAAGAAGCGTGCCGAAGGCGTTGTACCAGACCGCTTTTTCTGCGGGGTGGTCGATGAGAATTTTCTGCATCGGGAGCTGGGCAATCAGCAACGTCACTGCGATGGCGGTCGGGATTGTGGAGCCTTTAGCGACAAGAATGGCGATGGCCGCGATCTGCGCAATGTCCATGACTGCCGAGGCGAGGATGGCCGCGTTCTTTTCGCCAAGCTGCACCGGAATCGAGGCAACCTTGCGGATTTTGTCGCCGACGACTGATTTGAAATCGTTGAGCGTCATGATGCCGTGCGCGCCGAGCGAGAAGATAATGGCAAGGGCGATGGACTCCTTCGACGGCACGCCCTGCGTGATCGCAAAGCTGCCGGTAAGCCAGGCCACGCCCTCGTAAGCCAGGCCGACAATCAGATTGCCGAACCAGCCGTTGCGCTTGGCCCGGATGGGCGGGCCGGAGTAGGCATGCGACATCAGGACGCCGACAAAGGCGATGGCCATCACATAGGGATGAATCGACAGGGCGACTGCAAAACCGGTAAGAATAAGCCCGAAGGTGATGAGCCAGCTTGCCTGTTTGGAGATTTTGCCAGACGGAATCGGCCGCTCGGGTTCGTTGATCGCATCGACCTCGCGGTCGAAATAGTCGTTCATTGTCTGCGACATGGCGCACATCAGTGGCCCGGCGAGGATCACGCCTCTAACCAGGATCGAGATGTTGTCCGTGACGCTTTCGCCCGTGGAGACCACGCCACAGGCGAAGGCCCACATTGGGGGGAACCAGGTGACAGGCTTCATGAGCGGAAGAATCGCGGAGGGCTCGATACGGAATCCAGGCCGGTTGACATTTTCAAGGGCCTGCTGGATGATTTTCTGCCTGGACTGGCTGATCCCCGACTGATGCAGCTTTTCGTCGATGTTCAGTTGCAGTTCAGGATTGAGCGTATCGCTTCCGTTCATGATTTACAGATTCTTGCTTCGGCTGGAAACAGACAGCAAATATAATACATGTTTTCCAGCAAATTGTAAGGGCATTTAGAAACCCGTCAGTTTGTTGCCGAAGCGCATTTCTGCGCAAGCCGCTGGTTCGTTTCGATAATCAGGTTCATCTTGTCCAGCGCTTCACAGGTTTCGAGGCTTCCTTTGGACAGGCTCATGCCCTCGTCGATGCAGGAGGCTTTGCCCGAAACGTAGCAGGTGATGGCCGAGGCGAACAGTGCGGCGTCGATTTTGGCCTGCGGTGCCGAACCGTCGAGGATCTCGCGGATGATCTGCGCGTTGACGTGGCTGTCGCCTCCAGCGAGGTCGCCGATATCCCACCTGCCGAGGCCGAAATCTTCCGGCTCGACGGTGTGGCGGATAATCTGTCCCTGATGCAGCTCGATCATCGAGGTTGGCCCGCAGACGCTCGGTTCGTCGAGGCCCATGCTGTTGCCCGTGCTGCCGTGGACGAGCATGGCGTGGTCGCAACCGTTGAGCAGGAGCACCTCGGCGTAAATATCCATCACCGAAGGGTCGAACACCCCGATGAGCTGCCGCCGCACCCTTGCCGGATTGATGATCGGGCCGAGCATGTTGAAGATCGTCCTGATGCCAAGCTCCTTGCGGATGGCCGCCACGGCCTTCATTGAAGGATGGTAAAGCGGGGCGAAGAGGAAGGCAAAGCCGGTTTCGCGGAACAGCTCCTCGGTGGCGCAGGGCGGCAGATCGACCTGGTAGCCGAGTGCTTCGAGCACATCGGCACTGCCGCACTTGCTGGTGATCGAGCGGTTGCCGTGCTTGGCAATAGGAATACCCGCGCCGCAGGCGATAAAGGCCGCGGCGGTCGAGATATTGAAGGTGCCCGTGTGATCGCCGCCCGTGCCGCAGGTATCGACAGCCTGCTGGTCAAGCGTGACCGGTGTGGATTTCGACACGATGCTTGTACAGGCTCCGATCGCCTCGGCGGGAGTGGCTCCCTTTTTCTGCAACAGCGCCAGTATGGCTCCGGTGCCGGCATCGGTGAACCGGTTTTCCATGATCGAGTTCATGCAAGTTTCCATCTCCTGCCGGGAAAGGTCGTGGCCCTCCAGCAGCTTCTGAAGAATCTCCTGTTGACGCATAGTAGTGATGCAAAGCGGGGTCGAAATGAAGAAATTATTCGCTTACATTATACTAACTGTCGGCCCTTTTAGCAACAAAAGCCCTTTTGCAAAAAGCGGATGAGCGTTTCGTGGCGGCTGACGCGATTTTTTCACTCTGTTTTCCGATTCATGTCGCAAGACCTTCTTCATACCTATCGCAGTAGCCTGCGCGCTAAAATTTTCAGAAAAATGGCCGCTGCCGGGCTGGACTCTCTTCTGGTGACCGATCTGGCGACCATCCGCTGGCTGACCGGTTTCAGTGGTTCCAACGCCAAACTGCTCTTCGCCGGAGATTCAACCTCCGTGCTTTTTACCGATTTCCGGTATCAGGAGCAGGTTCGTCAGGAGACGAGCGGCATTGCCACGGTGATTCTCAAAGACCCGCTTCCGGTCGAGCTGGCGTCAGGTTTGTTCAGACTCGGAGATCGCATGGCGTTGCAGGCCGACCACGCTACCTGGCAGGAGATGCGGCAGCTTTCGGAGAAGATGGGTAACCGCGAGTTTACGCCCGTTTCGTCATTTTTCGACGAGTTTCGCGAGATCAAAGACATTGAGGAGCTCGACCGGATGCGTCGCGCTGTCGCCCTCAGCGAAACGGTGCTCGAAGCGGTGATCGGCATGATCGGCCCCGGCGTCACCGAAATCGACATCGCCGCTGAAATTACCTATCGCCACCGCAAACTCGGTGCGGAGAAGGACTCGTTCGACCCCATTGTGGCTGGAGGCATCCGTGGTGCGATGCCGCACGCCAAGCCGACCGCAGTCGCCTTCGAGCCGGGTACCCTGATCGTTATCGACATGGGCTGCATTGTCGATGGCTACGCCTCAGACCAGACCCGCACGGTCGCCTTCGGCAAAGTTTCCGAGGAGCAGCGGACAGTCTATCGCATCGTGCAGGAGGCGCAGCAGCTCGGTATCGATGCAGCGAAAGCCGGAATGGCCGCCCGCGACCTCGACGCCGAGGTGCGCAACTTCATTGCCGCCGCGGGTTACGGCGAAGCGTTCGGCCACGGCCTTGGTCACGGCGTCGGCGTCGAGGTGCACGAAGCCCCGCGCGTCGGCACCGCCTCGACCGGCATTCTCCGCGAAGGCACGCTTTTCACCATCGAACCGGGCATCTACCTCCCGGGCCGCTTCGGCGTGCGCATCGAAGACATGGTCGCTCTTGGCCCCAATGGTGTGGAGCCGTTGCAGCGGTTTACCAAGGAGCTTATCGAACTTTAATCGCGTGAATTATGAGCGAATCGGAATCAGGCGGCTACTGCATGGTCATTACGACGGCTCCAAGCCGTGATGAGGCTGAAAAGCTGGCGCAAGGTATTCTCGAAAATCGCCTAGCTGCCTGCGTCCATTTATCCGACATTCGCAGCTTCTTTTTCTGGGATGGCGAGATACAAAACGATGACGAAGTTTCGCTTTTCATCAAAACGACGAAGAAACGATACGACGCCCTCGAAAGCTACATTCAGGAATACCACCCCTACGACGTCCCGGAGATCATCCAGTTACCGATAACCGGCGGTTCGCCCGAATATCTGGCGTGGCTGGATGCAACGACGGGTGATGTTTGAATTGACTTAAAAAATATTGTTATGAAAAGAGATTGGGATGTTATCAGGGAGATTTTACAAAAAGCTGAAGAGCTTGAACCTAATTATCAGCTAACACTTGAAGATTTTGATCTAAAAAAGGCTTATGAGGTTTCATATAATGTTAAACTATTATATCAAGCAGGCTTATTAGAGGTGGAGATATCTGAAGTTATGGTCAGAGACGCTAAGGATTTTTGGGTTTCCAGTTTGACTTGGGAAGGTCATGATTTTTTGGATTCTATTAGGTCTGACAGTATCTGGAAAAAAACTAAGGATAAGATTTTTGAAAAGGGTGGCGCGATGACTTTTGATGTTGTAAAGGCTGTCGCACTTGGGTTTGTAAAATCTTCTTTGGGATTGTGATGCTGGAGTTTGTTTCTTTTGTTCAAAGACGTGAATAGAACTGATTAACAAAATTTCTTCTTTCAGCCCCTCTTGTCTTTTGCCCCTCTCACTTCCCCTGCAAAATCCCCCTTAACTCCGCCGTTAAACCGGCCATCACCAAGAGCACGCTGGCGTTGCGGTTGATGGAGCGCATGGCTTCTTCGATGGCCGTTGAGGCGCGGTAGAGGTCGCGGTTTGGGAAGGCTTTGACGAAGCGGTCGGTGTTTGCCGCGATGTCGGGGTTGTTGAGCTCCGGGAAGGCGTGGTCGATGCTTCGGCGGGTGACGTCCTGGAAGAAGAGCAGCAAGGCGTCGAGGAAGATGAGCTGTTCTGTGCGCGTGGAGCTTTTGGCGAGCTCTTCGCACGTGCCGATGGCTTCGTGGAGCTTTGCAGGCACGAGGATGTTGCGGAGGTAGTCGATGGCTTTGTTGCGGATGCCGACCACCGCCGGGGCAGCTCCTTCGCCGGTTTCGGCTTCGATCAGTTCGAGCGCGTCGCGCAGGTTGCCGCGTGAGAGGCTCACGATGAAGTGGCGTTCGGTTTCGTCCAGTTGCGGAGCGCGTCGGGCGATCCACGCCTCGATCTCCGCCGGGCGCGGGCGGGCGAAGTTCAGGAGCTGGCAGCGCGAGCGGATCGTTGGCAGCACCGATTCGGGGCGCGACGAGACGAGCACGAACACCACGTGCGCCGGAGGTTCCTCCAGAAGTTTGAGCAGCTTGTTCGCCGCGGTCGGGTGGAGTCGCTCGGCCTGTGAGATGATGAACACCTTTTTGCCGCCGTCGCGCGGGGCGAGCGAGGCCTTCTGCTGCAACATCACCACCTGCTCGGTCAGGATTCCCATCGAACGCTCCATAGCGGGCGTGAAGAATGGATTTTTCCGCTTTTCGTCGAGCAGCGCCTCGTAGCGCTCCCGAGCTTCGGTGAGCTTCTTGTTCTCTTTTTTCGACGGATCGATGGTTTCGAGCAGGGCTGCTTCGACGGGGAAGAGGTACTCGATGTTGGGGTGCATGAGCAGGTCGGTCTGGCGGCAGCTTTCGCATTCGCCGCACGAACCTTCGCCCGAAAGGTTGCCGGAGCTCCGGCAGTTGAGAATTTTGGCGAGTTCAAACGCCACGGTCTCCTTGCCTGAGCCCTCGGGACCGGCAAAGAGATAGGCATGAGCCAGACGGTTGGCTCCGAGCGCCGTTTTCAGCACCCGGAGCTGTGGTTCGTGACCGACAATCGAATTCCAGCTCATGCCCCTCCGCTCAAATAAAGGTCAGCCAGTTGTACGGGTCTTCTCCGGAATGGACGATTTTGAGGTACTCGTGCTGCAGGGCTTCGGTGACCGGGCCGCGGCGTTCGTTGCCGATCGGGATTCTGTCAACGCTTCTGACCGGGGTGATCTCGGCAGCCGTGCCGGTCAGGAAGATTTCGTCGGCGATGTAAAGCGCCTCGCGCGGAATGAGCGTTTCGCGAACCTCGTAGCCAAGCTCCCTGGCGATGTGCATCACGGCGTGACGGGTAAAGCCCGGCAGGATCGACTGTGCGGCCAGCGGGGTGTAAATGATGTTGTGCCTGACGACAAAGATGTTTTCGCCGCTGCCCTCGGCAACGTAGCCGTTGTGGTCGAGCGCCAGTCCTTCGGCGTAACCGTCCGACAGCGCCTCCATTTTGATGAGCTGCGAGTTCATGTAGTTGCCGCCTGCTTTGGCCCACGAGGGCAGGGTGTTCGGGGCGAGGCGGTGCCATGAGGAGACCTTGACATCCACGCCGTTTTCGAGCACATCCTCGCCGAGGTAGGTGCCCCACTCCCAGGTCGCGATGGCGACCTCGATGGAGGCGCGGTGCGGATTGACGCCAAGCGCGCCCTGACCACGGAAAACCAGCGGACGGACGTAGCAGGCCTTGTGGTTGTTGGCCTTGATGGTCGAGATAATGGCGTCCTTGATCTCGGTTTCCGAATAGGGAATCTCTATGCGGTAGATTTTCGAAGACTCCCAGAGGCGGCGGACATGTTCGTCGAGGAAGAGCAGCGCCGAGCCTTTGGCGGTATCGTAGCAGCGGATGCCCTCGAAGGTTGACGAACCATAGTGGGCGACGTGGGACATGACGTGGATTTTGGCGTCACTCCAGCCGACCAGTTCGCCGTTCATCCATATTTTAAGCGAGTTATACATGAACAGATGAAATTGAGTGAAAAAAACGGTAAAGAATTTTTCTTCTAAGATAGTCCGTTTTGGATTTTTTGAAAGCGGTGAGGAGCTAATTTGAGCGCGGGCGATAGAGTGGAACGGGCTTGATGGCCTGAGTGAACGCGGTTCGTCCGCAGCGCCCACTCAGGCCGTTTGCACTCAGTAAATCCTTTCGTACACGCCGTCAACCTCTCGCAGGATCGGCTCGTAGGCTACCGGAGTTCTGCCGAAACAGGTGCCGATCGATTCGTACATGGCGACCTGGTCGAGATCGACATAGCGCTGTTCGATCGCCTTTGACGCTTCGATGTACTCGATCTTGCGCCCCTTGACCTTGGAGACCGTCACGCCGGTCTTGCCGTCAAGCAGGAGCAATACCGCTGCTGCGCCAGCCTCGAAGCCGAAGTTGATGTCGTAGGCCGAGGAGTGTCCGGCGCGCACCAGATGGCCCGGATGGACTTCGCGCACCTCCGGAATTTCGTAGATGCCCTCGACGAACATGCCGGTATCCTTCATGAACTGCGGCATTCGCGGGTCGGCCTTGAAGCGCTTCTTGATCTCCTGGCAGACATACTTGCCCGCGCCCGCGAGCTTTTTGTGGCCAAATGCATCGATGCCTGCCGACTCATCGACGATGTCCGTGCCGTCGGCGTTCTTCATGCCCTCGGCGACCACGATGGTATAGGTGCCGCTGTGCACGTCGCTCTGGCGGATGCGGCGGGTGAAGCGTTCGACGATGTGCTCGTACACGACATCCCAGTCAACCGGGATTTCCGGAATCAGGATGCAGTCGGCTTCGGCAGCCACGCCGCTGCGGAAGGCCGTGTGGCCCGCGTAGCGTCCGAACACCTCCGTGACCAGCACGCGGTTGTGGGTACGTCCCGTCGTCTTCAGATCCTCGACGAACTGGGCGATGCGGTTGATGGTCGAGTCACCGCCGACCGAGTAGGTCTGCAAGTCAAGATCCATCGTCTTCGGACAATGGATGCACTGGATGCCGTTGTGGTTCAGGTCGATCATGACGCTGCCGGAGTCGTCGCCGCCGCTGATGATGAGCGCGTCGAGATCGAACTTTTTCATGCCGACCTTGATGCGGTTGTACTTGTCGGGGTTGCTGATCGCCTTGATTTTCACCCGCGAGTGGCCGGCTTCCGAGCCGGCGAAGCTGGCCTGGAACTGGTCGAGACGGGCCTCGTCGAACCTGACCAGCCGGTCCTGATTCAGGAGGTTGTAAAGGCCGGCGTAGCCGTTGGGGATGACATACAGTTCAAGCCCCTTGTTCAGGGCCATGAGCGCGGCGCCTTTGATGACGGCGTTCAGGCCGCCGCAGTCGCCACCGCTGGTAAGAATTCCGATTTTTTTCACGCTGCTCCCTCCTCGTTCCTCAAGTTAGTTTTTGACAGCTTAATTTGATTTATTACACCATTGTTGCATGGTGTACGGTATGAAATCAAGATAGAGTATTTGGCTGATATTTCATTGCTGCATGATGAAATACGGTGCATTGAAATCCCCTGAATCCGTCAGAATATGACCTTCCTTGACCATCTTCGCTTTGCCTGGGTGCACCTGCGGGAGAGAAAGCGCCAGACCTCGCTGACGGTGCTTGGCGTGGCGGTCGGTTCGGCGATGATGATCACCACTATCGCTGTGGCGCGGGGGTCGTCGCTGAATGTTTTTCTGAAGCTCATCGATGTTGCCCCGCACATCACCATCGGCGCAGACAGGGTGGTGCCGGAGGTGCCCGACAACCTCGTCGGAATGATGCAGGGTAGGATCGCCTTTGTCCGCAAGAACGTGACTACCGACCGCAAGGTGGTGATCAAGAACTACAGCCAGGTGATTGCGACCATCAGCCCGATGAGGGAGGTGGTCGATATTTCACCCTATGTTACCAGCAAGCTGCTTGCCCGCAACAAAAACCGCTTCACTTCCTGCTTCGCCAAAGGGGTGGTGCCGTCGCTCGAAGGTGAAATCGCCGGGCTGAAAAAGAATTTGCTCGACCCCGAGGCGCTCACCGAGCTGGGCTGGACGCCGAACGGTATCATCCTTGGCTCGATGCTGGCCGAGAAGCTGAAAGTGAAATACCGCGATACGATCATGCTGGTGGACAAGGAGGGACATGAATATCCGGTGATGGTCGTGGGGCGGTTCAGGAGCGGGTTTAACACCAAGGACGACAAGGAGGCCTACGTCAATCTGGCGCTGGCGCAGCGGATGGAGTCGCTGGCATCGAATACCGTGACTGGCATCGGCCTGCGGATTGCGAACATCGGCCAGGCAGACGCGCTTGCGGCGAGGATTCAGAAACTTACCGGCTACGAGACCAAAAGCTGGAGCGAAAGCAACAAGAATGTGATCGATTTCTACAATCGTAACGGTACAATCACGCTGGTACTGGTGAGTTTCGTGTTCGTGGTGGCGGGACTTGGCGTGTCGTCGGTGATGACGACGGTAGTGCTGCAAAAAGTGAAAGATATCGCCATTCTGCGCTCCATGGGCGTTCAGCGGGGAAGCATTACGCGCATCTTTATGCTCGAAGGGCTGATCATTGGCACCATAGGTTCGCTGGTTGGCAGTCCGGTGGGGCATCTGATTTGCGACCTTATCAGCAGGATACGCTTCGCTCCGAGCAGCGCGGGCGTTATCAGCAGCGATCGGCTTCTTGTTGCTGAAACACCTGACGCACATCTCATCGTGATCGGTTTTGGCATTCTGATCGCCGTGATCTCTTCGGTGGGGCCAGCCCGCCGGGCTACGAGTTATCTGCCGGTGCGGGTGCTTCGAGGCGAGGTGGGGTAAGCGCAGGTTTTTCGCTGTTGCGCGGCTTGCTTGCTGCGAGCACTGTCCGTCTTCCCATCAAGCCGCGCACGACGCGGCAAACTCGCGCTCATTCAGGCATTTTCGATCAGGCACACCGCGTGGGCGCAGGCGCCTTCCTGGCGGCCTACGTAGCCGAGCTTTTCGTTGGTGGTGGCTTTGACCGAGACGGCGTTTATCTCCAGACCGAGGCAGCGGGCGATGTTGCGGCGCATCTCGTCGATGTAGGGCGCGATTTTCGGTTTTTCGAGCAGCAGCATGGTATCGACGTTGACCGGCTTGTAGCCTTCCTGTTCAAGAAGCTTGCAGACATGCCTCAGCAGCTCCATGCTGTCTGCATCTTTGTAGTCGGGGCTGGTGTCGGGGAAGTGCTTGCCGATGTCCCCAAGAGCCGCCGCGCCGAGCAGGGCGTCGCTGATGGCGTGCAGCAGCACATCGGCATCGCTGTGGCCGAGGAGTCCGACCGGGGAGGGCACTTCAACCCCGCCGACAATGAGTTTCCGGTCTGCTGAAAACTGGTGGACGTCGATGCCGATTCCTATGCGCATGGTGATTGTGGATTGGAGGTGGATTGGTGTACTATGAAGCGATATGGGCTGAAAGATAGAACAAAACGGGTAAATACAGAACCTTTCGTTCCAATTTGAAAAGGCCGGGAAAGGTGTCGAGGTGAATTGAATGTTTTGATGACGGGTTTTAAATTGCACTTTATCACGGTGTTTCGGGCGGTACGGAAATGGTATTGATGGAGATAATATCATGAATGATGGACGCTTGCAGCGCTTTTTCTGGATCTGTGCCGGCACGCCGGTCGAGATCATAGAAAAATATCCAACCGAACATGCCAAATACCTCGGCATAGGTGCGACGATCTTTTTTACTGCCCTGTTTGCCGCCCTTTCCGGCGGCTATGCTCTCTACTTCGTTTTCGCAGGAGCCCCTTTCGACTGGTTTGCATCGATACTGTTCGGGATATTCTGGGGACTGGCCATTTTCAATCTCGATCGTTACATCGTTTCAAGCATAAAGAAAACTTCGAAAGGAGTGACGCAGTTCTATCAGGCTTCACCCCGGTTGGTGCTTGCCGTTCTCATTGCCATCGTGATTGCCCGTCCGCTTGAACTCAAAATATTCGACAAGGAGATACGCGAGAAGCTCAGGGAGCGTTACCTCGCCGACCAGCAGGCGCAGATTACGCGGTTGCAGGAGTCGTTCAAGACAAAATATGCGCTTGAACTTTCCATGATCTCAAGGTACCGGAGTGAGTATGACGAGCTCGACAGGGATACGGGCCGTTTACGTGAAGAGCTCAAGGCCGAAGTGTTTGGCGACAAGACCTCCACGACTTCGGGCGTTGTCGGATATGGCAGTTATGCGAAAAACAAGGAGGCTGTCGTACAGTCCAAACAGGCCCGGCTTGACTATCTGGCCAGGGAGCTGGCATCGCTCGAAGAGTTCGTGAACCGTCAGAAAGGGGTTGAAGGCATAAACAGCAATCTCATGCTTTCGGACGCCATGCTCGATCAGAAGGCATCGAAAGCCGGTTTTGCAGATCGAAACTGGGCACTTGGCGCGCTGACCCACGCGACTGACGACGTCAGCCGTTCATCGGCCCACGCGGTGACGTTCATCACGTTGTTGATTATCGCTTTTGAATGCGCCCCTCTGATTGTGAAGCTGCTGTCCGATGCAGGCCCATCCGACGTCGATATTCGTGAAAGCGAGGCGAGGATCATCGCCCGTCTCGTCAATCCCGCGCTCATTGACAGCCCCCGTTCGGTGCGCCATTACAACACGCCATCATTCCGCTCCATGCCAGGCCGCAGGAACAGATTCTCCGGCTACCGGCGTCGCAGGTAGGTCTCCCCACTGCTTCACGTGTTACTAAACCATCAGGCTGCCGACATACTCCTGAAATGCCGGAGCGTCAGGTTGCGAGAAGAATTTGTCGATCGCCACGGCGATCTTTTCGCCGATGTCGGGATAGACGAAGTTCATGGTGCCGATCTGGATGGCGCTGGCTCCGACGAGCAGGAACTCCATCGCGTCGGCGAACGAGGCGATGCCGCCCATGCCGACAATCGGAATTTTCACGGCTCTCGACACCTCCCACACCTTGGCCAGCGCAATCGGCTTGATGGCCGGGCCGGAGAGTCCGCCGGTCACGTTTTTCAGCAGCGGCTTGCGCTTGCGGTAATCCACCGCCATGCCGACCACGGTATTGATGAGCGAGACCGAGTCCGCGCCAGCCTCCTCGGCGGCGAGCGCAATCGCACTGATCGATGTGACATTTGGCGTGAGCTTCACCATCAGGTGTCGTCCGGTCTGCTTACGCAACGTGGAGACAATCTCGCGGGTTGCGTCGGGGCTGACCCCCATGATCATGCATTCGCCCTTGACGTTCGGGCACGAGAGGTTCAGTTCATAGGCGGCGATGCCCTCGACTGTGTCGAGCCGTTCGACCACCTGGCAGTAGTCGTCAATCGATTTGCCTGCGATGTTGACGATTACCTGTGTGTCGAGTGTCTGCAAAAATGGCACCTTGTCCGAAACGAACTTGTCGAGGCCGACATTCGCCAGTCCGATGGCGTTGATCATGCCGCAGGATGTTTCGGCGATGCGCTGCGGCGGATTGCCGGTCCTTGGTTCGGGCGAAATGGCTTTGGTGACCAGACCGCCGATTTTCGAAAGGTCGCACAGTTGCGAAAGCTCTTCGCCGTAAGAGACGGTGCCGGAGGCGAGCATGACCGGCGAGCGGAGGTCGAGGCCCCTGCCGAGTTTGACGGCGGCAGGGGAGTTCATGGTCGTTGTTGTCATAATGCTGTTTCGATGGCTCAGGGGCGAGGCTCCTTGAGGTAGTAGCGCATGGTGTACTCCTTGACCATGCGGTCGGTGTTGTAGACCGGTGCGATGGTCGCGATGGCGTTGCGGATGTTCTTCAGCCACCTTACCGGAAGGTTGTTCTCGTTACGCTCGTAGAAAGTCGGGATGATCTGGTTTTCGAGTACTTCATACAGTTTGTTCGCGTCGAAGCGGTACTGTTCTTCATAGTTGTCGTACTGCTCGCCGCTGCCGATCGACCAGCCGTTGGTGCCGTTGTATGCCTCACACCACCATCCGTCCATGATGCTCAGGTTCAGACCGCCGTGCAGCACCGTTTTCTGGCCTGAGGTCCCGCTGGCCTCCATTGGCCTGACCGGGTTGTTCAGCCAGACATCGACACCGGAAACGAGGCGCTTGGCCACGCCGATGTTGTAGTTTTCGAGGAAGACCACCTTGCCGAGGAACTGCGGGCGGTGCGAGTGCTCGACGATCTGGCGGATGTACTCCTTTCCCGCGTCGTCGTGCGGGTGGGCCTTGCCCGCAAAGACAATCTGCACCGGCATGTTCGGATGGTTGATGATGGCGTTGAGCCGGTCGAGATCCTGGAAAATCAGTGGCGCGCGTTTGTAGGTGGCGAAGCGCCGGGCGAAGCCGATAGTCAGCACATCTGGCGAAAGTGCGCTCTTTGCCGACCGGGAGGAGTCTACCGGTTTGTACGGGGTGGTGTACTGGTGCTGGTGGTAGAGCTGGTTCGACAGGTAGCGCGAAATATAATCCATGAGATTGCGCTTCAGCTGGTAGCGCAGACACCACAACTCTTCGTCTGAAATTCTCGCCAGCACCGCTTCGGTAGACTCCCTCGATGCAAACAGCTCATCAAGGCTTTTTGCATGATGTTTCCAGAACCGTTCTGTGAAGCCGCTGCTCCAGCTTTTGGTATGGACGCCGTTGGTGATATGGCCGATCGGCACCTCTTTCGGGTCGTCCGTCGAGTAGAGATGCTTCCACATCTCGCGTGAAACCTCGCCGTGCAGCTTCGACACGCCGTTGGCACAGCGGGAGAGCCTGAGGGCGAGCACCGTCATGGTGAAGAGCCCCGAGGTATCCGCCGGATTTTCGGCGCCGAGTCTCAGCACCTCCTCCATCTCCATGCCACAAAGCGCCACGTACTTCGAGAAGGTGTACAGCATCATGTCGCGCGAAAAACGGTCGTGGCCAGCCGGAACGGGCGTGTGCGTAGTGAAGACGCACTGCTCCTTGACCTTCGCTTTCGCTTCGTCGAAAGATACTCCTTTGGCGATTTCACCGGCCAGCAGTTCGAGCGTCAGGAATGCCGAGTGCCCCTCGTTCATGTGGTAGACGGCGGGTTCGATTTTCAGCTCTTTCAGCAGTTTCATGCCGCCGATACCGAGCAGAATCTCCTGGTTGATCCTCATGTTCTGGTCGCCGCCGTAAACCCTCGAACAGATATCGCGGTAATGCATTTCATTGGCCGGGATATTGGTGTCGAGCAGGTAGAGCGTGGCGCGTCCGACCTTCAGGCTCCAGGCCTGGGCGAAGACGGTGCTCTGGGCGATGATGACTTCGATGATCAGATCCTTTCCATCCGCGGTCGTGACCTTCTCGATAGGCAGGCTTTCGGGGTATTGCAGCGGATAATCCTCGATCTGCCAGCCGTCGTGATTGAGGTACTGGCGGAAATAGCCCTCCTTGTAGAAAAGGGAGATGCCAATGAAATTGAGGCCCAGGTCGCTGGCCGACTTGATGTGGTCGCCCGAGAGGATGCCAAGGCCGCCCGAGTAGATGCGGAGGCTTTCGTGAACGCCGAATTCGGCGCTGAAGTAGGCGACCGGGCTGGAAACGAGCTGGGGGGCGTGTCCGGCTGCCCAGGTGTTCTTTTCGGCCATGTAATCTTCGAACCGTTTGCTCACATCGTCGATCGTGCTGCTGAGTTCGCAGGCGCATCGCGCCTCGAGTTCATCGGCCGAAATATGTCTGAGCAGCTCGACCGGGTTGTGATTGACCCGTTCCCAAAGGAGAGGCGAGAGGTTTTTGAAAAGAGATTTGGCCTCGGTATCCCATGACCACCAGAGGTTTCGGGAGAGCTTTTTTACGGCGGAAATGCTTTTTGACATGTTGGATTTGTAGATTTTGCCTCGTTCCTCAGGTGGTGCAGGTTCAGAAAACGGAGTATCTTACAGAACTGCATCCCTGAGGAGGATGCTGGGATGAAGGGGGCGTCGGGATTCACAGAGAAGATCCGATCTGGCCAGATTCCTTGGTTTATTTGTTAAATTTAAATCTTTCAATCCGTAAATCCACATTGCTCAGTGTCCTTTGATAAGAAAGTAACCATCGCGCATCTTTCAGATCTGCACTTTGCAAGCAAGAACGACCGTTATCTGACGGCAAGGCTCGACACCATGCTCGGCGAGTTCGTCCGCCGCAAGTACGATCACCTCGTGATGACCGGCGACCTCATCGATACGGCTTCACCGTCACTCTGGACGATCATCCGGGATGCTCTTGTGCAGCATGATCTGTTTGACTGGACCAGGACCACGGTGATACCGGGCAATCATGATCTGATTGACCTTGAGGAGGAGATGCGCTTCTATAACGCGCTCAATCCCGATGACCGGAGCCGCCAGCGCCGGGTTGATGAACGGCTTCGGCAGTTTAACGCTATATTCCGCCCGCTCATCACAGATGATGGCGATGCTTTGGCAGGCGTGCCCTTCGTCAAGGTGATGCGTTTCGGTGAGATTTCGCTTTCGTTCGTGGCAGTCAATACCGTCGATCCGTGGTCGGGGCTGGACAATCCGGCAGGCGCACGGGGCAGCGTTTCGCCTGAAACGCTCAGGGCTCTCCAGGAACCGGGTGTTCGGCAGGTTCTCGACGACACCTTCATCATCGGTCTCTGTCACCACGCCTACAAGGTGTACGGCACCGGTGCGCTGGTCGATCAGGCGTTCGACTGGACGATGGAGTTCAAGAACCGGGATGAATACCTCAAGGCGATGAAAAATCTCGGTGCAAGACTGGTGCTGCATGGCCATTTTCACCGTTTTCAGGTCTATCAGGCCAACGGTATAAACTTCATCAACGGCGGCAGTTTCCGCTACTCTCCCGAACGGTACGGCGAGTTGATCATCAACGCGGACGGCCGCTGGTCGCACCGGTTCGTCAATCTCGCGCTCAAACGGTAGCGGGATAGCTCGTTTTAGAATCCGGGGACCAAAAAAGAACCCTGACTGATGCCAGGGCTCGAATTGACGTCGCGGCGGCGGAATTCTCGTTGATGCGATCAGTTCATGCCGCGCCGGGCGAGCTGACGATCCATCATGATCAGGGCATGTCCCTTTTCACCGGCCATCCTGATCGTTTCGAGAATCTCGCTGGCAGCGGCCTCCTCCTCGACCTGCTCTTCGATGAACCAGTGCAGGAGCACCTGGGCGGCGTAATCCTTCTCCTTCATGGCGGTTTCGTAGAGCTTGTTAATCAGTCCGGTGATTTTGCGTTCGTGGCCCAGCACCTCCTCGAACAGGTGGGACGGAGATTTGAAGTCCAACGGTGGCTGGGCAATGGGGAACAGTTCCACCTTGCCGCCACGTTCGTTGACGAATTTGTAAAGCTTCATGGCATGGCCCTGCTCCTCCTTGTACTGGAGTTCGAGCCAGTGCGCGAACCCGGGAAGATTCATCGAATGGGCGTAAGCCGCCATCGACAGATAGAGATAGGACGAAGCCATCTCGTGGTTGATCTGCTCGTTAAATGCCTGCTGAAGTTTCTGACTGAACATGGGCGTTTCTCCTCCGGTTTGTGTGTCTGATTATGCAAGAGTGTCTCGGGTTATCAGCGCATTTCAACCATGAAGGGAGCCTGATCGTTTCAGCAAACTGCTTTTCAGGAAAGCAATTGTTCCCTGACGCCCTGCTCGTTCATGTACTCGCGGATGCGTTTGGCGTGGTTCTGGTCTTCGCTGGCGAGCTGCTTGAAGATGTCGGCGGTCAGCGAGCCGGTTTCGCTCTCCATGAACTCCTGGAAGTGAGCCTCTCCGGCGGACATTTCGATGTGGAGTGCGAGGTTCAGTGCCTCTTCCCTTGAGAACGGCGAAGTGGCAAATCGCTCCGTTTCGGCGATGATGCGTGCATTGTTCGCTTTCAGGGCGTCGAGGTCTTTGGCAAGGAGATTTTCCGGGAAAAACTGCAACGGCTGCGGCTGTTTTTTCTCCTGCTGGAGCAGGGTCGCGTGGCTGCGTTCCTCCATCGAGAGTTGCCACCAGAACTCTTCGTCCTCTTCGAAATGGTCGTTGAAGAGGGTGTAAAGCTTTGCGAGATTCAGTTCAAGCTGTATCGATTCGTCGAGAAGCGCGGCAATGGTCGGTGACGTTGACATGAGAGTGATTGATGTCGGTGACGGTTGAACAATTTGAAATAGCGCAAGATAATGAACGGTGGCGATAATGAGGAGTATTCCCGGAAGATCGGGTCATGCGGCGGCCTGTCGATGATCGTTTCTGGCGGGCAGACCGGCGTGGACCGCGGTGCGCTCGATGCGGCCATCGCCGCTGGTCACGCGCATGGCGGCTGGTGTCCGAGAGGCAGGAGAGCGGAAGATGGCGTGATCCCCGAAAAGTACAGGCTTGTCGAAACGCCCTTCTCCCGGTATGCCGTCAGAACGGCGTGGAACGTTCGCGACTCGGACGCCACTCTCGTGCTGACTTCAGGCCCGGTTGCGGGCGGCACGAAGCTCACGGTCGAGTGCGCGCAGCGATACGGTCGGCTTTGCCTGATTGTCGATCTGTGTGGAGAAACAGATGCCGGAACGGTTGCGGAGTGGATCTGGGCGCATGGAATCGGCGTACTGAATGTCGCCGGGCCGAGGGAGAGCGACGCACCGGGCATCAGTGAAAATGCCCGGCGCTTTGTCGCGGAAATTATTGATCGCGATAGGTGGCGTACTCCTGCAGGCTCTTGACGCCGAACTGCTGGCGGCGGATGCAGTCGATTGCCCTGACCGAGGCGTCGGCGGCCTCGATGGTGGTGACGAACGGCACGCCGCTCTGCACTGACGCCGAGCCGATGGCCTCCTCGTCGTGCAGCGCCTTTTCGCCCCTCGGCGTGTTGATCACGAAATCGATCTTGCCGAGTTTGATGATGTCAAAGATGTTCGGACGTCCCTCTTCGCCTACTTTGAAGATTTTCTTGCAATCGATGCCGTGCTCTGTCAGGAAGGCATGGGTTCCGGCGGTTGCCACCAGGTCGAAGTCCATGCGGTAGAGCTCACGCGCGATATTGATGATGCGCTGGTTCTTGTCCTGCTCGTTCACGCTGATGAAGACCGTACCGGAGAGTGGCAGGTGCATGTTTGCGGCCTGGTAGGCTTTGGCGAACGCCTCGGGGAAGGATTCGGCAAGACTCATCGCTTCGCCGGTCGAGCGCATTTCGGGGCCGAGATAGACGCCGGACTTGACAAACTTTGAGAAGGGGAACACCGGCTCCTTGATGGCCATGTGCTTCAGGCCGAGTTCGTCGCAATCCTTCAGGTTGAACTCCTTGCGCAGGTCGCTGAGCTTTTCGCCGAGCATGATGCGCGTGGCGATCTTGACCACCGGAATCGCCGTGGCCTTGCCCACGAAAGGCACGGTGCGGCTGGCGCGCGGGTTGACCTCGATGACGTACACCTTGCCATTCTGCACGGCGTACTGCACGTTCATCAGGCCGATCACGCCGATGTTCTTGGCGAGCTTGCGGGTGTACTCTTTCATCGTGGCGATGGCCGCCGGATCGATATTGTAGTAGGGCAGGATCGAGGTGGAGTCGCCGCTGTGGATGCCGGCTGCCTCGACGTGCTGCATGATGCCGCTGATGACGCAGTCGGTGCTGTCGGCCAGCGCATCGATGTCGAACTCGACGGCGGTTTCGAGGAAGCGGTCGATGAGCAGCGGATACTTTTCGGTGATGAAGAGTGCCTGGTCGACGTACTCCTTGAGCGAGTCGTCGCTGTAGATGATCTTCATGGCGCGTCCGCCAAGCACGTAGCTGGGCCTGACGAGTACCGGGTAACCGATCCTGTTGGTGATCTCCTGTGCTTCGGCGAAGGTGGTTGCCGTGCCGTACTCGGGGTGCGGAATGTCGAGCTTCTGGAGCAGTGCGCCGAACCGCTTGCGGTCTTCAGCCAGGTCGATGCCGTCGGACGAGGTGCCGAGGATGTTCACGCCCGCCTTGTCGAGCTTGGTCGAGAGCTTGAGCGGCGTCTGGCCGCCGAAGCTGACGATCACGCCGAGCGGCTGCTCGTGTTCGATGATGCGGATGACATCTTCGAAGGTGAGCGGCTCGAAGTAGAGCTTGTCGGCGATGTCGTAGTCGGTCGAGACGGTCTCGGGGTTGCAGTTGACCATGATGGTTTCGTACCCCGCCTCACGAAGTGCAAAGACCGCCTGCACGCAGCAGTAGTCGAACTCGATACCCTGGCCGATTCGGTTGGGGCCGCCGCCGAGGATGATCACCTTTTTGCGGTCGGAGCGCACCGATTCGTTCTCTTCGTCGTAGGTCGAGTAGTGGTACGGAGTTTTGGCGTCGAACTCGGCGGCGCAGGTGTCGACGGTCTTGAAGACCGAAACCACGCCGTAGTGGCTGCGCAGCTCGCGCACCGCAGCTTCGCTGGTCTGGAATATGGTGGCAATCTGGAAATCGGAAAAGCCGTGCTCCTTGGCTTTTTTCATCTTCGGAGCGGGCAACCTGAGAGCGAGGGCCTGTGCCTCACCGGAGAGTTCAGGGAGTGGAGTGGTCATGCAGCGTCGTATTGGAAAATCATGATTGGTAGAGCGTCACGAAAGGTAACAATTCAGGGCCGTACTTTACAACCGCCGGAGTATAATAAAAAGGCGTCCGAACTCAAAGTTCCCAGTGACTGGCAATGAGCCCCGCCAAGGGAAGTTTTTTCCACTATTCCTATTATATTTCTTCTCTTTTCGTGTAATTTCCGACCGGTAACCCAGGCATCAGTCAGTAAGCATACTTGTGATGAGCGACAAAAAGTTTGACTCCATAGCATCGGCTCTCGAAGACATCAGAAACGGCAAGCTGGTCATCGTCGTCGATGACGAAGACCGCGAGGATGAAGGCGACTTCATTGCCGCCGCCGAGCATGTGACCCCCGAAATGGTGAACTTCATCACCAAAGAGGCGCGCGGACTGCTCTGCGTGGCCATTCCCATGCAGCGCGCCCGCGAGTTGCAGCTCGAACCGATGGTGCAGCGCAACACCTCGCAGCACGAAACCAATTTCACGGTCTCCATCGACGCGCTCGCCGAAGGAGTTACCACAGGCATTTCGGCTTACGACCGCTACATGACCCTCAAGATGATCGCCGATCCGTCATGCACGGCGGACGACTTCTCACGCCCCGGCCACATCTTCCCGCTCCGGGCGATGGATGGCGGCGTGCTCCGCAGGGTTGGTCACACCGAGGCCGCGGTCGATCTCTGCCGTCTTGCCGGATGCCAGCCAGCCGGTCTGCTCTGCGAAATCCTGCACGACGACGGCAGCATGGCTCGCCTTCCCGAGCTGCTGAAGCTCAAGGAGAAGCTCGGCATGAAGCTCATCACCATCAAGGATCTCGTCGCCTACCGGATGCAGCAGTCGAAGCTCGTGCACCGCGCCGTCGAGTCGAAGCTGCCGACTGCGCATGGCGAGTTCAAGCTCATTGCCTACGAAACCATCGTCGATCAGCAGAATCACATGGCCTTCGTCAAGGGCGATGTTGGCAACGGCGAGCCGGTGCTGGTCCGGGTGCACTCGCAGTGTGCCACGGGCGACACCTTCGGCTCGTTGCGCTGCGACTGCGGTCACCAGCTCGAAACCGCCCTGCGCATGATTGAAAAGGAGGGGCGCGGCGTCCTGATTTACCTCATGCAGGAGGGGCGTGGCATCGGCCTTATCAACAAGCTCAAGGCCTACAACCTTCAGGACGAAGGGTTAGATACGGTCGAGGCCAACGAGAAGCTCGGTTTCAAGGCCGACCTCCGTGACTACGGCATCGGCGCGCAGATTCTCCAGGACCTCGGCGTCAGGAAGATGCGCCTGTTGACCAACAACCCGAAAAAGATCGTCGGCCTCGAAGGATACGGCCTCGAAATCGTCGAGCGCCTGCCGCTCGAAATCGAGCCGAACGATGTGAACCGCCACTATCTCGAAACCAAGCGCGACAAGCTTGGTCACATGATTGAAATGGCTTCGGGCAATGAACGGATTCTCTTCGAGCGCCTTGCCGATGAACAGTTGAAACAGCACAAAAAAGATTAACCTCCACCGGGAGAAGGAAACACGATGGACAACGATATTCTGAAACGGCTCGACCCCGACGTTTTCGAGGCGATTGCCAATGAAACAAAACGCCAGACCGAAACGCTCGAACTGATCGCTTCGGAGAACTTCACCAGCAAGGCGGTCATGGAAGCCTGCGGCTCGGTGATGACCAACAAGTATGCCGAGGGCTATCCCGGCAAGCGCTACTACGGCGGCTGCGAGTTCGTCGATGTGGCCGAGAACCTGGCCCGCGACCGCGCCAAAAAGCTCTTTGGTTGCGAGTACGTCAACGTGCAGCCGCACTCCGGTTCCAGCGCCAACATGGCGGTGCTCTTCGCCGTGCTCAAGCCGGGCGACGCCATCATGGGCCTCGATCTCTCCCACGGCGGCCACCTGACTCACGGCAGCAAGGTGAACTTCTCCGGCCAGTTCTTTGATGCCCACTCTTACGGCGTTGACAAAGAGACCGGCATCATCGACATGAACAAGGTCGAAGAGATGGCCAGACAGGTCAAGCCGAAGCTCATCATCACCGGCGCGAGCGCCTACTCGCAGGGCTTCGACTTCAAGGCGTTCCGCGAAGTCGCCGACAAGGTCGGTGCGCTGCTCATGGCCGACATCGCCCACCCGGCGGGCCTCGTTGCCGCGGGCCTCTCCGCCGACCCGATGCCGCATTGCCACTTCGTCACCACCACCACGCACAAGACCCTGCGCGGCCCGCGCGGCGGCATGATCATGATGGGCAAGGATTTCGAGAATCCGCTCGGCCTGACCATCAACACCAAGAACGGCCCGCGCGTCAAGATGATGTCCGAGGTGATGGACGCCGAGGTGATGCCCGGCATCCAGGGCGGCCCGCTCATGCACATCATCGCCGGCAAGGCGGTCGCCTTCGGCGAAGCACTCCAGCCGGAGTTCAAGGCCTACGCGCAGCAGATCAAGGACAACGCCGCCGCGATGGCCGCGAAGTTCCTCGCGGCGGACTACCACATCGTCAGCGGTGGTACGAAAAACCACCTCATGCTGCTCGACCTGCGCAACAAGAACGTCAACGGCAAGGTAGCCGAAAACCTCCTGCACGAAGCCGGAATCACGGTCAACAAGAACATGGTACCCTTCGACGACAAATCGCCGTTCGTCACCAGCGGCATCCGCGTCGGCACCCCGGCAATGACCACCCGTGGTATGAAGGTCGCCGAAGCTGAAAAGATCGTCGAATTCATCGATCGCGTCATCAGCGCTGCCAACGACGCCAACGTCGCCGATGTCTGCAAGGCCGTCAGGGCTGAAGTTCGCGAGCTGTGCCTTGGCTTCCCGCTCAACAACTACGGCTCTCTCGTCTAGGTGACATGCGACAAAGTATTACAAAGGCCGGTCATCTCTGTGGACGCCGGCCTTTTTTGTCTTTTTTATAATAAATTTACTATCACCATTGGTTAAGTCCTTGCCAAGAAAAAAAGGGTGCCATGTCCAATACGAAGAAGGGGCTTGCTACAGCCGGTTATAATGATGACCTCGCGAAGTTAGAAGAAATATTTTTGCCGAATTTTTTTTATAAAAAGATGCAATATTATTTCTCTAGCTCCGGCTTGATAAGTAATGATGTCTTGTTTGTTCATTATACATCGACAGAGTCGGCATTGGATATTATTAGAGAGAAACGAGTTCTGATGCGTAATGCTCTTCATATGCCAGACAGACAAGAGGTGCAGGATGGATTTGATATCATGGATGATCTGTTGTCAAATGAAAATAAACGTTGGGTTGAATTTAGAAATCGTATTGAGGGGGTTTTGCCGGGAGTTGTTGACAGGGCAATGAAGATTTATAGTGATCATTCTCATGGCAGGAATGATGGAACGTATTTCCTGTCAGTTTTGGAGCATGATGAAAGTGAGAAAGAATTGGGTCGATTGTCTATGTGGAGGGCGTTTTGTGGTCAGTCGCAGCCTGTAGCTATGGTTCTTAGAATTCCGGCTCTGTCAGCTGCTTCACAAGTTTTGCGGATATTTTTCAATCCGGTTTTATATAAAGGAAAAGATCAACAGTATCTGGAACTTGACGAGGTTATTAAAAATGTTGAAAATCATAAATCCTTCCTTGAACGCCTGGACCCGGAACTTGTTGCAACGGCAATAGTATCAATGATTCTGGTTAACGTTCTTTGTGTGAAGCACAAGGGTTTTCAGTCAGAACGTGAATGGCGTTGTGTTTATTTGCCAAAATGTTTTACAACTGAAACTTCTGCGCGATTGGTAGAGCAGGGTGTTGAAGAGCAGGGTGGTGTTTCGCGGAATGTATACAAGATGCCTCTGGATGCTGCTATCGATCCTGTTCTTTCTGATATTGACCTTTCTAAAATATTCGACAGCCTGATTATCGGTCCATCAAAATCTCCTTATGCTACGTATGAAGTTTTTTGTGAGGAACTGAAAAAAATCGGCGTTTCAGATGTGGAATCAAAAGTGAGAGTTACCGAAATTCCGGTCAGATGATTGATCTATTCCCGCTTTACGGACGGACTTTTGTATAGCCATATTTCTCCTGTTCATAGATTGCCTTTTATTGCTGGATAAAAGGCAATTATTATAAGCTGTTGAACAGGCGAAATTTTATTCCCCCAATATTCCCCTGATCGACTCGTCAACCTCCTGCTCCATCGCGCGAAATTGTTTGTTGTGTTCGAGAAGCTCTCTTGACAAGCGTTCCTGTTCGTGCGTGCCGGTGGCTGACTGGAGTTGTGCGATAATTTTCTGTTTCTCTTTCTGCAACGGTTCGAGCACCAGCGTTTTGACCGCAACGAGGAAGTGAGAGAGGCAACGGCGGGCGTGCTGTTCGAGTTCGGCAGGGGTCAGGCGCGTGGTTTCGTTGACCGGCAGGCGGAAGAGGATGTCGAAGGCGAGGTTGCTTGCGTCCTCCATGCCGATGGAGCTGATCTCAGAGGTGATGTCGAGGTGACCGTCGCGGTCATTCATTTCCCGGAATCGCCTGACCAGATGGCTGAAGATTGTTTGCGCGGCAGGGTGTCCGAGGTGGAACATCGACTCGTGCGAGGCGGCGAAGTCGAGCACTTCGTTGCCATAGAAGGTGCTTTCGATCAGCGCTTCGAGGAAGGTGCGCTCCGTCACGGAGAGCGGTGCCTGTTGCGCGGGCAGCTCCGGGGCCGGTTCGCTGCGGCGCTGGCGTGACTCTCGCGTGCTGCGCCCGGTGTCGCTCATGGCCATCACCTCACGGAGCGTCTGGCGGCTGAGATCGAGCTTTTTCGACAGCTCGTCGATGTACAGCTCCTTCTGCACCGGATCGGCGATGAGCGCAACGCTCCGCGTCATGGCAGAAATCGCTTTCGAGGCGGTGTCGGGGCTCTCCATCCATCCGGCATCCTGATAGCAGCGGAGCTGGAAATCCTGAAACGAGCTTTTTTCGCTCTCCAGCTCGCCGAGAAACGCCTCCTTGCCGTAGTTGCGGATGAAACTGTCGGGGTCTTCCGCGCCGGGCAGCATCACCACCCACGGTGTCAGCCCTTCGGCGAGCAGAATGTCGATGCCGGCGAGCATCGATTTCTTGCCCGCGTTGTCGCCGTCGTAGAGGAAGAGCACGCGCGAGGTGTAGCGCTTCAGGATTTTGGCCTGGTAGCGAGTGAGGGCGGTGCCGCACGAGGCGACCGTGTTGGTGAACCCAGCCTGGTGCATGGCGATTACATCCATGTACCCTTCGACGAGAATGGCCGTCTCCTGCCGCCGGATTTCGTTCTTGGCGGCGTGCATCCCGTAGAGCAGCTTCGACTTCTCGAAGGAGGCGCTCTCCGGCGAGTTGATGTACTTGGGTGTTTCGGCGTCGTTCGACAGCGTACGCCCGCCGAAGCCCGCCACCTGGCCGCCGATGGTCAGAATCGGAAAGATGACCCGGTTGCGGAATGTGTCGTACAGTGTGTTGCGCTTGGGGTGGCGCGTCAGCAGCCCGAGGCTGACGAGATGCTCGACCGGCGCTCCGTCACGTTCCGCCGCATGGAGCAGGTGATCCCACGACTCGGGCGCGAAGCCGAGGCCGAAGCGGCGGATCGTGCCGGGTTCGAGTCCCCGCTTTCCGGTGAGGTAGGCGAGCGCTGAGCCTCCGGCTTCGCTTTGCAGCGTGCTGTGGAACAACCTCGCCGCCCAGCGCAGCGTGTCGAACTGGCTGGCCTCCCGTTTATCCTCTTCTTTGGCCTTCTGTTGCTGGTATTTGCCGGTGTCGATTCCGGCGCGTTTGGCCAGCATCTCGACCGCTTCAGGGAAGGTCACCTTCTCCATCTCCATGACGAAGGTGAAGACGTTGCCGCCCTTGCCGCTCGAAAAGCATTTGTAGATCTGCTTGTCGGGCGAGACGATGAACGACGGGGTCTTCTCCTGCGTGAAGGGCGAGAGCGCCTTGAAATGGCGGCCCGAAGGGTGCAGCCTGACATAATCCGACACCACGTCAACAATGTCCGTACTCTGGCGGACCTCATCAATCATGCGTTCCGGTATCATGCCTGTAATGTTCTCATTCTTTTCCCGTTTTGTTCGATGCTATGATAAATTGAAAATAACGAAATCGCAATGCCTTGCGAGCCGTGTTTCAACAGAAGAGGTCTTATGCCGATTTTGTGAAAAAAATGCTTTTCCAGGCGATTTTCCTGATGCTTCCTTGCCTGACTCGTTGTTGTGTCAGTGCTTTATTACTACATTATCACAGTGATAGTCGCTCTTTTTGCCTCGTTGTTTTCAGATACCGCTCGGGTCTCAACTCCTGGACGTATGACTGCCGGATGGACTTGATCTGGTTTCGGAGAGGCTTTTTCATGGATTCCGTTACTTCCAACATCTCAATACCAACCATATGAAGCAGGGATTTTTTACGGCGATACTGATTGTGGTGACCTACGCGGTATCCCTCGGTTTTTATGTCTGGATGGGCACGACACCACCGGAATCCATGTTCCATGCCGTCTGGAAAGGCGGGCCGATCGTGTCGGTGCTGATGGCGCTGATCCTGATGGTGATCGCCTACATCGTCGAACGCATCGTCGCGCTGAACAAGGCCTCCGGCAAAGGCTCCATCACCGAGTTCGTGCAGAGCCTCAAGCAGGATGTCGATTCGGGCTCCATCGACCAGGCGATCTCCCGCTGTGACGACCACCAGAGCTCCCTGTCCGCCGTGCTCCGCGCCGTGCTCGACCGCTACAAGATGCTCGCCGTACACAACGTGACCGACCGCGAGAAGCGCATCAGCGAGATGCAGAAAGCTGTCGAGGAGGCGACCCTCATGGAGATGCCGCTGCTCGAAAAGAACCTCGTCGCCATCTCGACCATCGCCTCGATCTCCACGATGGTCGGCCTGCTCGGCACCACGCTCGGCATGATCCGCGCCTTTGCGGCGATGGCCACCAGCGGCGCGCCCGACGCGGTGCAGCTCTCGCTCGGCATCTCCGAGGCGCTCTTCAACACGGCGCTCGGCATCCTTGGCGGCATCATGGGCATCGTGACCTATAACGTCTTCACCAACCGGGTTGACCGCTTCAGCTACCAGATCGACGAAGCGGCGTTCTACATTATCCAGACCCTCGGCAGCAGTAAATCCTGATCTCGAACCATGTCCAAAATCAAGGCAAAAAGGGTAGGGTTCCGGCTTGACATGACGCCGATGGTCGATGTGGCATTTCTGCTGCTGACCTTCTTCATGCTGACCACCAAGTTCCGTCCGCCGGAAGCGGTGACCATCGACCTGCCGTCGTCTCACTCGAACATGAAGTTGCCGGAGTCCGACGTGCTGACCGTGACCGTCGCGAAGGACAACTCGATCTACATGGGCGTCTCGTCGCAGCGCACCAGGGAGCGGCTGTTTGATACGGTCGTGAGGCCGAAGCTCGAAAATGCGGGTGTCTCCAAGGCGGCGGTGGCTGATTCGCTCAGCAGGTTCAGGCTCGACGACAGCTTCAGAATCGAAAAAGAGGAGCTGGCCCGTTACATCATGATGTCGCGCTTTGCCGACCAGCGGCTCAGGCCGGTGATCCGGGCGGACAACAAGGCCGATTACGAGGCGGTCAACTATGTCATCAAGGTGTTCAAGAAGATGAATCTGCTCAACTTCAACCTCGTGACCGTTCTCGAAAAGGAGGTGCGCTGATATGGGCATGGTTGATTCCCCCGGAGAACGGCGCAGCTCGAAACGGGGCGGGCGCCAGCGCAAGCGGCTCGGCTTCAAGCTCGACATGACGCCGATGGTGGACGTGGCGTTCCTTCTGCTGACCTTTTTCATGCTGACGACGACGTTCGCCAAGTCGAACACGATGGAGATCAACATTCCGCCGGAGACGGGCGAGGTGGCCATAGCTGAACTGAATGTGATGACGCTCAGGGTGCCCGGCGACGGTTTCGCCTACTGGTCGCTCGGCGAAGCGGCGCCACGGCGCGTGCCGCTCTACGACAGCGCTGACGCCCATGCATCGCTCAGCGGCGAGCTTCGTCAGGTGTTGCGTCAGGAGACCGGCAGAAACCGGAAGATGGTGATCGTCGTCAGAATCAGCGACAAGGCCAAGTACAAATCGCTGGTCGATATCATCGACGAGTTCAACCTGATGAAGATCGACCGGTTCAGCCTCGACGATTTTACCCCGCAGGACGAAGCTGAAATTCAGAAGGCCGTGGCCATGCGCTGAAGGCGCGGTTCGTGAACCAGAAAACAGGAGTACGGAAAGGTGTCGTCAAAGTTACAATCGGTGCATGATGAGGCGGCCAGAAAGGCGCAGCGGTGGACTTTCCGCGAGCAGTTCCTCGATACCGACCGGCTGAGGCAGATCAGCTATGGCAATCTCGCCCTGCGGCGTGAAGCTCATCTTTTTCTGACTCACGGCGTGGTCGTGGCTGTGCTGCTTCTGTCGCTTTTCTGGCTTGTCAGTGCGAACTGGAGCCGCGTGATGGGCATGTTCGGCGGCGGGCATGACCCCCAGGCGGCGGTTCAGTGCTACGAGATTGTCACCAATGTGACGCAGTTGCCGCCTCCTCCGCCGATTGCGCCGGAGCCGCCGAAGGTGAAGGCCGCAGCCGCGCCGGTGGAAGCGCCGAAGGTGGGCAAGATCAGGAAGGTGGCCGAAGCGCCGCCGGATCAGACTTTCGCCACGCAGAAGGAGATCAAGCAGGCGATCACGCAAGGCCCGGCTTCACAGGATGGCGGCGGTTCGTCATCTTCCTGTGACACGGTCGTGGAGTTTGTCAACTGCCAGAATCCGCCGACGGTGGTCAGCACGCCGAGGCTCATGTACCCCGAAATGGCGAGGATCGCCGGTATCGAAGGAAAGGTTTTCGTGCGCGTGCTCATCAGCGAGGAGGGGCGTCCGATGAAGGCCGAGATCGTCAAGCGCATTCCGGGCGACCAGACGGTGTTCGACAAGGAGGCAACGCGCATCGCGATGGAGACGAAGTACACGGCAGGAGTACAGAATGGCAGGAGGGTGCGGGTCTGGATGACCATTCCCGTCCGGTTTACGCTGCATGAAGGATAATGGATAGTTGAGAGTTGCTAATTTTAGGGGCGGGCCTGTGTGTCCGCCCTTTTTTTTGAGAGATTTTTTGCCGTCGGCGTGATGACGATTCCGGCGGCTGACCATTTCGAGAACTCCTGTGCATTTTGAATTGTTGTCTTTGATGGCTATCATTGGTATCTATCATCAGGAGGAGAGAACATGGACACAGCAAAACTATTTACCTCGGGTCGCAGTCAGGCGGTTCGGTTGCCGAAAGAGTATCGGTTCGAGGGCAAAGAGGTGATTGTCCGGCATTTTGGGAACGGCGTCATTCTTCTGCCCTGCGACAAGCCCTGGGATATGCTCGAAGCGGCTCTGGATGAGTTTGAGCCGGGTTTTCAGATCGTGCGTGAGCAACCGGAGACGCAAAGCCGGGAGGAGATCAAGGGATGATCTATCTGCTTGACACCAACATCTGCATCTACATTATCAATAGCAAGCCGCTTCACGTTCTCGAACGCTTTCGCCGCGAGAGGTTGGGAGATATTGCCATATCGAGCGTTACGGCGTCGGAGCTGACGTTTGGCGTTGTCAAAAGCGGTTCGGAGAAGAACCGGCAAGCGCTGGCGCTGTTCTTCGCTCCACTTGAAATCCTTCCGTTTGACGCTTCCGTGATCTGGCATTACGGAGAGATCAGAAGCGACCTTGAAACGCGCGGTACTCCGATTGGCTCCCTCGACACCATGATTGCCGCTCAAGCCAGAGCGCTCGGCGCAGTGCTGGTAACGAACAACGTCCGGGAGTTCAGCAGGGTTGAGGGATTACGGGTGGAGAACTGGGCGGAGTTGGCTGGTTGATAATGGAAATATTTCGAAGAGGTCAAGCAGGTGATCCAGCAAGGTGCGGTCGTGCTTCTCTTTTCAGCCATTATAAGTTTATTATCCAGTCGCAAATCTTTGTCAGTTGTGAGTCGTAAGTAAGATTTGCAGCATTGCTCATTGTCCCTGTTTGCAGTTGTTTGAATATTTCAATTGCCATGGCATTTTCAATCGCAGCACCGATGAAAAAAGTCTGTGGTTTTAATTTCTCTTTGTCAAAGCTTGTGCGTATTCTGTTTAGGGCAGAGTTTGCAGTTTTCCAATGTTCGTCTGCACCTGCTGGGTCAATTCCGCCTTTTAACTCTCCCAATGCAACGTATTTCTCTGGCTGGTAAATGATAGATTTTTTACCGATTTTCCAATCATCAGGTTGTGCTTGCAAAATGGAGAGGTCAACATTCTTGTTTACCAACGGGACATTAATGTTCAGAATCAAAAGCCGGTCAGTTTCGCGTTTCCAATAAATTGCTTTGATACGTTTTTCTATGTCAGTGTCGTCAGTTGGATTATCAAGCCAAGTATTTGTGTCGTTATCTTTCCATTTGTATTTGATGCCTGCAATATTGAAAACGGAAATTAGGGAGCGCAAAAACTTTCTTTCGCCAAGTGAACCCGCAAGGTTTCTTGCCTTTCCGCCAAGCGCATCACCCTTTGTAAGTAAATAACGATAAACCAATTCATCAATGAAATTTTCTCCAGCAGGTTCAAGGAATTTTTCTATAAGTCCTTTGATTGCAAGTATTCTATCATCTTCGGTCAAGTAATTGAGCGACTTGTCGGATAGTCCTGATGCTGTTAGTAGGCCAACTCTCAAATCCTTTACAGTCAAAAAGTCTTTGGGCTTTTTGACTTGCGAAGCAAGTGCTTTCAACGCCTTCGCTTCTTCAATGTATGGAACTGCGATATAGTTTTTCTCCAAAGCCATTGCAATGAAACCCGCTCTGGTTTCTTCTCTTGATGTAACTAAATCGTCTGCTGATTTAATGAGTGAGCTTGCAATTATCTTTTTTGCCATAAGTAAACACATTTGCGGACTTCGGTTCGTCCGTAGTTGCCCATTTGCTGACTACTGTTGCCTTTGCCTTTGGGTAAAACAAGAATTTTATTGATGCTGTAACCGAATTTTTCTGCAAACTCGGATAAGATTAAATCAGCCGGAATTTCTTCGCCACCATAACGAACATTGTCGTTTACCATTACGCAATAACCGCCACTTTTTGTGATTCTTGCCATTTCATAAATCACAAAACATAATTCTAGGAAGTAATTTTTTACCATTCTTGGTATATTGTTATTATTGAGTTTCCCCAACTTGTTCAACTCATCAAGAATGGTATTTACTTCTGTCATTGCTGCACAGTTGTTGTATGCTGCAATAACTTCTTCAAAACTTTCTTGTCTACCGATTGATGAATAAAACTGATTTAAATGTTCAATTTTTTCCTTGTTTTCGACTGTGCAAGAAAGCATTGACTGGCGAAGATTACGAACTTGCTCCTGGTCTTCGCCGAGAAAAACCAATTCTAAGGCATATGTTCTTGTGTAGTCGTAACGATTGCAGTAAGGTGGCGATGTTAAGATGAAATCGAAATAGTTATCTTGAAGTTTCGGTAGTTCTTCTAAGCAAGAACCTTCAATAATATTTACAGGGTTTTGATTATTCGAATTTCTGTTATGGTTAAACTGCTCAAATAAATTTATTGATTGGTTGGATGAGAGGTCAGTTACAATTTGATGAATTTTATTTTTTAGGGCTTGTTCAAATGTTAGAATTTTCCCTTTATCAAACTGCTTGCCAGATAAATTTCTTTTACAACGATAGTCCCAACGCAAATACTGCCCGTCTTTTCTGGTGTAACTAATTTCTTCCAAAACTGAAAAAGCAGCAAAGCGTAAAACGGTTTGTATTTTTTCATCTGTAATTTTTGAGCAGTAGCTCAAAAATTTATTCAGCAATATTTCTGTGTCGTCAGGAAATGCGTCTTTGGTGATTGAGATGTGCTTAATGTGAGTGTCGTATTCTTCAATTTTTGATAACTCTGACCACAAGTTTTTTATTATAATTCGGAGTTTTTCAGTGTCAATTTTGTTTAATGCTTCTCTTGTCTGCATCACGAAAACTCCAACAGGAAGCAACTCAACGCCATACGATTGCCAGCCAAGCTCTTGTCCAGCAAATAGTGTTGTGCCTGCACCAGCAAAAGGGTCTAAAAGTTTGCCGGGTTTTGGGCTGTATTCTGTCAGAAAGTATTTTACAAGTGCAGATGAAAAACCTTCTTTGTATTTGAACCAGCGATAAATCGGCTCGTCCTTGTTTGCCTGAAAACTAACAACTTTACGGCTCAAATTGTAAGCAGTTTCCAACCTGTCAGCCAGTTTGCTGAATAAAATTTTTCGTTCTGTTGGAATTAATTCTGCTGTTTTTGTCATTCTGTCAAAGATAAAATTTTAAGGTGTCGTTTTTGTCGGTCTTATTTACAAATCATCGAGTGGGTTGGTATACCTTTTCTGCTCATTTAGCAGTCGATTTCAGTTGTCTGGCTGCTTTTGTGCCAAAAATTTTCTTGGCATAAAACTAAACAATTAGTATCGCCATAGCAAATGAATGCGCGCGGTATTTGCCGTAGTATCTCCTCTTTTCATCCACCCCCACAAACGCAAAAAGCCGGGAAAACCCCGGCTTTTGCTGAATCTGTTCTGACCTCTGCTGTCAGACCTCCATGATCTCCTTTTCTTTCTGGGTGATCAGATCGGTGATCTGCTTTTCGTACTTGTGCAGCAGGTCGTCCGCGTCCTTCTTGCCGCGTTTGAGTTCGTCCTCGCCGATCAGCTTCTCCTTTTCGAGCTTTTCGACTTCATGGATCAGGTCGCGTCGGTGGTTGCGCAGCGAGACTTTGGAATCCTCGCCGAACTTTTTGGTCAGTTTCACGAACTCCTTGCGGCGCTCTTCGGTGAGCGGCGGAATGCTGATGCGGATGTTCATGCCGTCAGAAGAGGGATTGAGGCCGAGGTTGGCGTCGCGGATGGCGCGTTCGACCGGGCCAGCCATCGACTTGTCCCAGACCTGCACCGTGAGGGTGTGAACATCGAGTACGCCGACGTTGCCGACCTGCTTGAGCGGCATCAGCGATCCATAAGCCTCCACCTTGACCCGATCGAGCAGTGCCGTGGTGGCCTTGCCGGTTCTGATCGAGGCGAGTTCGTGCTGGAAAGCCTCGATGGTTTTCTTCATGCGAGGCTCGATTTTCTGGATAACGTCCCTGACAGTCATGGCGGTATCGGATGAGTTTGTTCGGGCAGTCGCTTACTTCGCAGCGGTCTTGGCCTTTGCAAAACGCTTGTTGAAGCGATCGACGCGGCCAGCGGTATCGACGAGCACCTGCTTGCCGGTGTAGAACGGATGGCAGTTGCTGCAAATATCGACCTTGATGTTGTTCCTGGTGGAGCGGGTCTCAAAGCTGGTGCCGCAGTTCGCGCAGTTGACGGTAACTTTCGTATACTTTGGGTGAATCTCTGGTTTCATGACCTTTGTGATTACGTTGCCTGAATGACAATAAAAAATTGATCAGGAATTAACTCTTTTTTCTGCTAATAAACAAGCCGCGACGCCAATTCGTCATGCCTCCGTTTTTACCGTTACAAGGGATCAAGGGCGTCGGCCCGAAGCGCGCGGCGATACTGGCCGAGGCGGGCATCCGCTCGATTGCCGACCTCTACGACTGCTTCCCGCGCCGCTATCTCGACCGCACCACGATCAAGAAAATCAGCACACTGCGCGACGGCGAAACCGTGACGGTGGTGGGCAGTGTGACCGGCACGCGGCTCGAAGGCAGCGGGCGCGGCGGCTCGCGCTTCAAAGCGCAGATAAGCGACGGCTCCGGCGTGCTCGAACTGACCTGGTTCCGTGGTGTGCACTACTTCTCGAAAACCATCCGCAGCGGCGACATGGTCGCGGCGCACGGGCGCGTCACCTTTTTCGGGCGCACGCCGGGAATGCAGCATCCCGACTTCGACAAGCTTGGCGGCGATGACGAGAACGGCGACGGGCAGCGGGACGACGAACTCTACAAGACCGGTGCGATCATTCCGATCTACCCTACCACCGAGGTGATGAAGCAGGCGGGTCTCAACTCGGCGGCCCTGCGGCGCATCGTGCACCGGGCGTTCCGCGAGCAGCCGCTGCGCATCACGGAGTACCTCAGCCCGGAGATCATCGCCGCTTACAACCTGATGCCCATCGGCGAGGCGTACCGGCAGCTCCACTTTCCCGACTCTGCCGAACAGCTCGAACGGGCGCGGTACCGCATGAAGTGGAGCGAGCTGTTCTTCGCGCAGCTCTTTTTCGCCCTGCGCCGCACCGAGGAGCGGCGGCACCTGACCTCGGCACGGTTCGACCGCTCCGGCGAAAAGACGGCGAGCCTGCACGAGCGCCTGCCCTTCACCATGACCGGTGCGCAGAAGCAGGCGGTGCGCGAGATTTACCACGACCTCAAAAGCGGACGCCAGATGAACCGCCTTTTGCAGGGCGACGTGGGGTCGGGCAAGACGCTCGTGGCGCAGTTCGCCATGACGCTCGCCGTGGACAACGGTTTGCAGGCAGCCTTCATGGCACCGACCGAGATTCTCGCCTTTCAGCACTACGCAGGTCTCAAAAACTCGCTTGAACCGCTCGGCATTCGGGTGGCGCTCCTGACCGGTCGCCAGAAGAAAAAGGAACGCGAGGAGCAACTCGCCCGGCTTGAACAGGGGGAGATCGACATCGCCGTCGGCACCCATGCCATCATTGAGGCAGGGGTGCAGTTCCACCGGCTCGGCCTGGTGATCATCGACGAGCAGCATCGCTTCGGCGTGTTGCAGCGCAAGGCGTTGCAGGAGAAAGCCGAGAACCCGCACGTTTTGCTCATGACCGCCACGCCGATTCCGCGCACGCTCACGATGGGCATCTACGGCGACCTTGACGTGTCGATCATCGCCGAAATGCCCGCCGGGCGCAAGCCGATCCAGACGCGCCTCTGCCGCGAAGCAGAGAAGCCGGAGCTGTATCGACTGTTACGGAAGCAGATCGCCGAAGGGCGGCAGGCGTACATCGTCTATCCGCTGGTCGAGGAGTCGGAGAAGATCGATCTCAAGGCGGCTACCGAGAGCTACGAGCAGCTCAAAAGCGAGGTGTTTCCGGAGCTGCGGCTCGGGCTGATCCACGGGCAGCTTCCGGCGGCGGAGAAGGAGGCCGTGATGGCAGAGTTCCGCGGCGGGCGGCTCGACATTCTCGTCGGCACGACGGTGATCGAGGTGGGCGTCGATGTGCCCAACGCCACGGTGATGGTGATCGAGCACGCCGAGCGCTTCGGCATTTCGCAGCTCCACCAGCTCCGGGGGCGTGTCGGGCGCGGCGAGCACGCCTCTTCCTGCTTTCTCGTCTACACGAAGCTTGCCGGTGACGCCAAAGATCGGTTGCAGGCGATGGCCGCGACCGGCGACGGATTCCGGCTCTCCGAGATCGATTTGCAGATTCGCGGCGCGGGCAACATGCTGGGCCGCGAGCAGTCCGGCGCGGCAAGCGGCCTCAGGATCGCCGACCTGCTCACCGACGGCGACATCATGCGCGCGGCGCGGGCGGCGGCCTTCGAGCTGATCCGCCGCGACGAAACGCTCACACACCCCGAAAACGCCCTGATCAGGGATTATTATATGACCCACTTCCGCAAGCGAATCTCGCTGGCTGATGTCGGGTGATTGCCGGATTGCCCGATTTTCTTGCTCCATTCATATCCACCAGATGCTGTTCGTGGAAAGTGAAATGCTTATATTTTCTTCCTTTTGGAGCTCCGCTTCTGGCCGGACTGTCGATGAACGTCGTGTTGGCCGGTGATAATCAGCACAGCCTTTTTGCATGAAAGAAACGCTTTCGGGCGTGGTGACGCGGGTCACCGGCGCATCATATATCGTTGAAACCGGCGATGGCCTGAAGGTCAGGTGCCGAACCGTGCCCAGCACCGTGAGCGAAAACGAGGGCTCGAACCTCGTGGCGGTCGGCGACCGGGTCGAGTTCAGGCCGAAGGCGTCAGAAACCGATATGGCGGAAGGGGTGATTATCCGCGTTGAAGAGCGGCGTACGGCGCTGGTTCGGCGGCGTGAGGTGAGGCGCAACCGGAGCAAGGAGAAGGAGCAGGTGATCGTCGCGAATATCGACCAGCTCGTGCTGATCACCTCGTTTGACGATCCGCCCTTCAACAGCCGTCTCGTTGACCGCTACCTCGTCTTCGCCGAATCGGAGAAGTTGCCGCTCTTGATCGTGGTTAACAAGATCGACCTCGACGAGGACGGCATGGTGGAAGAGGATCTGGAGGTCTATCGCCAGCTCGACTGCAACATCTGCCTTGTCAGCGCCGAGGATGGCCGTGGGATCGACGAGTTGCGCGAGCTGCTCCGAGACCGGGTGTCGGCCTTCAGCGGCCACTCCGGCGTGGGCAAATCGACGATCATCAACCTGCTCGTTGGGCGCGAGGAGCTGCGGACTGCCGAGACGAGCGACAAGACTGGCAAGGGGGTGCACACCACCACCAGCTCGGCGATGTTCGAGCTACCGGGCGGCGGCTACGTGATCGACACGCCGGGCATCCGCGAGTTCAACCTCTCCGGCATCACCCGCGAGAACCTGCGGTTCTACTACACGGAGTTCCTGCGCTACATGCCGGAGTGCGCCTTTTCGTCATGCTCGCACACGGTCGAACCGGGTTGCGCCGTGATCGCGGCGGTCGAGTCGGAATCCATTGCCCCGGAGCGCTACGAGAGCTACCTCGCCCTGCTCGATTCGCTCGACGAGTAAGAGTTGTTTTCTTCTTGTCATTCTGAGTCCGACGCCGTCGGGCGAAGAATCCAGAAAGTTACGTAACCTGCTTTAAATTAATGTTTTATTCGCATGATTCTGAAGAGACTGGATTCTTCACTCCGTTCAGAATGACAAGAGTAATTCATAATCAGAACATAAAGAACGCTTGATCATGATCGTTACCATCAATCCAGCGACCGGCGAGCAGCTCGCCGAATATCCGGTGATGATTGCCGGGCAGATCGATACCGTGCTTCGCCAGGCTGACGCCGATTTCCGCCGCTGGCGCTCGACCAGCTTCGGGGAGCGTCGCGCCTGCATGAAAAAGCTTGGTGAACTGCTTCGCGCAGAGGCCGCCGAGCACGGGCGGCTCATCACGCTTGAAATGGGCAAACCGCTCTCGCAGGCCGTGGCCGAGGTGAACAAGTGCGCCTGGGTGTGCGACTACTTCGCTGACCATGCCGAGGAGTTTCTCCAGCCAGAAGAGAGTGCGATTGACGGTGCGAAAGGCATCGTAGTCTTCGAGCCGCTTGGCGTGATTCTCGGCGTGATGCCGTGGAACTTTCCGTACTGGCAGGTGCTGCGCTTCGCCGCGCCGATTCTCATGGCGGGCAACGGCATCGTGGTGAAGCACGCGCCGAACGTGACCGGCTGCGCGATTGCCATCGAAAAGCTGTTCCGTGACGCGGGATTCCCGGAGCATCTCTACCGTGCGGTGCACATCGATCTCGACGAGGTTGACCGGCTGACCGGCTTCATGATCGATCATCCGGTGATCAAAGCGGTCTCCGTGACCGGCAGCACCGGTGCGGGGCAGGCGGTGGCTGCCAAGGCGGGCAAGGCGCTGAAGCGCAGTGTGCTGGAGCTGGGCGGCAGCGATCCCTATATCGTGCTTGAAGATGCCGATCTGGCGCAGGCGGTCGATGCGTGCGTTGCGGGCCGGCTGCTCAACGCAGGGCAGAGCTGCATTGCCGCCAAGCGCTTCATCGTGCGCAAGGAGATTGTCGGTGAGTTCACCAAAAAGATCGTGCAGCGGATGCAGACGGCGGTGATGGGCGATCCGTTCGCCAAGGGCACGGAGGTCGGCCCGATCGCCCGCGAGGACCTTCGCGACCTCGTCCATGCGCAGGTGCAGCGGAGCGTCGAGGCCGGGGCGGAGCTGCTCTGCGGCGGCCATGTGCCGAACGCGCCGGGCTGGTACTATCCGCCGACCGTGCTCTCCGGCGTCAAACCGGGAATGCCCGCCTGGTCGGAGGAGATTTTCGGACCGGTGGCCACGATCATCGAGGTGGCCGACGACGACGAGGCGGTCGCCATCGCCAACGACAGCGAGTTCGGCCTTGGCTCGGCGGTCTTTTCGCAGGATGTGGAGCGCGCGCTTGGTATCGCCCGGCGTCTCGAAGCGGGGAGCTGTTTCATCAACTCGATGGTCAAGTCCGATCCGCGCCTGCCGTTCGGTGGCGTGAAACAATCTGGCTACGGACGCGAGCTGTCGCACCACGGCATCCGCGAGTTCGTCAACATCAAGACTTTCTATCTACCCTGAGCCGCAATGGCGTTCCGGGGTTGGGAAAAACTGCCGATCCGTATCGAGACGGGCGAAATGGTCGAGGCGATTGCTCCGGTGATCGTTTCGGCCAGCCGTGCCACCGACATTCCGGCGTTTCACGCTGAATGGTTTATGGCGCGGCTCCGTGCCGGTTACGTGCAGTGGCGTAATCCCTTCAATTCAAGCCAGATGCAGTACGTCTCGTTCAGTAAAACGAGGGCTATCGTTTTCTGGAGCAAGAACCCGGCCCCACTGCTGCCGCACCTCTCCGAAATCGATGCCCTCGGCATCAACTACTACTTCCAGTTCACCCTGAACGACTACGAAGCGGAAGGTCTCGAACCGTCCGTGCCACCGCTCGCCAAACGGATCGAGACCTTCCGGCGGCTTGCCTCGCGCATCGGCCCCGAGCGCGTCGTCTGGCGCTTCGATCCGCTCGTGCTGAGCGACCAGCTAACTGTCGAAGTGCTGCTGGAGCGGATCGGGCGCCTTGCCGGAGCGTTGCGCGGCTGCACGCGGAGACTGGTCATCAGCTTTGCCGACATCGAATGCTACCGGGCGGCACGTCGCCGTTTGTCACGCATTAGCGCTGGCTATCGCGAGTTCGCGCCGGAGGAGATGGACGAGTTCGCCGCCCGGCTGGTCGAGCGCAACAAGGATTGGGGGCTCGAACTCTCGGCCTGTGCCGAGGATAGTGAGCTGGCAGGGATTGCAAAAAGCCGGTGTATCGATGGCCATTTGCTGGCGAGCTGCTTCGGCGACGACGCTGAACTGATGGAATTTCTTGGCGGCGGCACCCTTTTTCCGGGTGATGCGCCAGTCAGCGCTGCGCTGAAGCATCGAGGGCAGCGCAAGGCCTGCGGCTGCATCGTGAGCAAGGATATCGGCGCGTATGGCACTTGCCAGCATGGTTGCCTTTACTGTTATGCGTGCCGATAGCCGTAGTATTGTATTGGGGTGGGATGGCGTAAAAACAAACCGGGGTGTTGATTGCACCCCGGTGGTTTGATTCGTATGGTGTCTGTCAGGTGTCAGATCACTTCCGATGCGAGTTCTGACAGGTAGGTCTTGATCGACTTGTGCTTGTCCAGACCGAGTTTTCGGTGCATCCGGTAGCGGATGCTCTCCATGCCTCTCGTCGAAATGCCGATTGACCGCGCGATCTCCCGCGTGTCGTAGTTGAGCTTGACCATCAGGCTTACCCTGAGTTCACGCTGGTTGAGGTTTGGGTGCTTTTTCTGAAGCTTGGAGAGGAACTCCGAGTCGCCGACGGTGAGCTCGGTTTTGAGGCGTTTTTCGGTCAGTTCGGTCTCAATCATACTGTGGCACTGCTCGAGAATTTTCTGCTTGGCCGCCGATTCGATGTCGAGGCTCTTGATCTGGTCGCAGATCAGGTGCAGGGAGGAGGTCTTTTCGCCGACAGCAGTGGAAATTCTTGTCAGCTCCATCTCCTGAGCGGCGATTCTGGATTTCAGTGCAGTTTTTTCCTGCTCGAATCGCTGGATCTCCTTTTTGCCAAGCTCAATCTGGGCATTGAGCTGGATGATTTTCTGACTCAGCTTTTGCTCGTTTTCTGCCTTGAGCTGGCGCATCTCCTTTTCATGGAGTTCTTCTCTGGCTTTCAGATCCTCCTGCATGTGATCGATAGCCTTGAAGTAGGGGTAGAAGGGACTATCGGTGGGTGGAAGGAATATTTTCTGGTTGAGCATGTTGAGCCACGAAATTCTGGCGATAGTCGCGAGAAATTCATTTTTCATCGAGATTTCCTCATCGACATCCTGATCCTCCAGCTTCTCGGGAGCTTTGCCTGACCGGTACTCCAAGAGGGTGGTCATCGCATCGCGATAGTCTTCCCTGAGCAGCACGGTCATCGTGTTGGGCGCCATTGCAGCGAAGGTTTCGATGATGATTCTGCACGACTCGTCGATGTTGTAAAAAACGACTACGGCAAAATCGAGACCCGAGCGGTAGACGATGTCGTTAATGCCCTGCTTGTACTGGAATGATATGTTACTGATGTTGTTCATGTCCCACAGGAGGTAGAGCGGTGAGTCCTTGATTCCACTCTCTTCGAGCACATCGTGAACCAGTTCGATGCTCATGGAGTTCAGCGTTACCGGATGATCCGACTCGACATAGTGGTGAAAAATGTTGTCACCGATAAGCTCAAGGCGTTTGACATAATCGGCGCCGGCCGGGATTGATTTCCAGTTGTGTTTTGAGGTAACCGGAAGATTGGAAACTGGGCAGGTTTGCATGGGTGCTTTCAACTATTGCGTTATTAAAGGCACCTGTCATGAAGTATAATCATACGGTTATGATGCAGGTGTTACACATATTATACGACTTTTTCTCCCATTATTCCCAATAATTACGGAAGGTCAAGTAATATGTATGGCGAGTTTTTTTTGTTGAATCGATATCGTGTTTAACGTATCGTTCTGACAGGATTCTGTGGTGGGGATACTTTTTTTGCCGTGAGCATTCGCCGGCATTCATGCATGTTTCGGTTTGGTAACGGGAAATGCATGAATGCAGCGCTTCACTTGGCGACTCAGAGCGATTCGGTGGCCAGGTTCGTAAGATAGGTCTTGAGGGAGTTGTGTTTGTCGAGACCGATTTTCTTGTGCAGCCGGTACCGGATGCTTTCGATGCCTCTGGTCGACAGGCCGAGAGACCTGGCGATGTCGCGTGAGTGATAGTCCAGCTTGATCATCAGGCTGATTCTGAGCTCTCTCTGATTGAGATTCGGGTGCTTTTTCTGGAGTTTGGAGAGGAAGACGGAGTCGGTTTCAGTAAGTTCGGTATTGATCATCGCGGCCTGGTCGCTGGTTTCGAAGAGCGTGGCGCATTGGGCTGAAATCTTCTCCATGGCTGCCGGATCGATGTTGATCTTCTCGATCATTTCGCACAACGTGCGCAGAGCCGCGTTTTTTTCGGCATTTGCCGTTGAAATTCTGGTGGCTTCGATCTCCTGTGCGGCAATTCTGGAAAGCAGTGCGGACTCCTCTGCCTTGAACCGCTGTTCGCTCCTTTTGCATACCTCGATCTGCTCGTCGAGCAACGAATTTTTGCTGGCAAGAAGTACCCGGAACTCCTGTTCTATCCTTTCGATGCTCTGCTGATGCTCCTCTTCCAGAGCTTGCAGGTCGCGGCGCATCATGTCGAGAATTTCAAAATAGGGATATGATGCATGATTTTCAGGAGGGAATATTTCCAGCTGGCTGAACTGCCTGAGCATGAGTATTCTCGACACTTCGGCAAGGAACGCATTTCTGAAAGCCTTGTCTGTCCCGGCATCGGGTTTTGTACTGGAAACATTGCCTGATTTGAAATCGAGAATCGAGGTTACCGCCTCTTTGTATGATTCGCAGAGCATGACCGGCAGCTTCTCTGTTGCCAGGCTTTGCAACATTTCAAGCTGAAGCCTGACGGATGGCTTGATATTATAAAGCACAATAAGCCTGAGGTCGGACTCCTGGGCGGTGACCAGGTTCGTGAACTCTCTCTTGTATGAGAATTTGAGATCGATGATGGGCTCACAATCGATCATAATAAACACCGGCTTGCCGGTGAGGTTTTCCTCGCCAATCAGTGATGTGAAATCGGCGGAATACAGATGATCCGGAATGATGCCCTGGCTGGCCAGTTCCTGCACATGAATGATATCATTGCCGATCAGGCTGTATTTTCTGGTATAGTTGCCCTGGCGATTTTCGAAGCTCCAATGTTCTTTTTCGGTAACCGAAAGTCCTGAAACTGGGCATTGGGTCATGGTGAGGGACTTTAGGAGTTGAGGAGATGAAAATTACAGGATACTATGCAAACTACTTAAATATCCGATATTGTATGGTTTTAAAAAACTATTTACGTGATAATATTTTACGTTATAACCTCAATTTTGCATGGGTTTGTCGTCCTGTTTCAATCAAATTTTAAGCCATGCCGGTAAGAATACTTTTTGTCTGTTACGAAAATATCTGCCGTTCTCCGATGGCAGAGGGCGCTTTCGGACACGCCGCATCGCTGCACGGAGCCGGTGGCTTTTTTGAGGTCGAATCTGCCGGAACGGTGTGCTACCAGTCGGGCTCTTCACCTGACCGCCGCGCTGTTCGAGCGGCGGAACGTTACGGTATCGATATCTCTTCGATCCGTGCGCGTTGTATTCACGACCTCGATCTCGGAAGCTTTGACCGGATTTTCGTTATGGATGCAGAAAATCATCGTGACATGCTCGACGCGCTTGACGGTCTGCCGGTGACAGTACACATGATGACCGATTTCGCTCTGTCTGAAGTGGGCGTGGAAATCGAAGACCCTTATTACGGCAGCGAAGAGGGCTTCGAGCGGACCATGGAGCGACTTCTGCACAGCGCTACGGGAATTCTGTCAGCCTTGCGGGAGGCATATGAACTGCCTATCGGCGACAGAGAGGCAGGGGCGTTTTTGCAACACAGTGGGACGGGCGATGGGCGATAGCTTTACCTTCATTTTCAACCCTGCTGCTGACAAGGGGCGCGCCGCCGACAAGGCCGCGCTCATCGAGCGCTCGCTCGCACACTTCGAGGTGGCTTCGCTCGAAACGACCCGCTTTGCCGGGCATGCCGCCGAGATCGCCCGCGCCGCCGCCGGGGAGGGCTCGACGCTCATCGCCTGCGGTGGCGACGGCACACTCAACGAGGTGGTCAACGCTGTGGCGGGCCAGCCGGTGAAGGTCGGTGTTCTTCCCGTGGGATCGGCCAACGACTTTCTCAAGACCTTCAACCCCTCGGCAAAAGAGCACGAGGTGCGCATCCGCGGCTTTGCCGGAGCCACGAGCCGCAAGGTCGATCTCGGCAAGGTCGAGTTTGGCGGGGGAGAGTCGCGGTACTTCGTCAACTCCATCGGCATCGGCTTCACCGGGCGGATCGCCAGCACGGTCAAGTCGGTGAAGTGGCTGCGCGGCGAGCTGTCGTACGCCTGGGCGCTGGTGAGCGTGCTTTTGGGTTATCGTGCAGTAAAAATGCATATTACGCTCGATACCGTAGAGGGGAAGATTGAGCTCGACGAGCCGGTGTTCGCCTTTTCGGTTTCCAACGGCAGGGTCGAGGGCGGCAAGTTCCGCATTTCGCCGGATGCCGATCCGTTCGACGGGCTGCTCGACGTGTGTATTCTGAAAGCCGTTCCGAAATGGCGCGTACCTGGATATGTGCTCAAATATCTGAAGGGTAGCCAGATTCACGATCCAAAAGTCATCTACTGCAAGGCGAGGTCGGTCGCGGTGTTCCTCTCCGTAAGCGAGGCCATGCACATGGATGGCGAGGTGATCGAGAAGGCTGGCGGCGCAATCGCCATCACCGCCGAGCCGCTCGCGGTCGAGATGCTTTACGAGCCATAACGAAAATCGATTCCCATGCAGGTCATCATTTTTGAAGACGAAAAAACGCTCCGCTTCTCGCCGCTCGCCGACCTGAAGCCGGTGTACGATCTCGTGACCGGTTGCCATTCGCTCCGCCAGCGTTTCGTCGAAGCCCTCGGCGGTTGGCAGAAGTTGACCTGGCACTTGCGCCGCCATATCGCGCCGTGGTTCGCGGAGGCCAATCCCGGCTCGGTGGTCAACCGTGTTCTGGAGGATGAGGTGCTGCTCGTCAACGGGCGACTCATCTGCGATGCGGCGGTGACGCAGTTCATCGACGCGGGCAAAATTGCGCCGGGCGAGGCCGTCATCCAGAACGGCAATCTTCTGTTTTGCCGCACCACAGCGGAGCCGCTTCATGTTTTGGAAACGGTGTTTCCGGATACCATCGATGGCATGGTACTGGCCGGTGCGTTCTCGTGCGTCGAAGTTTCCGGGTTCCGTTTGATCGAAAATCTCTGGGATCCCGTGGCGATGCATCCGGCGATGATGCGCGAGGACGGCTCGGCTCTGCCGCTTGGGCGCATCGAGGGCGAGGTGCACCCGTCGGCGATTCTGGTCAATCCGTCGGCGATCACCGTCGAGAAAGGCGCGGAGGTCAAGGCGGGCGCGGTGCTCGATGCGAGTGACGGATATATCTATATCGGTGCGGGCGCGGTGGTGGAGCCGGTGGCGCTGCTGATGGAGAACGTTTTCGTCGCGCCGGGTGCGCGAGTGAAGAGCGGCGCGCGGATTTACAGCAACGTCTGCATCGGCGGCGGCGCGAAGGCGGGCGGCGAGATCGAGGATTCGATCATGGAGCCGTTCTCGAACAAGCAGCACGACGGCTTCCTCGGCCACTCCTACATTTCGAGCTGGTGCAACCTCGGCGCGGGCACCGACACCTCCGACCTCAAGAACAACTACAGCCCGGTGAGCATCGAGACCGCGTACGGCAAAATGGCCACCGGCCAGCAGTTCCTCGGCCTCTTGATGGGCGAGCACTCGAAATGCTCCATCGGCACCCGCTTCAACACTGGCACGGTCGTCGGCACCTCGTCAAACATCTTCGGCAACGGAATGCCCGCGAAATACGTCTCGCCATTTAGCTGGGGTGACGGCCACACCGGTACGGCACGGTACGAAGCCGACAAAGCTGTCGAGACAGCGCGAAAGGTGATGGCGCGGCGCAAGGTTGAGATGAGCGCGGCATATGAGGCGATGTTCTGCACGGCAGCGCAGCAGAGTGGGCGATAGGTTTTTTACATACGAGATACGCGTAACTTTTCTTGTCATTCTGAATTCGACAAAGTCAGTCAAAAAATGCTGCGGTAAATACCTCTATTTCGTTGTTTAATATGGTTTTTACAGATATATTACATTGAATTTAAGGGTTGGTAAAATAATATGGTAAGTAAGGCGCGGTAAAAAGCGCAGATAAACAAGGTCGTGGAAACAATATTAAATACTCAATAATATGAGTCATCAGAGAAAATTAATTGACATTGCATTATTGAATGTAAATATTGAAAATCCAAGATTTGAGATGGTTGGAAATCAGAGGGATGCCATAAAAACAATGATTGAAGACCAAAAAGAAAAATTAATTAAATTGGCAGATGATATTGTAAATAAAGGATTAAATCCCGGAGATCCGATTTTTATTACTAAACATGAAAAACAAGAAGGAGAATTTAATGTCTTAGAGGGGAATCGACGTGTAACTGCATTAAAGTTACTTGAAAATCCTGAATTGATCTCTGAAAAGCATAAATCTCTACTAAATAGATTTAAAAAATTATCAGGACAGTATTCAAAAAATCCAATTGAAAAAATTCCATGTATATTATTTGATAGTGAAAAGGAGGCCGAGCATTGGATTGAATTAAAGCATACAGGACAGAATGATGGGGTTGGGACTGTAGGATGGGATGCGCAGCAAAAAGCACGATTTGATGAGAGGGTGAAAGGGAATTCAAATTATGCTTTACAAATAATTGATTTTTTGGAAAAAGAAGAAAGTGTTGACGGTGAGTTGAAAAGTAACCTTAAAAAAGTAAAATCATCATCTTTACAGCGTCTTGCAACAGATCCAGATTTTAGACGTATGGCGGGGATTGATATTAAGGACGGAAAGGTTATTACTCGCTATGAGCCGTCAGAAGTTGCTAAACCATTAAGTAAAGTCGCGAGAGATTTATTGCGAAGAGATTTTACGGTAAAAGATATTTATTATAAAGATGATAGATTGATTTATCTGGAAACTTTTAAGAAGACAGATTTGCCGGATAAAACACGAGAGTTGGCGGGTGATTGGGAGTTGATCAGTACTGCTCCCCCAAGGAAAATTGATACAAAGCAAAGTGATGATGAAAAAAAGAAAAGAAGCAAATCAATATTATCAAAACGACATACAATTATTCCTAAAAGTACAATTATTCCCATCAGTCAGCCAAGGGTTAATAAGATTTATCATGAATTGAAGGATTTAGATGTTAAAGACTTTGAAAATTCGGCTGCTGTTACTTTTAGAGTATTTATAGAGCTTTCAATGGATAGTTATATTGAGAAGTACCCGATAAGCGGAGTGAATAATAATAGTAAGTTAACTAACAAATTGAGTTCTGTTGCTAAAGACCTTGAAGATAAAGGAGTTTTGGATAAGCATAAGCTTAAAGGTGCATACACAGCATCATCAATGAAAGATAGTATATTTTCGATTGATACTTTTAATGCTTTTGTACATAATAAAGATTTTCATCCAGAACCGGAGGCACTTAAAAGAAATTGGGATAATTTAGAAGTCTTTTTTGTGAAGCTATGGGAATTAATTTAACGAATAATTTTTATTCGCCGCTTAGATATCCTGGCGGTAAAGGGCGATTGTCGCATTATATTCAGCTATTGGTTGAATATAATTTATTGACTGATGGTCATTATGTCGAGCCTTATGCTGGAGGGGCTTCGGTGGCTTTATCATTGCTTTTTAATGAGTTTGTTAGGACGATACATATTAATGATTATGATTATCGAATTTATTCGTTTTGGTATTCTGTTCTTTACGAGACTGATGAACTGTGCAGAAGGATAATTG
>LUZT01000004.1 GCA_001602925.1 Chlorobiales bacterium Clorobi_01 | reverse complement strand
AATCTGACCATTAACCATAATAAACATATTGTTAGGTAAGTAATTTTAAGTCATTACATTTAAATACTTTATAATAATTTTTACAACAACAATATTTAATATGAATATCAGAATTATGATTAGATATTATGAGCATTAGTAACAAGCTATATACTTCGATATTAAGCCAAAAGTCACAGCTTAATTTACGAGATACAGTACTCAGTGGCCAAAGCTTTCGTTGGAATCTGAATGAGATTTTAAAAGGCTATTACTCTACAATAATTGATCGTACTATTGTTTTTATACGCGAAATCAATGTAAACACCATCGAAATACTGAGTACTAATAAAAATGTTTATGACACACCGATCAATGAATTTTTAAAGCACCTCTTCTCTCTTGATTTTCAGGAGGAAACTGTATTCTCATCAAGGTTTAAAGAGAAATTCCCCGAAGTCTGGAATCTGGTTCAGCCGTACCGCTCCGTTCGGGTCATGCGGCAGGACCCGTTTGAAATAATGGTCACCTTCATGTGCGCTCAGGGCATCGGCATGCATCTGATTCGCCGTCAGGTATCCATGATTGCCGAACGGTATGGGCAAAAGATCATACTGGAGTTGCCAGAGGGTGAGATGGTTTTTTATGGCTTCCCTACCCCGTCAGCTCTGGCTTCTGCTGACCCGAATGAGCTGGCAGTATGCACGAATAACAACCGGATAAGGGCGGCAAACATCATCGCTATGGCGCGCTCTTTCGAGTCAGGCAAACTGGCTTTGGCGTGCGTTGGTTCGGGCAAATGCGACCTTGAAACGCTCCGCGAAACCTTGTGCGTGCATAGCGGAATCGGCCTGAAAATCGCCGACTGCATCGCCCTTTTCGGTCTTGGACGGTTCGATGCCTTCCCGATTGACACGCATGTCAAACAGTACCTCTGGGAGTGGTTCGGCATCGAAGAGGCCCGCCACAGCCTGACAGAAAAGAACTACCGCATCCTCCAGGAAAAGGCGCGCGCCATCCTCGGAGCCGAGTATGCGGGGTACGCCGGACACATCCTGTTTCACTGCTGGAGAAAAGAGGTCAAAAAGATGAAAGCGTTTTGAGGGCACGTTGTAATGGCATCGCTGGTTAGGTTTAAGAGTTTGTTTCTGTCAACCCTTTACCCCCACGAACCATGAAAAAAGTGCTTGTCGCCGGTTCGACCGGCTATATCGGGAGCCATGTGGTGCAGGAGTTCAAGAATCGCGGCTACTGGGTACGCGCGCTGGTGCGTGATCCGGAAAAGGCCAAAAAGCCCGGCCCGCACCTCGAACCGGTCATCGCCAATTTTGCCGATGAAATCGTGACCGCTGACGCCACAAAACCGGAGAACCTCACCGGAGTGTGTGATGGTATTGAAATCGTGTTTTCATCACTCGGCATGACCCGGCCCGATTTCGTGCATTCGAGCTTCGATGTGGATTACAAGGCGAACCTGAACATCATGCGCGAGGCGATGAAGGCGAAGGTGAGAAAGTTCGTCTACATCTCGGTGTTCAACGCGCAGAAAATGATGGAGATCGAGAACATCCAGGCTCACGAGAAGTTCGTGGACGAATTGCGGGCCTCGGGGCTGGAGTATGCGGTCGTGCGTCCCACGGGCTATTTCTCCGACATGGCGCAGTTTCTGAACATGGCGCGCAACGGCTTCATGTTCTCGCTCGGCGATGGCGAGACGCGCTCGAACCCCATCCACGGCGCCGATCTGGCCAAGGTGTGCGTCGATGCTGCAGAAGGTGACGCCAAAGAGATCGACGCGGGCGGGCCGGAGATTTTCACCTACAGGCAGGTCGCCATGATGGCCGCCGACGTGGCCAAAAAACAGCCATTCAACATCGAGCTGCCGACATGGCTGGCCGACGGTATTGCCGCCGTGACAGGCGTCATCAATCGCGACATCCACGACATAGCGCTGTTCGCCACCACGGTCAGCAAAAACGACACCGTGGCCCCGCAGTACGGCACGCACCGCCTGCGCGAGTTCTTCGAACAGATGGCCGCACAGCAAGCGAGCCGCTAAGCGCGCAAAAGCCGGGACGGCTCACAAACCGCCCCGGCTGCTCTGCATCACCTCGCCATCGAAACAGAACCTGCAATCGTAATCAGGAATCAAAACCGGGGCAAACTGTCGCTTCAGGATTCCGGCTTCGTGTCATTCACAGGCAGCCGCCTGAACACCCGGTACTGCAACAGCAACAGCCCCGCTATGGCAACCACGACCACGCCATAGAGCAGAAACCGGTAACGCTCGGAAAATGGCATCCTGGCCTTGTCTCCGGCAAATGAAGGATTCTCGCGCTCCTCACCAAGCACTGCGACCGGCAGCTTGTCCACGGCCTCAGGCGTCACGGCTCCGGCAAGATCGTACTGCGGATTTTCAGCCGATGGATTGCCCCAGAAGAGAAAAAGCCTGCGATCCGGAGAGGTTTTGAACACAAGAATCCTCCGGTACCCCTCTCCGGATACGTTGCTGATGGTGAGCGGCGGACTGTCGTGGTTCCGGAAAACCAGTCGAAACTCCCGGGCGGCAATCCCGGGCATCGCTATAAAAAGCTGCGAAGAGTGCAGATCCGGCGAGTCGAAACTGTAAATGACCCCTTCGGCAACCGGAGCCCATACTCCTTTGCTGTTTTTGGCCTCAACGGTGACGGAGCGCTGAAAATTGGTCTCCCCGGTGCTGAGAACCAGTCGATCGACAGGGAAAATCCTGTCCATCCGGACAACGACGCTGCTCTCCTTTTTTGAATCATCGAACTCCGGCTGTCCTGTTTTTGCCGGAATCATAGAGACCTCCCCCGCAGAGTTCCTGAGCCGGAACAGCCTGACGCCGGTGATCTTCAACGGACTTTTTCCGCTGTTGGCTATTCTGATGGCAAGATGGGGAAAGGTGGTTTCCGGAACGGATATGCGGTCGTTCTTCAGTTTTTCGCCCTTCTCCAGGTCGAAAATCACCCCGTCCTTGCGAAGCGTCTGCCACGCGTTGCCATCCCGGCTTCCAAGAACTTCAACCTGGCGAATGTAGCTGGTATCCGGCGTGATGATCTGCACGGCATTCACGGCGGCTCCTTTCGCATCAACCAGAAATTCGGCCCAGGTATCGCCATTTGCTGTCAGCGAGAGATTGCTCATCCTGAGCTCAACCACCTCCTGCCGGGTATCAGGGCGTTTCGATACAATCTGCCATGGAATCTCCTCTTTCCTGCTGGTCACCACACGGAGATCGGCAAAGGGAGTGTTCGCATTCATATCCTCAAGACGGTAAATGTCGAGAGGCATCGCGACAAGAGAGCCGTTACCTCCAGCCTCCGGCAATCTGATCTCCGCATACTTTTCCCACAGACGGTCATTGAACGTCGCGCACACTCCTGCGGCTCCATGAAGGAGCATCATCAGGCAAACCAGTAGCTGAAGGAGATGTTTTTTCATGATTGATCCTCTCCGAAAATGATATGCCGGAAGCGGTTGTAGCCATAAGAGACAGCCAGAAGCAACACCCCCAGAATGATAAAGGAGATAATGCGATACACAGGTTCGAGAAACGACAGATCCATCAGAAACACCTTCAGCACCGCAACCCCGAGAATCAGGATACCAAAAATACGTGCCCGGCGAATCCGCTTGGCGATACCGATTCCGGTCAGGAATGAAGCATAGAGTGTCCATAATAGGGAAAGAGACATCTGGTAGGCATAAACCGGAGAATCAGTGCCGGTAACCGCGAGATAGAAGAAATCATGAGCCTCAAGGGAAAGCAAAAGCAGCGATAACGCCTGGGTGATGAAAAAGATGATCGCATTGACGCTTTTTTCGTTGACGCTGAGGATATTCCTGTTCCGTGAACCGGCATAAAGCAGCACATAAAAAGCGGCTATCGCTGTTGCGCAACCCGGGAAACGCTTGTTGAAAACAGGAGTGAACTGTTCAAAAGGGCCGGCGTGGAATGCGGCTTCATATGAAAACCGCAACAGCACAAAAAGGGCAAGCAGATATGCACCCCAGCGAAAGGCTGGCAGATTGAGCCTGAACGCCCACCAGCCGAGGATAGCCATTTCAGTCGAGAGCGCCGCCAGAACCCAGCGCTGTTCCAGGGAGATGAACGTTGCGATAACAGTCATCACGACGGACAATGCCGTGTATGACACGACAATCATGCGCGTCCCGCCTGAACGGTGACTGGCAAATATGGCCAGACCGATCTCGATACCGGCAAGCATCAGGGCAAAAAACCTCAGGGGCCAGGTATAGGCAAATTCCTGCTGGGCAAAAACCGCCATGAAGAACAACAGCCCGGAGCCAAAAATGACCAGATGATCGGCTGTCGATTCAGAATCATTACGAATACGGAAAAGCTGGATGTAAAGGTTGTATGCCACAAAAAACACCATGACGGCAACAAAAGCCATTGCTTTCTGATCGACGGTGTAAAACGACTGGTGCCAGAGGGCATAAAGCAGCGCGGTGCCGAACAGCGAAACGGCGGCGAGTGACGGCCACTGCCGGAAACGCAGCAGAATAATGGTGCCTGCGTCAAGCAGCATTATGTAGCTGAACAAAAGCAGCGGCTGGTTCTCACCGGTTGACAGCACGACGGGAGTCAGAATGCCGCCCGCGAGCGCGACCAGCGCCAGCGCATATGCCGAATAACGATGCGAGAGCGTCATGCCGGCTGTTGTGACTGCAACCATGCCGGTTGCCGCCAGAAGCGCAGGAATCAGATGAAACAGCGCAAAGGCTGCATAGAACGACAGATACAGCACTGCCAGCCCCCCGCCGCTGAGAATCTGCGCATACCGCCCGAGGTTTTTCTGCCTTTGCAGGTATTCGCCAGTGACGAGAAACGCGATACCGCCAACGATGCCAAGCATCACCCGCCCGGCTTCGCCAATCAGGTTATTGTCGAACGAGTACTTGAGGAAAAAGGCCACGCCGAGGATGACGGCGACAATACCAATCGTGCCGATCCAGCGGGTGCCGATGACATTTTCGAGGTTGACCGATGAAGATGGTCTGATGCTTTTCGGGCGTTGAGATTGGGAAATCGACGTCGCTCCTGTCGTTTTGGTAGGCGCGTCTTTCGGCTCTGAAACCGCGGGTGAGCCCGCATCCGGCTGCTTTTTTAAACGCAGGACTTCACCTTCAAGCTCCTGCACCCGGGCGATGAGCATATCGATACACTGATCCCGCTCTTCTTCGGTTCGCATTCCCATAATTGCATCAGCATCTTGTGATTAAGGAATGTATGCCCCTCTCCGCATGAACAGCGAACGAGTAAGAGTGGCTGCGCGGATTACAGTTATAAGTACAAAGAGTACGCCTGATTTTCAAACGCGCCCGGCTAAAAAAGGAGGCGCGGGGTTCGATTCCCGGCGGACACTGCGCCTGCCTGGCACGAGCATTATCCTTTCCGTGAGTTATAGATATGACCGCCCGTCCGGGCATAAAGCTGCAAAACGTCACGGGCCGCATCCCGCTCCACACCGGTGGTAACGCGAATGCCTCGGGCTTCGAATTCCTCTATCCAGTTCTCCGGTTTTGGCCCTTCGTCGAATCCGATCGCCCGCGCATCCTCGGAGAATGCTCCGGTCACGAGATGCCGGATGCCCGACCAGGGTATTGCTCCAAAACACATTGCACATGGCTCGGTGCTCGTCACCAGCTCATGCGCAGACATGCCGGGGCTGCCAAGGTCATAAGCATCTAACTGCTTTTGCGCCAGCGCGATAGCGACCATTTCGGCGTGCAGGATTGATGACTTCTGAGTGAGAACCAGATTGACCCCAAGCGAAACAAGTCTTCCCGTCCCGCTCTCAAACACCGCCGCCGCAAACGGCCCGCCACTCCCCTCCTCGACATTTTTCCGCGCCGCCCCGATAACGAACCTCATTCTCTCTTCAAGCGACGCCGATGGCTTGTATGTGTTGGAATAGCTCTCCAGCCATTCCGGCAGTAAAAAGTCTATATGATGTGGCTGGTGGAACATTTGCTTCTCCAGATTTCCAGGGCAGATAACAGAAACAATCACGCTTCTTGCTGGCTGACCCTCCGTGCTCCTTTCGCGCCGAACAGAGCCAAAAGCATCAGAATCAACAGCACCAAAATCATCAAGGCGATTTCGATGACATACTTCGACGGTTGGAGCCAGATTTCGGTAAAAACATTCCATCTGCCAAGGATTTCGACGAAGTTCCAGAAGATGAGCACCGTCGGTATCGCATAGCGGATGGCGTATGCAAGATTGCTGATTTTCAGGAGTTTGACGAAAAGCAACACCGACCATAACAGCGAACCGAAAGCGATAAAATAGGTTACAGGATGCCGGTCTCCGGCGAAGTTTTCGTCATAGGCAAACAGGAGCAGCAGATAGAAGCCCCACAACAGCACGTTGAACTCCATGAAGGTGATCATCGCCACGCTCCGGGACGAGCGGGCCTGGCCGAGCCGTGAATCGAAACGCAACAGGCGCTGAAACCACAGGAAAAACCTGCACCCCGAACGAACACCGAACAGGTAGTAGAGCATGATGATCGCGAAAAATCCGACCGAGGAGGGCATGAGCAGATATTCAGCCCGGGTTACCACTTCGCCGTTTGCCATCACCGGCCCGATGCCAAGACGGCGGGCGTAGTACTCGAAGCCGATCTCGATCCACCCCGACCAGACGAAAAGAGCGCCGAACATGCCGAGCATGGTTGCAATCAGCTCTTTCGATGTAAACAGTCCCGCGATCAGCAAGCCGCTGCCGGCAATACCGAGCAGCACTCCGGCCAGGGCGACGTGCTCCCTGCCAAGCGCGCTTTGCAGAACGATGACGGCTGCGTGACCGAGGGGCATCGTCAGCAAAACAATCGAAAAAGCTGAAAATGCGATGAGGGGCTTGAAGCGTTTCATAAACGTGGTGTTGAATCGAAATATCAGTGATCAGCAAAATAACCGCTGCGCAGCCGAAGCGCAACGTAATCGCAATCGCGAGTGAGAACCACAAAAAAAGGCGTTCCGAAACTACGGAACGCCCCTGCGGTATCGATCATCGACGCTCAACCACTTCAGCGAGCGGCTTCGAGCGCGGCGATTCTGGATTCGAGCGGCGGGTGGCTGCTGAAGAGCGCCATCATGCCACCGCCGGCGATGCCGCTGGCCGCCATCTGTTTCGGCAACTGGCCCGCCTCGAGGCCGCCCAGCGCCCGGAGAGCTTCGATCATCGGCCGGCGATCGCCCATCAGCGAAGCCGCCCCGGCATCCGCACGGAACTCGCGTTTGCGCGAGAAGTACATCACGACGATGGAAGCAAGAATGCCGAACAGTATCTCGCAAACGATACTGCCAATCATATAGCCGATGCCAACCCCGCCTTCATCGTCGTCCCTGCGCAGAAAACTGTCTATCGCATAGCCGGCGACGCGGGAGAGGAAGATCACGAAGGTGTTGAGCACGCCCTGAATCAGGGTCAGGGTCACCATGTCGCCGTTCTGGATGTGGGCCACCTCGTGAGCGAGCACGGCCTCGACCTGCTGCTTGTTCATGCCTTGCAAAAGTCCGGTAGAAACGGCGACCAGCGACCTCGACTTGCTGGCTCCCGTGGCGAAGGCGTTGGGCGCACCATCATAGATAGCCACCTCAGGCGTCGGCAACCCGGCTTTTGAGGAAAGCCGCTTCACCGTGTTCACGAGCCATGCTTCGTCCTGGTTGGCCGGTTGTGCGATAACCCGCGCGCCGGTGCTCCATTTGGCTATCGTTTTGGACATCAGCAACGACATGAAAGAGCCGCCAAAGCCGATCAGGGCTGCAAACGCCAGCAACATGCCCATGTTCAGCCCGTTACTGGTCAGGAATCTGTCGACGCCCAGCAGACGCGCACTGACCGACAGCACCAGCAATACCGCAATGTTGGTTACCAAAAACAGAACTATTCGTTTCATCCGCACTCTCCTGCGTTATCAGTTATGGTTTGTTTTATTTGAAAGTATCGATATCGAAAGGCGACACCGGGCCGGGGCGACAATCGGTCAGCAGCTCGTCCCCGGTCTTGCTGCGCGCAGTATCGACCCTCAGTTTTGACGTTCAGTCCCGCATAGTCTTGCGAAATTTTATAGGAATAACAAACAATAAAATCACAACGCCACTCTCGCCGGATGCTGGGATACTGAGCGTTACACCAAACATCGAACCCGGCACAAAGCGAAAACTTCGCACGACTTCCGGAGCGCCCACAATCTTGACGCCGCGTTTCAACATGGCAGGCGTTTTTTGTATTTTGGGCTTTTTCAGCTTCACCTAACGGCTTGCCTTTCATGAAGAAATCTCCGCTGGCCATTCTGTTTCTGACAGTTCTGCTCGATCTGATCGGCTTCGGTATCGTGTTGCCACTGCTGCCGACCTACGCCAAGGAGCTTGGCGCGTCGCCCTTCATGATCGGCCTGATCGCGGCGATTTACTCGACGATGCAGTTCATCTTTTCGCCGATCTGGGGCAAGCTGAGCGACAAGATCGGACGGCGTCCGGTGATGCTGTCAAGCATCTTTCTGGCGTCGGTTTCGTATGTCTTTTTCTCTCAGGCGGTCACTATTCCGCTGCTGATTCTGGCCCGTTCGCTCTCCGGTATCGGCTCGGCCAACATCGCGGCGGCGCAGGCGGCCATCACCGACGTCACCGACTCGAAAAGCCGTTCCGGCGCAATGGGCATGCTCGGCGCGGCCTTCGGCATCGGCTTCATCATCGGCCCGCTCGTCGGCGGCGTGCTGATGACCAATTTCGGCATCTCGATGGTCGGTCTGTTCGCCGCCGGACTCAACTTCATCAACTTCACCCTGGCGCTCTTCCTGCTGAACGAAACCAATCCTCACGCCGAGGGATTCCTGTCGCTTTTCAGAAAAAACCCGGAATCGGTGGTTCATGCCAACAACTCGCTGTTGGCTTCCCTCGCCCGCAAGAGCAGCGCCTACATGGAAAAGATCTCCGCCGCCTTCAGCTCCCGGCCGGTGGCGCTGTTGATGATCATCAACTTCATCTATACGCTGGCCATCGTGAACATGCAGGTCTCGGCCATTCTTCTCTGGAGCGATGTCTATCATGCCACCGAGCAGCAGGTCGGCTATCTGTTCGCCTACGTAGGCTTCTTTACCGTTATCGTGCAAGGGGTGATGCTGCCAAAGATGACCCGCAAATATGGAGAGCACAAGCTGATGGTTTTGGGTCACATCACCTCGTTCATTGGCGTGTTTTTCATTCCGTTCATCCCGGTCACCTCGCTCTTCACGGTCGGCCTCGCCATCCTGCTCTTCTTCGCCATCGGCACCAGCCTGGTCAATCCGCTCAACATTTCAATGATCTCGCTTTACAGCTACAAGCAGAAGCAGGGGCAGATCATGGGGTTCGCGCAGTCGGTCAACGCACTGGCCCGAATCCTCGGCCCGTTCAGCGGCAGCATTCTGTACGGATATGACCACCGCATGCCGTACTACGTGGCCGGTGCGCTGACCGTGGTCGGCACGCTCATTTCGATGACCCTGTTCAAGTATGAAATCGAGGCTTTCGAGCCGACTACGGAAATAGCTGAATAAACTCCCTGAATTGAAAAGGAGAACCCCATGCGCATAGGCGTTGCTGGCGTCGGCAAGCTCGGCGAGTTCCATACCAACCTGTTGAAGCAGATTGCAGCCGAAGCCCCGGATGTTGAATTTTCCGGCGTGTTCGACCTGAACCCCGAGCGGTTGCAGGAGATCGGCAAAAAATACGGTGTCGCATGTTTCTCGACACTGGAGGAACTGGCCGCTTCGTGCGACGCCGCGGTCATCGCGACAACGACCAGCTCACACTACGCCATCGCAAGGCAGCTTCTCGAAGCGGGGCTGCACCTCTTCATCGAGAAACCGATCACGGCGACGCTGGAAGAAGCCGACGAACTGATCCGCATCGAGCAGAAGAAGGGGCTGACCATCCAGGTGGGTCACATCGAGCGCTTCAACCCGGCACTGCTGGCGGTCGAGCCGTATATCGGCGAGCCGATGTACATCCAGGCCGAGCGCCTGAGCGGCTTTTCGCGCCGCGTGACCGACGTATCGGTGGTACTCGATCTGATGATTCACGACATCGACCTCGTACTTTCGCTCATCAAGTCCGACATCCGCAGCATCGTGGCTTCCGGGGTGAAGGTCTTCTCGAACGAGCTGGACATGGCCACGGCGCGGATCGAGTTCGAGAACGGGGCCATCGCCAACGTGACGGCGAGCCGCCTCAGCCGTAGCAAGCTGCGCAAAATGCGCTTCTTCACCCGCAAGCCGAAATGCTACGCCTCGCTCGACTTTACCAGCGGCAAGTCGGAGGTGTTCCGGCTGGTGCCGCCCGATCAGCTCTCATCGAAAAACCCGATCAAGAATTTCGCGACGAAAAAAATTCTCGAACAGTTTGGCGAAATTCAGGAGTCGCTCAAGGATATGGCGCTCGACTACGTCAGTCCCGACGTACCGAAAATCAACGCGCTCAAGGAAGAGCTCGAACAGTTCATCGACGCCATCCGCACTGGCAAACCGGCAAAAGTCACCTCCGAAGAGGGACGCCGCGCGCTGATGGTGGCCGGAAAAATCACCGATGAAATCCGGAAAAATACGGCAGACCTTGACTGAATCCCGACCAGACGAATACGATACCGACGACCGAATGCTGACAAGAGCACACGAAGCCATTCCTGAAATCATGTACAGAATCGGAGACCTCGCCGACGAGACGGGACTCCCCTGCTATATCGTGGGCGGCTACGTCCGCGACCTCGTCATGCAGCGTCCCTGCACCGATATCGATATTATGGTCATCGGCGAGCCGGTGCCCTTCGCCCACGCCCTTGCCGAAAAGCTCGGGGGGCGGAACTTCGTGCTCTTCGAGCGATTCCGCACCGCGCAGCTCGAACTGGATGACCCGAAGGCCGGAACGTTCAAACTTGAAATCGTCGGCGCGCGCAAGGAGAGCTACAACCCCGAATCGCGCAAGCCGATCACCAGCATCGGCACGCTGGAGGACGACCTGTCACGCCGGGACTTCACGATAAACGCCCTCGCCTTGCGACTGAACCGCAAAGAGCGTGGCAAAGTGGTCGATCTGTTCGACGGGCAGCGACACATCCGCGAAAAACTGCTCAAGACGCCGCTCGATCCGGAACAAACGTTCTCCGACGACCCGCTCCGCATGATGCGCGCCGCCCGCTTCGCCTGCCAGCTCGACTTCCAGCTTGACGAGGCGACCCTTGAAGCGATGAACGCCATGAGCAGCCGGATCCAGATCGTCTCGCGCGAACGCGTCAGCCACGAGTTTCTCAAGATCATGGAGGCGCGAAAACCCTCGATAGGCTTGAAAATTCTTTACTCGACCGGCCTGTTGAAGGAGATCATCCCCGAGCTGGCCGTCATGGCAGGCATCGAGCAGGTGGACGGCCTCGGGCACAAAGACACGCTGTTCCACACGTTTCAGGTGGTGGACAACCTCGCGGAGCACTCCGACAAGCTCTGGCTGCGGGTCAGCGCCCTCTTCCACGACATCGCCAAACCAGTCACAAAGCGCTTTCATCCTGGCGCGGGCTGGACCTTCCACGGCCACGAGGCAGTGGGCGTCAAGCTCGTGGCGCGCATCTTCCGCGCGATGAAGTGGCCGCTGGAGCCAATGGAGTACGTGCAGAAGATGGTGCGCCTGCACCATCGCCCGATTCCGCTCTCGAAGGAGGAGATCACCGACTCGGCGGTGCGCCGGTTGATGTTCGACGCCGGACCAGATCTCGACGATTTGATGACACTCTGCCGCGCGGACGTTACCAGCAAGAACCCGCGCAAGGTGCAGCGCATCATGAAGAACTTCAGCAACGTCGAGGAGAAAATCGCCGAGGTTGGCGAAAAGGATCTGCTCGCCAAATGGCGTCCGCCGGTCAGCGGCACCGACATCATGGAGCTGCTCAACCTCCCGCAGGGGCGGACGGTCGGCATCATCAAATCGCGCATGGAGAATGCCATCATCGACGGCGATATTCCCTACGACCGCCAGGCTGCGCTTGATTACGTTCAGCAAGTGTACCGCGAAATGCAGGAGAAGGGGGAAGCATGAAAGCTTTTTCACTCTTCTCCTGTAGGCCATCTTCTCCATGCCTTTGAAAGGCCAAGAACTATATTAATTACTACCGGAAGCTTAAAACCAAAACCGAACCACAGTGATACCACGTTACTCGCCGAAAGACATCTCGGCAATCTGGAGCGATGAAGCCAAATTCGAACGCTGGCTGCAACTCGAAATCGCTGCCGTCGAGGCACGCATGGAAGCCGGCATCGTTCCGGCGGACGCCCTTGCGACCATTAAAGAGAAAGCCAGGTTCAACGTCGATGAGATTCTTGTCATCGAAAACGAGACCAAGCACGACGTCATCGCCTTCCTGACCAATGTCGCCGGTTATGTCGGCCCCGAATCACGTTACATCCACGAGGGTCTCACCTCTTCGGACGTGGTCGATACCTGCCTGGCGATGCAGATGCGCGATGCGGGCAAGATCATCGTGGCTGACATCGAGTCGCTGATCGAGGTGCTCGGCAAAAAGGCCGTCGAACACAAATACACCCTCCAGATGGGCCGCACACATGGCATTCACGCCGAGCCGACCACCTTTGGCCTGAAGCTCCTGCTCTGGCACGAGGAGATGAAGCGCAATCTCGACCGTATGACGCGTGCGCTCGAAACCATCTCGGTGGGCAAGATTTCCGGCGCGGTCGGCACCTACCAGCACCTGTCACCGGACATCGAGGCCGCCGTCTGCCAAAAGCTCGGCCTGAAGCCCTCGTCGATCTCGACGCAGATTCTCCAGCGCGACCGACACGCCGAGTACGCCACGACGCTCGCCATCGTCGCATCGTCCATCGAGAAGTTCTCGACCGAACTGCGCCACCTGCAACGCACCGAGGTTCGCGAAACCGAGGAGTTTTTCAGCAAGGGCCAGAAAGGCAGCTCCGCCATGCCGCACAAGCGCAACCCGATCACCTTCGAACGCCTGACCGGTCTTGCTCGCGTGGTGCGCTCAAACTCGATCGCCGCCATGGAAAACGTCGCCCTCTGGCACGAACGCGACATTTCGCACTCGTCAGTCGAGCGCGTCATCATGCCCGACTCGACCATCGCGCTGGTTTACATGCTGCGCACCTTCCGCGACTCGGTCGAGACACTACTGGTCTACCCGGAGCGCATGGAGCAGAACTTCGACACCTCCTACGGCCTGACCCTCTCGCAGACGCTGCTGCTCGCCCTCACCGGCAAGGGACTCACCCGCGAGGATGCCTACCGCCTCGTGCAGCGCAACGCCATGAAGAGCTGGGAAGAGAAGATTCAGCTCAAGGAGCTGGTGCTTCATGATCCGGAAGTCCTCGAACACATCACCGCCGAAGAGATCAACAGGCTCTTCAGCCCGGAGACAATTCAGGGCAAGCTCAAGAACAGCGTGGATATTATTTTCAAACGCAACGGCCTTTGAGAACAATCTTGAAGCTGTAAACTGAAGAAAAGAGAAAGGAAAAAAGCAGGCTGGCTATGCGGTAACAACCGGAGCCAGCCTGCTTTTTTATTCAGAACAACGTGAGCTGATCGCGGTTCAGCGGCTGCCGGGTCTTGCGAACCTGCCGGTAGCGATTGACCAGCGCGTTAGTCGAAGCGTCATGGCCTTCGACCGGGCTGTCCGCCTCGAACTCCGGCAAAATCGCCTTGGCAAGCTGCTTGCCAAGCTCCACGCCCCACTGGTCGAAGGAGTTGATGTTCCAGACCACCCCCTGCACGAACACTTTGTGCTCGTACAGCGCAATCAGACTGCCGAGGTTGAACGGGTTCAGCTCGTCGAGCACAATGGTGTTTGTCGGTCGGTTGCCGGGAAAGAGCTTGTGCGGCAAAAGCATCTTCAGATCGATGCCCGAATAGCCCGCAGCTTCGAGTTCACCGCGCGCCGCCGCCTCACTCTTGCCCCGCATGAGCGCTTCCGACTGGGCGAAGCAGTTGGCCACAAGCATGTCGTGATGCTCTCCGATCGGGTTCTGGCTTTTGAGCGAGACGATAAAATCGACGGGAATGATCTCCGGGCCCTGGTGCAAAAGCTGGAAAAATGCGTGCTGCGCGTTGGTGCCCGGCTCACCCCAGATCACCGGCCCGGTGGCGTAATCGGTTTCACGGCCTACCCGATCGACCCGCTTGCCGTTGCTCTCCATGTCAAGCTGCTGGAGATAGGCCGGAAAACGGTGCAGATACTGATCGTAGGGAATGATCGCCTGCGAGTGTGACCCGAAAAAGTTGTTGTACCAGATGCCAAGCATGGCAAGGATCACCGGCATGTTCGCCTCCAGCGGAGCGTTCAGGAAGTGCTCGTCCATTGCGTGCGCTCCGGCAAGCAGCTCGCTGAAGCGGTCGAAACCGAGATAGAGCGCTATGGAAAGACCGATAGCCGACCAGAGCGAGTAACGCCCGCCAACCCAGTCCCAGAAACGGAACATGTTGGCCGAGTCGATGCCAAACTCCTCGACCTTTTCGCGGTTGGTCGAAACTGCAACAAAGTGCTTCGCGACGTGATCCCGGTTGCCCGCCTTGACCAGAAACCACGCTCTGGCGCTGATGGCGTTGGTAAGGGTCTCCTGCGTGGTGAAGGTCTTGGAAGCGATGATAAAAAGCGTCGTTTCGGGATTCAACCCCCGGAGCGTTTCGGCCAGATGGGAGCCATCGACGTTCGAGACAAAGTGCACCCTCAGTTTGCCGTGAGCGAAGGGTTTCAGGGCCTCGGTAACCATGTAAGGCCCGAGATCCGAGCCGCCGATGCCGATATTGACCACATCGGTGATCCGCTTTCCGGTATAGCCTTTCCACTCACCGGAAATGACCTTTTTGCAAAACGCTTTCATCTGGTCGAGCACATCCGAAACCTCGGAAGCGACATCGTCCCCATCAATAGTCATGGTGTATCCCGGCGGCCGTCGAAGAGCGGTATGAAGTACCGAGCGGTGTTCGGTAAAATTGATCTGCTCCCCTTCAAACATCTGCCGACGCTTCTTCTCGATACCCGAACGGCGAACAAGATCCATGAGAAGCTCCATGGTGCGGGCGGAAATCCTATTCTTGGAATAATCGAGATGAATGGCGTTGAATGAAAGCGAAAAGCGTTCATGCCGGTTCGGGTCGGTACTGAACAGATCGATCATCGCCTGGTGGCTGATATCCTGATAGTGTGACTCGAGGGCGCTCCATTCGGCACTGCGGGAAAGATACATGGTCAGCAGATCGTTAAAAGGTTAAACAATCATTCGTTATTGATTAGTAAGGAATATAACGCAATACCACTACACAACCGCCCGACGCCTGTTCGATCCTGTAGCTTTCGACAAACCGGTCTACAAACAACAAACCCCGCCCGCCAGAAGCATTAGCGTTTCGGCTTGAACAGATCACGGCGATGGCGCGCTCCGGGTGAAATCCTTCTCCGCAGTCCTGGACTCGAACCTCCAGAAACCGCTTTCCATCAACTTCTCCAGCCTCAAGCGTTATGGTGACCGGAAATGCGGCGTTGCCATGGTTACCATGCCTGACAGCGTTGACAAAAGCCTCATGGACGGTTAATTCGAGGTCCGGGATGAATGCGTCGCGGTATCCCTCAATGCGCGCAACAACGCCCAGAAAATGACGAAGCCTGGGAAGTTCTTCGATCATCGAGGACAGTGACAACCAGTAATAGCTCATGGCGTTATGCTTTACTGCATGAAAAGAGCCACAGTTAAAAGTACGGCAACCAATGGAGGCGCACAAATAGCCAGCCCCCAAAAGCCCTTTATTTTTTTAGTCTACAATTATTTAATAACTAATTTATTCTTACAGTTTTGTATTTTTTATTAAAATTTTATATTTAACACATGCGATGAGTTAAAAAACTCACGCTACACAACACAGCTGACTTTATTTTTTTATCAACCGTAACTGTTCCAGATCATGAAATCATTTCTGTCGAAATCCGGAGCGATTGCCGCTGGCCTCCTGCTGGCAGCGGCAACCTTCAGTCCGCCAATCCAGGCGGCAACTCCGACGCCTGATGCCGTCAATGCATTCGCCATCGACAACTTCTTCCTGTTCATCTGTGCCGTGCTGGTGCTGTTCATGCAGGCAGGCTTCGCGCTCGTTGAAACCGGACTGAACTCAGCCAAGAACGCCGTGAACATCTTGTTCAAGAACCTTATGGACATGGCGATCGGCGGTATCATTTACTATTTCGTCGGCTACGGCCTGATGTATCCCGGTGAAGCCTTCAGCGGAGGATTCTTCGGATTTGGCGGCCCTGGCATCAGCACGGCCATGCCTGAAATCGCAGGAGGCACGCTCTATCCGGCAGTTGACTTCCTCTTCCAGGTTGCCTTCGCCGCCACGGCCGCCACGATCGTCTCGGGCGCCGTTGCAGGAAGGATGCAGTTCAGGGCCTACCTGATCTATTCTGCGGTCATCTCGGCTGTTGTCTACCCCATCAGCGGCTTCTGGCTCTGGGGCGGCGCCTGGCTGAAAGCGCTCGGCTTCCATGACTTCGCCGGTTCGCTTCTGGTGCACGCACTCGGTGGTTTTGCCGGTCTCGCTGGTGCCATCGTGCTCGGCCCACGTATCGGAAGGTTCAATGAAGACGGCACCCCGAACGCTATGCCTGGCCACAACCTGGCGCTCAGCACCCTGGGCGTGTTCATTCTCCTGATCGGCTGGTACGGCTTCAACCCCGGCAGCCAGCTTGCCATCGTTGGTGGCGACAACACGGCCGCCGTCATGAAGATCGCTGTCAACACCACCCTTGCCGCCTGCGCTGGCGCCGTGGTCGCCATGATCTTCGCCTGGGGCCTCTTCAAGAAACCTGACCTCACGATGGCGCTGAACGGTATGCTTGCCGGTCTGGTCGCCATCACGGCTAACTGCGATGTGGTCTCCTATAATGCATCGCTGATCATCGGCGCTGTTGGCGGTATCCTTGTCGTGCTCGGTATCATGCTGCTCGACAAGCTCCGTATCGATGATCCGGTCGGCGCATGGCCGGTGCATGGTCTGAATGGTATCTGGGGCGGTGTGGCTGCCTGGATCTTCGGCGGTCAGCCGATGGTTGCCCAGCTTGTCGGTTCACTGGTTGTGCCGTTCTGGGGATTCGTCACCATGATGGTGCTGTTCCTGATCCTCAAGGCTATGGGTATCCTGCGCGTCCACAAGGATGAGGAGATGAAAGGCCTCGATATTTCAGAACATGAAGAAGAAGCTTATTATGGCTTCGATATCTACACAACCCAGTAAAGCATTTAAACGGAGCACAAGCAATGAAATACATCGTAGCAATGATACAGCCCCACAAGCTGCCGGACGTCAAGAAAAGCCTTGCCGCAGCGGGGATACGCAAGATGACCGTGACCAATGCTCTGGGATGCGGTGCACAGGGGGGATACACCGAGATCTATCGCGGCGTGCCGAGCGAGGTCAACCTCCTGAAAAAAGTCAAACTGGAGATCGCCGTCAATGAAGAGTTCGCTGACGCCACGGTCAAGGCGATTATCAATGGCGCAAAAACAGGTGAGATCGGTGACGGAAAAATTTTTATCTTCGACCTGCCCGAATGCATACGGATCAGGACCGAGGAAAAGGGACACGCCGCCATCGGCTGATTTTGAATGCTGTTCTTTCCGGCGGCTTCCTGCACACGGGAGCCACCATTCGACAAGACACAAAAACCATAACACCACAGTAAAAAAAGGAGTTATTCACGATGAAAAAGACAGCAAAACTGATTGCCCTCGCCGCAGTGCTGTTCGCAGGTTTCGGCTCAAGCAACGCAATGGCCGATGAAGGTTTCAAAATCGGCGCAGACGTCGTCAGCAGCTATATCTGGAGAGGTTACGAGATAGACAATTCGGTAAACGTTCAGCCAAACCTCTCTTATACCTTCAAAAATGGTCTTAGCGTCGGCTTGTGGGGCTCTTATGGCCTTAATTCGGACAACGGTTATCGCTACAAAGAAGTCGATGCTACTGTCAGCATGCCAATAGGCCCAGTCACTCTTGCCGTGACAGACTACAATCTTGATCCTGCAAACAATAATCCCGATGACGGCGGTGTATTCGACTTCCGGGATGATGGTGCTAACACTATCGAAGTTAGTGCAGCTTACAGCTATGAGAACATCAGCCTCATGGGTGCTGTATTCGTCGCCGGTAACGACTACGACAACGCATGGTACTGCGAAGCCAACTACAAGTTCTATGACAAGAATGGCTACACCGCCAAAGCAACCGCAGGTCTCGGCAACGAAGGCTACTATGGTGACGGCGAAGGCAAGAAACTCGCTCTGGTCAACACCGGTATTGCCGTGTCGAAAGACCGCTACACGGCTTCGGCTATCTACAACCCGGATACCGAACAGTCTTACCTGGTCTTCATGGCCTCGTTCTGAGTGTGGAAACGTTCTTTGTTAGGTTAACAAAAAAGGAGCCATCTGGCTCCTTTTTTGTTTGTATAAACGGAATGGCCGCCCCTTGAACACATGTTGCCGACATCTGGCAGACGTGCGTTTCGTTGGCTCAAATCACCTTTTCGTAGATCACATACTCTTTGTAGGGTATACCACCGATCACCTTGGCCAGCTTGCTCATGGCTTCGTTGGACTTGAGCACCCAGCTCATTTCACTGGCAAACAGGCCGTACTTGCCGCCATATTCAGAAATTCGCGCGTTCATGATGCTGTCGATACCCTTGTTGCGGTACTCTGGCAAAACGCCCATCGTAATGGTGCGGAACATCGAAATGTTACGCTTGTACCACAGGTATTTAACCAGACCCCACGGAGTGAAAGGATTGCCGTTGACATGAATGAGCGCCTTGTTGATATCGGGCAACGTCAGTGAAAAGCCGATGGTCTTGCCATTTTTGTCCTCTACGAAATAGATGAAGTGCGGGTCGGCCAGCGGCTTGAGGCTCTTGGCCATGAAATCGAACTCCTTGTCGGTCATCGGCACGAAGCCCCAGTTCTTCTCCCACGCCTTGTTGTAAATCTCCCTGATCTTCTCCACCTCGTTGTCGTACATCTTCATGTCCATGTCGCGGACGGTCAGACCTTCGCGCTTCAGCACATGCTGGGCGATACGGCTCAGGCGGCCGATGTCGATCATCTTCTGGTCGATATACCAGGCAAGAAGCTCCTGACCGATCTTGTGGCCGCTGTTCATGCAGAGATCATTGTAGTAAGGCGGGTTGTAAAGCATCAGAAACACCGGCGGGCTGTCGTAGCCTTTGGTAAGCATGCCGCACTGGTCGTTCATGGACGGGCTTACGGGCCCCCGCATCGTATCAAGAGCTTTGCTTTTCAACCACATGGCAGCTGCTTCAAACAGGGCATCGGCCACTTTCTGGTCGTTCACACACTCGAAAAAGCCCCAGAATCCAACCTTGTCCTGATGAATCTCGTTATGCCGGCGATTATGGATTGCAGCAATCGTACCAACCATGACACCGTCCTTCCAGGCAGTGAACATCGCCAGATCGGCATGTTCATAGAGTGGATAGCGCTCGGTATCGAGGGTTTTCATGTAGTCCGAAATCACCGGAGGCACCCAGTTCCTGTTCAGCTCAGGATCTTTTCTGTACACCTTCCACGCAAACTTGATAAACTGTTTCCGCTCATGGCTGGTATTGACCCGCCTGATTTCGATGCTCATGATTGTGAATGGAATAGTGACGTGGATTGAACGGCAGGAATACCGTTGCGAAAACGGACTCCTGCCGTCCGATGTAGATCATTCAAATGCATGACCCGGTTTCACACCCGCAGCCTTGAGAATCTTGGCGAGCGGGCAGAAGCCGGTGAACGCCGCCTGGAAAAGATTCAATCCAACGAATCCGGTAAACCAGAGCCAGTTCTGGTTATGATATATGGACAGCAGGACGCTGGCGATAACAAAAAATCCCGCGACTGCGTAGACAGCTTTATCGATGTTCATTGCAATGCTGAAAAATTATGGTTGATAAAAATATCCGATGGCTGAGCCATCAGGCTTTCGAGCGAACCTGCTTCATGAATGCGGCTCCTTCCCGGAGCATCCTCTCGGTCTCGTCCCAAGAGACGCACTCGTCGGTGATCGAGACGCCGTATTGCAGCTCTCTCGGATCGACCGGGAAAGGCTGGTTTCCGGAGCAGATATTGCTCTCGATCATGACTCCCGCGATGCTTGTGTTGCCCTGCTCCTTCTGGGCGAGAATATCGGCCCAGACCTTGAGCTGATTACCACACTTCTTGCCGGAGTTGGCGTGGCTGCAATCGACCAGCAAATGCGGAGTCAGATCGGCCTTGCGCAACTGCTTTTCAGCATTGGCGATGCTGTCGGCATCGTAGTTCGGCTTGCTGGAGCCGCCGCGCAGCACGAGATGACCAAACGGATTCCCCTTGGTGGTGATGACGCTACTGTGCCCGTCCTGATCGATACCGAGGAAACTGTGCTGGTGCATCGCCGACCGAATAGCGTCGATTGCCACCTGAAGGCGCCCATCGGTCGCGTTTTTAAAACCGACCGGCATTGACAGGCCACTGGCCATCTGGCGGTGAGTCTGTGACTCGATGGTACGCGCGCCGATGGCTGCCCAGCTGATCAGGTCAGCAACGTATTGCGGCGAGATCGGATCGAGAAACTCCGTGGCTGCGGGCAGGCCCATTTCGTTCAGCTCGATCAGAAGCTTGCGGGCGTGGAAAAGCCCGTGCTCGATATCGTAAGTATCGTTGAGATGAGGGTCGTTGATGAACCCCTTCCAGCCGATGGTCGTCCGCGGTTTCTCGAAATAAACCCTCATGACGATGCAGAACTCCGATTCGAGTTCTTTGCGCAAAGCAAAAAGGCGCGAGGCATAGTCACGAGCCGCCTTGATGTCGTGAATGGAGCATGGGCCGACGATGACCAGCATACGGCTGTCCTTGCCGGTCAGAATATTCTCAACCTCATGCCTGGCCTTGTAGACCGTATCGGCAATATGCTCCGTTACGGGCAATTTTTCCTTCAGTGCCTTTGGCGAGCTAAGAGTAATGATTCTTGAAACTCGTAAATCCTGTAGTTGTTGCATTCGTAGTACTCAGAAAAATCGTCAATTAACTATGTCTGGAAGATAACAATTCAGCCAGAATAACGGGAGGCTGCGCGTGTAAATTCCTTATCACTCAGGCAAGCCCACAAACAGGAAAACCTGCCACACCGGCAGGTTCTCCTGTTCCTCCAAATAGGCTATGAAAGAAAGGAGCCTGTTACTCCTTGGTAAAGTCGATGTTCAGCCAGCCGCTGTCAAACGATGCTCCGGTTGACTCCATGCCGGCAAGGAAGATCGGAAGCGCGACAATCTTCTGGTAGTCGCCGATACGGATGGTCAGGTCATCACCGAGCTTCATGATCTTCGGCTCCAGACCCATGCTCTCCATGAACGGCAGCTTCACCCGAACCTTGTAGTGGCCGTCGGAGATTTTGGTGATGTTGATCGGATCCTCCTTGAAGAAGATATCGAGCGGGTTCTCGTCGCCGTAAACCTTCTCGCCGACCTTGCGAAGCATCTCCAGACCAACCACCTCGTTGTTGAACAGCGGCACTTCGGCAACCGGAATCGGCGCGAAGGCGCTGTTGATCTGGTCGATATACTTCTGCTGGATGTTGCGCCACTGCTGGAAGTACGGGTCGGGGCTCTGGTCGGGCATGACGCGGTTGATGGTGATTCTGTCAACCGTGATACCGTAGAGGTTCAGGTAGGTCAGTGCACGCATCGACTCCTTGATGACCATCTTCTCCGGGTTCATCACGAGGCGCATGGTGGTTTTGGTGCCGTCTGCGAGCAGGTCGATGATGCCTTCAGTCGAGGAGAAGAGGTTGTCCACCTTTTCATAGACCTCTTCGGGAGCCACGAAATCATCGAGTTTCTTGACCTTCTTGGAGAGCGGGCGGATCATCGGCTTGACCATGTACTTCTCGATGTTGCGGATCATCTTGATGAACCAGCCGAAGGTCTCCGGCAGCGAAAGCAGGCGGAGGGTTTCGCCGGTCGGTGCGCAGTCAACGACCAGGAGGTCGAAATCTTTCTGCTCTTCGTTATAGCGTTTGATGTAGGAGAGCGAGAACAGCTCCTCCATACCGGGAAGCACACCCATCTCTTCGGCGTAGACACCTTCAATGCCACGCGAGGCCATCAGGTGAGCGAAGTGCTCGCGAACCACATCCCAGTTCAGGTTGAGATCGCCGAAAACGCTCACTTCCTGTCCCCAGAGGTTCTCCGCGACCTTGACGGGCGAAGGCCCAAGTTCTATGTCGAGAGAGTCACCAAGGCTGTGGGCCGGGTCGGTCGACATGATGAGGGTCTTGTAACCCATATCTGCTGCTTTCAGGGCGGTTGCTGCTGCAACGGAAGTCTTGCCGACGCCTCCCTTACCGGTGAAAATGATATTACGCATACGCTGTGTTAAGTACCCTTTGTTGGTGGTTAAAAAAACTGTCCGTACCCAGGAAAAAACTGGACAAACGGTGCGTGCGAAAATTGAATGCTTAAGATAAAAAAAAACTTACAATGACAAGCAGAACAACTTGCCAAACTATCGCTGATTCGGGTCAGAATCGCCAACAGTCTGCAATCCCGTGAAGCGCATCTGTAATCTGTGATTTGTTATTTGCGTTTTTTCTTTGTCCCGCTCTTCTTACCAGCCTTTTTACCACCCTTGCTTTTCTTGAGCACTTTGCTTTTGCCCGCAGCGTTGCTCGCCTTTGATTTCAGTCGGCCTTTTTTGCCCTTGAGTTTCGTGGCAGATGCTTTTCGGGGGGATCGCTCGTTGACCACCTTGAACACCACCAGCCTCTGGCCTGATTTCAACCGGGAGCTTTTCAGATTGTTCCAGTCGATGATCTGGCTGACCGAGCAACCGTATTTGCGAGCCACGCTGGAAATCGTCTCGCCTTTCCGCACCATATGCACCTTCTTGCCCCTGCCGCTGCTCACCGCCTCATCCTGGCGATCGATATCCCGAACCATGGTATAGAGGCGCTCCTTTTCAGCAACCAGCTCAGGTCGGTATGCATAGATTTCCTGCTCTTTCCGCTGAAACGGCTGGATGTATTGTTTCGGAAGCCTGATCATGTTAGGCCTGGACTCCGGAGCTGGTATAAGACCAGCCTTATACTGCGGATTGAGAAACTTGATATCCTCCATCGGCACGCCGAGAGCCTCGTTGAGCTGTTCGAAAGTGAGCGCCTGACTGACCGGCACCCTGCCGGTTTCGGAATAGAGATAGCCCGGTTGGGCCGGGCGGATATTGTGCTCGCGGTAATAGTTCATGACATAGGTCACCGCGATGAATGCCGGAACGTAACCCCGGGTTTCCTGTGGCAGGTATGGCCATATCTCCCAGTAATCGTGCGCACCGCCCGATCTCCTGATAGCCTTCTGCACGTTCCCCGCCCCGGCATTGTATGCCGCGAGAACGAGAAACCAGTCGCCAAACATGTCATACAGATCACGAAGATGCTCGCACGCCGCCACGGTCGCTTTTGTGGGGTCATAGCGATCCTCGATGAACGAAGAGGATTGCAGACCGTACATCCGGCCCGTACCGCTCATGAACTGCCAGAGACCACGGGCACCTGCCCGGGACACTGCCGTGGGATTCAGTGCAGACTCCACGATGGCGAGGTACTTCATTTCAGGAGGGATATTGTACTGCCTGAACGCTTCGTCAAAGAGCGGAAAATAGATATGGGTCAGACCAAGCACCTTCGATACCATTTTCCTCTTGTCAACGGCATAAAGCCGAATAAAGCCTTTTACATGATCATTATAAACCAGATTGAAGCGGCTTTTGCTGGCAAGCGCAGCAATTCTTGACGCGTAAACAGAGTCGCTGAACTGGGGGATGAACTCTTTGGGAAGATACCCGACGGAGCCGCTCCTATCCGCGGAAGAAAACCGGTCATCCTGAAAATAGGTAGCCGTAACGAGGCTATCGAGCATTTCCGAAACACGTGAGGATCTCGTGGTTGACGTGCTGTCGGGTTCCTCCGCACCAAACGATACGGAGGACAGAGCGACAACCTGCAAGAATATGCAGACAAGAAAATGCCTGAGCGGTAAAAAGCTTTTCACAAGCCGGGCCGGGTTAACAGATGAGGTTGCGCAAGCATCCTCAGATTCGAGACAAAAAAGTACGATTGGCTAACATAACCAGAGAGCGCGATTAATACAAGAATCCGCAGCAAAGAGGCGCAAGATCAAGGGTATTTGAACAAACCGCTCCCTTAGGCCAATTCTCGGCATTCAACTCTCAATACCTGACTTTCCAGAGAAACAAGCCCGTCGCCTCGGCCGGTTTCAGATGGGGTCGGCGGCAGCCGCTTTCGAGCATCGAGTTAAAATCCTCTTGTCCGAGACGTCCCATCCCGGCCTCGATCATCCCGGCCACCAGAAAGCGTACCATGCTCCGGAGAAAGCGGTTCGCCTCGATGCGAAAAATGTGGAAACGCCCGTACCGGTACCAGCGGGCTTCCGTGACCGTGCAGAGGGTTCCCTGCTGATCGGGAGTCTCTTTCGAAAACGCAGTGAAATCGTGAGTTCCGACAAGCATCTCCGCAAGCCGGTTCATCGCCGCGACATCAGGCCTGCCGTAACAGCATCCCGCAAAGCGGCTGTCGATAGCTGAAGGATGTTCGAGCAAAAAGTAGCGGTACTCCCTCGACGTGGCACTGAAGCGGGCGTGAAACGACTCCGGCGCCTGCCGCATGGCGTTGATGCGGATCGTCGAGGGCAAAAGCGAATTGGCCGAGTACATCAGGCGGCCAAGCGGCATCGGCGAGCCCGTCGCAAAACTCGCAACCTGCCCGCGAGCATGCACCCCCCTGTCGGTTCTTCCAGCCCCGTCAATGCTGACCCCTTCCTGCGTAATCCGACCAAGCACCTGCTCGATTTCCCCCTGCACGGTCATCACCGCGCCCGGCTGGCGCTGCCATCCCGAATAGCCGGTACCGTCATACTCGAGCTGCATTTTGATGGTTCTTTTCGATCTCGCCATACTGCTTCACAAATGCCTTGATTGGTTCTGCATATCTTTTCCCGATAATACTTATCTTTAGCCTGATTTTTCGCTTCCATCGATTCAGAATATCTGACAGATTGACCACACCAACCCTCGACATTCTCCTCGAATCGCTGGAATCGGCCAGGCGCCGCCAGCCCGCTAAACCATACGCCGTGCCGAACCTCTGGCGCGAAGGAAGAACTGGCGTTTCGATGGTCGATCCTTTTGACTATTTCATCGATGCGATCGGCGCGATCAGAGCCTCGACTCCGCTCGAACCGGACAAGGTAGTAATGAACGGCCAGAACTGGAGTGCCTCGGCAACCGTGTACAACCTCTTCGTGAGGTACAACGCAGCGTTCGATCACAACCATGACGGACGTATCAGCACGGAGCCGCTTCCATGCGGATTTCGCGAGACCGGAACACTGCTGAAAGCCATCGCCATGCTGCCTTACATCCGCCGGATGGGCGTCAACACACTCTACCTGCTGCCGCTGACCAGCATTGGCAAGATGAACCGCAAGGGGGAACTCGGTTCTCCGTATGCGATCAAAAATCCTTACCGGCTTGACGAAACGCTCGGCGAACCGGTGCTCGACCTGCCACTGGAGACACAGCTCAGAGCACTCGTCGAGACGGCGCACCACCTTGGGATGCGGGTCGTGTTCGAGTTTGTCTTCCGCACGGCCTCCATTGACAGTGACTGGATCGGCGAGCATCCGGAGTGGTTCTACTGGCTCCGCAAGGAGGGCAACCTGGGGAGCTACGGTCCGCCAGCTTTCAATCACGACACCCTCGCGAGAATCTACGAACAGGTGGACAAGCACGACTTCCACGAGCTGCCGGAACCGGACGAGGCATATCGCAGCCGCTTCGCGCCAACGCCGGAGAAGATCACGCTCGGCGAAAATGGCTACAGCGGTTCGAATGAAGATGGCGGCGAATGCGTCATCGCCAGCGCCTTCGCCGACTGGCCGCCGGACGACCGTCAGCCGCCATGGACCGACGTCACCTACCTGAAACTGCACGACGCGCCCCGCTTCAACTACATAGCTTACAACACGATACGGATGTACGACGAAGCACTCGAACGCCCCGAGTTCCGCACGATGGAGCTGTGGCGAAAGATCACCGGCATCATTCCGTGGTGCCGCGAAGAGTTCGGCATCGACGGCGCAATGATCGACATGGGCCACGCGCTGCCGCCGGAACTGAAGGCTTCGATTGTCGCCGAAGCGCGACTCGGCCAACCGGACTTCGCCTTCTGGGACGAGAACTTCGACCCGTCGCCAAAGCTGAAGGAGGAGGGGTTCAGCGCTGTACTCGGCTCGCTGCCCTTCGTGATTCACGACGTGCAGTACATCAAGGGGCTGCTGAATTTCCTGAACCGCAACGGCGTGGCGATCCCGTTTTTCGCTACTGGCGAAAATCACAATACGCCGCGAGTGTGTCATACTCTTGCCGGACGTGAAGCTGGACGCCGCCGAGCACTCTTCCTCTTCACACTCGGCGCGGTGCTTCCGGCAATGCCTTTTATCCACTCCGGAATGGAAATCTGTGAATGGCACCCGGTCAACCTCGGCCTGAATTTCACCGACGATGACCGGCAGCGTTTCCCCAGTGAAACCCTGCCGCTGTTCGCACCCGCTGCCTGCGACTGGGAGAACACCAACGGACTCGAACCGATCTGCGACGACATCCGCAAAGTGCTCGACATCCGGAGCCGCCACTTCGACCTGATCCGATGCGGCGACATCGGCTCGATCGTCCAGCCCTACATCTCCGATCCGGCACTTTTAACCGTCATGCGCAAATCGGGTGGCAGAAATCTGCTGTTCGCTGGCAACAGCAACTTCGAAGAGCCCGTCACCGGTACGATGGAGTTCGGGCAGGAGGCGATGAAGCTCGAAGAGCTGATTTCCGGGCGAACGCTGATGGTTTCCGATCACAAGCTGATGCTCGATTTCGCGCCAGGCCAGTGTGTACTGTTCGAAATTCCGGGCGCGGACGAAGAGTAATTCCGACAGATTTTTTTCAGTAAACCATTTAATTATCATCATATCATGTCACTTCTTGTCATTGGCTCCCTCGCTTTCGACGACATCGAAACTCCATTTGGCCGCTCTGACAACACCCTCGGCGGCTCATCGACCTACATCGCGCTTTCGGCGAGCTACTTCACCGACGAACCGATCAGGATGGTCGGCGTCGTGGGTTCCGATTTCGGCAAAGAGCACTTCGACCTGCTCCACGCCAAGAACATCGACACCAGGGGCATCCAGGTCGTCGAGGATGGCAAGACCTTCCGCTGGGCTGGCCGCTATCATTATGACATGAACACCCGCGACACGCTCGACACGCAGTTGAATGTCTTCGCCGCGTTCGACCCCCACGTACCGCAGCAGTACCGCGACTCCAAGTTTGTCTGCCTCGGCAACATCGATCCCGAGTTGCAGCTCAAGGTGCTCGACCAGATCGACGCGCCGAAGCTGGTCGTTTGCGACACGATGAACTTCTGGATCGAGGGCAAGCCAGAAGAGCTGAAAAAGGTACTCGCACGGGTCGATGTCTTCATCGTCAACGATAGCGAGGCTCGCCTGCTCTCCGGCGATCCGAATCTTGTCAAGACCGCGCGCATCATCCGCGAAATGGGTCCGAAAACCCTCATCATCAAGAAGGGCGAGCATGGCGCGCTGCTCTTCACCGACAACGGCATCTTTGCCGCTCCGGCCTTCCCGCTCGAATCGATCTATGACCCGACCGGCGCTGGCGACACCTTCGCTGGCGGCTTCATCGGCCACCTCGCCCGCTGCGGCAGCGCGAGCGAATCCGAGATGCGCAAAGCCGTGCTCTACGGCAGCGCCATGGCCAGCTTCTGCGTCGAGCAGTTCGGGCCCTACCGCTACAACGATCTCGACCTCCTCGAAGTCGACGACCGCTACCAGAGCTTCCTGGAACTGTCGCGCATAGAGGCGTAAGAGCGTACTTGGCGTAAAACCCGTATGGGCAGCCCCCTGTGGCTGCCCTTGCTGGAAATAGCAATGGATAGCTGATGATTTTTTCCTTTTCGCCCTTTGATCCCAATCGTCCGACAAGTTCCAATCGTCAAAAAAAACATAACCCTGCCATTCCCTAAAACCCAAAGCACAACAATGGCTCAACTCACGTTTCTCGATCTGGCCTTCATTGCGGGGTATCTGCTTTTGACCCTCTTTGTCGGGCTTTTCTTTTCGCGTAGAGCTTCCGAGAATGTTGGCGAGTTCTTCCTTTCGGGGCGCAAGCTACCGTGGTGGATCGCTGGCACCGGCATGGTTGCCACGACGTTCGCTGCCGATACGCCGCTCGCCGTCGCCGGATTTGTGGCCAAGAACGGCATCGCGGGCAACTGGGTGTGGTGGACGTTCGTTTCGGGCGGAATGCTCACCGTCTTCTTCTTCGCCCGGCTCTGGCGGCGGGCAAACATTCTGACCGACCTCGAATTCATCGAGCTGCGCTACAGCGGCAAGGCTGCGAGCTTTCTGCGCGGCTTCAAGGCGGTCTATTTTGGCCTCTTCATCAACGCGGTGATCATCGGGTGGGTAAACCTCGCCATGTTCAAGATCATCAAGATCATGATCCCCGGCCTCGACCCGCAGCTCACCATCGTGGGGCTGGTGATTTTCACGGCGATCTACTCCGGCATGTCGGGCCTCTGGGGCGTCTCGATCACCGACGCCGTGCAGTTCGTCATCGCGATGGCCGGGTGCATCATCCTCGCCGTGCTGGCGGTCAACTCGCCGCAGGTCACGGCGGCTGGCGGCCTCAAACAGGCGCTGCCGGGCTGGATGTTCGACTTTTTCCCCTCGTTCTCCTCAACCGTCAACACATCGGCGACCGGAGCCTATGCCCTGCCCTTCACCGCCTTCGCGGCAATGGCGTTCGTGCAGTGGTGGTCGTCGTGGTATCCGGGCGCGGAGCCGGGCGGCGGCGGCTATATCGCCCAGCGCATGATGAGCGCCAAGGACGAGAAAAACTCGCTGCTCGCAACCCTCTGGTTCACCATCGCGCACTACTGCGTTCGCCCGTGGCCATGGATCGTGGTCGGTCTGGCGAGCCTCGTGATGTTCCCCAATCTGCCCGCCGGGCAGAAAGAGGACGGCTTCGTGCACGTCATGAACGCCGTGCTGCCCGCCGGCTTGAAAGGCCTGCTCATCGCAGCCTTCATGGCAGCCTACATGTCAACGCTCTCGACCCATCTGAACTGGGGCACGAGCTACCTCATCAACGACCTCTACAAGCGCTTCATCAAGCGGGAGGCTGAACAGAACCACTACGTCCTGATGTCGCGGATCGTCACGGCGATCACAGCGGTCTTCGCGCTTTACATCACGTTCTACGTGCTGGAGACCATCACCGGCGCGTGGGAGTTCATCATCCAGTGCGGCGCGGGCACGGGCTTCGTGCTCATCATGCGCTGGTTCTGGTGGCGGCTCAACGCCTGGTCGGAGATCACCTCGATGGTCGCACCGATCGTGGCCTACAGCTACATCAGCCAGTTCACCACAATCGTCTTCCCCGAATCGATTTACATCATCGTACTCTTCACGATTGCCTGCACCCTCGCGGTCACCTGGCTCACGCAGCCGACTGATCGCGAAAAGCTGCACGCATTCTACCGCACCACGCGGGTCGGCGGAGCGCTGTGGAAACCGGTGGCCGACGAGATGCCCGACGTCAAAGGCGATACCGGCTTCCCCGCCCTCTTCGCCGACTGGTTTTTCGGCATCGTGCTGGTTTACGCCACACTGTTCGGCACCGGCAAGCTGATCTTCGGCGAACAGGTGGCCGCCGCGCTCTACTACGCCGCCGGCGCATTGGCAGGCGTGATGATCTACCGCGACCTGTCGAAAAGAAACTGGAAAACCTTCGATTGACGATGACCTCACACCGCAAACTCATCCTCGCCTCGCAATCGCCGCGACGCCGGGAATTGCTCGCCATGACAGGAATTCCGTTCGAGACCGCCTCGGTCGAGATCGACGAGACCTTCGATCCGGTGCTGACGGTCGAGGAAAATGTGATGGAAATCTCCAGGCAGAAGGCCGAAGCTCTCCGGCAGACGCTGCCGGAGACGGACGCCAGAGCGGTTGTGCTCGGCTCGGACACCACGGTGGTGCTCGACGGCAAGCCGCTCGGCAAACCCGGCGACTTCGACCACGCTATCGAGATGCTCTCGGCGCTGCAAGGCCGCAGCCACGAAGTGCTCACCGGCTTCTGCATCCTGCACAATGGCAAGGCGATCACGGACTACGCCCACACCATCGTCGAAATCGGCCCGATGACGCCTCGGGAGATCACCCGCTACATCGAAGTAATGAAACCCTTCGACAAAGCCGGATCGTACGGCATCCAGGATCCGCTTCTCGCCTGCTTCGTCACAGGCATCGACGGCTGCTACTACAACGTGGTCGGCCTGCCAGTCTCAAAGGTCTATGCCGCCCTCAAACCCCTTTTTCCCGCCGAAGGGTAACGATGAACACCAAACCGGTTCTCGTGATCCTCGGCCCGACCGCCTCCGGCAAAACGGAGCTGGCCTTCCGCATCTCCCGCCAGACCGGCGGCGAAATCATCTCGGCGGACTCGCGCCAGATCTATCGCGGCATGGACATCGGCACCGCCAAACCGCCGCGCTGGATGCTCGACGAGGTCAAACACCACTTCATCGACGAAAAGGAGATCGGCGAACCGTTCAGCGCAGGAGATTTTGCAGAGCAGGCTGCGGAAAAAATCCGGGAACTCCATCAACGCGGCATCACGCCAGTCGTTGCGGGCGGTTCGACGCTCTACCTCGAAGGCCTGCTCAAAGGCTTCGCCGAACTGCCACCAGCCGACCCGGAAATCCGGGCGCGGCTGACCCGCGAACTCGAACGCCACGGCGCGGAAGCGCTCTACCGCCGACTCGAAGCGCTTGATCCCGAACAGGCCAAAACGCTCGACCCAACCAAAACCCAGCGCCTTATCCGAAGCCTCGAAATCATCGAAATTTCGGGAACGACAGTCACGGCCCTGCAACGCAAAACCCCCGGCCCGCCAACTGGAATCAACTTCACCGTCATCGGTCTCGACCTGCCCCGCGAGCTGCTCTACGACCGCATCAACCACCGCACAAGCGCAATGATGCAAGCCGGACTTGAAGCCGAAGCCCGTCATCTTTTCGACAAGTACGGCGACCAGTGGCACAGCAAAAACCTCAACGCGCTGGCCACCGTCGGCTACCGCGAACTCTTCGAACACTTCGAGGGATTGCACAATCTCGACACCGCGGTTTCACTCATCGCCCAACACACCAGAAACTACGCCAAACGTCAGCTGACATTTTTCCGCAACAGGCTGAATGTCGAGTGGGTGCAAGCACCGCTTGACGAAGCGGAAATCGAAGCACTTGTAGAGTTTTTTTTCCACCAGACAAGACGATAGCGTTCCGCATTCTCCTATTGCAAAAAAACAAAACGCTTAACCACTCCCCATCAGCGAGCACCCCACCCTCACCCACATCAAACATTTTACGCCGTTGAAAAAAATTGATTTGAATGAATCGAATTTTGTACGATAATAGTGGAAGAGAGCCGTTCCGCATTCATCTTTCAACCATCCTTCAATGAATGCGGAGCCAAAAAGGTAGCACAAGTGCCTTTTATAGAATAAGTTACCGTATTTCTGCTGGAGTTTTTTATGAAACACTCCGTATCGACCCGCAAGGAATTGACCATCCTCAAGCTTGAAGAGCCGATTTTCGATGTCCGTTACGCAGACTGTTTCAAGGCGACTATCGACAGCATGGTCAGCACCGAGACCAGTAAAAACATCATCATCGATTTTTCGCAGGTCAAGGCCATCGATTCTTCAGGCATAGGCTCGATGCTCCTGGCCCATCAGCTCGCCAACAGCTCTGACGGGCTTGCCATTTTCGTCTCGCTCTGCCAGCAGATAAAAGACCTGCTTAAACTGACCAATCTCGACAAGCAACTCTACATTTTCTCTTCGATCAATGAGGTCATGACGCTCATCGAGCCGGCATTGAAGGGTAAACGCGGCAGCCGGTCGCGGCAGCAGCCGGTTCAGGATGAGAGTATTGACGAAATCGGCGACGAACTTGAAATCCCTGACGAGGCCTTTGAAAGCGAAGCATACTGCGAAATCGAAGACGAACCTGAAGAGAGCGACGAACCTGAAGCGATTGATGAAAACGAAAAGCCCCACCAGAAAAAAAATCCATCCGCAACGGCTCCCGCCAGAAAACGAGGCCGCCCAAAAAAGAATCCCGAGGCCGGCAAAACACCATTGAAGAGTTAAAACTCAAAGAACAGCGCCCTACCATCACTCTTGACATGATCTTGCCCTGTCGGGCATCTTTTTGACATTTCGTCGTGCATACACTATTTTTTAAAGTAGTCAGTATCGGTCTCTCCATTTTGTGAAACAGAACGTTTCCCCGGAAACCGGAGCACTGCGCCATGCTCGACCAACTTTTCCAGCAAAGACTCGAGACACTCCTCGCTGCGGCAAACATCACCATCAACGGCAACAGCCCGTGGGACATCAGGGTGCATGATCGCCGGATGTTCAGAAAAACGGTGCTTCAGGGAAATCTCGGTTTCGGAGAGTCCTATATGGAGGGCTGGTGGGATTGCGATGACCTCGAAGAGCTGTTTTACCGGATACTCTCGGCAGGCGTCGACCAACAGCTCGTCACGCTTGCCTTGGCGCTGGAGTATCTTCAGGGTGCGATGATAAACCTGCAAAAACCGGCACGCGCCTTCACTGTCGGCAAGCGCCATTACGACGCTGGCAACGACCTCTTCCGGGCGATGCTCGACCCGCTCATGATGTACAGTTGCGCCTGCTGGCACGAAGCCGACAGCCTCGATGAAGCACAGCAAAACAAGCTTTGCCTGGTGTTCGAAAAGCTCGACCTCAAACCGGGGATGAAACTGCTCGATATTGGATGCGGCTGGGGCGGGGCCGCGAGGTTCGCCGCTGAACACTATGACGTGCAGGTGATTGGCATCACCGTATCGAAGGAGCAGGCCAGCTTTGCCAGAGAGCTCTGCAAGGATTTCGACGTCGATATCCTGCTCATGGACTATCGCCAGCTCGAAGGCGAATTCGACCGGATCGTCTCGATCGGCATGATCGAACATGTCGGCTATAAAAACTACCGGACCTACTTTGATACCGCCCGGCGCTGTCTCAAGCCGGAAGGACGAATGCTCGTACAGAGCATCGGCAGCAACGAACCGGTTACAGGCACCGATCCGTGGATCGAGAAATATATCTTCCCGAACTCGATGCTCCCCTCGCCCAGCCAGATTTCACGCGCTTTTGAAGGACGTCTCGTACTCGAAGACTGGCACTCGCTCGGTTACGACTACGCCCTGACACTCAAAGCCTGGGAAAGCAACATAACCCGCAAATGGCCACAGATTGAAAAGCACTACGACAGAAAATTCTACCGCATGTGGCGCTACTATCTCCTGAGCTGTGCCGGAGCTTTCAGGGCACGCACGATCCAGCTCTGGCAGATATTGCTCACACCATCGGGCATCAAAGGCGAATGCTGCATCCCACACCAGCCAGTCAAACGGAAATTCAGGGATAGAGGAAACGATCCCGCGAAGTCGCATCGAATGCCCGCACCTGCGTTTGGACAGCGTCGAGAATTTCCGCGATCGGACGTTGCTGCTGAATCATGAGACGGTAACGATCGGTTCCTGCAAGCTGGTCAAAAAAGGCGGCGTGACGATACAGGCCGGTCTGCTCCGGCCAGAGCTTCTGCAGCGAGAGCAGGATCGCCGTGGAGGTCATGAACGGATCGAATCGCTCGCGATCGGTCACCTTCAGGCGGATTCCCTCGCACTCGACACCGGAGAATTTGCTCCTTTCGGGCGTGAAGGTCGTCCGGTGGAATTCGACGCCGGGCAAGCGATAGGTTTCGAGTTCCCGGATGAGCTCTTTGCTATCGATGAATGGCGCGCCAAACATCCGGAACGGCGCATCAGTACCGCGCCCCTCGCTGACATCGGTTCCCTCCAGCATGACCGTGGCTGGATAGAGCAACAGGGTTTTGAAATCATGCAGGTTCGGCGACGGCGGACGGAAACGGAAGCCCGGAAGGTCGTCGGCAAACCTGTCTCGCCGGTATCCATGCATCCGCACAATCTGCAACGACAGTCCCGGAAAGCGGCGTTTCTGCAACCATCCGGCGATCTCTCCCACGCTCATGCCGTGGATGAACGGAAGCTCCGCCGCGCCAACGAACGACTCGAAGCGCGGCTCAAGCACGAAACCGCTCACCGGAATCGGCGCAAGGGGATTGGGGCGGTCGAGCACCATGAAAGCGACCCCAGCTTCGTTGCATGCCTCCATCGCGAGCTTCATGGTGGAAATGTAGGTGTAACAACGCACCCCCGCATCCTGAAGATCGAAAATGAGAACATCGATGGTTTTCAGAAGCGAAATATCAGGCTTCCGGGAGTCGCCGTAAAGCGACCAGATTTTCAAACTGTCGCCAACCCCTGCATTGTCCACTTTCTCGCCAGCTTCGTAATCGAGCGTAAAGCCATGCTCGGGAGCCATCAGGAATTTCAGATCGACCCCGTTCCGAAGCAAAACCCGGTATCCCGACTCGCCGGAGCGCGAAACCGCTGCCGCATTGGTGATCATGCCGACTCGCCTGCCCTGGAGTTGGAAACACTTCTGCGCATCGAGCACATCAAGACCGTACCTGAACGCCTCGGCTCGCGCTATGGAGGTTATTCCCAACAGGAGAAAAAAAAGCAGAAAAAAAAGAGGAGCTGTTCGCTTCATGAGGAAATGACCCTGAAGTTTTCGGCAGTTTGGCTTCCTCCCTACAAGCCCTATAAAGAAGAAGCTTTCGCGAAGGCAATATACCCCGCTCCTTAACAAAAGCGGTGCTGCGGGCAAAAAAAAAAGACCGCACAACATGGCGCGGTCTTTTGCTGGTGGTGGGGACAGGACTTGAACCTGCAACCTTCGGGTTATGAGCCCGACGAGCTACCAATTGCTCCACCCCACGATGTAAAAGTCATTAAATGTACAACTTTCATCGTAAAGAACAAACAGTTAACTGACAGAGTTCCCGTTTATTCCTTCGCCCTGCGGTTCGAGCAGAAACAGACGGCCATCGGCGCCCTCGACGGCGAGAATCATGCCCTGCGACAGCTCGCCCCGCATGGTGCGGTCAGCGAGATTGGCCACCAGCACGACATTCTTGCCCACCATCTGTTCGGGCGTGAAGTGCTGCGCGATGCCCGAAAGCACCTGGCGCTGCTCCGAGCCGACCCGCAATTGCAGCTTGAGCAGTTTGTTGGCCTTTTTAACCTGCTCGCAGGCGATCACTCTGGCCACGCGCAGGTCGATTTTCTGGAAATCGTCGAAGGTAATCTCCGGCTTGAAGGTCATCGGCGCAGGCGTTTCGGCGGCTTCACGCTGCTCCGCCTCGGCCAGCAGCGCCTCGATCTTCTTCATCTCCGGCTCGATGTCCTTGTCCTCGATCTTCGAGAAAAGAATTTCGGACGAACCAAGCAGCTTGTGCCCTTTTCGCAAAGAAGGAATTTTTGCCATATCCCAAATCGACTCGTCAGATTTAAGACCTTTGCGCAACTCCTCAATTGTCTGACAACCCAACATGCTCCGAATTTTATTGCACGTCTCAGGAATGATTGGATAGAACAAAATCGAAAGCGTATTACAGAAGTTCAACGATACAGCCATCATTTTACCCGCTAACTCAGGATCTGTCTTGATTTTTTTCCACGGCTCGCCTTGAGTAAGAAACTTGTTTGCCCTACGAGCTATGTCCATGGTTTTTGAGACGGCCTCACGAAAATGGAAACCCTCATATGCATGGCCAATTTCATCAATCAAACTCTCAAGAATAGCAATCTCGTCGATGGGAAGAACGGGAAAAATCTGGTCGCCGTCAATCTCGGTATCATGAGCCAATATGACGTCCATGTTTTTCAAAAAATAATCTGGGACATCCCACGGCACCTCGCCGCCGAAGCGAGCATTCGTGAAGTCGATCGAGCGCTTGATGAAGTTGCCGAGCGTGTCGGCCAGTTCGCCGTTGGTGCGGTTCTGGAAGTCGCTCCAGCTGAAATCGGTATCCTTGTTCTCCGGATAGTTCATCGCGATGCTGTAGCGCAACGTGTCCGCCGGGAAACGTTCGAGGAACTCGCCGAGATAGACCGCGTAGTTGCGCGACTTTGAGAACTTGCGCCCCTCGAAGTTCATGAACTCCGAAGCCGGAACGTTGTCGGCGAGTTCATAGCGTCCTTCGCTGCGCCCCTCGTTCCAGGCCATCAGAATCGCCGGAAACATCAGCGTGTGAAAGACGACGTTGTCCTTGCCGATGAAGTTGATGATGCGCGTCTCCGGATCCTGCCAGTAGCGCTTCCACGCTTCTGCATCGCCCTGTTTTTCGGCCCACTCCTTCGTAAAGGAGATGTAGCCAAGCACCGCGTCGAACCAGACGTAGAGCACCTTGCCCTTCGCCTCTTCGGAATCGAGCGGCAGCGAAATGCCCCAAGCGAGATCGCGGGTGATCGCGCGGTCGGCGAGGCCCTGGTTGAGCCACGTGCGCGAGTAGTTGACAACGTTGGAGCGCCAGTCACCGGTGTGCCGTTCAACAAAGGCTTCGAGCTGTTTCTGGTAGCGCCCGAGCGGGAAGTACCAGTGCAGGGTTTCGCGCAGCTCCGGCGTGGCATCGGAGAGCTTGCTCTTTGGGTCGATCAGCTCGGTCGGGCTGAGGTGCGTACCGCACTGCTCGCACTGGTCGCCGTTCGCGCCAGGCGTTTTGCAGACCGGGCAGGTGCCGGTGATGTAGCGGTCGGAGAGAAAACGTCCTGCCTTTGGGTCGAAAAACTGCTTTTCTGTCTTCTTGACGAAAATCCCCTTCTTTTCGATCTCGGAGAAAAACTCGCGGGCGGTCTCGTGGTGCACCGGGCCGCTGGTGCGCCCGTAGTAATCAAACGAGATGCCGCATTTCGCAAATGCATCAGCATTCATTGTGTGGTAGCGATCCACCACGTCCTGCGGCGAAATGCCCTCCTTGTCGGCGGTAATGGTAATCGGCACGCCGTGCTCGTCCGAGCCACCGATATGGATCACGTCGTGGCCGCAGAGGCGCTTGTAGCGAACATAAATATCGGCGGGCAGATAGACTCCGGCGAGGTGGCCGAGATGCACCGGACCGTTGGCATATGGAAGAGCGGTGGTAACGAGAGTTCTCTGGTGAGTATGAGTCATTGGTAACACAAGTCGTTCGATGATGATAAAATCACGTCACCCGGCGGATTGCCGGGTGATGAAATGGTGCTTCAGGCCTGTCCGCCCTGACGCTTTCCGGCCATATTATTGTACTGATCCAACGAAATACGCCGCTTCTGACCAGTACTGACGTAACGTATCCAGATGCTTTTCTTCTGTTGATCGACCCCTTCGACTACGGCATTGCCATCCCTGACAGTAAAGGTCGTGCCGACGGAGGGCCATCCGTTTTGCCTGACGTTGCCATGATGACAATTGCCGTTTTTGCCGTTGGTTTTCGAAAATCCGAGGCAGCACTTCGGACGGTTGCAGAGGCCGATAGTGTTGAACGAGAAGTTGTCTCCGTTCATGCTGTCCGGCATCTGGGGCTTTTCGGCGAATGGATTGGAGTGGATTTTTTGCATCCAGGTCGAGCAGCAGAGCGCACAACCGCAAGAGCCCTGCGTGTTGGTGCGTCGCGCCTCCTCGCGGGTGGTAATCTGCACCATCTGGATTCGCGCCTTGAACTCCCCGGCCAGGTCACGCACCAGGCCCCGGAAATCGACGCGGTGCGTGGCGGTGTAGTAGACCGAAAGCTTCTGCTGGTCGAGACGGAGATCGATATCGACCAGCTTCATATCAAGCTGGTGCCGTTCGATTCTGTTCAAACAGGCCTCCCTGATTTCAGGCTCCCGCTTGCGAATCTCGGTGAACTCGCGCACCTCCTCCTCGGTAGCACGCCTCATGATGGCCGGAAGCTTTTCGACCTCGCTGGCCAGCCCCTTGAGCTGAAGCTTCCTGAGGGCGATGCGGCCTGTAGAGTAGACAACACCCATATCAAATCCGCCATCGGCTTCAACAATGACCGGAGTACCGATTTCAATCTCCTCGCCCCTCCTGTCAGCATAAAACTCCCTTCGGCACCCCTTCATTTCAACTTCACAAATGGATACCGAACCTTCCGGGAGATCATCGGGATAGAGCCCGGAAGCTTCTTCCTCCAGCATTTTCGAGAGTTTCAGCCTCACTTTGGCATTGTCGCCAAGGAGGCAACTGCATAGAACTGTACTCATATATATCCTTTATCTATTTCCGCCACGTCATTCAGTTGAACGCGGCAGCATCGTTTCTTCTACGGATTTACCCGTCACTCTTCTGCAGGACGACCTTTTCCGAACAGGCTGCGAAAAGCATCGACGCGTCGGTTGATCGACTCCGATCCGCGAATTACCACATCGAAGCAATCAAGACGCCGCTCGACCACCGATTGCTTCACCTTGTCGAGATGGGATTCGGTCGCCGTCTGCATGAATTCGGTCAGAGCATCGAGCCCGTTCCAGTCAGTTTTTTTCAGAAGCTTTGGCGACCCGAAGGACAGGAAAAGTTCAGGTTTTTGCTCCTCAAGATATTCAATACGGCTGACAACTGAAACAAGGTAAATCGATTCCCTTTTCTTGAAAACGCGCTGGACAATCCCGGCCGTTCCCCTGAAAAAGAGAAGAGGGCGTTTGTCCACGTGTTCGATCAGCCCCTGCGGAAAAATCCAGAGGGCATTCTGGCGTTCGGATGGCGCGGCCAGGCATTCGGCGGCGTAGTCGAGCGTGCCGATGGCGCTGCGGGCGTTGGAGCGGTCGATGGAAAATGCGCCGAGACGGGTGAAAAACTGGTGTTTGACGAGCTGCGCGTACTCGATGATGATATAGAGATTCTGCCGGAAATATCTCTCGGTGCAGAGCTGCGACCAGAAGCCGTCCCACCAGTAGGCGTGGTTAGCGTAGAAAATGACCGGAATATCGAGACTCATCCCCGGCAGCTCCGGCGGCATCTGCACTCTCAGCGAGTGAAAATGGCGCCTGAACTGCCGGCGGGAGTACCATCCAAACCAGCGTGTGTAAGCCCAGCTCCGGCGAACCTTCAGCATGGGCGGCAGTTACGCGAAGGCTTTTCTCATGCGGTTGACAGCCTCGCTCAGCTCCTCGATCGAGGCCGCGTACGAAAGGCGCAGGTTCTCGGGCGCACCGAAAGCGTCGCCTGGCACGGTGGCCACGTAGTGATCCTTGAGCAGATACTCGGCAATGTCAGCCGAATCCTTCATTACCTTGCCGCCAAAGGTTTTACCAAGCAATCCCTTGATCGACGGAAAGATGTAGAACGCACCTTCCGGCAGCGTGCATTCGATGCCGGGAATGGTGTTCAGCTCGCGGAACATGAAGTCGCGGCGCTTCTCGAACTCGGCGCGGCGCTCCTCGACGATGGACTGGTCGCCATCGAGCGCGGCCACGGCGGCCTTCTGCGCAATGGAGTTGGCGTTCGAGGTGGTCTGCGACTGGATCTTGTCGCAGGCGTCGATGATCCACTTCGGCGCGGCCAGGTAGCCGATCCGCCAGCCGGTCATCGAGTAGCTCTTCGAGGTGCCGTTCGAGACGATCACCCACGGCTTCATCTCCGGAATCCTCGCAGGCGAGAAGGGGCGCACACCGCCATAGCAGATCATGTCGTACATCTCGTCGGAGAGCACGAAGATCTCCTTGCCTTCGATCACCTGCATGAGTGCACGTACTTCGGCCTCGTTGTAGACTGCGCCGGAGGGGTTCGAGGGCGAGTTGAGCACGAGAATCCGGGTCTTCGGCGTGATGGCCGCGGCGAGCTGTTCCGGCGTCATCTTGTAGCCGGTCTCGATCGACGTCTCGACAATCACCGGCGTCGCTCCAGCCAGGCGCGCCATCTCCGGAAAGCTCACCCAGTAGGGAGCGGGCACGATCACCTCGTCGCCCTCGTCGCACAGCGCAAGGAAGGCGTTGGCGAGCGTCTGCTTGCCACCATTGCTGACAATGATTTCGTTCTCGGCGTAGTCGAGATCGCTGTCGCGCTTGAGCTTCCTCTGGATCGCTTTTTTCAGCTCAGGAATTCCGGAATTTGCCGTATAACGGGTAAAGCCTTTTCTGATTGCCTCGATGCCCGCCTCACACACATTCTCCGGCGTCGGAAAGTCCGGCTCGCCCGCCGACAGGCTCACGATATCCTTGCCTTCCGCCTGCATCTTCTTGGCCAGTCCGGTAATTTTCATCGTCTGCGACTCCTGCATGCTCAGCACCCGGCGGCTCAGGAATCGTTCAAAGCTCTCTGCGCTCATCTTTGTAGAATTGGTTGTTATGTTTGACAAAAATCAGTGCGCCCGCCGTTCTGCTCTTTTTCGCGAAAGCTGGTCGAGCACGTAGGGATGGACAAACTTGCTGACGTCGCCGCCGAGCATTGAGACCTCGCGGATGATCGTCGAGGCGACATAGGTGTACTTGACGTTCGGCATGAGAAACACCGTCGTCACTTCGGGATAGAGGTGACGGTTCAGCAGCGACATCTGGAACTCATACTCGAAATCCTTCACCTGCCGCACGCCCCGGACAATAGCGCTGGCCCCCGCCTGCCGGGCGTAGTCGGCGAGAAGCCCCTCGTGCAACACATCGACATTCACGCTTGGAAGGTCACGAACCACCTCCCTGACCATGTCGAGCCGCTCTTCAACCGAAAAAAGGGTCTGCTTCTGACTGTTCTCGGCAAGCACCACGTCGACATGTTCAAAAATGTTCAGCGCGCGCTCGAGCACATCGAGATGGCCGTTGGTGAAGGGATCGAAGGTCCCCGGATAGATGGCTTTCTTACTCATGTGCTCCAGGTTCTGGTGTAAAAAACGAGACTCGGGTCGTGCCGTAATCCTTGTGGAAGAGATACCCGCGAGATTGCGAAAAATCATGACTCGCGTGATGCTCCATGAGAAGCAGGCCATCCGGGGCAAGCAGGCCGGTGTCGAGAATCGAGCGGATCAGATGCTCGTAATCCTCCCAGCGATAGGGCGGATCGCAGAACACCAGATCGAACGGCCCCTCTTCCCTTTTCAGAAACGCCGTAACGTCAGCCATGACAAACCGCGCCGAAGCACCCGCGCCAATGTCCACCGCCGTGGCCTTCATCGTTTCGAGCGCCTGCCGGTTCTGCTCCACGAAGCAGGCACTCCTGGCGCCCCGGCTCAGCGCCTCGAAGCCGAGATTGCCGAAGCCGGCGAAAAGATCGAGCACCTCGATGTCATCGAAATCGATACGCGCTGCAAGCGTGTCGAAAAGCGACTTCTTGACCCTGCTGCTGCATGGCCGGATGTCACGCGAAGGCAGATGCCTTATCTTCCGTCCCCGGTATCTGCCTGCCTGAACCTGCACGCCTGACGATTGACTTAAAAGTCGCCGAAAACGGTGACGCCGAGAATCTCAAGCGCTTTTGCCTCATCCTCTTTCGACGGCGCCTTGCCGTGCCAGTTGGACTTGTCGGGCATCGTGCCTTCGAAGAAAGGAACACCCTTACCCATCACCGTCGTGGCGAGCACCACCACCGGCTTGGTGCGGCCTTTGTCTTTGCGGAGATATTCAAGCGTATCGATGAAATGTTCGATATCATTGCCGTCGCAGGTCAGCACATCCCAGCCGAAGGCACGCCACTTGTCGGCGAACGGCTCGACGTCCATCACATCAGATACCTCGCCGTCGATCTGCTGGTTGTTGTAATCGACGATGCCGATCAGGTTGCCAAGTCCATAGTGAGCGGCGCTCATGGCAGCCTCCCAGATCTGCCCCTCCTGGCACTCGCCGTCACCCATCAGGCAGAACACCTCGCCTTTTTTGCCATCCATGCGCAGACCGAGTGCAGCGCCAACCGCTGCCGAGAGTCCCTGGCCGAGCGAACCCGACGCAATGTGGATGCCCGGAAGCCCTGACTCGCAGGTCGGATGGCCCTGAAGATAAGAATCGACCTCGCGCAGATAGTTCAGCTCGTCGAGCGAGAAATAGCCCGAACGGGCCAGCACACTGTACCAGACCGGCGCGATGTGACCGTTCGACAGGAACAGCATGTCGTGATCGGCTCCCCGACCGAACTGATGCGGATGGTGCTGCAAAATCCTGAAGTACAGCGCCGTAAAAATATCGGCCATGCCGAGCGAGCCGCCGGTATGGCCGGAATTGGATTTCGCCAGCATGCGGATCACATCCCTGCGCACCTGCCGGGCCATGTCCTTGAGTTCATCGATGGTTGAGAGTTGCAGATGTTTACCCCTCTTCTCTTGCGGATATGGCTTCAGATGTTTTCCCATGATGTGGATGCGATGAATGAATGATGAAACGGTATCCGTCGTCAGGTGAGCGCCCGCCGCCGGAAAGGTTTAAAGTTATATGTGAAGGCCTAATTTACCAAGTCATGCCCCGTCGCTGCCCTGTTTTCTTTTTTTGAGATACTTCATGACTGTCCAGACGACAAGACCCGTAAACAAAATCGTGAAGGGGGCGCTGAAATACACGGCGTATTGACCAATCTTGTCCCAGTTGCTGCCAAGCAGATAGCCGCTGGAGAGCAACAGAATGTTCCAGAGAAGCGAGCTGACCATGGAACTCAGGAGCACTGGCAGAACCTTCAGATGCAGCATGCCTGCCACGATGCAGATGACTGCCCTCGACCCGAACAGGAAACGATTGACCACGACGGCCAGATAGCCATGCCCCGAAAACTTCTGGCGCACGACCTCCATTTCAGAGGGAGGAAACAGCTTGTGAATGCTTTGGGCGAATTTGTGACGCGCCTCGCTCTCTCCGACAGCGTAGAGCTTGAGGCCCAGAAAGCGGCTGAGCAGAAACACAGTCATGAATCCGGCTACCGAACCGATCGTAGACCAGAACAACGCAGCGACAAAGGTGATATGGTTAAAAGCGAGCAGGTACCCGGCAAGGGCTATGGGAACATCCCCCGGAATCGGGGGAATGACATTCTCGAAATAGGCCGACAAAAACAGCACCGCATAGACCGACGAAGGGTCGGCCTGCTGCAGATAGGCGATTACGGATTCAAGCATTGATGAGAGTTCCGGCATCGATGGCTTACTGTTCCAGCACGCGGCGCTTGACCTCGGAGTAGGCATCCTCGACGCCGCCGAGATCGAGACGGAAACGGTCCTTGTCGAGCTTCTCGCCAGACTCGGCGTCCCAGAACCGGCAGGTGTCAGGGCTGATCTCGTCGCCGAGCAGAATCTCGCCCTTGTGTCGGCCAAACTCGAGTTTGAAATCGACCAGGCGCAGATGCCTCTCGGCAAACCACGGTACGAGCAGGCTGTTGATTTTTTCGGCCATCTCCTTGAGCTGGGCCACCTCTTCGTAGGTACCGAGTCCGAGCGCGACGGCGTGATCCTCGTTCATCAGCGGATCGTCGAGGTCGTCGTTCTTGAGGTACAGTTCGACAATGGGTTTTGCGAGCACCGTGCCTTCCTTGAAACCGTAGCGTCTGACCAGGGAACCGGCGGCGACGTTGCGCGTGACCACCTCGATCAGAACGATGTCAAGCTTCTTGCACAGCATGTCACGGTCGTTAGGCTTGCTGACGAAGTGAGTCGGAATACCGTTTTCGCCGAGCATGGTGAACAGGCGGCTGGCGATAGCGTTGTTGGTCACACCCTTGTCGGCGATAGAACCTTTCTTCTTGTTGTTGAAGGCAGTCGCGTCGTCCTTGAACTCCTGTATGATGAGGTCTGGGTCTTCGGTCTGCCAGACTTTCTTGGCCTTGCCCTCGTGAAGCAGTGTAATCTTGTTCATCGATGTAAATGACTTCTGTATTGGTTTTGCATGGAATAAGTACCGGTTCATACGAGTCGGCACTGGTAAAAGTTCACTCTTCCGACTGGCCGGTCGCCTGCTGCACGGCTCCCGTCAAAACAATATTGATTTGCTCCTCGGTCAATCCGCGTTCCTTAAGGAACCACATAAAACGAAACACGCCGAGATCGGAAAGAATCGCCTTGGGGCGCTCCGTCTCGTCCAGGCCGCGCGAGCGGGTGTGCTCGTCCGCCGTGCGGAGCCAGTCCTCGATGAATCCTGCCGGACGGCCATCAGTGGTGAAATAATCGGTCACGATGCGCTGGACGTCGGCAAAGGAAGGGGTCGGATTGCTGCTGAAAATCAGCTCCATCTCCTCGGAAATCCTGCCAAGATAGATGACAGCCTCCATATCGAGATTCTCTTCGAGGATATCCCTCGCCTGCTCCTTTACGTCGAACTTTTTGCTCATACTCCAGAGAACCGCCGGACGACCGGGTCAAGGTGATTGAAAATTCCCGACTAAGTTAAGTATCGAACGCTTAAACCTAAAGAAAAAACTTCGCCGGGCAAGGCGCCCCGGAGCTGTCAAACCCTGGTGATAGCCCATCCCTGCCCAGATCGAAATCAACGGCCGGTTCAATTTTCCGATTTCAATCGGCATTTGGATAAGACGCATCCGGCTTACTCATGGTGCGCGTCAGGCAACACACTGCCGCTCTTCATGGCATTGAGCTTTTGCGCCGCTTCCTCGTTGCCTTTGGCCGCTGCCGACCGATACCATTTTACAGCTTTGTTAAGATCAAGCTCAACGCCCAAACCATGCTGGTAAAAATTGCCAATATTGAGTTCAGCCTCGCCGTTACCCTTGGCTGCCGATATGCGGTACCATCTCATTGCCTCAGCATAGTCCTGTTCTACGCCCTGACCATGTTCATAGAGCACCCCGATATTGTCTTCAGCAGCGAAATTACCTTTGGCAGCCGATATGCGGTACCATTTCATCGCCTCGGCATAATCAGTCTCTACACCCCATCCATGATGATACATATAACCGATCTGGTTCTGGGCATTATCGTTATCATTGGCAGCTGCGAGCTGGTACCATTTCATCGCCTCGGCATAGTCTTGCGAAACACCCAGTCCCTTCTGGTACATGAATCCTATTGCGTACTCCGCAGCATCATTGCCTTTCGCGGCTGACAACCTGAGCCATTTGAGCGCCTCGGCATAATCACGATCCACATCACGGCCATAATAGTATTTCATCGCGATGAGATACTCTTTTTTGGCAGCATCCTTATCAGTATCCGCGTCCCGCCGGACAGATGCTTCCGGTGATGAGTCATTCATTTGATAATCCTGGCAATTCCCCGTCACAGGAGCAGCAAGCATAAACACAGCAAAACCACTGAAAACAAAACGCTTCATGAAAATTTTAATTCTGGTTCAACAGCACTGACCCATAAGAAATGGATAAACTTTATATTGTTACAATAATAAATCTTACCTGTAATTCACAAGCCGCCGATCCGGGATGCTGATGAAATTTTCCGGCACAAGCACTCTTTTTTTACTACTCCTTACCTGTCTGTGCGCTCCATCACGAAACGGAATGAGCAAAGAGCAACCGCAGCAGATTGTCGCCATGTGGTGGAATGTCGAAAACCTTTTTGATACGAAAAACGATCCGAAGGTTGATGACCAGGAGTTCACACCAATGGGCAAGGCACACTGGACGGAAAAAAAGTTGCTGTTGAAACGGTTACGCATCGCACAGGTCTTCAACGCGATCAGGGCCGAGCGCGAGTATGGGAAATATCCGGATATTGTGGCATTTGCTGAAACCGAAAACCGGCAGGTTTTCGCGGGCACGCTGGCGGCTCTCGACCGCGCCACTTACGCCATCGACTATCACGAAAGTCCCGATCCGAGAGGCATCGACATTGGCCTTGCATGGAATCCTGGCACAGTGAAATTCACCGGTTCGAAGCCCTATAAGGTACGCCTAAATGACAGACGCGGCACCCGGTTCGTCATCGCTGCCGGCTTCACGGCTTCCAGCAACCACTTTACCATCGTGCTGAATCACTGGCCTTCGCGCTCGTTCGACACCAAGTGGAGCGAAACGAATCGCATCGCAGCCGCAAGAGTTGCACGGCACATCGTTGACAGCCTCAGAACCTGCAATCCACAGAGCGAGATCATCGTCATGGGCGATTTCAACGATCAACCTGAAAATCATTCGGTCAAAGACGTTCTCGGCTCATCATTCGACAGAAAAGCGGTTCGGCATGCCAGCAGCAGACTTCTTTACAACTGCTGGAACGAGGCGTCATCTCCCGGTAGTTACTTTTACCGGAATCATTGGGAACAGATCGACCAGATGCTGGTTTCAGCCACATTGCTCGACGAGAAGGGGCTCTCAATCGACAAAAGGAGCTTCCGGGTTTTCTCCATTCCGGCGATGTTCGACCGGTTCGGAAAAGGGCTCTATTCCACCTACAAACGAGGCAAGTTCAAAGGCGGCTACTCCGACCACCTGCCGCTATTGCTGAAGATCAGCGTAATGCAATAAGCCATAACTCACCGAAGTAACAATGGCCTCGTTGCTCCGTGCCAGGATCATATTTTTCGATTCCACGCAAAAAAAGACCGCCTCATTTAGTCTTGAGGCGGTCTCGTCTGTTACATAACCGTACTTCAGATACGGCTTTTCATGCTACTCTTAGAAGTAGTAGTGAGCACCGACCGTCACGAAGGTTCCGTCGAGTTTAAGATCGATATCATCACCATCGTTGTCAATGTTGACCGTCTGGAATCTGTAACCAACTTCCCAGTTCAGACCAAGCTCAGGGAACTCTGCGAAATAGAACTCAGAGCCAATGAGCGGGCTGATGGTATAGACGGTGACATCGGTTCCCGGCAAAGCATCTTGATCGTTTTCCTCAATACCAACATTGCCGATACCGCCTTCAAGACCGACATAAAAACGGCTGTGCGACCTCACAACAGGTGCATACATGATTTTTGCCGATCCCATCAGCAGGCTGACATGAGAATCATCGATAGGCGTGCCATCATAATTTATACCCAGTCTGCCATAGGAAACATTCAACTCACCACCGACATTGTTGTTGAACCAGTAGCGAGAGCTCAATCCCTGAACAATGTTTCCCGCCAAAATACCTTCGTAACCAAGACTGAACTTCTTGACATTGGGACCTTCGACGTTATCCATTGCAAATGCGTTACCGCTTCCGCAGAGGAGAGCAAGAAGCACTGCTGAAAGAATTTTTTTCATTTTTTTCTCCTTTTTGTTTCGCAAAAGAAATTTAATGGATCAGAACAAAAAATAATTGTCGGAATCACTGAAAAAACCCAAAAGAGCAACAAATAAACAGAACCAGGACTCAAAACAATATTGAGTCCCGGCACCCCGACAGCCATAGCCACACACACCACAACCGCCTATCAGATAAAAAAAGCTTACTCCATCAAAACAACCTCAAGTGCCTAATCAAAGACCTTGAAAACATTTCAGCTCCCATATAATACATATATATATTTCAACGTTTAATAAAATAATATCATAAAACAAAAACACAAAAATTTACTACATCTTTTCTGCCCTCACACACACTCTCAAACTCCTTGTTTGAATTCTAGCAAAAACAATATAAAAAAACAAACGCTTTTTAAATTATATATAAATAACTACATAACTAAAAAACCCAAAAAGAACAAAAAACAACACAATACACAATCAAATATCAATATAGCACTAACGTAACACATCAAAAGACAGAGCATCAGTAAAGCCCGAGATATACAAAAAAAAGAGGACCGCGCATCCACGGTCCTCGAAATACCTGCCATTAAAGGCTGGCAACACTGTGACGCAAGCTCAGTCCTTGTCCACGGCGATCCTCATGGAGAAGAAGGAGCGGTGTACAAAAACAAGCGAAAGCAGGAAGAAAACAACCGCCAGCGAAACAGAGACCATGGTTGGCAGTTTGATCGCAAGCTCGATGGCAAGCAAACCGAACAGCGTGGTGAACTTGATGATCGGGTTCAGCGCAACCGAAGAGGTATCCTTGAATGGATCACCCACCGTATCGCCGACCACGCTTGCATCGTGCAGTTCGGTGCCTTTGGCATGAAGTTCGGTCTCGACCACTTTCTTGGCATTATCCCATGCGCCGCCGGCGTTGGCCATGAAGATGGCCTGATACAGACCGAACAGCGCGATGGAGATCAGGTAGCCGATGAAGAAGTACGATTCGAGACAGGCAAAGGCCAGCGTACTGAAGAAGATAGTCAGGAAGAGGTTGATCATGCCTTTCTGCGCAAACTTGGTGCAGATTTCGACAACCTTCTTGCTGTCTTCTGTCGAAGCCTTGGTGACGCCATCAAGCTTGATGTTCTTTTTGATGAACTCGACGGCATAGTACGCACCGGTAGTCACGGCGTTCATCGAAGCGCCGGTGAACCAGTAGATCACCGCGCCGCCCATCAGCAAGCCGAGCAGGAACGGGGGCCACAGGATGGAGAGCTTCGCGATGGCTCCTGTATCGGCAAGGCCGCCGGTCAGAATCATGATGATCGAGAAAATCATCGTCGTCGAACCGACCACGGCGGTACCGATCAGCACCGGCTTGGCGGTCGCCTTGAAGGTGTTGCCTGCGCCATCGTTGGCTTCGAGGTAACGCTTGGCGTTCTCGAAATCGGGCTTGAAACCGAACTCGCTTTCAATGCTATTCGAGATGTTCGGAAGGGTTTCGATCAGCGACAGCTCATAAACCGACTGCGCGTTATCGGTAACCGGCCCGTAAGAGTCAACCGCGATGGTGACCGGGCCCATGCTGAGGAAGCCGAAGGCAACGAGACCGAAAGCAAACACGGAAGGCGCGAGCATCATCACATCAAGACCGAGAGTGCTGAATCCGAAGGCTGCCCCCATAAGCACGATAATCGCCAGGCCCATCCAGTAGGCGCTGAAGTTACCGGCAACGAGACCGGAAAGGATGTTCAACGCAGCGCCACCCTCTTTGGAGCACTGCACGACGTTGCGGACAAAGGCGCACTCGGTTGAGGTGAACCTGTTGACCAGCTCGGGAATGAGCGCACCGGCAATCGTGCCGCAGGTGATGATCGAGGCAAGCTTCCACCACATCGTGCCGTCACCAAGCTGGGCAATCAGCATATAGGATGCGATGTAGGTCAGGACGATGGAAACGATCGAGGTAAGCCAGACGAGAGTGATCAGCGGTTTCTCGAAGTTCATTTCGTCGACGTTGCCATACTTCATCTTGGCGAGGGCGTCATTGACCCAGTAAGACACGGCGCTGGCAACAATCATGACGAGACGCATGGCGAAAATCCAGACGAGCAGTGAAACCTGGATCGAAGGATCCTTGATGGCGAGCAGGATAAAGGAGATCAGAGCAACGCCGGTCACACCATAGGTCTCGAAACCGTCAGCCGTCGGCCCGACGGAATCGCCTGCGTTGTCACCCGTGCAGTCGGCGATAACGCCAGGGTTGCGGGCGTCGTCCTCCTTGATCTTGAAGACGATCTTCATGAGGTCGGAACCGATATCGGCGATCTTGGTGAAGATACCGCCAGCGATACGCAGCACCGAAGCGCCAAGCGATTCACCGATAGCGAAACCGATGAAACATGGGCCAGCATAATCGACCGGGATGAAGAGCAGGATGCAGAGCATCACGAACAGCTCGATGCTGATAAGCAGCATACCGATGCTCATGCCGGCGCGAAGCGGAATGGCGTAAGTCGGAAATGGTTTGCCGCCGAGACTGGCGAATGCGGTACGGGAGTTGGCGAAGGTGTTGATCCTCATGCCGAACCAGGCGACCGTGTAACTGCCGGCAATACCGAGAAGGCTGCAGGCGAGAATGAAGACAACCTTGTCAGGTGCGAGATGGTTGAGGCCGCCAAAATAGGCAACGATGATTGCCGCGACAAGAGCCCAGAGGATAATGATGAATTTGCCCTGGGTAATGAGGTAGGTTTTACAAGTCTCGTAGATCAGGTCGCTGATCTCCTTCATGGCCGCATGAACGGGCAGCTTGTTGATTCCCTGATACTGAATCAAACCGAAAATCATGCCAAAAAGGCATACCACAAGACCATACATCAACAACGTGTGGCCAGGTATTCCGCCCAAAAAGGATACCGAGCTTAAATCCGGCAATACCAGATCGGCCTCGCTTGCATACGCTTGTGACGCTGAAAGCAAGACCCCAAGTCCCGCCAGCGCCGATGTGGCCCTGACGATCCATTTAGCTTTGGTTGGTTGTTTCATTGCTCTGTTTTTTTCTCTGTGTTACTTGTATTACAGAAAGACTGCCAACAGCAGGAGCATAATAAAACTGACAAAGAACAGCGATTGATAAAGAACAGCCCTGCTGTATAACAGGATTGATGAAAGTAGCATCTTTTTCCGGTATCTCATCAGGAAAAAACAATATCACCAAAACAGCCACGAAACAAAATCATGATTATAACGGCATATATCGATACAATAGTGGAAACACTTTTTCGGGTATACATTCTGCATAAAGAAATACACAACCACCTGGGGTAACGGTAATTGATGAGGGGCCCGGTAAAGTTGCCGAAATTTTGCCCCAACAACCACAAAAACTATGAATAGAGAGCCATAAAGTGTAAATTTTCAAGTCGCTATGATCGATTATGCTCGATGTAAAAAAAATCAGATGGTCAAGCCACTCCTCCCATCGAAGCACCCATCACGAGCTTCGCCCTCCTCATCCAAAGGCTTTCCGCAAGCCTGATGTTCTTGTTCTCGCCGTTTTTCTCAGGTAACAAGCAATCCTAACAGTAAAGAATATGGACCAACAATTTGTTTTGTATGCCATTCCTGTAAGTGGTGTTCTTGCCTTGTTGTACGCCTTCACAAGGGCATCGTGGATTTCCCGCCAGCCTGAAGGCACCGAAACGATGGCCGTTATCGCGGGCCACATTGCAGATGGAGCACTTGCGTTCCTGAAACGGGAATACAAAGTGCTCATCATCTTCGTCATCTCCGTCGCCATTCTCCTTGCCTTCGCCAACAGCAACCGTCCCGGGACCTCCCCAATCATCGCCGTCAGCTTCATCGTGGGTGCTTTCTGCTCCGCCCTTGCAGGCTTCTTCGGCATGAGGGTGGCCACCAAAGCCAACGTCCGTACCACCAATGCGGCTCGCACGGGTCTGGCGGATGCGCTCAACATCGCGTTCTCCGGTGGTCTGGTGATGGGACTCTCGGTAGTCGGTCTCGGTGTACTGGGCCTGTCCATCCTCTTCATCATCTATTCGAGCATGTTCACCGATGTAGCTGAAGTGATCAACCTGATTTCGGGCTTCTCGCTTGGCGCTTCGTCAATCGCATTGTTCGCCCGCGTTGGTGGCGGCATCTACACCAAAGCGGCGGACGTCGGCGCTGACCTCGCGGGCAAGGTGTACGAGGGTATCCCGGAGGACGACCCGCGCAACCCGGCCACCATCGCCGATAACGTGGGCGACAACGTGGGTGACGTCGCAGGTATGGGCGCTGACCTCTTCGAGAGCTACGTCGGCTCGATCATCGGCACCATGGTGCTCGGCGCGGCATTCGTGCCGGTATTCAACGCCATGGGCGTCAGCCCTGTGGCAGGCGTCATGCTGCCGCTGGTCATCGCAGCCGTCGGTATTATCGTCTCGATCGCAGGATCGTTCTTCGTCAAGGTCAGCGAGGGCGGCAACCCCCAGACCGGCCTCAACATGGGCGAATTCGGCGCCTCGATCATCATGGCAATCCTGAGCTACTTCATCATCGACCGCATGCTTCCCGCGACCTGGGTGGCCGATGGGATGACCTACACCTCGCTGAACGTTTTCTGGGCGGTCATCATCGGCTTGGCGGCTGGCGTCCTGATCGGCATCATCACCGAGTACTACTGTTCGACCGACAACAAACCGGTCGTGGGCCTCGCCCGCCAGAGCATCACAGGTTCGGCCACCAACATCATTGCGGGGCTCGGCCTCGGCATGATGTCCACCGGCCTGCCGATCATCGTGCTCTCGATAGCCATCGTTGCTTCGTCGTATTTCGCAGGACTCTACGGCATCGCCATCGCCGCGCTCGGCATGTTGTCGGTAACCGGCATCCAGCTCGCCGTTGACGCCTACGGCCCGATCTCCGACAACGCGGGCGGCATCGCCGAGATGGCCGGACTGCCCCGCGAAGTGCGTGAACGCACCGACAAACTCGACGCCGTCGGCAACACCACCGCCGCCATCGGCAAAGGCTTCGCCATCGGCAGCGCTGCCCTGACCGCGCTCGCCCTCTTCGCCGCCTTCCGCCAGCAGGCCAACATCGGCGCCCTCGACGTCACCCAGCCGGTCATCATGGCTGGCCTGCTCATCGGCGCGATGCTGCCCTTCATCTTCAGCGCCATGGCAATGGGCGCCGTGGGACGCGCCGCCTCGGACATGATCCGCGAGGTTGGTCGCCAGTTCAACGAAATTCCCGGCCTGCGCGAAGGCACCGCGCAAGCAGAGTTCGCTCACTGCGTGGACATCTCGACCAAAGCGGCCATCAGGGAGATGATTCTTCCTGGCCTGCTCGGTGTGCTCGTTCCGGTCGCGGTCGGCTTCACTTCGAAGGAGATGCTCGGCGGCCTTCTGGTTGGCGTGACCTCCTCCGGCGTGCTGATGGCTATCTTCCAGTCCAACGCCGGTGGCGCCTGGGACAACGCCAAGAAACGCATCGAAGGTAACATCGAATTCGACGGCGTGGTTTATGGCAAGGGTTCCGACACCCACAAAGCGGCAGTCGTCGGCGACACGGTCGGCGACCCGCTGAAGGACACCAGCGGCCCGAGCCTCAACATCCTGATGAAGCTCATCGCCGTCGTCGCCCTCGTCATCGCTCCCCTGCTCTGAAAAACGCAACCGGAGTCACGACTATCAAAGCCCTCCCGATTCGACACCGGGAGGGCTTTTTTTGTGCAGGATTAGGGTGATGGTAATGCTCCGGCGATTAAAACTCTTGACAATTGCCCCGGACTTCAGTCCGGGGTTTATGGATAACACAAAATAAATCAGGGCTTTAGCCCAATTTCTTCTTTTTGGAATATTTGCGATTTATTGTCGCTGGAGTAATAACAAACAAGGACAAGTACAAGGAAAAATCAGTGCGGCGGGATTGGAAGGACAGGAGACTAATCCTTTGAAGGTGAAGGCAACTTCTTCGGCTTGCAAAGATTCCTCTTCTTTTTCGACACCCTCGCGCACCTCTGGCAAATGTATTTGGGCTTCGCGACGATCTCCGCAATGGCAGGTAGGTTTTCCTCGATCTCTTTCTTGTCGAGGTTGCAGAGTCTATGATCTGGCTTCATATTGTTCAAATATCTTGTGTCTTTCCATACGTCTTTTTAGGCCTCCGCGTCCCTCCAACTCTCTATGAAGGCAAAGTGTAGAGCAAATCGCTGTAGGTCGTTTCTACCCTGTCCTTCGGGAAAGGAAGATGCTCATAGTCTCCTCCTATGATCCCTTTATTAAACGAGAGACCTTCTTCACACAAAATAATGATGTATTTGTTGAGACCTTTGGAGAAAGCGATCTCGCTTAGAACCCAAGACGCGTCACCAGAAGTTATCACAGCAAGCAGAATATCTTGGGAACGAATGCGTGCGGCTACTTTGTCGGGAATATTCTGTGTTTCGTATCCCTCACCTTCCACAACGTCAAACCCAAGACGACTTAGAAAGGCACTAAGTTTCCAAGCAATATCTTTTCCTTGCTCGTCGAAGCGATGAGCAAGGAAAATCGATTTCTTTAGATTGTAGCGCGATAGCGTTGTAGATTTCAATTTAGGTGGGTTGTGCGCTTTGAATAGCTGGGCTAAACGATCATGGATTCCAGAAACCACAGCAATCTCGTGTGATGACACGCCAATTTCTAATCCAGAAGAGCTGATTTCTAAGTCAAGGGTAATCAATCCGTTATTCTTGACCCAATGGGAATGCGTCATAATAGGCAAAGCGTACGGATACTCCTCAAACAGTTGCATGAACTCATCAAACGTATAAGCGTTTAGCCGCCGCTCGTCTCCGAGCCTCAAAGAGAACATCACACAGTCACGTGAATCATCCTTTTCCTCTTCGTACCCACACTGCTTGAGGTACTCTGCAGATCGCCTAAAAGCCGTAGGGAGATGAAGATCGCTAGGGTAAACTGAATATTTGCGTGTATCTTTCACTATTGCCTTTTTTTATATTTCAGCCAAACATTTATTATATCTTTTCCATATAAAAAACCTCTTATCAAAGAACAAAAACACTCACAGAATCATTTATCTCCAAACCTTAAAAAACCTTTTCTCTCAACCTGACGATGTATTATTCTGATTCACTATCATTACTAATAACGTAATCATTTAAAGAAGTTTCTAATAAAAAAACATAATCAGAAAAGAAACAACTCGCATAGCTGAAATCAACGCCACGTTGTCCCCCACTCTCACCACGACAACTCCGAAGGCGAAATCTTCTTCTCATTCCGCCGATCTTCGACCACTTCGCCGCTCCGTAACGTGATGACGCGGTCGGCCATGCCGGAGATCGAGACGTTGTGCGTGATGACCAGCGTGGTGGTACCGAGTTCCCGATTGACTTTTTCGATCACTTCGAGCACCAGCTTGCCGGTGCTGTAGTCGAGCGCGCCGGTGGGTTCGTCGCAGAGCAGCAGCTCCGGACGCTTGGCGACGGCGCGGGCGATGGCGACGCGCTGCTGTTCGCCACCCGAGAGCTGCGAAGGGAAATGATTGATGCGGTCGCCGAGCCCTACGAGCCGCAACGCTTCTTCCGGCGGCATGGGATTTTCGACCAGCTCCGTAACGAGCTGCACGTTTTCGAGCGCCGAGAGGCTTGCGATGAGGTTGTAAAACTGGAACACGAAGCCGATGGAGCGGCGACGAAAGGCGGTCAAACCAGCCTCGCCCTTGGCGTTAATGTCCTGGCCCTTGAACGATACCGTGCCGGAATCGGGCACATCGAGGCCGCCGACGATGTTGAGCAGCGTCGATTTGCCGCTGCCCGAAGCGCCGAGCAGCACCACCAGCTGGCCCGCCCCGAATTCGAGCGAAATGTCGTGCAAAGCCTTCACGGTCACCTCGCCCATCAGGTAACTTTTCGACACCCCATCGACGGAGAGAACGGCTTGACCCACTTGATCCATCATCGACACAAGCCTTCAGACATGGTTAGGAAAAAACCTCTCCGACTCGAACCGATCTGCCGGAGAAAACATTCCTGATTGCTCCGGCAGCCACCCGATGAATTCAATCATGAGATTCGTATTTTCAGCTTTTTCATCGACAGCCGGAATCGCATGACACCTCTTCTCTTTTTTATAGCGACCATCATCTTCGCCGCCGGAGCGGGAGCAGGAGCTTTTCTTGTCAACGCTTTCCGCAACAAACAGGAGAAAGTCTGCCGTGGCAGCGTGCGCATCGGCCCATCGACGGTCGCCGGACGCGGCGCATTCGCGCTCACTCCGATCAAGGAAGGTGACATCATCGAGCGCTGCCCGGCACTCGAAGTAACCGACAAGGACATCGGCGGCGAACTGCTCAACTACGTTTTTTACGGCAGCGCCGAAGACCGCCGACTCATTGCGATGGGCTACGGCATGATGTTCAACCACTCCTCAAACCCCAACGTCGCCTACTACCGCGAAGACGGCCCCAGCGGCGCGGAACTGATCATCTACGCCCTGCGCAACATCGCCGAAGGCGAAGAGATGTACTACAACTACGGCGACGACTGGTGGAAAACGAGAGGCGAAAAATCAGATTTTTGAGGCGTAGTTCTTCCGCCAGATCAGAGCGATCCGACTGATCTTTTCCTTACACCCTTGCTGCCAGAATCCGACGCATCGCCGACGCATCGAGCGGTGCGGCGTTGCTCTTGCTCCGGGTGGCAGCAATAATCTCCGCGAAATCGCTCTCGCTCACGCCGAACTCACCAAGGCGCGGAAAAACAAAACGCTCCTGCCACCTTTCGAGCAGTTCGACAAGTCGGTCGCAATCATCCACGAGGTTGCCTGTCACGCTACCGGTGAGGATGCGGCTGGCGTTGGCAAACTTGTGCAAGCCCGGCTCGCCGCCCTCCGAGGCTCTGAGCTGGCGAATGTTCTCGCGCGTCGATTCGGCGAGCAAGGTCGCACAGAGCGTGCCGTGCGGAATGTCGAACAGACCGCCGACCGACGAGGCGAATCCATGCACAATCCCGAGGCCAGCATTCGCGAGCGCGATGCCCGACATGAGCGCCGCGTAAGCCATGTCGCCGCGGACGGCGACATCACCCGCGCCTTTGCCACAGGCCAGTTCGAAAGAGCGGCTGAAGCACTCCAGGCCACTGCATGAGATTGCATCGGTCCAGGCACTGGCAAAAGGCGAAAGATAGGCTTCGAGGAGCTGCGTAAAGGCATCCATGCCCGACGCGGCGGTCAGCTCGGGTGGAGCGGAGGTCATAAGCGCGGGATCGATAATCGCCTCGTTCGGCACGAATGTCGGGTGGCGCAGCGAGCGTTTGTAGCCGCCCGGCCCGACGCGGCTGATGACGGCATTGCTCGTCGCCTCTGTGCCCGTACCGGAGGTGGTCGGCACGGCGATGAAAGGAACCTTGCGCCCGTCGTGCGGCGTAAAGCCGGGCTGCCCCTCGATGAAGCGCTCGACCGGATCGCGCTGAAGCAGCATCGCCGAAATCGCCTTTCCGGCATCCACGGCGCTGCCGCCGCCGATAGCCACCACAACATCGAATGGCTTCACGCGGCCGAGCGCCACAGCGTCATCGATCAGCTCCGGCGACGGCTCGCGCTCGACTTCGAGACAGGTAACCTCTAGCCCGGCGCGACGGAGTTCATCGAAAATTCCCGACGCCGCAGGTGAGCGCCGTAACGTCTGGCGGCCCGTGACGAGCAGCAGATTCCGCCCATACACGGCGGTGAGAGCCGGAAGCTTCAAGAGCGTTCCCGTCCCGAAATGGATGCGCGGCGTCGGCAGCACCGAAAACGCCATCCCCCTTTCAATCGACACGGCTGTGCCTCCCCTTGCGAATCAGCATTTTGCCGCAGTGCGGGCAGTTGGCCGTCCGGCAGGGCACGCCGGGCACGTGCGGCTGCTCGTAGCCGCAGTGGAGGCAGATGCAGACAGCTGGCTCCCCAGACTCGCCGGTCAGGCAACTTCCGGTGATCTTTCCCCCTTCGATACAGATGGTTTTGCCGCCAACCAGCGCATCGGCCACCTTTTTGCGCGCCGACTTGATGATGCGGCCAAAGGTCTGCCGGGAGACCTTCATCTTGTCTGCGGCATCGGCGTGGTACATTCCTTCGAGATCGGCAAGCCGCAGCGCTTCGACCTCATCGACCGACAGCACAACATTCTGGAGCCGCGCCGGCGGAACGCCTTCGGGCAAAAAGCAGGTGACGCCGGGAATCTCTTCAACAGAACGGCTCTGGAGCGGTCTGCCTGCGCGAGAGTTTTTCATAGCGGAGTATCATTTGAAACGGAAACCAGTTCCCGGCGGCTAAACCGGAAGCTGGTTCCAACGGAAAAAATCAATGATCGATAAACGGCAAAACGCTCAGGAACCGACGGTTTCGGTCTTGACCTCGAAGGCCGGAGGTTCCATGATATGCTTTTTGACCGCGCAGAGATTTGCCGCGTTGATCACCGCATCCTTGTACTTTTCGGGAAAGCTCGGCGGCAGTTCGATGGTGATGGTGATCTTGCCGATGCCCCGGCCATCGGGTCTCGGCTCGTGGCTCTGGACAACCCTGATGCCATCGGTCGGAATGCCGCGGCTCTGGCAGAAGGACAAAACGAAAATACCCGCGCAGGTGCCGATCGAGGCGAGGAAAAGGGTAAACGGTTCAGGCGCGGAACCTTCGCCACCGGCGTATTCCGACTGGTCGGTCTTGATGGTGAATCCCCGGAACTCGGCATTGACCTTCTTGCCGCCGCCAAACGTGACGATCATATCACTACTCATATCTCTTACGCTGATCTTGTTGCTGATAACTATTATTTATGCGCCCCAATTATAACCATCTGACGACTGAGAAGCAACGCTCGCCGGAAAAGCCCTGTCGCTCCCGCCCAAGGGTTATATCATGCTCAATAACGGAAATCGCAGCGAGAGGACGGCGGCGAACCAGACGAACGCCTCGGTCAGTTCGCTGCACGCGCCGAGCACGTCGCCAGTGACGCCTCCGATCTTGCGGCGGCTCAGAAGGCCGAGCGCAAGCGTTGACACGACAGCACTCGCCAAGAGAAAAAGCGCCCGCTGCCAGCCGAAGCCAACCGGATAGAGAAGAAAAAGGAAGGCGGAGCCTAGCGCGACCAGGAAGTGCGGCCATCCCGCGCCCTCGACGAAGGCGGTCGCCGTGCCGCCCTCGGCACGCGCGTAGGGCAACGATGAGGCAAGAAGCACCTGCCCCGTGCGGGCGAGCAGTACGCCAGCCGTCAGCGTGCCGAACGCCTGGTAGCGAACCAGTTCGAGGAGACAGACAAATTTGAAGAGCATCACGAGAATGAGCGCCAGCGAGCCGAAGGAGCCGACGTTGGGATCTTTCATGATGCGCAGCGCCGCCTCGCGGTTGCGTCCGCCGAAAAAGCCGTCGGCAAGATCGGCGAGGCCGTCGGCGTGCAATCCCCGCGTCAGCACGATACCGCCCCCAAGCGCCAAAAGCGCTGCAATTTCGTACCATCCGGCGAGCACCCCGACACGAGCGAGCAACGCTTCGAGCGTACCGATGACCAGACCGGCAAGCGAAAACCAGTAGAGCGAGTCGCTGTACCGCCCGGCCTCCCGGCCAGGCACCGGCAGAATGGTCAGCGTGCGGAGCGCGGTCACCAGGCCGCGCACCATCAGGCGAGCCTCCCGACGAAAGCCTGCACTCCCTCGACGAATTCGCGCGGCTTCTCCTCCTGCGGCAGGTGAGCGCAATCGGGAATCACGAGCAGCTCCGCCCCCGGCAACTCTTTAGCCAGCCGGAAACTCTCCCCGGTCTTGACCGTCAGGTCGTACTCGCCGGTCACCACGAGCGATGGGGTCGAGACCGAAGCCACGCGCTTGTCGAAATGGAGGCGGTGCGTTTCGAGAAACAGCTCCCAGAAGCCGCGCGCCCAGTCGCCCACCATCAGGTCGCTCCGGAACGCGGCGAGCGTCTCGTCCGACAGGCGCGACTTGACGTGCCAGAACCCGCGGATATTCTTGTCGTAGAGCCTGATGATAATCTTCTTCATGAGCCGCGAAAACACCGGCGTCATCGCCTTCATGAAGGGCTTCATCACGGCAGGAACCTCACTGTTGGCGTAGCCGCTGTAAATCATCGCGCCGACGAGCACGAGGCCCTGCACGCGCTTCGGATGGCGGAGTGCCGTCAGGAGCGCCAGCGTACCGCCGGTGGAGTTGCCGACGATGACGGCGCGATCCATGCCGAGCTTGCCCATCAGCGCCACGACAAGGTCACTCTGCGCTTCGGGGCTGTACCGCGCCTCGTTGCATCGGGACGGAACGGGCCGCGAGGTCAGCCCGAAGGCCGGGCGGTCGAACAAGAGTACGGTCGCGTTCTCGGCGAGCGGTGCCGCCACGTCTCGCCACGAGCGGATGCTCAGAAAGCTGCCATGTAGCAGCACGATGAACGGCGGCTTGCCACTGCCGTAGAGTTTGTAGTGCACACGAAAGCCGTTGCAGTCGATGAACTTGCTGTCAGCATCGGCTTTCTTCCGCTGTATGTCGAGAAAAGAGTCCATGTTATCAGTCGTTTTTGCCGGAAACTCCCGCCGAACTGAAGGTAGCCATTTCGTTGCAGATTTTCACCGACGCCTCGATCACCTGCATCGCCATCGCCGCACCGGTGCCCTCGCCGAGCCGCAAATCAAGGTCGAGGATCGGCCTTGCGCCGAGCTTCTGCATCACCGCGCGGTGCCCCTGCTCGTTGGAAAGATGGCTGAAAAAGAGGTAGTCGCTCACCTTGCACGAGAGCTTGATGGCGCAGACCGCCGCCGAACTGGAGATAAAACCATCGACAACCACCGGCATTCCGACCGACGCCGCGCCGAGAATCAGCCCGCAGATGCCCGCAATCTCGAAGCCGCCCAGCGCCGCCAGCACTTCAAGCGGCGTCGAGAGACTCTTGCGATTGACCTCGATCGACTTTTCGATGACCGCGATCTTGTGACGGAGCCGCTCGTCGTCGATGCCCGTGCCACGCCCGGTGATCGCTTCGACCGGCAGGTCGAGCAGCACCGAGTAGAGCGCCGTGGCGGGCGTGGTGTTGGCGATGCCCATCTCGCCGGTTGCGAGCAGCTCGTACCCCTGCTCACGCGCCTCGATGGCCAGCTCCGCGCCCGCCATGATCGTCTGTAGCGTCTCGTCGATGCTCATCGCCGGGCCTTCGGCCATGTTCGCCGAGCCGTGCTTTACCTTGCAGCGGCGCAGCATCGGATGCTCCGCGAAATCGTGGTTCACTCCCATATCGACCACTTCGAGGTCAGCCCCGGCGTGCCGCGACAAGACGTCGATAGCCGCTCCGCCACCGAGCATGTTGTAGACCATCTGCGGCGTCACCTCGGCAGGATAGGCCGAAACGCCCTCGGCAGCCACGCCATGATCCCCCGCGAAGCAGAACACCTTCTTTTTGGACAGCGAAGGCTTCGTCGTACCGGTGGCGATGCAATACTTCATCGCAATCTCTTCGAGCCGCCCAAGGCTCCCCTGCGGTTTGGTGAGATCGTCGAGATGTGCCTGGATTGCGCCCGTCATGGACATATCGACAGGTTTGATAGAGGCGAGAAGCTGCTGGAAACGGTCGGTCATAACGATTGATTTTTTGGTTACTACTTTTTCAAAACAAGCGGCAAACCGCTGCACAGCAGATACGCCTGCGTGGCGCGTTCGGCCACCTTGCGATTGAGCGTTCCGGCCAGGTCACGGAACTCGCGTGCCATCGCGTTTTCGGGCACGATCCCCATACCGACTTCATTGGAAACGAAAATGATGTCGCACGGCGGATCGCTCAGGACGTCGAGCAGGGCGTCGACCCTTTCGTTGATCGCCGCTTCATCGCCGAGATAGTGCATCATGTTTCCCAGCCACACGGTCAGGCAATCGACAAGCACCACCTCTGTCCCGTCGGGTAAAGCGCGCAGAGCTTTGTCGAGATACACCGGCTCCTCCACCGTCGTAAAGCGCTCTTCGCGCTCCTGTTTGTGCTTGTCGATACGCCGCTGCATCTCCCCGTCGAACGCCTCGGCAGTAGCAAGAAACACCCGACACTTGTATGGCTCGGCCAGCTTCAGCGCATAGCTGCTCTTGCCACTCCGGGCTCCGCCGGTCACATAGATTACTTCAGGCATAGGTGCAATAATTATGCGATTGAAGAGTCATGACGAAAATCGTTCGAGCGTCACAACCGACGATAAAAAATCCGCCTCCGAGAAGATTTCAAGCGTAAACACCTTCGGCTCGCCCTCCACCTTGCGCAGCGCTTCGACCACCATGTCGAGCGCTTCGGAATTCATGTAGGCCAGCGAGTTGTGATCGCGGCCGTCCGTCGTACCGTGCATGTGCAGCACCTTTGCTCGGGAGAGGTAGCGGTCGAGATAGTCGGCAGTCGGAAAGCCGTAGTATTCGAGATGGCCTACGTCGAGCGTTATCGAGAAGCCGAACTGTTCGACAACCGGCCAGACGATCTCGAAGGGGTAGTTCAGGTTTTCGGCGCAGAACATGCTGGCCAGATACCCGCAACCATCAAGCAGCATCCGCGCTGAATCAGCGAGATTGTCCGCGAATCGCTCCCGCTGTGCTTCAGAAAATTTGTTAATGTCCACCCCCTTGCCCGCCTCGAAGTGCATCACGAAGGCCGACTTCGGCAGCGCTTCGGTGAGGTCGATGATCCGGCGGCACTTGCCCACCGAGCGCTCCCGCTCATCCCGAAAAGGGCTGCCGAGATAGACGTCGAGCGGCAGGTGCACCGAGTAGGTGAGACCGTGCTCTCCGGCCAGCGCGACCAGCTCCGCGATCACCTCCGGCGACGGCAGGTTGCTGAACTCGTCGGACTCGAAGAGCACCAGCTCGATGTCTTCGACCTTGCCCGCGAGATAGCGCACGTTGGGCAGAATGTCATCCGGGATGATATAAGACGAGGTGCCAAGCCTGAACGGGTACTTCTTCATCTTCAATGTTGCGATTCCGGCCACGCCCGGTTGAGCATGGCCGTCAGTTCCTGAATTCCTTTCCACTCCGTCGCTCTGGCTTTGCGGAGTCTGGCCGACATCTCGGCGGCCTCTTTGCCCGGCGTGTAGTCGCGCTTGTCGAGTCCCGAGGCGATCCAGACCGGTTTGCCCGCTTCGAGCGCTTCGGCGGCAAGTCGGAGATTCACAAGGTTGCCGGAGCCAATGGGCACCGGGCCGATGATCACGCCGTCGGCTTCCGACACCATCACGGCGGCCTGCCGGAACGCCTCGTCGCCGACCGCCGAGAAGGGCTGTTCGAGCACGCATGGAATATCGAGCGCACGGGCCGCCTCGGCGTCGGAGTCGAGCCGGTTGAGCACACCCGAGGTGAGCTCGAAGCCCTCGATGGAGAGCCGCCGGAAGAGCTCGATACCCGAGCCGCCACCGCAGATGATGTGCAGCCGCTTGCGCACCGCCGGACGGCGCAGCAGCTCGTCGAGCGCGCCGCTCACCACCGGATTACCGCTGAATGGGTCGCGTCGCACGCGCAGTTCGCAGTCATAGACGCGGCTGAGCAGCTCCGACTGCATCACCTCCTCCGGCGAGCCGTTCTTCACCAGCCGCCCGTGCTGCACGAGCATCAACCGCCCGGCGACCTGCGCGGCGAGGTTGAGATCGTGGCTCACCAGCAGCACCGTGATTCGCTCCTCGCGGTTGATGTTCATCAGGATGCGAAGCACCTCCTGGCTGTGGTTGATATCGAGGTGCGCTATCGATTCGTCGAGCATGATGATGCGCGGCTCCTGCGCCAAAGCCATCGCGAGCGCCGTGCGCTGCTGCTCTCCGGCGCTCAGTTCGTTGAAGCGGCGCTCCCGGAGGTCGAACACGTTCGTGTAGATCATCGCTTTCTCGACACTGTCGTAGTCATGCCCCTCCAGTCCCGTCCAGCGCCCGCGGAGATTGCGCCCGAGCATCACGATTTCACCCACCGTGAAAGCCATCGGCGACTCGAGCTTCTGCGGCACCACGCCAATGAGCGAAGCACGTTCGCGCGGCTTGAGCGACGAAACCTCGCGCCCAAACACCTCAACCTTGCCTTCCGACGCTTTGAGCAGACCGGTGGCGGTCTTGAGCAGGGTGCTCTTGCCGGAGCCATTCGGGCCGATCAGCGAGACGAACTCCCCCTCGGCGATCTCGAAATCGACATCGCGCAGCACCGTGCGCCCCTTGTACCCGGCGGTGACGCCACGGAACGCGAGCGCGGGCGCTCCCAGCTCAGTCATTCCAGGCATACTTCATCCTTTTTCTGAGCACGATGAGGAAAAACGGACCACCCGCCAGCGCTGTCACCACGCCGACCGGGATTTCGATGGGAGGCATGACGACGCGCGCGATGACATCGCAGAGAACGAGGAACGCGCCGCCGCCGAACGCCGAGGCGGGCACCAGCCAGCGGTGGTCGGGGCCGAAGATCGCCCGCATGACATGCGGCACGATCAGACCGACAAAGCCGATCATCCCCCCCATCGAGACCGCCGTAGCCGCCAGCAGCGTGGCCAGCAGCAGGCTCGACACCGTCACCGTTCCGGCATTTAGCCCCTGATAGTGAGCCATTTCGCGCCCCAGCGTCAACACGTTCAGCGCCGGAGCGAGCAGCCATAGCGCCACCGATGCGCCTGCGATGAAGAGCAGCGCGATGAGCTGGTCACCCCACGAGGAGGGCTGAAGGTTGCCGAGCATCCACCACATCACGGTGTGCATCCCCTCGACGTTGGCCGTCGAAACGAGGAACATGATGACGCTCGAACAGATCGCGCTCACGATCACGCCGCTGAGAATGAGGCTGTATACCGAAGGCATACCACCGCCTTGACCCGCGATGGCATAGACCGCGAAAAGGGTGATAACGGCGAAGAAGAACGCCGTGACCGGCAAACCCGCCGCACCGAGAATGCCTCCACCGACGAGGATGCTCAACGCCGCGCCAAGTCCCGCACCGCCGCTCACGCCAAGCACGTAAGGCTCGGCAAGCGGATTGCGCAGAATCGCCTGGAACACCGTGCCGGAAGTCGAAAGCGCTGCACCGACCAGCATTCCCATCACGAAACGCCCGAGCCGCAAATCGATGATTGCACGCCCGGAAATCGTCTCTGTGTCGGGCAAGCCTACGCCAGACGGGCCAAGCAGCAGGGACAGGCCGAGCAACAACGGAATGGCCGCGGCCAGCAGCAGCGCGCGCCGCCGGTTAGCGGGCGAGCCTTTGACGAGCATCGGCCGGCAACCGTCGCCACCTTTCGCTTTATGTGAGCGACGCGTCAGGTTCACTCCTCCACGCCAGCCTGCGACAGCAAGCCCTGCTCGTAGCCGTGTTTGACCATGCGCATCTCGGTCACCGTATCGGCAAGGTCGATCAGCGCCTGCGGCGCGTTCCGCCCGGTCAGCACGATGATCTTGTCACCGGCATTGACAATCGCCTCGATGAGCGGCTCAAGCGGAATGATATCCTTCGAGAGCGCGAAACACACCTCGTCGAGCAGCACGAAATCGTACTCGTCCGAAGCCAGCGCGTCGAGCGCCTCCTCGAACCCGAACTCCGCCGCCTGTTTGTGCTTCTCCATCATCGGGCTGTCGGGATTGGTTGGCAGGAATCCCTTGCCGTAGTGATCCCACTCGACATCCTCGAAGCGCGTAAAGAAAAGCACCTCCCCAACCCCCTCCTGGGCCTTGACGAACTGGATGACACGAGCTTTCATACCGTGGCCGAGCGCACGCGACAGCATTCCGAACGCCGCCGTGCTTTTGCCCTTGCCGTTACCTGTGAAGAGAAGAACCCGTTTTTGTGACATAACTGATTACGATTGTAGAGACTTGGAAAGAATAAAAAGCAGCCCCGCGCCACAGGCCATGAACAGAACCGAGGCAACGTACATCAGGCGCATGGCGCCAGTGATCGTCGTGGCATCCATCGCGCCTTCGCGAAGCCCGAGCGTCGGTACGGTTTTGGTGACTCCACCGTAGCTCCGCTCGCCGCCAAGCGTAACACCGAGCGCTCCGGCAAAGGCCGCTTCGGGATAGCCCGCATTGGGACTTTCGTGCAACGTCGCCCCCAGCTTCACCGAACGGAAAACACCCGCCGGATCGAGCCGTAAAATAAAAGCCGCGCCCGCAACCGCCAAAACCGTCAGGCGCGACGGCAGGTAATTCATGAAATCATCGAACCGCGCCGAGGCCCAGCCGAACTCCCGGTAACGCTCGTTGCGGTAACCGAACATCGAGTCGAGCGTATTCGATGCCTTGTAGAGCCACGCCCCGGCAGGGCCGAAAAGCAAGCCGTAAAAGAGCGGCGCGGTCACGCCATCCGACGTATTCTCGGCCACGCTCTCCACGGCAGCCCTCGCCACACCTTCTTCGTCGAGCGTCGAGGTATCACGACCAACCATCATCGCCACCTTCCGGCGGGCAAGTTCGAGATCGCCCGCGCGAAGCGCATCCCGCACAGCCGACGCGTGGTCGTAAAGATCGCGCGGCGCAATCGCGAAATAGAGCAAAAGCACCGATACGACGACGCCAGCAAGCGGATGAAGCAGAAACGCCGCCACCACGAGCGCCAGCACAGTCACGACAGTCGCCGTGATGACGGCCGCCGCCGTCAGTGCCCCAGCCATCCTCAGCGGAAGAAACGATATGCCCCTGAACAGCGACTCCGTGCTTGAAGCGAGCTTGCCGACCAGCCGCACCGGGTGCAGGAACCACTGCGGATCGCCGAAAAGGAGGTCGAGCAGAAAGGCCAGCGGGAGCAGCAAAACGGTCATTCCACGGCCTCCCCGACGACGGTTTTCGCGCTCTCCGATCCATTTGCGAAGCCGTTCAGCGCCGAAACGAGGCGGCGATTTTCGTCAGATGTACGAATGCAGAAGCGGAAATATCTCGGCGAAACGCCCTCGAAATTCCGGCAGTCCCGGACGAGAATGCCTTGCCTGGCGAGAAAATCGAGCAGCGCATCGAGGCCGACGCCATCGTTCACCGACGCGAAAAAGAAGTTGGCCGCGCCGCCATGCAGCGTGATCGCGGAGTTCCCGTCGAGGCCGTCCGGAATCTGGCGGCGGCCTTCAGCCACGATGGCACGAACCTCCCGCTCGTAGTCGCTGCAGTGCAGCAGTTGCCCGGCAACCTGCTCTGCGACGGCGTTGACCGTCCACGGCTCCTTGTAACCGTAAAGCTGGCGGATCATCGCCGGGTGCGCCACGATGGCGCCAAGCCGCAACCCGGCGATGGCGTAAAATTTTGTGAGCGAATGGATCACCACGATGTTTTTGAACGCCCGAATCTCCGGCATGAGCGAGTTCGACGGGAACGCCTCGGCGAACTGGATGAACGCCTCGTCGATGATGAAATACTTGTCGGGGAAACGGCAAGCCAGAGCGAGCAACTGCTCCTTAGGGATCAGCGTACCGGTCGGATTGTTCGGGCTGCCTGCGATCAGCGCATCGCACCCGACCAGAGCTTCGGACAGTACCTCGATGCCGGGAAAGGCAAAGCCTTCGGATGCGCTCAGTTCAAGCACAACAACCTCCGCGCCAGACAAACGACAGGCCCGTCCATAATCGAAAAACGAAGGCTGCGGAATCAGCACACGCCGGAGGCCAAGCGCTCGCGGCGCGAGATAGATACCCTCGATAGCTCCGTTCGTCGCGAGCACACACTCCGGGTCGAGGCCGAAGCGATTGACGTAGAAGTCGCGGACGCCGCGCCCCTCCATCGAGGGATAAGGCGCAAAAGCGATTGACGCGGACAGGACGTGGATAGGCGGCTCGACCGGCGCGAGGTTGATGCTGAAGTCAAGCACTGCGCCGCCCGCCAGCTCGCCTGTGCGGTCGCCGTGGCGGTGCGCCAGCAGATGATCGCGGTTCATACCTTCCCCCGTTTGACTCCGGCGATTGCGAAGAGCGCGTCGAGATCGAGATTCTCCGAAAAGTGCGCGGCGAGCAGCTCGAAGGGATCCGCGGCGCACGACGCGGTGGCGGGTTCGTAGCCGCTGTCGAGCTGGCGCAGGAACCAGGCGCGGACTTCCGGACGGTCAAAGAAGCCGTGGAAATAGGTGCCCGTCACCCGTCCGTCGGCGCTCTTCGCGCCGTCGAAATCGTCGGACGCGACGCCGTTGCGCTCCGTCACTTCGACGAGTGGCGACGCGCCCGGCTCAAGTGTCGTCCGGCCCATATGAATCTCGTAACCGCTTACAAAAAATGATTTTCCGGCAATTTTGCCGACGCTGTTGCAGAGCGCTTTTTCGCGCTCCAGCACCGTCTCGACTGGCAGCATCGCGAGGCCCGCGCTCGCGCCCGGAGCGCCCTCGACGCCGTACGGATCGGCGATAGAAGCGCCGAGCATCTGGTAGCCACCACAGAGACCGATGATCACGCCGCCCTTCGCCCGGAACGCCTCGATCCGCTCGCGCCAACCAATCTTTTCGAGCCATTCGAGGTCGCCGCGCACGTTCTTCGAGCCTGGCAGCACCAGCGCCTTGTAGCTGTCGAGCGGCCTCGGATGGTGCAGGTAGTGCAGCTCAACGGACGGATCCTGCTCCAGCGGCGAGAGGTCGGTGAAGTTCGAGATGTGCGGGAAATAGATCGCCGCGATGCCGATCTTGCCTGACGCCGGATCGCGCTTCGGATCGACCACCGAGGAGAGCGGCACGGCGTCCTCAGCGTCGATGGTGAAGCCGCGAAAATAAGGAATGACGCCAAGCACCGGCACGCCGGTCATCGATTCGAGCATCTTCCGGCCATCCTCGAAAAGCGACTTGTCACCCCGGAAGCGGTTGATAATGACGCCCTTGACCAGCGCCCGATCCTCCGGTGGAATCACCGCGAGCGTCCCCGCGACCTGCGCGAAGACGCCCCCCCGGTCGATGTCGGCCACGAGAATCACCGCCGCCCCAGCCCGGCGGGCACTCTTGAAGTTGACAAAATCGCGCTCGTAGAGGTTCATCTCGGCGCACGATCCGGCCCCTTCCAGCACGATCATTTCGTGCCGCGCCTTCAGCCGTTCGAGGCTCTCGAAGGCCGCCTCGGCCCAGCGCCGCGTGTCGCCAAAGTATTCGCGGGCCGTCTTGTCCGTGCAGACGCGCCCTTGCAGAACCACCTGCGCGCCGGTGTCGGTGTTGGGCTTGAGCAGCACGGGATTCATGTCGGCGTGGGGCGCGACCCGCGCGGCCTGCGCCTGCACGATCTGCGCCCGCCCCATCTCGAAGCCGTCGGGCGTGACGCCGGAGTTGTTCGACATGTTCTGCGCCTTGAACGGCGCGACGTCGATGCCCTCGTTGAGGAAGATGCGGCAGAGCGCAGTGGCGACGATGCTCTTGCCTACGTCCGAGGCGGTTCCGAGAATGGCGATGTTGGTCATGGGCGTTGCCGTAGTTTTCACCATTGCTCCTGATGGACGAGGTCGTCGAGCGCGAGGCGCGGCAGCCAGCCGGCCTGCTCCAGCTCCGGCGTTTCGTGGAAAAAGCTGACGTAGCCGATGCAGAGCCACGCCACCGGCACGATGTGTTCGGGAATGCCGAGCGCCTTGCGGACGCTGTCGTGGTGAATGATGCTCACCCAGCCGACGCCGAGATTCTCCGCCCGCGCGGCGAGCCACAGGTTCTGCACGGCGCAAACCGAGCTGTACAGATCCATCTCCGGATTGGCCGTGCGCCCGATCACCACCTCGCCGCTACGCGTGCGGTCGCAGGTGACGCAGACGCCGACCGGCGCTTCGAGAATTCCTTCAAGCTTGAAGCCGCGATACTGCTCGCGCTTCTCGCCCTCGAACATTTCGGCGGCCTCGGCATGGGCGATCTCGAATCCCTCCTTGATCTGCTTCCGGACGGCAAGGTCGTGCACGACGACGAAGTCCCACGGCTGCATGAAGCCGACGCTCGGCGCGTGGTGCGCCGCGTCGAGCACCCGGAGGAGCACCGACTCCGGCACCGGATCGGGCAGAAACTGGCCGCGCACGTCGCGACGGCTTAGAATGACTTTATAGAGCGCGTCACGCTCGTTCTCGCTTATAGACTGATTGTGGGACAACATGTTACAGTATTGATTTTATGCATAGCCGGATCGGCAAAGCCTCTGCCGATCCGGATACGTCCTTGACGATGATGATCAGATATCCGCCTTGAGGCCGAAAATAAAGGTACGGCCAGGCATGGGATAGCCGATGACATACTGGTAATCGCGGTCGAAGAGGTTGTTGATTTCGGCCTTGACCGTGATTCCCGACCCTTTCACGCTCTTGCCGCCGAACGGAAACTTCTTTGACACGGAAAGATCAGCCACCGCAAATCCGCCTTTCGGCACCACCTCCCCATACCCGGTCTCCCAGTTCTGGACAAAAGTCTTGCCGGTATAAGCAAGATTGAACGCACCGTTGAAACCACGGCCGTCATGCACTCTCAGGCCTGTGCTGGCGTTCCACTGCGGAGTAAAGAGCAGATTTTCGCTGGTTTCGTTGTCGCGATACCGCAACAAATAGGTGTACTCGGCATACGGTTCGAGCGTCCATGACGAGCTGTCTATAGCAAATATTTTCGAGAGCTCGGCTTCGATTCCGGATACCGTGGCGCTTCCGATATTTTCGTAGGTAAACGTTGTAGCGTTAATGGACTTGGCTTCGATCATGTTCGTATAGTCAGTGCTGAACCATGTCAGTGAAGCATTGAGCCCTTTCCAAGTGAGGTCCATACCGATTTCATAGGTATCACTCGATTCCGGATTGAGATCAGGATTTCCTATGTACAGGTTTCCGTACCAGTCCGGTATGTGCGCAGCAAGTTCACGCTCCGAAGGCATACGAAAACCCTGGGCAAATGAGCCCCTGATCTTGAGAGCATCATTAACCTGCCACGCCACTCCGGCCTGATGCGCGAAGTTGTCCTTGCTCCTCGACGTGCCTTCGCTTTCGAGCATCCTGACGCGATAGTCGTCATAACGGATGCCACCCGTCACAATCAGGCGGTCATGGAAAAACCCGTACTTGCCGAGAACGAAACCGGCCGGATTTTCATAGGAGGCCCAGCTTGGCGTCAAGGTCGAATTGAGTTCGTATTTCAGCCAGTCGAATCCGGCGGTGAGCCTGAGCGCGCCCGCCTGCCACGAAACCTGCGCCTGCGCACCGCGCTGATCGATGTTGTTGCTGCTTTCATACCCGCTGCTCGGATCGACATAACGGTACTTGTCCTCGCCAGTGAAGTAGCGGGCCATCCATGAAAGGTTCCGGCTGGAGGTCGTTCCGTCATACCTGAAATCGACCGAATGGTTGTTCTGAACCGTATAGGCATTGAGATCGGGCGAGCTGAAATAGCTCGGAGAACCAGCCTTGTCCACATCGAACGAGTGTACGGTCATGCCGATCCGCTGGCCGTCGGCAATCTCGTAACCCACATTCAGACTCGCCAGCTTCTGATCCTGATAGCCGGTATTCTGGTAGGTCACTCCTTTGGCCGTCTTGTAGCTTCCGGAATCCGATTTCGAGACGCTACCCGAATAGTCGAAGCGCCCTGATTTTCCCTGAACCGTGGCCTCGGTCATGGAAAAATCGTTGCTGCCGATTTTCTGTTCGATCGACGCCGACGGCGCTCCCGCACCCTTTGCCGTAATCACGTTGATTACGCCGCCAATCGCCGCGGAGCCATACTGCACGGCGGCTGGGCCCCGGATAATCTCGATGCGCTCGACGTTCGCTGTCATGATCTTGGCGAGGTTGCCTGTGCCCGCACGGCGTCCGTCAAGCAGCACGAGCACCTTGCCCATCAGATCGTTGCCGTGGGTTTCTGTCCTGAAGCCGCGGATGCCTACAGAGGTCGATGTTCCGGGATACTTCTGGATGTGACCGATGTTCAGCTCGGAAAGAAGCTCACTGAGATCAGTGGCCGACGACTGGCTGATTTCATCTTTGGTGATGATGGTGATGTTCGAGGTCAGCTCTTTTTTCGGCTGCTGTACTCTGCTTGAAGTCACAACGATTTCATTGCTGACATAGTCCGAACCGGTCTCGTCGGCGTGGAGTGTGGGGCTTGCGAGCATGGCCGCCATGAGGATGGCAAGCGTTCGTTTGTTCATCTGTTTTCCTGTGTTGAATTGATTGATATATCAACAGACAGGGGTTGAGGAAAAGGACTGGCCCGGTTCCCGTCGAAACAGCTCTGTGGTTCGGCAATGCTGAAATGCGTCAATGCGGCGTCATGCCTTTGACGTAAAAGAGAAGGTGCATTGAAAAACAGTGCTGTGCAGTCGGTGGTACCGGAAGCGCTTTGCCTGACTATTAACCCGTAGTCTTGTTACCGAGCAAAGAGTAACTGGCAGGTCTCCTGACTTTACGGCTTGAATCGATGCAGCCTTCCCGCCCGCTCCGTGGAGGAGCCTGGCAGTGACGTGCACCGGCTGCGGCTTTGGGGCATGTGGCCATGCCTGCCAGCGGCAGTTTTCCGTTGTACAGTTGCGGGTACAGTGTACGAATCTCACGTACTTCCCTATTCTCCGGCTTTAAAACCGGCACCAGCTAATCATGTGAAAGAACATCTTCTTTGCGGGCGCAATTTACGATTTTCCATCGCAATTACAAGCGACTCACGCATTGCGGTCGGCAGCCATGCCAACGATGGTGCGTGCCATCGACATGGCCTGATGATGCAGCACGTCGAGCGCCCGGAGCAGCTCCATGTGCAGGTCGTGCGTGCGCTCCGATTCGGAACGGCTCTTGATGCGCCGCATGTGCGAGAATCCGAGTTCGAAAAAGACGCGGTCGAACGCCTTGCCCTCTTCGATCACCGCCGAGGCCCTGCGGGGACTCATCTCCTCGATGGCCAAGTTCATGGCCGCGATCTCGCGGCACACCTGTTCGTGCAGCCGCTCGATCTCCGCCTTTCCCTCTGCGGTCAAGCCGCCATTGAGCTTTCCCGACGGAAAGTCGGCCAAGAGGGTTTCGACCACATCGCCTGCCGACTCGATCTCCTTGGCCAGCGCCATAAGCACCGCCGCCTCCCGGATCAGCGGCTCGCCGACGGCCTCCTGCATGACGCGGATCAGGTACGCAGTAACCTTCTGCTCCAGAAAATCGAGCTTCTCCTCGCGCATCATCAGCCCCTCGCTCACCTCAAGCCGCTTGTAGATGATGTCGTGACCATTCCCGCCACCAATGAATGGCACGGGCAGCGCGCTTGCCATCCGTCCGAGAATCTTGTTCATGCGCGAAATCTCCTGCCTTGCCAGCCCAACCGCCACCTCGGGAGTGGCCAGTGCCGAGTCGCGCAGATGCCACACCGCCGGAATCCGCCCCATCTCATCGGGATCGTCGGGCAGAATCCTGACGAGCATCCGCCCGAACTGCGGCAGGAACGGCAGAAACAGCAACGCCATGAAAAGGTTGGAGAAGGTGTGGGCATTGGCGATCTGCCTCGCCAGCCCTCCGGCGGCATCGGAAGGCGAAATGGCGCGGATCAGGTCGAGCCAGGGCGGCAGAAAAATGAGAAAGACGATGACGTAGGTGACGTTGAACATGAGCTGCGCAAGAAAGACCCGCCGGGCGGGGCGAACGCTTCCGGCGCTGCCAATGGCCGCCGTGATGCAGGTGCCGATGTTGGCCCCGAACATCAGCGGCACGGCCACTTCGAGGGTCAGCACACCCTGCTGCGCCATCGTGATGAGAATGGCGATGAACGCCCCGCTGCTCTGGATAATCGCCGTCATGACCGCACCGGCCAGCACGCAAAGCAGGGGATTTTCGAGCGTGGTCAGAATGGAGAGAAACTGCGGGCTCGATTGCAGCGGTTCAACCGCCATGCCCATGAGCTTGAGGCCAAAAAAGAGCAAACCGAGGCCGGAGATCGCCTCGCCGAAAAGCGCCACGGCTCGCTGCCGCCGGATGAGCGACAGGAAAAAGCCGATGGCGAAAAGCGGCAATCCGAACTCGCCCGGCGAAAAGGCGATGAGCTGCGCCATCGTGGTGGTGCCGATCTCCGCGCCGAGCACCACGCCAAGCGACTGCGAAAAGGTGAGAATCTGCGACTGCACCAGCCCGATCAGGGTGAGCATCACCATGCTGCTCGACTGCACGGCCACGGTAGCCGCCGCGCCGGAGAGCAGCGCCGACACCGGGTTGCCGGTAATTGTGGAGAGCAGGTGCGCGACCCGTCCGCTCGAAGCCTTCCGGAGTCCCGCGCTGAGCACCCTCATACCGAGCAGGAACACCGCCAGGCCACCCGCGAACAGCAGGAAATTCGATAGTACGGATTGCGACTCCATGCTCTCCATGAACGTTCAGTTTTCTCAGAACTCCGGAAATTCGATCTTACATTCAGGTGGACTTCAGCCCAACGGACATTCAGACCTCTTGTATTCATGTTGCCCCGGCTTTCAAGCCGGGGGCAGCCATTCCCCAAAAGTAACTCCGGGCTTCAGCCCAACCTCTTCTTTCCGATTCCGACAACAATCCAGATGCAGTGTTCACATCTCATAAAGTCCCCAGAATTTCAGCAACCCTGCACCGCCGGTACTCGAACACCTCGTCAAGCCGCCGCCCCACGATCAGCGCCTCGACCACTTCGCCGAAAAGGTCGAACGGCAGCGCGTACTCAACAATGTCGGTCATCTCCGTGCCGCCCTCGATTTCGCGGAAGAGGTGGCGGTGATGCCACTGCTCGTAAGGCCCCGAAAGCTGCCAGTCTTCGAAAAAGTCCGGTTTCGAGACCTTCTTGATTTCGGTCGTCCACCGCACGGGAATCATCATGAAGGGATAGAGCACGAAGTTCAGCTTCATGCCTTCATAGATTGCCGTCCCCGCATTGCCGCCCTCGGCCTTCAGCATCATTTCGGGCGGAGTGATTCGGGCAAGATTACCCGGTTGTGAGAAAAAGTCCCACGCTTCTTCTATCGGCACAGGCAACCGCTGTACCCAGGTTTTTGTATGCAGATTCATTCAGTTCGTTACATCTCAGTTTCGTTCACCGGTACTGACCGGCTCTTTTTTTGTAACGACGTGGGGCGGTAAAAGTATCCCACAAGGGAGGTTGCCATGTGATTTTTGGCAGTGATGAAAAATGGGTGGTGGCCTGAATGCTCACGCTCCGCATGAGGATTTGGTTGCGGTGATATGCAGGATTTTGCTTATGATTTACTTGTTTATTGATTGAGAATGGGTTCCGCAAGAATTCGCATAGGATGTAAACAAGGGGGGTTTTATGCTAATCAGAATAAAACAACCTCACATATCGAAAGTTAAGAGTGTTATACGGAAACCATATTAAACACTGTTAGGTCCGTAAGAAGAATATGGCAGCACTCCCTGATATCTCTGCAATAACTGACTGGATAGAGGCCCACGGAAAAACTGTGGACATTCTGAAATGGTTGATCTTACTGCTTGTGGCATGGGGGACTGGCCTATTTCGCTTTATTCACAGTAAGCTCCGCACTCCCCGCGCGACCATTGATGAGTCAGCCAGCCGCTGTCTTGTTGAGGAGTTCGCTGAATTTCAGGGGTACAAAAACGTTGTACGAGCCACCTTCCTTGTAGAGGTTGGCCTTTTGAACCTCACCTCTGAAAGAATTGTTGTAAGGCATTTCTCCCTCGCAGTGCTGCGCCGGAAGGCATGGCGAGCATGGAAGCCGGAACTTGTCGCGTTATCGTTGCCAAGTCGTCCTCGGCTCCAAACAGGAAGCGGAGAGAAGATGCTTCCAAGCTGGTTCTCAAACTTCCAAGACGACTTTCACTTTCTCACGCTAACGGGAAGTGTCGAGCCAAAAGAACTCTCGTCAGGCTTCCTGCTCTTCGTTTGCTTTTCGGGAGGCAATTGGACACCAAGAATCTCTGACGACCACATTAAGGTCAAGGCAAGAGTTCAACTAACAACAGAAGAAACATACTCTGTTTCTGGCCGAGTCAAAGTTGTCCGTGATCCCGCGAAGTTTGAACAATGGGTTCCAGGTATCATCGCGCACATCAACCACGATTCTACTTGGGGCGCCACGCGATGAATGCAAACCTAACATTTCGGACCATGTGACAGCCAAAAAAATGCAAACTAAGCCCCTATTATAAAAGCAGATAATCAAGATATATCCAGCACCTATCATCCCGCCTTTGCAAATTTTCACCATTCTCCTCTCCACAAAATCTTTACTCCACCACACGCTCGAAAATCGCTTGTCCTGAAAAACCCTCTGCACTATCTTGCGGGTGATTTTTCGTGTGTGCATCCAAAGCTTCAACTCCCCCGCCCATGCCGAAAGCGACCGTCGGAGCCATCATCCATCCCTCGGAAGGCGAGCGCTCGACCATCCTGCTCACCAGGCGGAACGTCAATCCGTTCAAGGCTCATTGGTGCCTTCCCGGCGGGCATATCGATGATTACGAATCTGTCGAAAAGGCCGTCGTTCGCGAAGTGAAGGAGGAGACGAACCTCGACTTCGCGCCGGAAACGTTCGTCGGCTGGTTCGAGGAGATTTTTCCGGAACACAACTTCCACGCCGTGGCGCTGGTGTTTGCCGGAACCGGATCGGGCGCGTTGCAGTCGCAGCCTGAGGAGGTCGCCGACATGGCGTGGTTTTCGCTCGACGAAGCGCTTTCGATGCAACTCGCTTTCACCCATAACCTTGTTCTCAAACAATATGCCCGCTCGCTCGAAAAGTAACCTGACTCCCCTTTTCATCCTTCTCGCCCTCTGCCTGCAAACGCTGGCGGGGTGTTCGGAACCGCAGGCTTCCGACAAAACAGAGACGACGAAATCGCAAGCGCCGCAGCGCATTGTCAGCCTTGCGCCGAGCCTGACCGAGATGCTTTACGCCATCGGCGCGGGGCCGCAACTTGTCGGCAGAACCAGCGCGTGCGACTGGCCCGCCGAAGCCGAAAAAGTACCGGTGGTCGGCTCCTTCGGACGCCCATCGCTTGAAGTGCTCGCTTCGATGAATCCTGACCTCGTGCTGGACGTCGATCTGGACGACGATCAGACGGCGAAAAAAATGGAAGAGATGCATATCCGCCGCGAGCACATCCGCTGTCAGGATCCCGAAGAACTGCCCGCCGCGCTCCGCAAGCTCGGCACACTCACCGGCCACACACGGCAGGCGGACAGCCTCGCGACGGTGATCGAGCAAGGACTGGCGAAGTATCGAAAAGAGGCTGACGCGAAGCAGCACAAAACGCGCATCTACCTTGAAATCTGGAACGATCCTCTCTGGACAGGCGGGCGCAACAGTTTCGTGTCGCAACTGATCGCGCTTGCCGGTGGCCGCAACATTGGCGACGCGGTCGAGAAGGAGTATTTCGAGGTCTCGCCCGAGTGGGTCATCCGCGAAAATCCCGACGTGATCGCCTGCATGTACATGGCAAACCAGACCCCGGCAGCCGGCAATGTGAAAAAGCGCCCCGGCTGGCAGGGCATCAGCGCCGTGCGCAACAACCGGGTGTACGACAACTTCGACAACCGCCTCTACCTGCGCCCCGGCCCGCGCATCCTCGAAGGCATCGCCGGAATGAAAAAGCTGATCGAGAGCAATGAACAGTAACGCTGCACCGACCAAGAGGAACGCGACGGCCAATACCCGCAAGAGCCGGGGATTCCTCGTCGCCGCGCCGTCGAGCGGCTCCGGCAAAACAACGATCACCCTCGGTCTGTTGCGCCTCTTCGCGCGGCGCGGTATGGCCGTGCAGCCCTTCAAGTGCGGGCCGGACTACCTCGACACGATGCTCCACGCGATGGCCGCCTCGACGGGAGAAACAGCGCGACCGGGCCTCAACCTCGACACCTTCATGGCCTCGAAAGAGCACGTGCGCTCGCTCTTCGCACGCAACGCGGCATCGGCGGATATTTCGGTGATCGAGGGGGTGATGGGGCTGTTCGACGGGGCCGAAAAATCGGACGGCAGCAGCGCCGAGATCGCCGCGCTGCTTGGCTTGCCGGTCATCATGGTGATCGACGGCTCGAAGATGGCCTACTCCGCCGCGCCGATTCTGTACGGCTTCAAGCACTTCGACCCGTCGGTGAAAATTGCGGGCGTGATCTTCAACCGCGTCGGCAGTGCGTCGCACTACAGCTACCTCGAAGCCGCCGCGAAGGACGTGGGCATCGAGCCGCTCGGCTATCTGCCACGCAACAGCGACATTACGATCAGCGAGCGCCACCTCGGCCTCAACACCTCGGCGGAGTACGACCGCGAAAAGCTCATCGACGCGATGGCCGGGCACATCGAAAAAACGGTGAATATCGACCGGCTGCTCGACGTGGCGCGGATCGAACTGCCTGAAGTCGAACAAGCACAACCAGTGGCGAAAAAGCTGGACAAGGTGATCGCCGTGGCACGGGACGAAGCGTTCAACTTCATCTACCACGACAACATCGAAACGCTAAAGCGGTACGGCGAAGTGCGCTTTTTCAGCCCGCTGCACGACCGCGAGCTGCCCAAGGCCGACCTCGTCTATCTCGCCGGAGGCTACCCGGAGTTGCACGCCGAAGCGCTGGCGGCGAACGAAACGATGCGCAAAGCCATCGCCGAATGGTGCCGCAACGGAGGCGCAACCTGGGGCGAGTGCGGCGGCCTGATGTACCTCGGCCAGACGCTCACCCTTGCGGATGGTGCAACACACCCGATGTGCGGCGTACTCGACCTCGACACCACCATGCAGGAGGCCCGCCTCACCCTCGGCTACCGCAAGGTGTATCCGGCGGACGCGAAGAGCATCGAACTTCGAGGCCACGAGTTCCACTACTCGCGCATCTCGCGGCAGGGCGAAATCGACACCATCGCCGAAATCCGCAACGCCCGCGACCAACAGGTCGGGACAAAACTTTTCCGCGTCGGCAACACCATCGCCTCGTACCTTCACCTCTACTGGGGCGAGCACGACTGCCTCGCTAATTGGTTCCCGGCGCTGAGGTAACGATGATCGCGACTGATACGAAAACGACGCGCCGCTCCATCATCACCGGCGGGCCGGGCAGCGGCAAAAGTACGCTTATCGAAGCGCTCGAAGCGCGCGGCCACCGCTGCTACCCGGAGGTCTCGCGAGAGCTGATCCGCCGCGAAGCACGCCGCCCGAACGGCGTGATGCCCTGGAACGACCTCGAAGCGTTCGCCCGCCTCGCCTTCACGGAGATGCTCCTCCAGCACGACCACGCTGCTGAGTGTGGCGAGCGCTGCTTCTTCGACCGCGCCCTCCCCGACATCTTCGGCTACCTGCACGAGCGCGGCCTCGACATCCCGGAAAGCTGGCTCGACGCTCACCGCCGGTGCCGCTACGAACGCACGGTCTTCATCCTTCCGCCGTGGCCTGAAATCTACGTCAACGACGCCGAACGCCCCCAAACCCTCGCCGAAGCCAACGCGCTCCACAACGCCATCCACGCGGTCTATGAATCGCTGGGTTACGAGTTGATCGAAGTGCCGAGAATGCCGGTCGAAGCGAGATGCGAGTTCGTGCTGGGGAGGTTGTGCTGCGGGGAGGAGGAGGCAATCAAGTATTCCCGCAGAGCTTGACTTCACTTCAGAAGTTTTTATTTCAACCTCTTATATGGATTAGCACGTCGCTGTGCTCCTCGCAATGACACACGACTGAAAAATTGACCATTGTCATCAGACCCCTCGAATGAAGAACCCCGCCGCCTGTTCATCCAGCTCTTCCAGTTTCAGAAAAGCAGTTCGTGCATCTTTCCGACAAACACTACCTGCTCACCACAGACCAAAGATGTTCGGACACCCCATTTTGCGTCTTGAAACCAGTGTTGTCTCAACGCCTCTCCCGTCACCGGTCGCCAACCTGAAGCTCCAAATCGACTCGCATCCAGCCTGAAAAATGGATTTTCTGATAGATTCACAATTATGTCACAAGGAATAGGCATATTTTACTATATTCGCCCGCAGTAAAAAATTGATGTTTTGGCGGAATTTTACCACGCGGCAGGCATGGCCTGCCAGAAGCTCCGGCAAACAATTGATGAACGCAATGCTTTTTCGATCCTGCTTTACATCCCTCTACTTCCGGTCGGGAACCATTTTCGGTTCGCCGGAGTCATGCCATACGGAACTTCTAATTCACCTGACAACCATTCATGGAATCAAGAATCATTGATATTACCGAGCTTGCCCTGCGCGACGCCCATCAGAGCCTCATTGCGACGAGGCTTGGCATCGACGACATGACCGGAGCCTGCGCCGACCTCGACGAGGCGGGCTACTGGTCGATCGAGTGCTGGGGCGGAGCGACCTACGACGCCTGCATCCGCTACCTGAACGAAGACCCTTGGGAGCGGCTGCGCACCTTCAAGAAACTCATGCCGAAAACCCCGTTGCAGATGCTCCTGCGCGGCCAGAACCTGCTGGGCTACCGTCACTACCAGGACGAGGTGGTCGAGCGCTTCTGCCAGAAATCCGCCGAGAACGGCATCGGCGTCTTTCGTATCTTCGACGCGCTGAATGACTTGCGCAACATAGAAACCTCGGTGCGGGCGGTCAAAAATGCGGGCGGTCACGCGCAGGGCACGATATCCTACACGGTCAGCCCGATTCACACCACGGCGCTGTTCGTCGATCAGGCGCGGCGATTGCAGGAGATGGGGGTCGATTCCATCTGCATCAAGGACATGGCGGCGCTCATCAAACCGCAGGCGGCCTACGAGCTGGTTCGCGGCATCAAGGAGGCGTGCGGCCCGGAACTGCGCGTTCACCTGCACGTCCACGCCACCACCGGCGTCACCCTCGTGAGCCTCATGAAGGCGGTCGAGGCGGGCGTGGATTGCGTCGATACCGCCGTCAGCTCGATGAGCCTCGGCCCCGGCCACAATCCGACGGAGAGCTTCATCGAGATGCTCGAAGGCACCGGGTTCGCGACCCGCGTCGATATGGAGCGGGTGCAGCGCGTCAAGCGTCACTTCATGAACGTGCTCGAGCGCTACAGCGAGTTCCAGTCGAAGGTGACTGGCGTGGAGACGGAGCTGTTCAAGAGCCAGATTCCCGGCGGGATGCTCTCGAACATGGAGAGTCAGCTTCGCCAGCAGGGAGCGGGCGACCGCATGGCGGAGGTGCTCGACGAAATTCCGCTGGTGCGCCGCGATACCGGTTACGTGCCGCTCGTCACGCCGAGCAGCCAGATCGTGGGCACCCAGGCGGTACTGAACGTGCTGATGGGCCGGTACGCTGTCCTGACCGGCGAATTCGCCGACCTCATGCTTGGATATTACGGCAAGGGGCCGGGGGAAAAGAACCCGGAGGTGGTCGAAATGGCCCACCGGCACGCCGGAAAGCTGCCGGTCACCTGCCGCCCCGCCGACCTGCTCCAGCCCGAGTGGCAGAAGTTGCGCTCCGAAGCGCTCGCGCTCGAAGGGTGCAACGGTACTGACGAGGATGTGCTGACCTATGCGATGTTTCCGCAAATCGCGCCCAAATTTTTCGCCACCCGCCACGAAGGGCCACGCAACCTTGGCCGCGACCCGCATACCGGAGTCTCCGAAACCCAGCCTGCGGAAGGGCACCAGGGCGCCATTACCGGCCCAATCACCTATGCCGTCACCTTGAGCGGGCGGCAGCACAAGGTGACGGTGGCCCCATATCAATAATTATAACATCCGGGTGATGCCAGAACATATCAAGAGTATCGAAGAGAAAATAGAGGAACTGAACCGGAAGCGGGAGCGGATTCAGCTCGGCGGCGGTCAGGAGCGCATCGACAAACAGCACGCTGGCGGAAGCCTGACGGCTCGCGAGAGGATCGCTGTGCTGGTCGATCAGGACAGCTTTCTGGAGAGTGGTCTCTTTGCGGAGCACCGTTGCACCAACTTCGGGATGCAGGGCAAACCCATGCCCGCCGATGGCGTGGTGACCGGTGCGGGCAGCATCGATGGCCGCCTCGTGCATTTGGCGTGTCAGGATTTCACCGTCGGCGGCGGCTCGGCGGGCGAGGTGCACTGCCGGAAGATCGTGCAGATGATGCAGGCTTCGCTGAAAACCGGCTCGCCCTTCATTGTCGTCAACGACTCCGGCGGCGCGCGCATCCAGGAGGGAATCGAAAGCCTCTCCGGTTACGGACAGGTGTTCTACAACAACGTCATGCTCTCGGGCGTGGTACCGCAGATTTCGCTCATCTGCGGGCCATGCGCGGGTGGCGCGGCCTACAGCCCGGCGCTGACGGACTTCATCATCCAGACGAAATCGGCCTGCATGTTCATCACCGGCCCTTCGGTCATCAAGGCCGTGACCGGCGAAGAGGTGACTGCCGAACAGATCGGCGGCCCGGCAGCGCAGATGAACATTTCCGGCGTGGTGCACTTCGTGGCTGAGGATGACCGAGACGCAATGGCTATCTGCCGCCGCCTGCTCTCCTTCCTGCCGTCGAACAACCTCGAAGACCCGCCACAGCTCGAAGCCGAGGAGATCATTCTGCCGGACAAGTACCTGAACACGATCATCCCGGTTGATTCGCGGCAGAGCTACGATGTACGCGACGTGATCGCGCGGCTCGTGGATCGGGCGGACTTCATGGAGGTTCAGGAGCACTTTGCCCGGAACATTGTGATCGGCTTCGCCCGCATCCAGGGACGCTCGGTCGGCATCGTAGCCAACCAGCCGGCGGTGATGGCGGGCGTGCTCGACATCGACGCCTCCGACAAGGCGGCGCGATTCATCCGCTTCTGCAACGCCTTCAACATTCCGCTCGTGACGCTGGTGGACGTGCCAGGATTCCTGCCAGGCGTGGAGCAGGAGTACGGCGGCATCATCCGCCACGGCGCGAAAATGCTCTTCGCCTACTCGGCGGCCACCGTACCGAAAATCACCGTGGTGATGCGCAAGGCCTACGGCGGCGCGTACCTGGCCATGTGCAGCAAGGATCTCGACGCCGACCGCGTAATCTCGTGGCCCACCGCCGAGATCGCGGTGATGGGCGCCGAAGGGGCGGTCGATGTGATTTTCCGCAACGAGATTCGCAAGGCTGACGACCCGGCGACCAAACGGCAGGAGCTGATCGCGGAGTACAAGGAGTCATTCTCCACGCCCTACGCCGCCGCCGCATCCATGAAGGTCGATGACGTGATCGAACCCGCCGAAACCCGGCGCTATCTGGCCATGTCGCTCGACATTCTGCACTCAAAACGGGAGTTCAGACCGCAGAAAAAGCATGGCCTGATTCCCCTGTAAACCTGAAACGAACCTGAATCATGAACGAACAGGAAACAAAAGAAACCATACGCGAGGTGGAACAGCAGGAGATCACTCCGGAGCTGCTCATGATCATGTCGGCCTCGATAGCGGCCTACCTCGGCAAGAACGTGCGCATCCGGCGTGCCCGTTTCATCAGCGAACAGGGGCAGAGTTCGTGGTCGCAGATGGGCAGGGTTTCGATCCAGTCCTCCCACACTTTCAGCATAAAACAATAAGGAATCGAAGTCGTGCAGTTAACTCTGACCATAGATGGGAAAAAATATGTGGTTGATGTCGAGGTGATCGAGGGAGAAGAGGTGCGTACGCAGGGGTCGTTCCCGCAGCCAGTCTCAACCATCCAGTCCCGGAACCCCGAGCCGCCGCCCGCCGCCCGGCCCCAGCCCGCAAAACCACAGGCGGACAACCTGCCGGATGAAAAGGTGTGCCGCAGCCCGATAGCCGGCATCGTGAATCGCGTCAACGTGCAGGTTGGCCAGAAGTTACAGGTCAACGACCTGCTCGTGGTGCTCGAAGCGATGAAGATGGAAACCAACATCACCGCCCACACCGCCGGAACCGTCAAAGCCATCCTGGCCACCCCCGGCGAAGCCGTCAAAAGCGGTCAGGCGCTGATAGAATTCGAGTAAAGATGAATAAGCCCCGGCGCGGATGGAGCTCCGGGGCTGAAAGCGTTGAGGGTCGCCGGAAGATAGCCTCACATTCACGACGATATAATGATATCTGATAGATATAATGATATGATATCTGATAAGCTATTGGAATTCATCTGGTGTAGCAGCCCAAGTCCCCTGTAAGCTCACTTCCTTAAAGTCTCTCGGAAGCTGAAGCGCGTTATTTCGCCACCCCAAAGCCTGCGACTCTCTCGGCTACGGCCATATCGACATGCCAAAACTCACGGCCGAGGCGAGATGCGGGTTTGTGGTGGGAAAGTTGTAAACGGAAACAAACACCCGATTTTATCAAAACAACAGAAATCTATTTTCACCCTACCAGCTACCGGACGCGCCACCGCCACCCGATGATCCGCCTCCACCCGAAAAGCTTGATCCGCCTGACGACCACGACGAACCGGAACCTCCGGAACTGATCGATATGCCGCCGATTGAAGCCTGACCTTTCGTGCGCAAATCTTTTTGAGCCTTTTGATACCAGTCAGTCTGTCGTATAAAAAGCTTTATTAACGGGAACCCGATCAGATAGGTGATCAAACAATAAAATGCGCCACCAGACCCCAGGACAACGACAGGAAACATCGCCCAGAACGGTATCAGAAAAAAGTATAAAAACCACCCGAAACCCGGCGTCAGGATTCCGATTGCCGTGAACAATCCGATGATTCCGAAAATGAACGCGCCCATGAGAATACGCTCCGTAATCGAAAGCTCCGGCCCCTCTATCTGAAAAAATCCCGACGTTTTCTTCGATGCAGCATTGACGTTTGTCTCCGGCAAGGCTTCGCCATCGAGAACATCCATCACGGCCTTGGCGCCATCGACGATCCCGCCATTGAAGTCTCCGTTCTTGAATTTCGGGGTCATCACGTTTTGAATAATCCGCCCCGCCAGAGCATCGGTGAGCGTTCCCTCAAGGCCATACCCGACTTCGATGCGCATCCGCCGGTCGTTGGGCACCACGACGATCAAGACGCCGTTATCCTTCTCTTTCTGGCCAAGCTTCCATGTTTCGAAAACCCTGACCGCGTAATCTTCGATGCTCTCCCCGTCGAGTGTGGGAATCGTCAGGACAGCGATCTGGTTGCCGGTGCGCTGTTCATGTTCCTTCAGACTCTCCGACAATGAGCGCTTCACCTCAGGGGAAAGAAGCTGCGCGTTGTCCGTGACCCTCCCGGTCAGGTACGGCACCTCCGCGCCAAAAAGTGCCGCGTTGAAAAACAGCACGATCGGGAGTAACAGAAAGATCACTCGCTGCTTCATATTCCCTCCTCCTCGATAATGGCGTTGGGCAGTTCGTCGCCATGGATTTCCGGCGAGGCAGTTGTCAGTACGCCCGACAGATAGTCCAGGCCCGCATCGAACGCCTGGGTGACCTGTTTGCGTTTCAGCAACGGGGTCATCGCCGCGATCATATTCCTGACATGCTCCTCCGTCAGACGCTGTGCCAGCCACTTGTCCGGCAGAATCACAACCCGATGTTCGAACAAACTGACCAGTAGCAGAATCCCCCTTCTTCCTTGAGTGGCAAACAGCTCGCGATCCAGAAACAGTGTTTTTGCATACTGCCGAACTTCGACTTCAGCACGAGAGTCTGGTAAGAAAAATTTCGCAAATCGCGGTATCGTGATGCCCAATAGTGCAAATGCGGCTCCGGATGCCAGTATGCCTGTTACCATCAATAGCGGGGTCACATCTGGATACCAGTCGAAGGACGACCCATACAGCAAAAAAAGAATCAATCCGGCAGCAGATGCGCCAAGAGCAAAAGCTTTCCATGGCAGTTCCGCATACGAGTCGCTGCGCCGGATAACGCTCAGAACGATCTGGATTCCAGTGCGTTTTTCAGCCTCGGCGACACGCGCATCCAGGCGACGGCGATCATGATCTGATAGTGTTGGTTTCATTCAGAATCCTCACATCGAAAGATTATAGGGTCGTTCTGATTCAAATAGGTTACAAAGATGCGAACCGCCTTCTATCAGAACCGGAATATCCGAATTAACTCGTCACTACGCGCCCTGCAATGACAAAAGCTACCGGCCTACTCCCCAACCTCAATAAAACGGATTCAGCAATTTGAAGAGGTCTCGGCGTTTGCGGTTATGCGCGACGACGTCGGCGAGGAGATCGGCGCGATGTTGTTTTTTGGCGGTGTAGCGCATGAAGGTTTCCACGAACCAGCGGTTGTTCATGAAATGCTGAAATGCGTAACCGGGGAAATAGACCCGGCCTGAAAACTCGCCTCGCCAGAGCTGCTCGTAGCGAGTCAGCGCCGCAGATTCGTCATTGCGTTCGAGCGCGTTGGCGACCGCTTCGGCGGCGTAGCGTCCGGTTTTCAGCGCGTAGTAGATGCCTTCGCCCGTCAGCGGATCGATGAAGCTTCCGGCATCGCCGACGAGCAGCACGTTGCCCCGGCCCCGCCGGCCCGCGAAGGAGCCGAACGGCAGCGGCCAGCTTTTGAGCGAGCCCGGCTCCATGACGGCGTTCTTCAGCCTCGCCGCCGCAAATGCGTTTTCCTTGACGAAGCTCTCGAACAAGCGCTTCGTGCTTCGCTGATCGGTGAAGCGCGGCAAAAGAAACACCCCGACGTTGGCTCGCTGCCCACCGGCGGGAAAGATCCAGCCATAACCCGGGAGCATCGCCTTGTCGTAACACAGCTCGATTGAATCGCCCAGCCCTTCGACCCCCGAAAACCACGCCCGCATGGCGAATCCCTGCTGACGTTTGTCGCGGTTCCACAGATCGAGCTGTTTGGCTATCGGCGAATAGGCCCCGTCAGCAGCGATGATGATTCTTCCGCAAAACTCTCCGGCTGAGGTAGCAACACCCCGTGCCCGGTCGCCATCCATGACGAGACCGGTAACGGTTGTCTTGTCGAGAAAAGTGATCGAAGAGTGCTCTTTGACGCGAGAAACGAGGGAGTCGTCAAGCACCATTCTCGGAATGACGTAAGAGCTGCCGCTCAGATGGCCATTCCGCAAAATCCTGCCCTGCACTACCGTACCGCCGGGCGAAACAAAGGTCGCGCCCCTGAACTCCGTCAGGCTGCCGGGCCGCTGACGGAGCATCTCCAGCACGCCCATCTCTTCGAGCAGCTCGGTCGAAGCGGCGGTCACGCCGTCTCCGCAAATCTTCTCTCTCGGGAAGCACGCCTTGTCGAGCAAGGCCACACGCAAACCTTGCCGGGCCAGAGACAAAGCCGCCGAACAACCGGCAAGCCCGGCGCCGGAAATCACCACATCATAGCGCTGCATAGATCAATCGGCTTCAGGTTACCGCCTAAAGAAAAAATATACGGTTCTGGGTACCAAGAAACACGTATCAATACCAGCCTCCGCTCACTCCTCCGCCAAGCCAGAAAGATATCGGTGGGCATAAAGCCTGTCGATTTTCGAGAGTTCACTCAACTGGTCGAAGAATATTGTAGAGAGACCATATTGCCGGCGAATGCGGTCGATCATCGACATCCACAAGGATGCTGTCATCTCGGCATCGGCCTGTGCACGGTGAAAACGACCGGTTTGCGGAAGAGCAGCATAAGAAACAAGCGTCTGTAACTTGTGATTCGGAGCCTCCTGATAAATTCGCCGCGATAGAAGGAGTGAGCAGCAGCACTCCCCCTCGTAGGCCTGGTTCAGCCGTTTCAGCTCGGCGTCAAGAAAACGCCGGTCAAATGACGCATTGTGCGCCACGATATTGTGCCCGGCGATAAACTCCGAAAAATCGGCCATCACCTCTTCGCAACGAGGCTCACCTTTGAGCATCTCGTTGGTAATACCAGTGTACCCTTCGATGAACCGGCTGATACGAAATCCGGGATTCATGAGCCGCTGGAATCGATCGGTAATCGTTCCGTTTTCGAGCAGCACCGCGCCGATCTCGATGGTCCGGTCACCATGCTCCGGCGACAATCCAGTCGTTTCGAAATCCAGCACTACCAGCGTATCCGCCAACTTCCGCTGCATAAAAAAATATCAGATTATGATTAGTCAACCTGAGCCGCCGCCATCATTCAGGCACGAAAGGATGCACTCGAACGAGTCGATGAGGAAGGTGGGATCGAGCCTGCGAAGCTCGTCGGCCGAATGGTTCCCGTAAGTAACCGCACAGGTATCGGCACACGCCCGCTGCCCCATCTCGATGTCGTACACCGTATCGCCCACAACCAGACACTGTGCCGCTGGAATGCCGAAATGCTGCAACGCGAGCAGCACCATATCGGGGGCGGGTTTGCCATTCGAAACATCCTGCGCTCCGGCAATGAAAGAGAAATGATCGACAATACCGAACTGACGCATCATGGACAAAAGTCCCTGTCGGCTTTTGCTTGAGGCAATCGCAAGCAGGTAGTTCTGCCTCAACTGTTCCAGGGTCTCTTTGACTCCCGGAAAAAGGCAAGTCGAATCGAAAGCGATCTCCTTGTAATACCTCCGGTAGAGTTCGACCGCCGCCGCTGCATCTCCGGCCTCAAGACCAAGTCCTATTTCAATTGTACGCTGCAACGGCAAACCGATAGTTTGTCTGGCTTTCACGCAGTCAACTTCCGAAAGCCCGAAATCTTTGGCCACAAGCTGCATTGCACCCATGATACTTGCTTCGCTGTCGGCCAGCGTGCCATCGAAATCAAAAACAAGCAGTCTGTAGTTCATTTATCACCCTCACGATTCAACAACCGATTCCCCTCACGCTTTTTCACATTCCGGAGATAATGTACGGCAACGGAAGCACATCGCCTTGCGCACAAACTCTTTACTCGCTGGACTGTGAACTGCTCAGGAGTTCAAGGTGCGTAGCTCTACGTAAATTCGACACCAGATGCCATAAACCCGATTCCATTCACTCGCGCCACTCATGCTCAAAATTAAACAAACTCGAGACATTGAGCCGCAGTAACAAGCCTTGCGGCATCTCTTCCCGGCCGTTTCCGTGATCGGCAACGTCTCCGGGCTCACGTCTTCTTGCCAAACCGGCGGTACAGCGCGGAAACCCATAAAACGCAGAAAAACAGATACATGGCAAGAGTGGTCAGGGGATGATCGAGCCTCGAAGCGTTTCCGAGTGAAACCTGAAAGGACTGGTTGATGAAGTCGAGCACGAACAGCAGGTTGCCGGAACCGAAGAGCAGCATACCGCTTCTGACATAATGCAGGGTGTCGTGAATGCGTTCCGGCGCCAGCCAGTACTCCTTGTTGGGAATGTTCAGCCATGAAAGATGGCCCGGCCTCAGGAGGCGGTTCACCACAACGAACATCACAATGCAAAGACCGGTAATGATGAAGTACCAGAGGAAAAAGGCCGTTTTCGGGCCCCAGGCGTCCGGGTTGCCCGAAAAACCGAAATGGGTGGCAACCTCTCCGGGCAGGATGAAGTAGTGGTAGATGGCATGACCCACCAGAAAAGCGCTGAGCAACGAAAAGAGCGCCAGGGCCAGAGGATGGTTGTTTTGTTTGGGCGTCATCGAAGGTTCCCTTATGCTGGTTGACTGAAAAGGCGGATCGACTGACAAGATAACGCTCAGCGCAAGGAGCTTGCTGTTGGAAAAATTGACGAGGGCGCGCAGGGGAAACGATGGGAGAGCTTCCTGAAATAACCGGGACTACCGATGCAATCGGGATTGTCAGGCTCGGTGCAGGCGATTTCGTCAACCAGCCACTGCTTACCGTCGTTGTGCAACAGGGCGGAAAAATCCTCGTAGCGGAAGAAGCCATCCACCGAGCGCGGTAGGGTATGCACCCACGCCCATCCCCCGCTGACATTCATCGTCTTCACGACAAATATCACGTCGATACCATGCAACTCCTTTATTTTCAAGCGCATGGCATCGAGAATCGCCCGGCGCTCCGCGCTACCCGGCGACGGGGTATGGAGATTTCGGGTTATACCCTGACCCGAACGTGCCTGCAACGGGCCTGCGGACAGAACTGACAGCAGCAGAAAAAGAGCCAGAAGCGGCACACGAAGAGCTTGTTTGTCTGTCATGGCAAAATTGGATTCAGGCTTATCTTTTTGATTTTAATATACCGCAAACAAAAGCCTGTTTCACGCTCCCGTTCAACACAGATCAGGAAATGCTGTTTGACCAATCAAATTCGCAAGGGCAACTCACAATGCTCCCCTGTATCCCCATCGTTCAGCCATCTCTTCCCGGGCGAGAAGGGCTGTCAGCGCGGCTCAACCGGAAAACATGTTTTTTTCGGCAGTTGTTTTTTCAGCGTGCTAAATTCGGTACTTTATGGCTCATTGGAAAGTGCGCCTTGTGCCGCCGGAACAGTTACGAAACATCGAGAAATCAAGGTTTACATGCTCAAAATTTTTGCAAAGATTTTTGGATCGAAGCACGAAAAAGACATCAAGAAAATCCAGCCGATCGTCGATAGAATCAATGAGATTTATGGCACGCTCAACTCTCTGCCGGACGAAGCATTTCGCGACAAAGGAGTCGAGCTGCGCAAAAAGGTGCGCGACAAGCTCATCCCGTTCGAAACAAAAATAAAAGAGACCGGGCACAAGCTCGAGCGTCCGGACATGAGCCACGAGGAGCACGAGAAGCTGAACAGTGAACTCGAACAGCTCCGCAACGAATATGAAGAGGCCACGGCAGCCATTCTCGACGAGGTGCTTCCCGAAACATTCGCTCTGGTGAAGGAGACCTGCCGCCGCCTGAAGGGTCACACCTACACAGTGATGGGCCGCGAAATGGTGTGGGACATGGTGCCTTACGACGTGCAGCTCATCGGCGGTATCGTACTGCATCAGGGCAAAATCGCGGAGATGGCCACCGGCGAAGGCAAAACGCTGGTCTCCACCCTGCCGGTCTTCCTGAATGCTTTGACGGGGCGCGGCGTGCATGTGGTGACGGTCAACGAGTACCTTGCCCAGCGCGACATGGAGTGGATGCGACCGGTTTACGAATATCACGGACTCTCGACCGGCGTGATCCTTGCGGGGCTCTACTCCAACCAGCGACGCAACGAGTACCTTTGCGACATCACGTGGGGCACCAACAGCGAGTTCGGCTTCGACTACCTGCGCGACAACATGGCAGGCTCCGAGGAGGAGATGGTGCAGCGCGACTTCTACTTCGGCATCGTTGACGAGGTGGACAGCGTGCTGATCGACGAAGCCCGCACACCGCTGATCATCTCCGGTCCTGTCCCCAACTCCGATACCGACACCAAATACCGCGAAATCAAGCCGTGGATCGAGCAGATCGTGCGGGCGCAGCAGAACCTCGTGGCTGCCCTCCTGGGCCAGGCTGAAAAAACCCTGAAAGAGAAACCGAACGATTTCGATGCCGGTCTGGCACTGTTACGCGTCAAGCGCGGCCAGCCGAAAAACAACCGCTTCATCAAGATGCTCTCGCAGGCCGGCATCGGCAAGCTCGTCCAGTCGGTCGAAAACGAATACCTGAAGGACAACTCATCCCGCATGCACGAAGTGGACGACGAACTCTTCTATGCGGTGGATGAAAAAGCCAACACGATTGACCTCACCGAAAAGGGGCGCGAGTTTCTGAGCAAGCTGAGCCATCAGGATCAGGATCTCTTCCTCCTGCCCGACGTGGGCAGCGAAATCGCGGCGATCGAAGCTGACAAAAATCTCCAACCGACCGACAAAATCCGCAAAAAGGACGAGGTCTATCGCCTCTACTCCGAGCGCTCGGACAGCCTTCACACCATCGGACAGCTCCTCAAAGCCTACACGCTTTTCGCAAAGGATGACGAGTACGTGGTGCAGGATGGGCAGGTGATGATCGTGGACGAGTTCACGGGTCGCGTGCTCGCCGGACGCCGTTACAGCGACGGACTGCATCAGGCCATCGAGGCCAAGGAGAACGTCAAGATCGAGGGCGAAACGCAGACGATGGCCACAATCACCATCCAGAACTACTTCCGCCTCTACAGCAAGCTGGCCGGCATGACCGGTACGGCAGAGACCGAGGCGTCGGAGTTCTTTGAAATCTACAAGCTCGACGTGGTGGTCATTCCGACCAACCGCCCGATTGCGCGCCACGACCAGGACGACCTTGTCTACAAGACACGCCGCGAGAAGTACAACGCCATTGTCAACAAGGTGCAGGAGCTGACTGCCAAGGGTCAGCCGGTATTGGTCGGCACGGCAAGCGTCGAGGTCTCGGAGACGCTGTCGAGAATGCTGCGTGCCAAGCGCATCCAGCACAACGTGCTCAACGCCAAGCAGCACGCCCGCGAAGCGGACATCGTTGCGATGGCCGGCCAGAAGAGCGCGGTGACTATAGCCACCAACATGGCCGGACGAGGCACCGACATCAAGCTCGGCACTGGAGTGCGCGAGATGGGTGGTCTCTTCATTCTCGGCTCGGAACGGCACGAATCGCGCCGCATCGACCGCCAGCTTCGCGGACGCGCCGGACGCCAGGGCGACCCTGGTGAATCGATCTTCTACGTCTCGCTCGAAGACGAGCTGATGCGCCTGTTCGGCTCGGATCGCGTCATTGCGGTGATGGACAGGCTGGGCCACGAAGAGGGCGATGTGATCGAGCACTCGATGATCACCAAATCGATCGAGCGCGCGCAGAAGAAGGTTGAAGAGCAGAACTTCGCCATCCGAAAGCGCCTGCTTGAATATGACGATGTGATGAACCAGCAGCGCGAGGTGATCTACACCCGCCGCCGCAAGGCGCTCAAGATGGGGCGTCTGAAGAGCGACATCATGGATCTTTTGCAGGACTACTGCCACACCGTGGTCAAGAAGTTCCACGAGTCGAACGATCCTGCGGGGCTGGAAGAGCAGGTGTTGCGCGAGCTTTCGGTCGAGTTCCGCTCCGAGGCGTCAGCCTTCGAGCGCGAGCCGTTCGAACAGACCGCCGAAGCGCTTTACAAAGCCGCCAGCGAATTCTACCACCGCAAGGAAAACTCGCTCCCGGACGAGATCATGCAGCAGATCGAAAAGTATGCCGTCCTGTCGGTGATCGACCAGAAGTGGCGCGAACACCTGCGCGAAATCGACGGCTTGCGCGAGGGCATCAACCTGCGCGCCTACGGCCAGAAAGACCCGCTGCTCGAATACAAGCAGGAGGCCTACAAGCTCTTCGTCGAACTGCTGCGGGAAATCGAGCACGAAACCCTGTCGGTGGCATTCAGGCTCTTCCCGGTCTCGCAGGAGGAGTCGGAGGAGATCGAGGCTCGACAGCGTCGGCAGGCCGTGCGCCAGGAACGCCTCGTGGCGCAGCACGCCGAAGCGGAGAGCGCCTACGAAATCGCCGCGGATGGCGGAATGAACGCCACGCTCTCGATGCCCGGCGACGAAATCGTCGTTCAGCAACCGGTGCGAGCCGAAAAAAAACCGGGCCGTAACGACGACTGCCCCTGCGGCAGCGGCAAGAAATACAAAAACTGCTGCGGCGCGAATGAGTAACCTTGCAGGGGCGGGTCTTGTGCCCGCCCTGTTTTGTGGACGATGTAGACAATGAGAACGAAAACCTCGGTCAGATTTTTCATTTTCAATCCTGTTTGGCCTACACGTCCTGTTAGACCTGTTAGACCTATAAAAATTTCCACCATACCATGAGCACCGAACCTGAAGTGAACCTGAAGCTGGCCCAGGAGCATGGCCTGAACGAAGAGGAGTACGCCAAGATTTGTGAAGTCCTTGGCCGGACGCCCTCCTTTACCGAGTTGGGCATCTACTCGGTGATGTGGTCCGAGCATTGCAGCTACAAGAACTCTATCGCCGTGCTCAAGACCCTGCCGCGCGACGGTGCTTCGCTGCTCACGCAGGCAGGCGAGGAGAACGCTGGCCTTGTCGATATTGGCGACAACCTCGCTGTGGCATTCAAGATCGAGTCGCACAACCACCCTTCAGCAGTCGAACCTTATCAGGGCGCGGCCACGGGTGTCGGTGGTATCCATCGCGACATCTTCACGATGGGCGCAAGGCCGGTGGCGTCGCTTGACTCGCTGCGCTTCGGCTCGCCGCGCGACCCTCGCGTGCGTTACCTCGTGGACGGCGTGGTGCGAGGCATCGGCGACTACGGCAACTCGTTCGGGGTGCCGACCGTTGGCGGCGAAATCTACTTCGAGGATTGCTACACCGGCAACCCGCTGGTCAACGCCATGTCGGTCGGCCTCGTCAAGCATCACAAAACCGTGAGCGCCACGGCTTGGGGCAAGGGCAATCCGGTGCTGATCGTCGGTTCATCGACTGGCCGCGACGGCATCCACGGCGCAACCTTCGCATCGGAAGACCTCAGCGAGGCATCGGAAGACAAGCGACCGAGCGTGCAGGTGGGCGATCCCTTCGCCGAGAAGCTGCTGCTCGAAGCCACGCTCGAAGCGATCGCGACCGGCGCAGTGGTAGGCTTGCAGGACATGGGCGCAGCTGGGCTGACCAGCTCCACCTCAGAGATGAGCGCGCGCGGCATCGAGAAAACCGGCAGCGGCGGCATCGAGATCGACCTCGACTTGACGCCCGCCCGCGAAAAGGGCATGACCGCCTACGAGCTGATGCTTTCGGAGTCGCAGGAGCGGATGCTGATCGTAGCCGAGAAAGGGCGCGAGCGTGAGATCATCGACGTCTATAAAAAGTGGGATGTGAGCGCCGTGGTGATCGGACAGGTGACGGACGACAACATGCTGCGCGTACGCCACCACGGCGAGGTGGTCGCCGAGATTCCGGCCATCTCACTCGTGCTCGGCGGCGGCGCGCCGGTCTACATCCGCGAGGCAGTCGAGAAAAAGCCTGACACTCCGGCGGCAGACCTCGCGGCGGACGACTCGCTCGACTTCAAGGCGCTCTCGCTGCAACTGCTCTCCCGCCCGAACATCGCCAGCAAAGCGTGGGTCTACCAGCAGTACGACTCGATGGTGCAGACCAACACCGTCACCCCGGCGGGCCAGACCGACGCGGCGGTCATCCGCATCAAGGGCACCAAAAAGGGGCTCGCAATGAAGACCGACTGCAACTCGCGCTACGTCTATCTCAATCCGAAAGCGGGCGGCGCGATCGCCGTGGCCGAGTGCGCGCGCAACATCGCCTGCACCGGCGCAAAACCGCTCGCCGTGACCAACTGCCTGAACTTCGGCAATCCCTACAAGCCGGAGGTCTACTTCCAGTTCAAGAGCGCCGTCGAAGGCATGGGCGACGCCTGCCGCATGTTCGACACACCCGTAACCGGCGGTAATGTAAGCTTCTACAACGAGACCTCGCTTGGCGGTGGACGCACGGCGATCTATCCGACACCGACCATCGGCATGATCGGTCTGCTCGATAATATCGACAATCTGGTGGAATCGACCTTCCGAAAGGCGGGCGACGCCATCGTGCTGCTCGGCGATCCGGAACTCTCGCTCGACGGCTCGGAGTACCTCGTGATGCAATACGGCACGCCGGGCACAGACTCTCCCGCTGTCGATCTGAACCATGAGAAAAACCTTCAGGAACTGCTCGTCACGCTCGCCTCGAAGAAGCTCATCAACTCTGCGCACGACGTTTCGGATGGTGGTCTTGCGGTCACGCTTGCCGAAAAGTCGATCATGAACCGCGACCGGATGCTCGGCTTCGAGGTCGATCTCGAATGCTCCTGCAAGGAGGGCGCGGCCATCCAGAAGCAGCTCTTCTCTGAGGCGCAGGGGCGCGTGGTGATCTCGGTCGATACCGGCAAGGTCGGAGCGGTCATCGAGGAGGCCGACCGTCTGAACGTCCCGGTACGCGTCATCGGCAAGGTGTTGCCGGAGAGCAGCAGCATCGCGGTCAACGGACAACTTGTTGCAGAGTTTATGATTGACGAACTGCTGCACGCTTACGGGCACGCGCTTGAATCGGCGTTGCATCTCGAAGAATTGTAAAAAAGACAAAAAAATGAATCCGGTATTGACGGCGCGGGAGATGAGCCTTGCAGATCGGGCGGCCATCGAGGAGCTGCGCACCGGGGAAACCCGGCTGATGGAGCTTGCCGGGCGCGAAACCGTTAGGATGATCGCCGAGCGGTTCGAGAGCGGGCGAAGCCTCGACGGGCTTTCGGCGTTCGTCGTCTGCGGCAAGGGCAACAACGGCGGCGACGGCTTCGTCGTGGCGCGCCACCTCCTGAACAAAGGCGCGCAGGTCGATGTGCTGCTCGTCTGGCCGGAGGATGATCTCGCCGGAGTAAACCTCGAAGGGCTGCACATCCTCAAGGCATACCGGCGCTACAACGAGGGCCTCAGAATTTTTGCCGGCATCGACGAGGCTCGCACAGCTGTTGGGGCAACCGAATACCAGGTCGTCGTGGACGCCATTTTCGGTACCGGCATCAGGATCGATCCTGACGACCCGCAACTCCCGGAACCGGCAAAATCGGCCATCGAACTCATCAATTTTGTCAACGCCCACTCCGAAGCCGTTACGGTGGCAGTCGATATTCCCTCTGGACTCGACGCAACGAACGGACGTTGCGCCAATCCCTGCGTCAAGGCGGACATGACCGTCACCATGGCCTTCCTCAAGACCGGATTTTTTCAGAATTCTGGTCCATCGCTCTGCGGAGAGATTCAGACCGCAGAAATCTCGATACCGGAGTTCCTGGTCGAACCAACCTCCTGCCTGCTGGTGGACGAAACCTTCGCGGCGGAAAGCTATCTGTTGCGCGACCCGTCGAGCGCCAAGCATCTGAACGGGAAGGTACTGCTCGTCACCGGCTCGGCGGACGGCGGCGGCTCGATGCTCGGCGCAGCCCTGCTCGCGGCCCGCGCGGCCGTCAAAACCGGTGCAGGTTACGTCTGCTGCTCGCTGCCGGACGGCCAGGCATCGGTGATGCACAGCTTCGCCCCGGAAGTAGTGGTGATCGGGCGAGATATGGTTTCCATCATCGAAAAGGCGAAATGGGCTGATGCGATTGTTATCGGCTGCGGCCTGGGGCGCAGCGAAGAGGCGCAGGAGCTGGTCGAAACACTGCTCTGCACACCCGAGATCGCTGGCAAAAAGCTGGTGCTTGACGCCGACGCACTCTACGCCATCGCCGAGCGCAATCTGTTCAACAGGGTAACCGCCCTCGAAGACGCTGTGCTGACGCCACACGCGGGCGAATGCAGCCGGTTGTCCGGCCTGTCGGTCGAGGACATCATGATCTCACCGATCGACACAGCGCGGATGCTCGCCGAGGAGTGGAACGCCAACCTGCTCCTCAAAGGCACACCGACCTTCGTCGCCGCGCCGTCGGGCATGGTGCTCATCTCGAACAGCGGCACCGAAGCCCTCGCCTCGGCAGGCACGGGCGACGTACTCTCCGGCATGATCGGCGCGCTTGCCGCAAAAGGCCTCGACACCCACGAAGCCGCAGCCGCAGCCGCATGGCTGCACGGCAGAGCCGGAGACCTCGCATCGAATGTTTCAAGCCTTGTATCATCAGTGGATGTGCTGCAAGCCATCCCCCAGGCCGTACTGGAATTGTTCGAAAGCGAGGAATAACGGCACAAAGGCATAAAGCAAAAAGGGAGCGAGTGCTCCCTTTTTGCTTTATGCTTTTGCCGACAAAATCTGCAAACGCTCACTACCCGGCGTTATTCTTCAAAAAGCGTTTGATATTCCTCGCGGCCTGACGGATTCGCTCTTCGTTCTCGATCATCGCCACACGGACATACTCGTCGCCGTAGGTGCCGAAGCCGATACCGGGGCTGACCGCAACCTTGCCTTCGATGAGCAGCTTTTTACTGAATTCGAGGCTGCCCATGGCACGCATCTGTTCGGGAATTCTCGCCCAGACGAACATCGATGCCTTCGGAGAAACAATATCCCAACCTGCGTTGGCGAAGCTTGAAATGAGCACGTCACGCCGTTTGCGATACACCTCGCTGATCTCCCGGACGCAGCTCTGGTCTCCGGTGAGCGCGATCGTCGAGGCAACCTGGATCGGCGTGAAGGTGCCATAATCGAGCCAGCTCTTGATTTTTTCGAGAGCACCGACAAGCTTGGCGTTACCAACCATGAAGCCCATGCGCCAGCCGGCCATGTTGTAGGTCTTCGAAAGCGTGTAGCTTTCGACAGCCACATCTTTCGCCCCCGGCACCTGGAGGATGGAGGGAGTCACATAACCGTCGAAGGTAATCTCGGCATAGGCGATGTCACTGATAATGTAAAATCGCTCTCTGCGCGCCAGCTCGACCAGACGCTCGTAAAACGGGAGCTCAACCGTAGCCGTCGTAGGGTTGTTCGGGAAGTTGACCACGAGGTACTTCGGCTTGGGCGACGATTCGCGAAGAGCGGTTTCGACATTATGAAAAAAGGCCTCCTCGTCGAGCGTGTAGTCCTCGTTCATCTCAAGCTTCATGCGATGCACGTTCCCGCCAGCGAGAATGAACGCCTGCGAGTGGATCGGATAGCACGGATCGGGCACAATGGCCAGATCGCCGGGATTGGTAATCGCCTGCACCAGATGGACATACCCCTCTTTCGACCCCATCGTCACCACAACCTCGCGGTCGAGATCGAGATCGACATTGTACTTGTCGCGATACCAGCCGCCGATAGCTCCACGAAGCTTGTAAATCCCCTTCGAAACCGAATAGCCATGCGTCTTGGGTTTGCTGACACTCTCGACAAGCTTGTCGATAATGTGCTGGGGTGTCGGTCCGTCAGGATTGCCCATCGAAAAATCGATAACATCCTCCCCTGCCCGACGTTCAGCCATTTTCAGCTCGTTGACGGCGGCAAACACATATTTTGGAAGTCTCTTGATCTTGTCAAATTCTATCTCGTCGAACATGGTTTCTGGTTTCGGAATATCGTTGAAACAGCTACACTAAATTTTTATCAAAGCAAACCCAATCATAAACAAAAAGCCGTTGATCTCCATAGGAGAACTACCAAAAAACCTGCCGTTTGTTACCAGGAAGCTCCCGACTCATCCGTTTTTTACAACTGCGACGTGCAATTCGGGCACCGCACAGCTTTGAGCGGGATAGTCGAAAAGCAGAACGGACACTCTTTGGTCTGAGGTGCGATGGCTGGAGCGGCCGACTTTTCGCTCATGCTGCGAAGCCTGTTGATCGACCGGACAAGGAGAAACACGGCAAAGGCCATGATCAGAAAGCCGATAAGCGCATTGACGAACAGGCCGTAATTGAGCGTGACCGCGCCGGCGGTTTTGGCGTCAGCCAATGCGATATAGGGCCCCGGTTGAGTACCCTCTTTCAGGACGACAAAAAGATTTGAAAAATCAACCCCTTTCAGAAGAAGGCCAAGCGGCGGCATCAGAAGATCGTTCACCAGCGAATTAACCAAGGCCCCAAAGGCGCCACCGATGATGATGCCAACAGCCATATCAACCACATTGCCCTTGAGGGCAAACTCTCTGAACTCTTTCAGCATAGTCGTCGTTGTTTGTTGTTTATCCGATTGTACATGTCACACTGATACGACATTCAGGGAAGGCCAAGAAAATAAACCCCCTTAATTGGACATTAGTGTATTTTTTGTTACAATAAAAGCTCATGTCTTTGTAGAACCCGCACGAATTCATCCAAAAACAGCAGGCACTCCCGAAACCTTGACGTAGAATCTTACTGTATCACCGCAGCCAAACGGCTCACCGGCGTTCGAAACGTCAGGCAGTTTCCAAGATACCATAACATCAGCAGTCATCAATCGATGGAGCATACTATCCGTACAGATTCATTGAAGCGGCAGCTCGAACAAACGACAGGCAACAATTACGCCTGCTGCTATCAATGCGGCAAATGCACCGCGGGATGCCCCGCCGGGGGCTTCATGGACAACCCGCCCGCCAGAATCATGCGCCTCGTGCAGGCCGGCTACGTCGAGGAGGCCATGCAGAGCGATTCTCTCTGGTACTGCATCGGCTGCATGACCTGCACGGCCCGCTGCCCTCAGAACATGGAGATCGCAGGCACGATGGATGCGGTCAGGGAAATGGCTCTAAAGAGCGGAATCGTCTCGTCCGATAAGGCCAAAAAGCTGGTCACCGCCTTCCATACCTCGTTCCTCAACACGGTACGCAAGAGCGGCCGCTTGCAGGAGCTCGCGCTCGTCAACAGCTACAAGCTGCGCACACGCACCTTTTTGCAGGACGCCGGCGCTGGCCTCAAAATGATGAAGCAGGGCAAGATCAATCCGGTGACGGCCATCACGGCAAAAGAGACCGTCGAACAGAAGGGGCAGATCGAGAAAATTTTCAAGATTGCTGAACTGGAAAGCCACACGGCTGCGCCAAAACGCAAGCCCGTCAAGCGCACCTTCAAAGCCGATGAACCGGTCAGAATCACTCCCGGCATGACCATCGGCTACTATCCCGGCTGCTCGCTCTCCGGCACGGCAAAGGATTACGACATCTCCATCCGCAAGATGTGCGACCGGCTCGGCATAAGGCTCCATGAGATCGAGGACTGGAACTGCTGCGGCGCGAGTTCGGCTCACGCCACCAACCACAAGCTCTCAGTGCTTCTGCCTGCGAGAAACCAGGCGCTGGCCGACCAGCAGGGCTTCGACTACGTGCTCGCCCCCTGCGCCGCCTGCCTGAACCGCCAGGTGACTGCCCGAAAAGCGCTCATCGAGTCCGAAGAGCTGCGCAACGAGCTGAAGAGCGTAATGGGACGCGACACCGAATGCAAGGCGCAGTTCATCGGCGTCATGCAGGTGCTCGAAGGCATGGATCCCGAAGAGATCAAAAAACGGGTCACCCACCCGCTCAAGGATATGCCGCTGGCCTGCTACTACGGCTGCCTGCTGGTGCGTCCTTTCGATGCGATGGGTTACGACGACCCGGAAAATCCGACCAAGATGGAGGCAATCATCGAGGCGCTCGGCGCCAAGCCGGTTGACTGGGCCTACAAGGTCGAGTGCTGCGGCGCGGGCCTGACGATGGCCCAGCAGGAGATGATCGAGGATCTGACCCACAAGATCGCCAAAAACGCCACCGTCAACGGCGCGGGCGGTTTCGTCGTGGCCTGTCCGCTCTGCCACACCAACCTCGACATGCGTCAGGAAGGAATGCGCAAACGGTACAACGACGTCGGCGAGATGCCGGTGTACTACATTTCCGATCTGGTCGCGATGGCTTGCGGCGCGAGTCCTGAAGAGGTCGCACTCGACAAACACTTCGTTCCGGCAACCGGCATGGTCAGAAACCATTAATGCGCTCGCAGTGTATGAGAAAAAAGCTGTTTGAATCGTACATTGAGGGTTTTAATCAGGTGGTTTGTCCGACCGGCTCCGGCAACATCCCGTCATCCGGCGGGATACTACCCTGACCGGACGATACCTGCGTCAGCGTCCTGCTCGCTCAGGATGAACATCTGAACAAACAGGAGAGAAGCCGGAAAGGGAATCTCAATACGCAAAGCTTGAACTGCACTGCTGAAAACAGCGGTATTCGGGACTGATTGTCCCCATAGTCTGGCGGCATGCGGTGCTTTTCGCTCCGGTGCCGGAAACAATATCAACTCAGGGCTTCAGGATGGCAAAAATAGGAGTCTTCGTCTGTCACTGCGGTGAAAATATCGCCTCGAAGGTCGATACGGGCAACCTTGTCAAGGCATTGTCCGACCATCCCGGCGTGGAAATCTGCAACGAGTATAAATATTTCTGCTCCGATCCCGGGCAGGAAACGGTCAAACGCGCGATCAGGGAGAACAACCTGACGGGCGTCGTGGTGGCGGCCTGTTCGCCGAGGATGCACGAAACGACCTTCCGCAAGGCGTGTGCCGAGGCCGGACTCAACCCGTACATGCTCGAACTGGCCAACATCCGCGAGCAGTGCTCATGGGTGCATTCGGACAAGGATCAGGCCACCGAAAAGGCGATCGAGATCACCCGCTCGCTGGTCGAAAAGGTCAAGCGAAACAACGAGTTGAAGCCGATCTCCGTGCCGGTCACCCGACGCGCTCTGGTCATCGGCGGCGGCATCGCGGGCATCCAGGCGGCGCTCGACATCGCCGGAGCCGGACGCGAAGTGATTCTTGTTGAACGTGAGCCATCGATTGGCGGCCACATGTCGCAGCTCTCCGAAACCTTCCCGACGCTCGACTGCTCGCAGTGCATTCTGACGCCGCGCATGGTGGAAGCGATACAGCATCCGAACATCAAGGTGTTGACGTATTCGGAGGTCGAAGAGGTTGACGGCTACATCGGCAATTTCAAAGTGAAGGTGCGCAAAAAGGCGCGCTACGTCGATATTGACAAATGCACCGGCTGCGGCGACTGCATTCAGAAGTGCCCGGTCAAGAAGATTCCGAGCGAGTTCGAATGCGGACTCGGCAACCGCACGGCGATCTATACGCCATTCGCACAGGCCGTGCCCAACAAGCCGGTGATCGATAAAAACCGCTGCACCTACTTCAAAAACGGCAAGTGCAAAATCTGCCAGAAGACCTGCCAGATCGAGAACTGCATCGATTTCGAGATGCAGGACACTTACGAGGAGTACGAGGTTGGCGCGATTGTCGTAGCCACCGGCTTCCAGATTCAGGACACGAGTGTGTACGGCGAATACGGTTACGGCAAATACAAGGACGTCATTACCGGCCTCAGCTTCGAACGGCTCGCCTCGGCCAGCGGCCCGACCGCCGGAAAGATTCTGCGCCCGTCGGACGGCAAGGAACCGGAGACCGTGGTCTTCATCCAGTGCGCCGGTTCGCGCGATCCGTCGAAAGGCGTCAAATACTGCTCCAAGATTTGCTGCATGTACACGGCAAAACACGCCATGCTCTATGCGCACAAGCACCATGGCAGCAACAGCAAGATTTTCTACATGGACATCCGCGCCGCGGGCAAGGGGTACGACGAGTTCACCCGCCGTGCCATCGAGGAGGATGAGGCCGAGTACCTGAGGGGCCGTGTCAGCAAGGTGTTCGAAGAGAACGGCAAGCTGATCGTGCGCGGCGTCGATACGCTGCTCGGCAAGCCGGTCGAGGTGGCTGCCGACATGGTGGTGCTCGCCACGGCCATCGTCCCGCAGCCGGACGCAAAGGAGTTTGCCAAACGCATCGGCATCGGCTACGACGAGTACGGCTTCTACAACGAAGCGCACCTGAAGCTGCGCCCGGTCGAAACCGCCACCGCCGGCATCTACCTCTGCGGTGCATGCCAGTCACCGAAAGATATTCCCGATTCGGTCGCCCAGGCTTCAGCGGCGGCAGCCAAGGTGCTCGGCCTGTTCAGCCGCGAACAGCTCGAACGCGAGCCGGTAGTGGCTGCCGTCGGCGAATCGACCTGCGCCGGATGCTGGGGCTGCGTCTATGCCTGTCCGTACAACGCTATCGAGCAGAAGGAGATCAGGGACCGCAACGGCAACCTTATCAAGGAGGTCGCCAGCGTCAATCCGGGCCTCTGCCAGGGATGCGGCACCTGCGTGACCTTCTGCCGATCGAACAGTATCGATCTGGCGGGATTCACCGAAAAGCAGATATTCGCCGAAGTAATGGCGCTCTGACGATATGCCAGGCGCCATAACAGCAACCTGAACTCAACCAAGCGACCGAATCAGCCGATGAGCGAACCATTCGAACCGAAAATCGTGGCTTTTGTCTGCACCTACTGCACCTACGCAGGTGCTGACCTCGCGGGCACGAGCCGTCTGAAATATGCGCCGAACGTCAGAATCGTGCGTCTCCCCTGCACGGGACGCATCAGCCCGATGTTCATCCTCAAAGCGTTGCAGAAAGGAGCCGATTCAGTGCTCGTGAGCGGCTGCCACCCGGGTGACTGCCACTTCACCGCGGGCAACTACCACGCCCGCCGCCGCTGGACGGTCTTCCGCGCCCTGCTCTCCTTCACCGGCATCCCGGAAGAGCGCATCCGCTTCTCGTGGATCAGCGCCGCCGAGGGGGCCAAGTTCGCCGAACTCATCAACGAAATCACCGACGACACCCGCAAGCTCGGGCCGTTCACGCAGTACCAGGAGCTGCAGAAAGTCATCGAAACCCAGTCGACGTATTAATCAATGGGAATACAGGAACAATACAGAAGTGAAGCGGCAGCGCTGCTCTCGTCGGGCGAGGTGAAGCTGGTCATCGGCTTCGGCGCGGGTTCGACCGCCGACCGTCGCCGTCCGCTCTTCGCCCGCACGCCCGAAGAGGCTGAGAAGTTCGTGCTCGACGCGGCCTGCATCGCGAACCTCTCGACCTACCTGGTCGCCGAAGGGCTGCTGTCGGACGGCAAGAAAGTCGGCGTTTTCCTCAAGCCGGACGGCATCCGCAGCGTCAATATTCTCATCTCCGAAGCGCAGCTCAAGCCGGAGCAGGTAGTGATTCTCGGTTACGCCATCGAAAACGGCAAGGATGTCGTACCTCTCGAAGGCTGTAACATTTCCGATTTCAGCATTGGCGAAAAAATCCGGAGCCATACGCCACCCACACACGTCATCGAGGCCGCTGAAAAGATTGAGGCGATGAGCGCGGAGGAGCGGTTCGAGTTCTGGAAAGAGGAGTTCGCGAAGTGTATCAAGTGCTACGCCTGCCGTCAGGTCTGCCCGATGTGCTACTGCCGCCGCTGCATCGTGGACGTCAACCAGCCGCAGTGGGTCAGTACCTCGTCGCACACGCTCGGCAACTTCGAATGGAACCTCGTTCGCGCCTTCCATCTGGCCGGGCGCTGCGCGGCCTGCGGCGCCTGCGACCGCGCCTGCCCGGTGAACATCCCGCTCCGGCTCGTCAACTACCGCATGGGCAAGGAGGTGCGCAGCGCCTTCGATTACGTCGCTGGCGAAAACAGCGACCAGAAACCGGTGCTCGCGAGCTTCAAGCAGGACGATCCCGAGACCTTCATTCTTTAAGCATCCGGACAAGCATGACCAGAATACTTCTCAGGAATAAACTCGACGACTGCATTGCCGCGTGGCAAAAAGCCGGATTCAGCGTGCTCGCGCCCGTGAAGCGGCACGAGATGAGCAGCTTCGGCGAGGTGCAGAAGTCGGGCGACATGGCCCTCGACCTCATTCTGACCGAGCGCACCATCAAGGATCAGTTCTTCCCGCAGACCGAGCCGCTCATCAAATACAAGATCGGCAAGCAGCAGATCGACAGCGAAACCATGACGCCGCCCGAAAAGAAGCGCGTCTTCTTCGGCGTCCGCCCGTGCGACGCTTCGGGGCTGGCCATCGACGACCCGCTCTTCGGCTGGGACTACAAGGACGACTACTGGTTCCGCCGCCGCGACAACTCGGTAATCGTCACCATCGCCTGCGCCCAGGCGGACGACTTCTGCATGTGCACCTCGGTGAAACTCTCGCCAGACAGCGCGAAAGGCGCGGACGTGTTGCTCCGTCCTCTGCTGGAAGGCAGCGGGTGGCAGATCGAAGTTTTTACCGAACGTGGTAAGGCTCTGCTGGAGATCGTATCGTCTCTCCTGCTGGAAGGGAATGGCCACACGTTCCCTTTGCCGCAGGTGCCCGAAAAGTTCGATCTCGAAAAAGTGATGGCGTGGCTCGGCGACAAGGAGAACTTCGAGAGCCAGTTCTGGAAGGACATCGCCCTGCGCTGCGTCGGCTGCGGAAGCTGCACCTTCCTCTGCCCCACCTGCCACTGCTTCGACATCCAGGACGAGGGCGACACCTATCAGGGCATCCGCCGCAAGAACTGGGACAGCTGCTCCTTCGCGCTCTTCACGATGCACACCTCCGGCCACAACCCGAGGAACACGCAATCGACCCGCTGGCGTCAGCGCATCATGCACAAATTCAACTACTATCGCGGCAAGTTCGGCGTCAACAGTTGCTCCGGCTGCGGCCGCTGCACCCGCCAGTGCCCGGTGGACATGGGTATTACCGAAACTCTGCAAGCGATTACAAATTTACCGAGGTGACACAAGACCGATTCCATACCCACGACATGATCTACAGCCCGTTTCCGATGCGGGTCGTGTCGAAGCGCCAGGAGGCTCCCGGCGTCAACACCCTCAAGCTCGAATTCGTCAAACAGGAAGATCACGAGTTCTTCAAGGCTAATTACCGGACCGGTATGTTCGGCCTCTACGGTGTCTTCGGCGAGGGCGAAAGCACCTTCTGCGTCGCCAGCCCGGAGACCCGCAAGGATTACATCGAATGCACCTTCCGCCAGTCGGGGCGCGTCACTTCGACGCTCGCCAACACCGACGCGGGAGACATCGTGACCTTCCGCGGCCCCTACGGCAACCGCTTCCCGATCGAGCAGTTCGAGGGCAAAAACCTGCTCTTCATCGCCGGTGGCATCGCCTTGCCGCCAACCCGCAGCGTCATCTGGTCGTGCCTCGACCAGCGAGAGAAGTACAAGAACGTGACCATCGTTTATGGCGCGAGAACCGTGGCCGATCTGGTTTACAAAAACGAGCTGGACGATTGGAAGCAGCGCGACGACGTGCGCCTCGTGCTGACGGTCGATCCCGGAGGCGAAACCCCCGACTGGCAGGATCACGTCGGCTTCGTGCCGACGGTACTGGAGCAAGCCGCCCCGTCGCCGGAGAACACCATCGCCGTTCTCTGCGGGCCGCCGATCATGATCAAGTTCACGCTCGCAGCGCTCGAAAGGCTTGGTTTCACAGCGGAGAACGTCTACACGACGCTCGAAAACCGCATGAAATGCGGCGTCGGCAAATGCGGCCGCTGCAACGTCGGCTCGGTTTACATCTGCAAAGAAGGCCCGGTCTTCACCGCCGCCGAAGTGCAAGCCATGCCGCAGGCTGATTTGTGATGGACGGCGTGGGCTGACACGGACACGACTGAATTCTGTAGGGACGGGTTTCACGCCCGCCCTCTTTAGAGTTTGGAACACAAAAAGGGAGCAACGAGGCTCCCTTTTTTCATTCCCGATTTCACCGCCATTTTGTCCACAACATCAACTCTCTTCGCATAATGAGGAACCCCGTAGCAAGAGACACTATATCTAACGGTAGAAAAAAATATCACATTAAACATCATCTCTCATAATCGAAATAAAATTATTCCAACTTCCAAAAACCATAACGTAGAGTTCTGAATAAAGAATTTGATACCTATCAACTTCAACTCGTGACGCCTGATGCCCTAAACGCTTACTTGTACGAAGGTATTGATATATCAATATCTTCGCTATATTATGCCGATTAACCCGAGTGGGATCATAAAGCTGTCTTGCAAATACGTCAATGACTTGATCATCAAACTCTACCTTACATCCAATTGGAAGATCAAGTAATTCTTTCTTCTTGTAATTTCTAAACGACTCAAAATATCCATATTGTTCCTCAGGATGTAATCCAAAATACTCAACAATTTGATAAGCATTATAAAAGTTACCTATAAAATCTAAGACTATAATATGCTCTTTGCCCGGTGAGCGGCGCAAACCTCTTCCGAGCTGCTGAAGAAATATGCGCTTAGACTCAGTAGGGCGTAAAAATAATAAACACTCAACAAAAGGTAAATCTGCGCCTTCGTTTAAAACATCTACAGCACAGAGAACTTTTATATCACCAGATTGAAATCTTTCAAATAAATCATTTCTTTCATCTATTGAATTATCGCCTAAATAAACTGCTGCAGGAACGCCAAAATCATTAAATGAAAACGATACACGCTTAGCATGATTACGACTACAACAAAATGCAAGCGTTGGCAATCCTTGAGTCAGCTCTTTCCATTTAAGGATAATACTTTTATCTCGCTCAGGAATTACCAAAGTTTTATCCAGATCACGCACTGAATAACCGAACGCTTTACTCTTAATCACTGAATAGTCAACATCATCAAAACAGCCATAATAATGGTAAGGAACTAAAATTCCAGAATCGATGCCGCTTCTCAAATCATAATCAACAATCACATTATCTTTACATAATTCTACAACATCTTGTTGATCTCCTCTAAAAGGGGTTGCTGTTAATCCAAGCAAGAATTTTGGTTTAACTTGAGATAACAATTTTCTATATGAACTAGCTGCTGCGTGATGAAACTCATCAACTATCACGTAATCAAAAGCATTGGGATTAATTTTTTTCAAATTTCTATTTAATGTCTGAATAGTACTCAGATGAACAGATGGAAGAGGAGTATTTAAATCATATTCCCATGACCGATATACAGAATCCTTACCAAAGAAATGATGGAATTCCTGTTCAGCACCATCAAGGATTTCATGGGTATGTGCCACATACAACACTCTTTCAGCCTTAGCGTTATACGAATCAGCAGCAGCAACACGTGTCTTACCACTACCAGTAGGCATTATTACAACACCTGAGTCGATATTCCCATTACGAGCTTGTTGTAATTTTTTTATTGCATCTTTCTGAAATAAATTTAAATATTCCCCACGCGAACGATAACCACAAGAACAGCGACCATTCTGAAGTCTTTTTGCATCCCTTGGACACAATTTTCCAAAAGCGACTGCAATTCTAGCAAAATCGACAGAATCAAGAATAGTGTAATCAACACCCAAATCTTCAGCTGTATGAATAAATTCTTCTCTTGCCTCATCAAGCAAATTTCCAACGTGTCCTAAAATCGCAAATTTAAGATCGGATATTTTGCGCAACCTAAATACCTGATGTGATACATCTGCAGGCCGAATTGTCTTAAATGAACGTCCTTTTAAAACAAATCCAGCAACACCTTTTTGGCCTCTATAAGAAAGTTGAAGCGTCATAATATCAACGATCTCTACAGGGCCATGAGGTGTTCTATTTGGGTCCGTCAAAGCACCCAAAAGAAGTTCTTCTAAATCATCATCTTCTCTAAAATCTTTTATCACCTCAATAAGTTGATCAGATACTTTTGACCGAGAAAAGTCGGCCAAAACAGTAAATTGATCATATTTTTCAAACGGAATATACATTTGAGATTTTATATCATCCAATATTTATAAAAAAAATTTCAATAAAGAAAAAAATAATCTAATAGCATAAAATGATAACATACGAAAAGTTAAATATAAACAGTTATTAGAAAGATCGCCAGCGCGGAAATCCAACGCCTGAATAACCGTGGTGTAGCTGGCTTTTTTAAGTTGCGAGTCAATCCACTCGGCCCACTGCCGGTCGGCGAAGGTGTAGCTGATGAAAAAATCCTTTTTTTCCTGAGCCATGCGAAAAGGGGTGGAATGAACGTTGCTTCAGAAAGATAGCGGGTTTTGGCGGTAGCACAAAGGAGTACGCGGCTACCCGTTGTGGACGCCGTGGAGCTGGTGGACGTTGTGGACAATCGGACGGACAGGAATGGCAGCCAATCGGTGGCGTTTCTTCTGGGCTTTCCCGATTCATAATTCAACATTCATAATTCATAATTCGTATTTTCCGGCACCATTACACAAACTGAACACTTCAGATACGCGCCATGAAACTTATCGTCGGCCTTGGCAACCCGGAACTTCGGCACGCGGCAACGAGGCATAATATCGGATTCGACGTCATCGACCATCTTGCAGGAAGCTCGACATTCTCATCGGGCAAGGGAAATTACCGGTTCACAAAGATCGCCGCACCGGGCGGGCCGCTGATTCTGGTCAAGCCGATGACCTACATGAACTTGTCGGGTCATGCCGTCGTTGCGGCGATGAATTTCTGGAAGATCGAACGCGAGAATTTGCTCGTGATTTGCGACGATGTGAACATTCCGCTGGGAACGATCCGGATTCGGGCGAAAGGTTCGGCGGGAGGTCAGAACGGGCTGAAACACATTATCCAGAGCCTTGGAAGCGAGGAGTTCGCGCGAATGCGCGTCGGGGTTGGAGGGGAGAACATGCCTGCATCGCTCTCGTCGTTCGTGCTGTCGAAATTTACCCCGGAAGAGCGCAAATGCATCGACAAGGTGATGCCGGTGTGCGCCGACGCGGTACTCGACTTCGCCTCGCTGGGCATCGAACATGCAATGACAAAATATAACGGACAGGTCTGTTAAACAGCGGCGAGTTGAGGCATGGTGTCAACGCTTTCGGGCAGAGACTGCAAGCTGACGTTACAGAGGAATTTGATCGCGCGTGAGTTGAACTCCTGGGGCTGGTCAATGTTGCAAACATGCCCCGAATTGCTGATGACCTGGAGGTAGGAGTTGGTATGGCGGTTGACAATATACTCGACCGCCGGCAAGAACATGTAATCCTCGTCGCCCATGAGATAGAGCGTCGGAATGCCGGTATCCTTCTCTTCGAAATATTTGAGCAGCGGATTGAGTTCGTAGGTGAGCGTGAACCAGCGCATGAACTCCTTCTGCGCAACCTTCTTGGCTTCGTTCACGAACATGATGCGGGACTTGCGGTGGCGGGCTTTCGGCATAATGATCCACGCGAAGAAACTGTAGAGCCACATATAGGGCACCAGGCTTTTGAAAAAATTGCCGACAGCCACCAGCACCTTGGCCCGCACATTGAGGCGGATGATCGCGCCCCCCATCACCATCGACGCTACCCGCTCCGGGGCCAGTTCGCCGAGATTTCTGATGATGATGGTGCCAAGCGAGATACCGATGAAATGCGCCTGCTGGATTTGCAGGTCGTCGAGAACCTCGATGATGTCGCGCGTGATCACCTCGAAGTTGTAATGCCGCACCTCTTTGGACGTGGTGATATGCTTGGAGCGGCCATGGCCGCGAAGATCGACCAGAAGGACGTTGAAGTGTTTGACGAACTCCTTGATCTGCAAAAACCAGATGGAAGAGCTTCCTCCGGCGCCATGCACGAACACCACCCACGGAGCATCTTCGGCAATCACATGTGTTTTGTAGTGTAGCATGGCGAGGTTACAGATAAGGAACAGTAATGAGGGAACAACCGGGAAAAAGATCAGAGATACTAAAATCCGTCCTGAATATACAACAAATAAAAAGAAGAAACCCGTAACGGCCGTAAAAGTTCAACCATTCTTCCTGAACACCCGAACGCACTCGAAAAGGGCCACTCCGGCAGCCACCGCCACGTTCAGTGAATGCTTCACGCCATATTGCGGAATCTCGATCACGCCATCGCAGTCGCTGAGCAGTGCATCGCCGATCCCCTCGACCTCGTTGCCAACGATCAGCGCCAGCGGAAAATCGTCCGCCGTCAGCGAACTGTAGCTTCGGCTGTTCTCGGCGATTTCAAGTCCGAAAATCTTTTTGCCCTCCCCTTTCAGTACCGTGATGGCCTCGACCGGATCGGCGAAGTGTCGCCACGACACTGTCTCCTGCGCGCCAAGCGCGGTCTTGTCTATCTCCTTGCGGGGCGGCGTGGCCGTGTAACCGGTGATGACGATTTCATCGATGCCCGCCGCGTCGGCTGTACGGAACATGGCGCCGACGTTCCACATGCTGCGGATATTGTGCAGCATGAGCGTCACCGGATGCCGCGCCGAATCAGCATAGGTCTCGGGCGTCAGCCGCCCCATCTCGTCTCCCATCAACTGCCTGAAACCCGACATCTCAGAGCTTTTTCAGCAGCTCCAGCAGGCGGTCGTTCTCCTCCCTGAGGCCAACATTGAAGCGGAGGCAGTTCTCCATGAGCGGGTATCCCGACACGTTCCGAACCAGCACTCCGGCATTTTTGAGCTTCCTGAACACCTCGGATGCGTTGGCGACGCGAATGATGAGGAAGTTGGTGTCGCTCTCGAAGGTATGGACACCAGGAATTCCTGCCAGCTCCGCCTCGATCCGCCCGCGCTCGGCGAGGATGTACTGCACGGCGTCGGTCACGAGTGAGTAGTTTTCGAGCACAGCCATGAGAGTGATTTCCGCCAGTCGGCTCGACGCGAAGGGAATCTTCGGCTTGGAGATTTCGGCTAGCAGCTCCGGATTGGCAATCGCAAAGCCGATACGCATTCCGGCCAGCGCAAGGGCCTTGGACATGGTGCGCAGCACGATCAGGTTCGGGTATCGGTCGATCAGGTCGAGCGCCGATTGCTCACGCGAAAACTCGACGTAGGCTTCATCGACCAGCACGATGGCATCCGCCGCCTCGAGTATCCGCTCTATCTCGGCGTGAGTCAGCGACTTGCTGGTCGGATTGTTCGGCGTGGAGAGCACGATAAAATCGACCTTCTCGCGCCTGGCGGCTTCGATGATCGCATCAACGTCGAATGAGAGATCGTCATGCATCGGCACCTCGACAACCCCGGCCTGCTGAAGACGCGCGAGCTTGTCGTAAAGAGAAAACGAAGGCTCCGGAATGAGCACCTTGCGACCAGCGCCGAGGCAGGCCATGAAGATGGTGTAGAGCATCTCGTTCGAGCCATTGCTCATGATCACCGACTCCGGCTTCACGCCGAGAAACGATGCATAGGCCGCCATGCCCCGGTACGGCAGAATATCCGGATAGCGGTTCCAGGGCTCATGGCGGAACTGGTCGAGAATCTTGTCCTTGAGCCACGAGGGCAGATCGAAGGGATTCTCGTTCTGGTTCAGCTTGACCTCAGCCTCCTGGCCACCCTCGACCTTATAAGTCTCGATATGCTCCAGGGCAGGATTGAGCATGGTCCTGAGATCTCTTTTCATGATGCTTGATTTACCGGTTTTCAACGTCTTAAGAAGTGGTGCCAGTATAAAACTGGTCGCAACACCATCCAAGAAACGATTTTTTGCATTTTTCGTAAAAAAAAACTGGACAGGGAATTTTTTTTAACTACATTAAAACAGGACAAAAATTATCCGCTTTATTCAAACAACCAGGAGCGACCATGATAGAGATCAAGAAAACCCCACTGGACCTGATCGATGACATATACAGCCTTGCTTACTGGATGACCGGCAATGAGAAGGCATCGACTGAGCTGGTAAGCAACACCTGTATGAATGCCGATCTTCAGGCGCCTGAGACTGAAGTGCTCAAGACCTTCCGTGATTGTTATATCGATGCGTATGGACAAAACGCCGATCTCGACATACATGAAATCACGGAGCAGAGTACAGGTCTGATCGATTCGCTGAAACAGTGGACAGCCGATATTAAGCTCTCTGTGTTGCTGTCAGAACTGACCGGGTTGAAACACGCACAGATCTCTGATATCATCGGAAAACCCGTCGATACAGTCAGACTCTGGCTCTTCTGGGGTCGCAAGTTTTTCGCTCACGACAATCTTATGAGAGCATCTGCCTGAAATTCTCCTCAAACTCCTCGGTAAAGGGCCGGCTCGTTTACGGGCTGGCCTTTTGCTTTTCCGGCGAGGCGGGCGTATATTTTTTTGCCTGTCAACCATTTGACTTTTTTGCATGATTATCATCACCGGCGGCGCCGGCTTCATCGGAAGCGCCATGCTCTGGGAGCTCAACCGCAACGGCACCGATGAGGTACTCATCGTCGATGACCTCGGAAGAGCGTCCGAAGGGAGATGGCTCAACCTCCGGGGCCTACGCTACACCGATTTCATTCACAAGGACGACCTGCCCGACCTGCTCGAACACGACCGCCTGCCCAAAATCGACGCCGTGATTCACATGGGAGCCATCAGCTCCACCACCGAACAGGACGCCAACCTTCTGCTTCGCAACAACTACGAATACTCGAAGATGCTCGCCTCGTGGTGCGCAAAAAAGGGCGCGCGTTTTATCTATGCGTCAAGCGCGGCAACCTTCGGCGACGGCTCCGAAGGATACAGTGACGGCATCGAGGCGCTCGACCGGCTCAGGCCACTCAACATGTACGGCTACTCGAAGCATCTGTTCGACTGCTGGGCACTGCGCAACGGCATCCTTGAAAAAGCGGCGGGGCTCAAGTTCTTCAACGTCTACGGGCCCAATGAATACCACAAGGAGGACATGACCAGCGTCGTCTTCAAGGCGTTCCACCAGATCGGCGACAATGGCAAGGTAAGGCTTTTCAGATCGCACAATCCACAGTACGCCGATGGCGAGCAGCTGCGCGACTTCGTCTATGTGAAGGATTGCACGAGAATCATGCAATGGCTGCTCGAAACGCCCTCGGCGACGGGACTGTTCAACATCGGCACCGGGCAGGCGCGCAGCTTCAGGGATTTGGTCATGGCGACCTTCACGGCGATGGATCGCCCCGTCAGCATCGAGTTTATCGACATGCCCGAAACGATTCGGGACAAATACCAGTATTATACCTGTGCGGACTCCGCCCATCTCAGGCAGGCTGGCTACACCGGCCAGATGACGCCGCTCGAAGAGGGAGTGCGAGATTATGTGCAGAACTATCTGAGCAAACCCGCACCGCATCTTGATACATCGACTCTTGGACGGCAATAACAAACCGGGAAAAACTTTTGACTGAAAAAACGATCGAATTCGAAGGGATCGAACCCGTCATCATTTTCGGACCATACGACAGCTATCTGAAAAAAGTTCGTGAAGCGTTCCCCGACATTCGGATCAACGCGCGAGGCGCGAAAATCACCATCGGCGGTGACGAACCCGATCTGACGGCCATCGAAAAGATTTTCAGGGAGATCATCTTCCTGGCCGACCAGCACGGTGAAGTGCTGGAAAACGATGTCAACGCCCTCGTCAGTCTGGCGCTCTCACCAGTCTCCCGCCCTTCCGCCGCCCTTTCCGGAGACAAGGACGTGATTGTCGAAACAAAAGATTACGTCGTCAAGGCCAAAACCGACGGGCAGCGTCGGATGGTCGCCGAAGCCGCCGGAAATGATATCGTCTTCGCCATAGGCCCGGCAGGTACAGGAAAGACTTACACTGCTGTCGCCATCGCGGTGGCCGCGTGGAAGGCGAAAAAAATCAAACGCATCGTGCTTGCACGCCCGGCGGTTGAGGCTGGCGAGAGCCTTGGATTCCTGCCCGGCGACCTTGCCCAGAAGATCGACCCGTACCTGAGACCGCTCTACGACGCGCTCCAGGACATGCTGACCGCCGAAAAGCTCAAGTTCCTCACCGAGCGCCGGGTGATCGAAATCGTGCCGCTTGCCTACATGCGCGGACGCACGCTGAACAACTCGTTCATCATCCTCGACGAGGCCCAGAACGCTTCGAGCAAGCAGATGATGATGTGCCTGACAAGGCTGGGGGTCAACTCGAAAGCGATCATCACCGGCGACGTCACCCAGGTTGACCTGCCGAAAGAGATGGAGTCGGGACTGATGAACGCCCAGAAAATCCTCAAGGGGATCAAAGGCATCAGCTTCGTTTTTCTCGACAAGTCGGATGTGGTACGCCATCGCCTCGTCAAGGATATCATCAACGCCTACGAACATCACGAAGAGGGGCTGCGAAAGGGCGCTCCAAAAGAGGCGGAACTTTGACTTTCACGCTCAGGTTTTAACAGTGGCAGAGTAATCCCTCCTTCGGGAGTTATCTGTTCACAATGGAACAGATAAAAAAAGTCAACTCTGATTTCATTACGAATAGCTCATCCACTAAAACCCGAGATACCATGGCACACCGTATTACCGATGAATGCACCTACTGTGCAGCCTGCGAGCCGGAATGTCCGGTCAGCGCGATCTCCGCAGGCGACTCTATTTACGTGATCGACGAGAATGTATGCGTGGATTGTATCGGCTATCACGACGAGCCTGCCTGTGTGGCCGTCTGTCCGGTGGACTGCATTTTCAAGGTATAACAACCACTGCTCATTTAGGCTCGCCGTTCAGAGCAAAAACAATTTTGTACGGCGGGCCTGATCCGCAACATCTTTTTCGCAAGCCCCTTTAGCCTGCCTCTTTATTCAAATAATCATCACTTTTTTGTTTTCGGGCCTGTAAAAAAGCTTATATTAGGCGAATTGATCGAAATTGTTCTTTTCTTCTCATAACTATCAAAGCACGTCGTCAATATGGCACTGTATATCACCGAAGAATGCACCTACTGCGGTGCTTGCGAACCCGAATGCCCGACCAACGCTATCTCCGCTGGCAGCGAGATCTACGTTATCGATGCCGCATCCTGCAACGAGTGCGCCGGTTTTGCTGACGCTCCTGCTTGCGTTGCTGTCTGCCCGGCAGAGTGCATCGTTCAGGGCTGATTCACCCCCTCTGTTTTCCAGATAAAAAAAGAGGCCCTTTCAACGGCCTCTTTTTTTATTGGTTGTAAAAGCAATCTAAGAAGAGACAAAAACGCTTTTTCATGCAACCGAGGCGACAGCTTCTCGCCGTTTTCTGCACGTCATAATTCAGCACTCGTAATCCACCAATCGTCTTTCGCGCGTTGCTCCTCCGATGAAGGGCTTGAGGGCTTCGTGTTCGGGATGACTCTGGTAGGTTTCAAGAGCTGCCTTGTTGGCGAATTCCGAATAGAGAACCACGTCTGCAGAACTGTCGGTACAGCTGAAGTCGAGTCCCACTTCGATCGAAAGCAGTCCGGGAATTCTGCCGGATAGCGCTTCGAGCTTTTCCTTCATGAGGCGGGCATTAATTTGAGTACTATTACCGTGCGCCTCATCGCAGAGACGCCACATCACGATATGCTTAACCATGACTCGATATTTGACTGGAAATTGACATAAACTGCGGTCGGAAACTGAATCAGCTTGCTGAATCAGACGCTTTGCCGACGATACGAAGCGCTTCGGCCTCGCCACCGACGACCAGCTCAAAAGCCTGAATGAAGTCTTCCGGCACCCGTTTCGGGCGTCCTGACTCCGGGTCGACACACACCCAGAGGGTTTCAGCTCTGGCGAGAGCACGCACGTCTCCCTCTCTGGTCAACAAATAGCGGCGCACCGACTGACAATCCCTGACCCACTCGATCCAGGTGTGCAGATCAAGCCGGTCACCGGCATATGCGGGCATGAGATAATCAATGGAATGGCGGCGCACAACCCAGATGGCCCGGCTTTGCCGGTAACGGTCGAGTGTCCAGCCTTCGGAAGCGGTATGAGCGGTGGCTACATCCTGCATCCACCGGAGATATTCGATATTGCTGACATGCCCATACCCGTCGATCGACGATCCGGGAACTTCAAAGGTATGGGTGAACACTCTTCTCAAATGCAGCTCCCCTCAACCATTCGGAGAAGGAACGGCTTTCTCCGACAGAGAAAGCCCCTCTTTCCCGCTGCGGCTTTTTGCCGATTTTGCATCGGCAGTCGAACGCTTTGCCGCTCCCTTTCGGGCAGTTTTGATAGAGCTCTGAGCCTTGTTATGCGACTTGAGAGCCACATTGCCAGAAGCATTTTTCTTTGCGGACTTCAGGACGACCCCGTTCTTGTGGTTACGTTGCCGGGCCTTTGCGAGCTGTTGCTTCCTGGCCGAAGCTTTCTTGCCAGCCCTGAGCGCTATCCTGTCAGCACGGCTTGACTTGCCGCGCGATTTGATGACCGCAGAAGCTTTCCGCTTTTCCATGCGGGCTTTTACCGAAGAGTCCGCGCCTGAGGACCGAACATTCATGCTCATTCCGCGAATCTCCGTTACTGCGGATTGGCCACGGCGGCTCTCGACCTTGAGCCTCAGCGCCTCAAGCGCCTGGGCGCGCCTGACGCTCACGCTTGAATGAGGAGCCTCCGGAGCGTCAACAGCAACCCCGCGGGGAGATTTCACAGCAGTTTCCGCAACCTGAACCGGGCCTGCATCAAGCCCGAAACCCTGATCGAACATGGTAGACGCCAGTGACCAGCGATCCGTCCGGGCAGAAAGCATAATGACAAGCATATCCTTGCCATTCCTCAACGCCCTTGCAATAAGGCACGGGCCTGCCATTGAGGTATAACCGGTCTTGATACCAACGGAATAGGGGTAACGTTCAAGGAGCTTGTTGTGAGTGCGAAGACTGTAAATCTTACCGGTGGAAAGCTCGTTGAAATCCACCCTGTCCAGCTTTGCAATCGCGTTGAATTCTGGAAACCTGACCGCACGTTCGGTCAGAATTACCAGGTCCCTTGCCGTCGTGCGGTTACCGGCATAAATACCCCGGTCGTAACCGGCAGGATTGGTGAAGACGGTATGGCTCATCCCGAGAGCGCGGGCACGAGCGTTCATCATTGCTACAAAAGCATCGAGACTGCCACCGAGGTGAATGGCAATGGCAAAAGCGGCATCGTTACTTGAATTGACCATGGCAGCCTTCACCAGGTCCCGAAGCCTGACCTGCTCTCCCGGCTCGAAACCGGCTCGCGTCGGTTCGACCTGCGTCGCCTCAAGAGGAATCGTCACCACATCATTCATGCGGCCACTTTCGATAGCCAGCAGGCAGGTCATGATCTTGGTCAGGCTCGCGGGCGAACGCGGTGTATCAGCCTCTTTCGATTTCAGGAATTCCGGACTGCCGGTTTCCTTGACGATATAGGCCGCAACCGCATCTTCACCCTCCGGGGCTGGCCGCCTTTTGGCCGAAGCGGTGAGCGGAATCAGCGTGAGAACAAAAAAGGCAAGAAGTGTAAAAAGCACTTTTCTTGTGGCATAAAAACGACCATGCGGCCGTCCCATTTCACCGCCTGCACCCCGCTTCAAGGGCTCATAGGAGTCTAAGATATGTGCTGACATGGCGATACATTCTTCTGTTGGCAGTCACTCCAGCCGTTAAGGGCTGGCATTACATATACGGCACTAAGTAATTATAATACAAAGAGAACACGACAATTCACCAGAAAAAACGATTTCAAAAGGCTTTAAATAATACCTCGAAAAGCGGCCAAGCGCGTCACGACTCCTCGCCACCTGTTATAACCGAAGCTTCAGCACCGCTTTGCAACCCATGCATTTGCTCGAAAGCCGATAGCATCGACTGGTAATGCCGCACGTCCAGCAACACCACCGCGCTTTTCCCATGCTGGGTAAGAACCAGCGGACGGCCGGTTTTTCTGACCTGTGTAATCAGGGACGCCGTATTGGCCCTGAACTCCGAAAGTGGTCTGATATCGCTAACAAGATCGATCTTGCTCATGCACACTCGTTCCCAACGAATCATTGATAGTATCAAATAGCGCACTTTTTATTGTACGTTTTTTCGTACAGAAAAACAAAAAGGAAAAACACCCCCATAATCACCGATGAGAGAAGGTTATTTAGCGTTCGGTTATGGCCAGTTTTATGGCAAGTCCGGTAAAAATCATGGCAGCGGCGCGGTTGACCAATCTGAGTGCGGCAGGTGAACGGCGGAAGCGCTCTCCGAGCCCACCGGCAACCATACTCAATCCGGCGAAAACGATCAGGGTGGCAAGAATGAAGAGGGCCCCCAGTTCGATGAACTGCATGGTCATCGAACCGTGGCGTGGATCGGCAAACTGGGGAAGAAAGGCGAGGAAAAAGAGCGAAACCTTCGGGTTGGTGAGATTCATCACAATCCCCCGCCGGTAAAGCTCGATCCCGCTGAGGGCAGGCGCGTTCGACTCGCCGACCTCACCGCCTGCCCGCCATGCCTGCCAGGCGAGCCAGAGCAGATAAAGTGCTCCTGCAATCTTCAACACCGTGAAAGCAAGCGCCGATGCCTTGACGATAGCCGCAAGTCCAAACGCCACGGCGAGAGTGTGGCCAATCAGACCCGTGCAAAGCCCAAAGGTCACGGCAAAACCGGCAGGCCGGCCATGCTGTGCGGATTGCGCAAGCACAAACAGGTTGTCCGGCCCCGGCGAGAGCGCCAGCAGCAGGGCCGCCGGGAAAAAGAGAAGAAACGTCTGAAAATCGATCATGGCAATACTGTTTATTTATCTCTTCACCGGAGATTCAAAACGTCTTCTGGAGATAGATGACATCGAAGCACCGCCCATTTCTCGATCCGATGCCAACCAGCCGTCCCTGTTCGACGAATCCTCGGGCGAGGTGGAAACGCAGACTCTCTTCGTTGAGCGACGAAACCGTCGCCACGATGGTCTCGATCCCCAGCCCCGCCGCCCCGGATTCAAGAGCTTGCAGAATGGCCGAGCCAATCCCCCTGCCCGTGTTTCCTTTCGAGAGAAAACAGGTCAGTTCAGCGGCGCGATCAAACGCGGGAATCGGGCTGTAAGGGCGCAGCAATCCAAACCCCGCCAGCGCGCCATCGGAATCACGCGCTACGAATGCGGGATAGCCGGGGCTGAAACACATGAGCGATCCGAAGCGCTCGACGCTGACCGGTGTTTCGGTATAAGTCGCCAGAGTGTGTTCGACATAGTGATTGAATATGCCAGCCATCTCATCAAGATCGTTCGCACAAACCGGAAGCAATTCGATGGAGATCATCGAAACCTCTCGGAACGCTGTCCGGCGGCGAGCTTGCCACCATGATGGCCGAGGAGCACAACCATGGGCAACATGACAAGCAGAGTTGCCACATACAACCAGGAAAGCGGGCCACCCTCATGCATCACGTCGGGAACCGCAAGACGAATCGCGGCGGCAAGAATGCCCGCCACCAGAAGCAGAATCGAGAGCCTGATCTTGGTCTGAAATACCGGAGCCTTGGCTCCCTTGTATTTGGTTTTCCAGTCCCGGATACCAGAATAGAACGAAAACGGCACGGCGAGAAGGGAAACAAGAAGCAGATGGACAACCGTATGTTCAAAAAACGGATTGCCGGTCGGAAGAAACAGCACAAGATAGAGAACGGCGACAGGAATCACTCCGTTACTGAAGTGGGCTGCAACAGGATGCAGCATGAAGCTCTGCTTCATCTCTTTGATAAACTTGAAAAACGGCATGAGCGTAAAGGGTTAGGGGATTCGTCTGAAACTTTCTGCTAAAATGTACGCCCCACTCTTCTGCCATGCAAGTGATCCCGAAAATGACGAGGATACTCATGGCGCTAAATGCAAAGAGATCAGCCGTTTTGCCGCATGAAGTTTTATTCCTTGGATTTACATGTTATTTTCAGGCTTTGAGTTTTGACCAACCGAATACCTCACGGGTGAGCAACAATTCTCCGGATAACATCTCTTTCGATACAACCCAGGAATCTGCGTCCTCCGGAATGAGCAGGCGCAAGCCCTTCGTTCAGGGCCGCCGCGCGCCCGAGCCGCTTTCCAGCCTCGCCCTCTTCGTGCGGTTCCTCAAGCCGGTCACCTGGATTCCTGTCGTCTGGAGCTTCATCTGCGGCGCAATCGCCAGCGGTGCTTTCGGCTGGCAGCAGATCGGCGAAATCAAATTCTGGCTCGCCGTGCTGCTCACCGGCCCGCTGGCCACCGGCACCTGCCAGATGCTCAACGACTACTTCGACCGCGACCTCGACGAAATCAACGAACCAAACCGCCCGATTCCCGGCGGCGCGATTTCGCTCAAAAGCGCCACGCTGCTCATCGCGCTCTGGTCGCTGCTCTCGGTCGTCGTCGGCTGGCTGGTGCATCCGCTCATCGCACTCTACGTCGTCGTCGGCATCATCAACGCGCACCTCTACAGCGCCAACCCGATCAAGCTCAAAAAGCGGCTCTGGGCGGGCAATATCATCGTCGCGGTTTCGTACCTCGTCATCCCGTGGGTGGCGGGCGAAATCGCCTACCGGCCAGACTTCACACTGCACGCCATCACGCCGTCGCTCATCGTGGCCACGCTCTACACCATCGCCAGCACCGGCACCATGACCATCAACGACTTCAAGTCCATCGAGGGCGACCGGCAAGTCGGCATCCACACCCTTCCGGCAGTCTTCGGCGAACGCAAGGCGGCGCTCATCGCGGCGATCCTGATCGACCTCGGCCAACTCATGGCGGCGGGCTACATGTTCATGATCGGCGAAGCCGTGTACGGATGGGTGACGGCGGCGCTCGTTGTACCGCAGTTCCTCCTGCAATTCAGCCTCGTGCGCTCGCCGCGAACAATGGACGTGCGCTACAACGCCATCGCCCAGAACTTCCTCGTCGCGGGCATGATGGTGTGCGCCTTCGCCATCAAAGCGATCAACCCGTGATTTACGGCGATCACACCAACCACCCCCGCTCGCGCGAAATTTTCGTGCAGCTCGTCGGCGAGCCGTGAAAAGCGCCCATGCAGACGCCACGCTTCGACATCCAGCCCGCTGTGTCGGTCATCCTGCCAACCTTCGACCGCGCCCCGCTGCTCGCCTCGGCCATCGAGAGCGTCGTCGCCCAGAACTTTGCGGAGTGGGAGCTGATCGTCGTCGATGACGGCAGTTCGGACGAAACCTTCGAGATCGTAGACGGATACCTCAACCAGCACGCCAACATCCGCTACATGAAGCACCGGAACCGCAAGGCGCCCCTGTCGCGTAATGCCGGAATCCAGGCCGCTTTCGGGCGATACATCGCCTTCCTCGACAGCGACGACCTCTACCTGCCGGAGCACCTCGAATCGCGACTCCGCCTGCTCGAATCGATGCCAGAGGTTCGTTTGATTTCGGGAGGATTCGTTTGCGAGGGCGACCCGTGGGTGCGGGATCGCGACGATCCCGAAAAACTGATTCACGTCCGCGAGTGCATCGCCGGAGCGACGATGTTCGGGCGGCGCGAGCTGTTTCTCGACATCGGCGGATTCCGGGCGCTCGACTATGCCGAGGACACCGACCTCTGGGAGCGCGCCGCGCGAAGTCACAAAGTCCTGAAAATCGACCAGCCGGAGAGCTACATCTACCGCCGCTCACCCGGCAGCATCACCAGAACCTACAAACCAGCCAAGCCATGATCCGCTCAGTCACCGTCTATTGCAGCTCCAGCAACCGCGCGCCGGACAAATATTTCAACGAAGCGGAGGCGCTGGGCCGGGGGCTTGCCGAACGCAAGATCGGCATGGTCTTTGGCGGCGGGCACGTCGGGCTGATGGGGTGCGCCGCCGACGCTGTCATGAACTGCGGCGGCCAGGTCAGAGGCGTCATTCCGCGCTTTCTCGAGGAGCGCGAGGTGGCCCACTACGGGCTGACCGAGCTGCGGGTCGTCGAAACAATGCACGAGCGAAAGATGCTGCTCACCGGGTGGGCCGACGCCTTCGTGATCCTTCCCGGTGGCTTCGGCACCCTCGACGAATTCCTCGAAATCCTCACCTGGAAGCACCTCGGCCACCACACGAAACCGATCATTCTTCTGAACGTTGACGGCTTCTGGGATCAGCTCCTGCAATTCTTCGAGCGCATCGCCACGGAGAAGATGGTCGGAGAGAGCTACCGCTCATTCTACGACATCTGCAACTCCGCCGAAGAGATACTCACGCTCATCGACAAGCAGAACGCCAGCGTCTGAAGCAATGTGATGCGATATAAACAGAAAAGGCCGGAACGTCAACTCCCGGCCTTTTCTGTTTCAAGCTGTCCGCACTCAGCGCTAAGCCGGCGGCACGTTGTCGATGTAACCTCCGCCCGGCATTGGCATCAGATTGAGATCGCAGCACGGGCTTTGCCGGTTCAGCCAGGTGATGAACTCGCTGCCAATCCAGTCGTTGAAACCGCCCTCGAATCCGCCGCCATTCGGATAGAGATCGATGAACTTCCCGAGCATCTCCGCTGTAAAGGCCGTTTCCGCGCCCATCGGCTTGTACACCTCGACGCCAGGGCAGCGTTTGCACTGGCTCGGCAGGTCGGCCACGCTGCACAGCGGGCTCTTGTCGGTCAGGTAGCCGCAATGGCTGCCGCGTTCGACCTGCGAGGCCACGACCCAGGAACCGTCGCCGGTGAGCTGGCTGAACTGGCTTTCGACACCGGGAGTGTCCGACCAGGCGGGCGGCTGGGACATGTCGAGACACGCGCAGTCGCACTGGCCGACAACCATCGCCATCGGCATCTGGCGGGATGCGAGCGCCGCGCGGTAGTCGCTCATGCCGGGCATGAAGATCGGCACATGCTGGTCAACCGGCGAGAGCATGAGCAGTCCGACCGGATTGGCCCGATCCGCTTCAGGCCAGTCGGTCATTGGCATACTGAACGCCGGCAGAACCTCCCGGTTGTAGATCACCGGATTGAAGGGGCGACACTGCTGGCGCCCGATCTGCCTGAGGGTATCGAAGCCGCACGCCGCGGCCTGCGCATGCGCGCCGCCAACCGAGTGCCCGGCGAAAATGACGTTGTTGGAGACCAGAAACTTCGCCTTGCTGGCGAGCTGGGCATCAAAATTCTTGCTGTTATGTCCCCTGGACTCGGCCAGCCAGAAGAATTCGGTCAGGCCATAGCGGATCAGATATGATGCGGCGGCAAAGGTCTCCTGCCCAACCCTCGGATTGCCGCCGATGTCGGTCCACGGCATCCAGTCAACCTGCGCATGGCTGGCGCTGACGAATGCCATCGCCCAGTTCTTCTCGACAATCGCCTCGCTGTAGTTGTAGTAATCGGAAGGATTGATGCCGAACAGCGGATTGTCGTCGAGCAGCATACCGGCAATCTTCTTGGGATACCAGAGCAGGTCGTTGCCAATCAGGAAGCCGTGGTTGAACATCACCAGACCGTTGGCCTTGCGGTTCGCCGGATAAAACACCTCGATCACCATCTCGATGAACTCGGGCACGAAGGGATCGTACTGCAACCAGAGATGGATACGGTCGAAGCAGTAATCGTCAATGCGAATGGGCTTCATAACGATAAGGGGTAAAAGGTTGTGTAACTGTCTCGAACGGGAAACCTGGCCGGAAAAAGCGTAGCACAAACACTATCCATTACGGCATTTTCACAAAGTAAAATTTTTCACTTTATATCTGAAACGCAAGACACGAAACCGGCACACATAGACGCTTCAGGCGTTTCAGCGCAAGCTCAAATTACCTCCAGAAAGGATCGTTTCCGCAATCGCAGGCGTTACCCGAATAGACAGATCAAGAAACAGCGAACAGCTGCAATGGCATACATCATGGCAACGTCACTGATTTTCATCTACAGCACCGACAGCGGAGCGGTCAGCACATTGCTCGATACCGGGCACAAAATGCTCAGCCCGTCAACCTACAAATGCAGCCTCTGCGAGTTGACGCAGGACACGCTCGGCGAAAAGGAGCGCTGGAGGGAGTTCCGCACAAACATCGGCCTGCCGATGGAGTTTTTTCATCGGGATGAGTTCGAGAAAAGGTACGATCTCAGGTTCGACTACCCCGTCATCCTCCGCAAAAACGGCGACATCGAGGTACTGCTGAGCAAAGAGCGGATCGACTCGATTACCAATCTCGACGATCTGATCGAAACTGTCAGAATGGAGGTTGCCAAAACCTCCTGATTATGGAATGAGCACCGCAGCACCGCGGGCTTTTCCGTGACGCAGATCAAGCAGCACGCGGTTGGCCTCTTCGAGGGGATAGCTCCGCACCTCTGGCTTCAGCCCCATGCGGGCGGCGATGTCGAGGAACACCGACACATCGGCCCGCGTAATGTTGGCCACGCTTTTGATCTCCTTCTCCATCCAGAGATGCCGTTCGTAGGAAATGCCCGCGAGCAACTCGCTGTCGCGCGACTCCTTGCGGATCGCATTGATGACGAGCCGTCCGCCGGGCCGGAGCCGTTCGAGCGCCGAGAGCACCGGCAGCCAGGCTGGTGTCGTATCGATGATCGAATCACAGGGCGACGGTGGATCGTCTGTGGTTTCACCTGCCCAATCCGTGCCGAGCGAGCGGGCGAAATCGCGGTCTTTTTCGCTTCGGGCGAAGACGAAGACCGGGGATTTTGGATAGAGATAGCGAGCGAGTTTGAGCACCTGATGGCCCGATGCGCCGAACCCGGTCAGGCCGAGAATCTGACCATCTTTGAGGTTTGCGAGCATCAGCGAGCGGTAGCCGATCGCGCCACCACAGAGGAGCGGAGCGGCCTCGGCGTCGGTGAACACGTCAGGAATCGGATAGGTGAAGGACGCCGGAGCCACCATGTACTCCGCGTAGCCGCCGTCGGCATCGCGGCCCGTCGCGCGGAACTCTGCACAGAGATTCTCGTTGCCCGCCCGACAAAGGTTGCAGTGTCCGCATGATGAGTAGAGCCACGCCACACCGCGGCGGCTGCCGGTTTCGATGCCCGCGACGCCCTCGCCACAGGCGACGACCCGGCCCACCACCTGATGTCCCGGAATCACCGGAAATCGCGGCGGCGGCGTGCGCCCCTCGATTTCGTCAAGCTCCGTGTGGCAGACGCCGCACGCCCCGACCCTCAACAGAATCTCCCCCGCCCCCGGCTCAGGCACAGGCAACTCCCGAAGAACCAGCGGTTGCGGCTCAAGTGAGAGATCGACAACCCGCTCCAGCACCATCGCTTTCATCATGGCTCCCCCTTTTCCACAACTTCACAAAAGCCACGCAAAAAAGCAAAGGGCGGACACAAAGGTCCGCCCTATTCAATCTTCAATTCATAATTCTCTTCACCCGCAACCATGGCCCTGGCAGGTTTGCTGCGCGTCGAGTTTTTTGAGGATGCCGCTGCCGAACTGTTCGATCACATCGACCAGCGTCCGGGCTGATCCGGCCACGTACACATCCATGCCGAGGCTCTGTATTTTTGCCGCCGCCCTGGCTCCGATGCCCTTGACCACGATGGCGCTGGCACCAATCCCCACGAAATTGTCCGCCGGGGTGCACTGGCCGTGGTCGTGGTGCGCGTTCTGGTTGTCGATGATACTGACCTCACCCGCAACCATATCCACGGTCGCGAAAAAGGGCGCGCTGCCGAAATGGGCGCACACTTGCGAACCTGGCCCGCTATAATCGTCGAGCGGAATGATGATCTTCATGCCTCACCTCCTTCCTGACGATTGCGGCGCATCCGGCCCTGTCCATTGCCGTTGCCGTGCCCCTCACCCTGGCAGCGCCCGTCACCGTGGCCTGCGCCTCGTTCAAGCCCGGTGCGGAAGCCACGGCACTTTCCTCCACCGCGCCGTCCGCCGCCGAAGCCGCCGCCGGGCGACATGCGGTGGATGTTCTGATTTGAGCAGGACGGGCACTCCGCCGGTCGTGCAACGCCATGTGGCAGCGACCACTGATGGCCGCAGGCGGCGCATCCGAAAATTCTTTCCTCTTGCGAAACCATGATGTTTCCTCCTTTTACGTTTAACGTTCTTCCCTGCACGAGCATCTCGCCCAGCTTCCGTCTGGCCGAAGCGAGGATATTGCCGAAAGTCTGGCGCGAAACCTGCATCTGCCGGGCAGCCTCCTCCTGATACAACCCCTCCACATCGGCCAGCCGGATCGCCTCAAACTCGTCGAAGCTCATCACCAGCGACTCCCTGCCGTTCTTGCCGGAACAATAAGGCCCGAATGCACGGTGCTCGGGATCCTGGGCGATAGCCCTGCATTTTATCGGTCTCGGCATGGCTGATTTGCAATCAGATTTATTGGCATATGCCAAAAACATAACATAAAAAAAGCGGGATGTCAAGCATCCCGCTATCAACAAAAAATCAGAGCCCTCCCCTGACGCGTTAAAACCGCTTCTGATAAATGTGGCAGTAGGGCTTATGGCCTGTCTTTTCGTAATAATCCTGATGGTACAGCTCCGCCGGCCAGAACTCACCGCCTTTCTCCACACTGGTTACCACATCGTACCCGTGGCTTTTAAGCTGTTCGATCAAGGCCTCGGCTATTTTCTTCTGCTGGTCGTTCTGGTAAAAGACCGCAGAGCGGTACTGCTCGCCAACATCCGGGCCTTGCCGGTCAACCTGCGTCGGATCGTGAATCTCAAAAAAGAGCTTCGCCAGCTCCTCGTAGCTGACCACGGAAGGATCGAACTCCACCTCGATCGCTTCGGCGTGGCCAGTACGCCCGGTGCACACCTGCTCATAGGTGGGATTGGCGGTTTTGCCCCCCGTGTAGCCAACCGTGGTCGAGAGCACTCCTTTCGTCTTCTTGAAATGGTACTCGACGCCCCAGAAACAGCCTCCGGCAAATACCGCCTTCTCGGTTGTCGAAGCAGGCTTGTCGGCCGACTCGAAGGAAAGCGAAACCGAGTTGACGCAATAGCGGGCGTTTTTCGAGGTGAAGCCTTCATTGTAGAACACATGCCCCAGGTGCCCGCCGCAATTGGCGCAGAGAACCTCGATGCGCATTCCGTCCCGGTCGCTCTCCTGCCTGACCGCACCCGGAATGGCATCATCGAAACTCGGCCAGCCGGTGCCAGAATCGAACTTGGCATCAGAGCGGAAAAGATCCGCGCCGCACTGTTTACACTGGTACACCCCCTTCTCCTTGTTCAGATAGTACTTGCCACTGAATGGCCTTTCGGTACCCTTGTCAATGATAACCCACTTCTCTTCAGGGGTGAGCGCCTTGTATTTCATTGAAACCTCCTTCTGGGTTGTTGTTGCTGGCGCCGTAACCGTCTTGTCCACAGACCCGGCACTACAGCTCGCCAGGAGTAAAGCCAAAATGATGGATAAAATTCTGAACGGCACCGCTTTCATAATAAAATATCAGTGTTCCGAGCGGACAAGCCACCGAGCGGCCTCCCACATCCATAATCATCGTTCACAATTCTTTTCAACCCTCTTGCGCAGCATATTGTTTCCAGCTTGTGAACGCTCAGCAGAAGAACGCGCGTTGTACAAACAAAGAACGAAATCAAACCCGCCAGTCATGGAAAAGCAGCCGAACAAGCTCATCCGCGAGAAAAGCCCTTACCTCCTCCAACATGCGTGGAACCCCGTTGACTGGCATCCGTGGGGCGAAGAGGCGTTCAGGAAATCGAGGGAAACCGGACGCCCCATCTTTCTCTCATCGGGCTACTCCACCTGCCACTGGTGCCACGTCATGGAGCACGAGTCGTTTGAAAACGAGGAGACGGCGGCGCTGCTCAACCGCCATTTCGTGCCGGTGAAGCTCGACCGCGAGGAGCATCCCGACGTCGATCATCTCTACATGATGTTCGTGCAGGCGACCACCGGCAGGGGCGGCTGGCCGATGTCGGTCTGGATGACCCCCGACCTCAAGCCCTTTTTCGGAGGCAGCTACTTCCCCGATACGGAGCGCTGGGGAATGCCGTCGTTCCGCTCGGTGCTCGAACATCTCGCAAACCTGTGGGAGCACGACCGTCCGAGGCTGCTGGCTTCAGCCGGATCGATCATGGATCAACTCTCCGACCTCACCCGCCCGCAGGAGGGAACGGACGAAGTGACGGACGCTCACGCGAGTGCCTGCCTCGCTTCACTCGAACGCGGCTTCGACGCCAAATGGGGCGGCTTCGGCGGTGAGCCGAAATTCCCTCGCCCGGCAGTGCTCTCCTTTCTCTTCAGCCACGCCGCCGCGACCGGCAACCGCTACGCGCTCGACATGGCGCTTCTGACGCTGCGTAAGATGGCGGCGGGCGGCATCCACGACCATCTCGGCGTTGCCGGACTCGGCGGCGGCGGATTCGCCCGCTACTCCACCGACCGCTTCTGGCACGTGCCCCACTTCGAGAAGATGCTCTACGACAACGCCCAGCTCGCCGCCTCGTACCTCGAAGCGTATCAGTCAAGCGGCGATGAGCTGTTCGCCGACACCGCCCGCGACATTTTCAACTATGTGCTGTGCGACATGACCTCGCCCGAAGGGGCGTTCTGGTCGGCGGAGGATGCCGACAGTCTTGAGCCCTATGGAAGCAGCCAAAAGCGCGAAGGCGCATTCTACCTCTGGACTGAACAGGAGATCGCCGGATTGCTCGACCCCGAAGAGGCAACGCTGTTCATCGCGACGTACGGAATTCGAAGCGAAGGCAACGCGCCGTTCGATCCACATGGCGAGTTCACCGGCAAAAACATCCTCATCCGCACAATGTCGGATGACGAGCTGGCTGGAACATTCGAAATTCCGATTGAGACAGTCGGAAAACGGCTCGATAGCGCACGAAAAAAGCTGTTTGAAGTGAGGACGCGCCGTCCAAGGCCGGGACTGGATGACAAGATTCTGACCTCATGGAACGGCCTCATGATCTCCGCCCTTGCCAAAGGCGCGCTCATTATCGGAGACAAAAAGTTGCTCGAAGCCGCGAAAGGGGCGGCGCGATTCATCCTCGATACGCTCTACGACCCAGACTCCGCCAATCTGCTCCGCCGGTACCGCGACGGTGAAGCCGCCATCAAGGGCAAGGCCGCCGACTACGCCTGCCTGATTCAAGGCCTGCTCGACCTCTACACGGCATCATTCGAAGCTGAATGGCTCCGCGCAGCCGTCAAACTGGCCGATACGCTGATCAAGCGGTTTTTCGATCAGGATGCGGGCGTGTTTTACAGCACGGCGGTTGACGACCACAGCGTGCTGTTACGCATGATCGAGGACACCGACAACGCCGAACCGTCGGCCAGTTCGGTCAACGCGCTGAACTACCTGCGGCTTGCCGCCATCACCGGACAAGACGAATTTCGCACCATCGCCCTGCGCACTATACGTTACTTCAGCCGCACGCTCGACGCCAATCCGTCGGCGCTCCCGCTGCTGCTTGTCGCCAGACAAATCGCCACGGCACCGCCCGCGCAAATCATCTTTGCGGGAAAGCGTGAAGATCTGGCGTTGACGACGCTGCTTTCGACGGCGTTCCGCCATAACCGGCAGGAACTGACTTTGATCTATGCTGATGAAACGTGTGAAGCGTTGCTGCCTGAAGCGGCAGCGATCGGAAGGATGCACAAAGGTGAACCTGCGGCATATCTCTGTGCCGGCGGAAGCTGCCAGCCCGCCATCCGTGATGCGGAATCACTCAATGCCGCGCTGGGCAGCTTTGCCTTTGACTGAAAAATCAGAGGAAAGGTGAATCCTCCTCTTCCTGTTGCGGTTTGGATTGACCGAACCCGCCGGAGATCATTTCGCCGACCTTCATGGCGGCGGTTCCGGCAGCAAAGATGCCGAGGCCGACAACGGCGATACCGGCAATTCCCTGCAAAATCGGCAGACCAGCCGGTGACAACAGTGCCCCGGCCCCCGCGACGGTCGCGGCTGTCTTCAGCACATTACCCTGGATTGGTTCCTGTTCCATATTTGAGTGGTTTGGTTTTGACGTTGGAAGTGAAATATCTTTTCACGCATTCCCGAAGTCATCTTCATCGACCCGGGTCAGCAAAAAACAGCGCTGATCATCTTAAAAATCACACAAGCCGTTGCAAAAGTGGTCACCGAATCCTACATTACCTCCTCATTTTTGAGGACAATTAGCTCAGTTGGTTAGAGCGTTCGCTTCACACGCGAGAGGTCGTAGGTTCGAATCCTACATTGTCCACTACTTCTCTCCTCTCCTGTTTCCCCGGCCTCAACATTCAGCTCTGTCTCACTTGTCATTCTGAACGAAGTGAAGAATCGAGTATCGTTGAGATCGACTCGCGTCCGATGCCCCGTAGTCTTTACAAATATAACGAAAAAACCGCCGACAAAGGGAATTAGCTCTCCCCAGGCCGAATTCAGCGCCGTGTGTGACGGCAAGCAAAGAGATTTCAACTCAGAGACGGAACGGCAATGAGAGTGTTGGTTAATTTATTATGCATTAGCAACCAAGGAATAAAAAAGCCCTGGTTCTGTGGTGTAGATCAGGGCTTCTTCAGTCATTTTATTATTGGCTCGGCACTACTCGAAGAGTTTATCGCTTAATATTTTCCAAGCGTTATAACCGAAGAATTCCCCTTGTATGTTTCGCTGCCAGTCTCCCATTTACCGTCACTTGGGTAATAGCCCTCAAAGAAATCGACGTAATCATCACCATTTGATTCCAAAACAGTACCAATGACTTTTGCCAACTCAAGGGAAGCATCTTTTATAAGGGTGATTGTTGCCCCACTCAGGCCCGTCAGCGCGATCGCGGATATCAGAGACGATAGCGTCGATTTCTTGATAGCATCTGACGTATCTGCCATGACTTTTCCTAATTTCCGCGTATCCTCATCAGACTCCCACAACTGTATCCTTATTGCAATGCCTCCGGTTATTTTCCGTTTTGGAAACAGGTTTATACCTTCGCCGATGAATTCCCTCAACTTTCCAACTTTTAAGGGAATAATCACACTTTTAACATCAAAATTATCCCCAGGATACTGGGATATAGGCTGACCGCTTAAATCCCAAGCCCAAGCAATGAAGTATACGTTATTCTTTGAACTGAATACGTTACCAAGAAAACCGTTAAATCCCTCTGTCAATTTCAGGCTTTTCAACGAAAGACCTCTTGCTTCGGCTGACTGGGCATATTCAAAGCTATCTGGCAATATTTTCCGCGTTACCTCACCCATTTCAGCAAAAGTGGAGATATTTTCTAGGAACGGAAATGCTTTTACTTTACTTGCGGAAGCTCTAACAGTAAAGTGATCGATAGAACCAGCTTTAATAAGTGCCATGGCGGTAATAATTTAAGGTTATTAAAAGACTGCCAAGGGAGAGAGCGCGATGTAAATAAAAAGACATAACCGAGAGGTTATGAATTAAGTAAAGAGGTATTAATCGGAATTCCAAAAACTCAATTATGCAAAATATTTCTAAAATTTAAGAAGCATTAACAATCGGTTAAAGTCACCGATATGTTGTTGCCGAGCAAACTATTATTGGGCTGAGGGGAAACCCTTAATTGGCCTAATAAAAAAGTACGTTTTGAAAAAAATCTCCCAAGCGCTCAACAAGGCTACCGGACAATCAGAAAATAACGACCATCAGCGCTTTTGCGAAAAGTCAACACCTAATAGTTGCTTTTCGATGCGATTTATTCCGGCTCTTCGTCCTGCTGCCGGTCGCTGGGCTTGCTCATCTCCTGCTGCAAAATGTCTCCGGCGCTCTTGACATCGTTAATCACTCCGTTGATCATATTCAGGCCCACGGTTCCAACAAGCAGCCCGGCGGCGCCATGCACAAGGAGCGGCATTCCGAATGGCGAAAATACAAACGCCGTTCCGACGGTCTTAACAGTTTCTCGTATCATTTCCGTGCAGTTTGGATTCGTTTGTCAGCAACAATAAACCGCATTTCTACATCTGTGCTAAAATATAACACAAAAGTAACCACCTATTGCAAGCATCGCCAGGTTACTTTTCCTCAACAATGGTTTTCAGCGCACGGTTCATCGCCTCGTAACTTTGCCGGACAAGCCCCGACATCAACGCCAAAAACGGGGATGCCAGAACACCGCTGAAAGTCTCGCAATGAACGAACAATGTACGTCCGGCGTCGAGCGGATGCAGCTCGAACCAGTGGCGGCCCTCCAGAAGTCCGAAAAGAAATGAGGCTCGCCAGCCAAAAATTTTATCCCGGCTGAAGCAGTCAATCCGCGCCCTGAAGCTGATTGGTGGCAACCATCCAAACCGGATGGAAATGTGAAGGATTTGATTCACCCCGGCATTTCCATCAATTCTCCGAATACACGGATTCCACGCACCATAACTGCCGAAGCCGGTCAGCGCCGCCCAGACCTGCTCCGGCAACGCATCGATAACGATTTCCGTACGGATAGTCTTCATCTGACTTCCCCGCCATCACTCCCGCCAGCCGCCGCCAACCGCGCGGTAGAAATCGGCAATCGCCGAGAGGCGGCTGCGCTGGACGTCGGCAAGTTCCAGCTCCGACTGGAGCAGCGAGCTGTCGGCGGCGATCACTTCGAGGTAGGTCGCCATGCCGCTGTTGAAAAGCAGGCGCGAATTGCCCGCAGCCTTGCGCAACGCCGCCACGCGAGCTTCGGCAAACTTTTCCTCCTCGCCGGTTTTGTCAACCTGCGCGAGCGCGTTGGAGACCTCGCCGACCGCGACCAGCAGCGTTTTCCGGAAGGTCAGCTCGGCCTGGTCGCGTTTGATCTTCGACTGCTCGTACTGCGCCTTGAGCTGGCCGTGCCGGAATATCGGCTGCAAAAGCGAACCCTGAAGCGCGTCGAAGAGCGAGCCGGGTGTCGAGAACCACTTGCTCGACTCGATGGCATTCAGCCCGCCCTGCGCCGTAACGGTGATCGACGGGTACATCATCGCCTTGTTGACACCGGTGAGCGCGTGCGCCTCCATGAGCGACTCCTCGGCGGCGCGAACGTCGGGGCGGTTCGAAAGCAGCGCAAGCGGCACGCCCGCACCGAGGGAATCGGGCATCACGAAAGGCGCGTATCCGTTGCTGCGCTTGATTGGCGTGCCGGGCATCCGCCCGGCGAGAATCGAGAGCGCGTTCTCCTGTGCGGTGCGCGACGCCTCCAGCTTCGGGAGAGTGACCTTCGCCGAGAGCAACTGCGACTCCTGCTGATCGACGGCGAGGCTAGTGACGTTGCCCGCGTCGAACTGCAAGCGCATCATGGTGAGCGTCGTGTCGGCGAGCGCGATATTGCGCTTCGTAATGTCGATCTGCTCGTCGAGCATCTTGAGGTTCCAGTACCCCTGCGCGACATTCGAAACGAGGGTTGTGCGCACGGCCCGTGCCACGTCTGCGCTGCGGAGATACTCGGCGACGGCGGCCTTTTTGGAGTTGCGCAGCTTCGCCCAGATGTCCGCCTCCCACGAGACGTTGAGCTGCGCCGTATAGTTCCGGCTGGTGCGAACCTGCCCCTTCAGGGCCGAAGCGCTGTTGCGGGAGTCCCGCGAGTAGTCGTAGGTGGCGCTCAGATCGGCCTCCGGGAGAAACCACAACTTCGCCACATCGAGCGTTTTACCCGCGTAGTCGATGTTCTTCATCGCGATCAGCAAATCGTGGTTATTCTCCACGGCGCTATCGATCAGTTCGAGTAGATCGGGATCGGCGAAAAACTTCCGGTAGGGCACCGCCGCCATCTCCTTGCCCGCTGCCGTCTGCCCCGGATAGCTCTCCGGAAGCCTGACTTCGGGACGGCGATACTCCCTGACCGGGCTGCACGCCGTCAGGCCGATGGTGGCGAGAAGCGTCATCAACAACAGCGGCACCGCGCGTTTCATCACTTGATTGCGTTTTTTCATTCGTGCGAACCCTCCTTCTTCAACTGCTCTTCAAGCAAGGTGCCGGCTTCGACAATCTCCGCCGCCGGGCCGGTGAAGCGCTCCTGCAAGCCCTGGAAGGCCACGAAAAGCACCGGCACCACCATGATGCCAAGCACCATGCCGACGAACATGCCGCCGATGGCCGACGCACCAATCGAGTGGTTGCCCATCGCTGCCGGGCCGGTCACAAAGAGCAGTGGAATCAAACCCGCCACAAAGGCCAGCGAAGTCATCAGAATCGGACGCAGCCTCGCTTTTGCGCCTTCCATCGCAGCTTCGACGAGCGGCATACCAGCCACGCGCCGCTGGAGCGCGAACTCGACAATCAGGATTGCGTTCTTGGCCAGGAGACCGATGAGCATGATGATGGCCACCTGAACGTAGATATTGTTCTCGATCCCCACCAGCTTGATGCCGAGAAAAACGCCGAGCAGGCCGGTCGGAATGGAGAACATGACGGCAAGCGGCAAGAGGTAGCTCTCGTAAAGCGCCGAAAGCAGGAAATAGACAAACACCACCGAGAGCAGGAAAATGAAAAAAAGACCGCCGGAGGATTCGATCTCCTCGCGGCTCTGCCCCTTCCAGTCGTAGGTGAAACCCGCCGGAAGGCTGGTGCGCGACACCTCGTCCACCGCCTGGATCGCCTGACCGGTGCTGTAACCGGGAGCAGGCATAGCGTTGATCGATATGGCGTTGAAGAGGTTGAAGTGATCGACGGCGTCCGGGCCATAGACGCGCTTCAGACTGATGATCGAGCTGACCGGTACCATTTCGCCACTGGCATTCTTGACGAAAATGCCATTCAGCGAATCGGGCGTCCGGCGATCACCCCGCTCGGCCTGCATCACGACACGGAAATACTTGCCGAAACGGTTGAAATCGGAGGCCTGCTGACTGCCGTAGTAGGCCTGCAAGACCGTCATCAGCTCTTTGACGTTCACGCCGAGATCGGCGGCCTTGACATTATCGACCACCAGCTCATACTGCGGATAGCTCGCCTTGAAGGTGGTGAAAGCCACGGCAATTTCGGGCCGCTGCATCAGTGCGCCGATGAAGCCCTTGGCCACATCCTCGAACTTGTGCAGGTCGCCGCCGCTACGGTCTTGCAGCACCATTTCCAGACCACTCACCGTGCCGAAACCGGGCACCGTCGGCATGGAAAGCGCAAAAAAGTTGGCATCCTTGATCGGCGCAAGCTTTTCGTTGACCTGCCCGAGAATCGCCTTGATGTCTCGAACCTTGCCTCGCTCCTTCAGGTCGTTGAGCTGAATGAACATCAGGCCAGCCGAGGGCGACGAGCTGCGGGTGAGAATGTTGATGCCGGTCACGGAGATCACCTTCTTGATCGCGGGCATGGTGCGCAGAATTTTGTCTGCCCGATCCATCACCGCCTGCGTGCGAGCCATTGACGCGCCGGGCGGCGTGGAAACCGATACGATCACGAAGCCGTTGTCTTCGTCGGGAATGAAGCCGGTCGGCGTGGTTTTGAACATCCAGAACGACACGGCGGTCACCAGCGCGAGACCGATGAATGCCACCTTCCGGTTGCGCATGAAGTAGTCGAGAATACCGGTGTAGCGCTGGCGCACCGCATTGAACCCGGCGTTGAAGCCCTTGACAAAGCGCCCACCGAAACCGCCGAAGCGCGAGTGCTTCTCTTTCGAATGCTTGTGCAGGTCAGTCAGGAAAATCGCGCAAAGCGCCGGGCTGAGGGTCAGGGCGTTAACCGCCGAGATGAGGATCGCGATGGCGAGCGTGAAGGCGAACTGACGGTAGAAGACGCCAGTCGAACCTTCGAGAAATCCCACCGGCAGGAAGACCGAGGCCATGACGAGCGTAATGGTCACGATGGCCGTGGTGATTTCGCGCATTGCCGACACCGTGGCGATTTTGGCCGGCCAGTGCTTCTCCTCGATCTTGGCGTGCACCGCCTCCACCACCACAATGGCGTCGTCAACCACGATGCCGATGGCCAGCACCAGGCCAAAGAGCGTCAGCACGTTGATCGAGAAGCCGAACAGGTTCATGAAGAAGAAGGTGCCGATGATCGCCACCGGCACGGCGATGGCCGGAATGAGCGTCGAGCGGAAATCCTGCAAGAAGAGGAAAACCACGAGAAATACGAGCAGGAACGCCTCAATGAGCGTGTGCTGCACCTGTTCGATCGACTCGTCGACCACCTTTTTCGAGCTGAAGGGAATCGAGTACTCGATGCCCGATGGGAAGTTGCGCGATGCCTTTTCGAGCACCTTGCGCAGCCCGGTCTCGACCTTGTTGGCGTTGGAACCAGGAGCCTGATAGACCGCCATCACCACGCCCGGCTTGCCGTTGGCCTTGGAGTTGACCGTGTAGCTGTACGCACCGAACTCGACGCGGGCGATATCCTTGAGCCGGAGCAACGAACCGTCGGGGTTGGCGCGAATGACGATGTTCTCGTAATCCTCCGGGCGTTCGAACTTGCCGCGGTACTTCATCACATACTGCATCGGCTCGCCGCTCATCTCGCCAAACTGGCCGGGAGCGGCTTCGAGGTTCTGGCTCTGGATCGCCGCCGACACCTCCTGCGGTGACAGGCCGTAAGCAGCCATCTGCGCGGGGCGCAGCCAGACGCGCATGGAGTAATCCATCTTGCCATAGACCGACACCTGCCCGACCCCCGGCACTCGGGCCAGGTCATCGACGATGTTGATTTTGGCATAGTTCTGCAGGAAGGTCGCGTCGAAAGCCTTGACATTACTGGCCAGATTGATGAGCATGATCTGGCTGTTCTGGCGCTTGATGGTTGAAATGCCGATCTGGTTCACCTCGGTGGGAAGCCGGCTGGTAGCCTGCGCCACGCGATTCTGCACGTTCACCGCCGCCTGGTCGGGGTCAGTGCCCTGTTTGAAGAAAACGTTGATGGAGAGCGAACCGTCGTTCGACGAAGTCGAGGTCATGTAGGTCATGTTCTCGACGCCGTTGATCGCCTCTTCGAGCGGCGGAGCCACCGTGCGGCCGACGGTTTCGGCGTTCGCGCCGGGATAACTCGCCGTCACCGAAACGCTCGGCGGGGCGATGTCAGGGAAACGGGTGATCGAAAGCTGGCTCATGCTGACCAGACCGAGAATCACGAGGATGACCGAAATGACGGTCGCCAGCACAGGGCGGGAGATGAAACGTTCAAACATATGCCCTGCGATTTAGCGTGCGTTCTGAGTCGGTAACGGCGATGCGGGTGCGCCCGGCGCAGCTGCGGAGAGCGGCTTGATGACCATGCCATCCTGCAACTTCTCGATGCCCGCGGTCACGATCACGTCCCCCGGCTTGAGCCCCTCGCTGACGATGTAGTTCTGGCCGCTCCTGCCTGCAACGGTGATCACCTGCTTCATGACCTTGTTGCCTGCCGCCAGCAGCGTGACCATCACCTTGTCCTGCAACTCCACCGTGGCCGACTGCGGCACGAGGATAACATTATTGTAGTTGGAGCTGAGGCTCACCGTGCCGGAGTTACCGCTACGCAGAAAGCCTTCCGGATTGGGAAACGACACGCGCAGGCCGATTGAGCCGGTCGAGGCATCGAAATCCCCGCTGATCGATTCGAGCTTGCCATCATGCTGGTAAACCGTTCCGTCCGAAAGGGTCAGTTTGACCGGCGGCACGGCATCGATTTTCTGCTGAAGGGTCGCGCCGGGATAGACCTTTTTGAAGGTCGCGAAACCGGCCTCGCTGATGCTGAAGACCGCGTACATCCGCCCGACATCCGAAAGTGTCGTCAGCGCCGCCGCCTGATTCCTGGTAAGAAGGTTGCCCTGGCGAAACGGGATGCGTCCGATATAACCGGCCACCGGGGCCTTGATCACCGTATAGTCGAGATTGATCGCCGCCGACCGTGCCGAAGCCGCCGCCTGCGCCGCCAGCGCTCTTGCCGCCTGCTCCTGCGCTTTGGCTGTGGTGAGCTGCACCGGTGCAACCACCTTGTTCTCGACCAGCGGCACCAGCTTCTCGGCGTTCACCTTTGCCACTGCCGCCTGCGCCTCGGCGGCGCGTTGCGCGGCCAGCGCCGTGTTGTACTGCTCACGATAGGCCGAATCGTCGATCTTGAAAAGCGGCTGCCCTTTTTTGACAAGCTCCCCCTCCTTGACCAGAATGCCCTGAAGCATTCCATCCACCTGCGGACGGATCTCCGCGTCGGCCAGGCCTTCGAGCCTGACGGAATAATCACTGGAAACAGAGGCGGAAGACGGCTCGACTTTCATCACTGGCAGGGCGGGCGTCATCTGCTTCTGCCCATCCTGCTTCTTGCCACAACCCGGCAGGAGCAGAAATGAACCGAGAAGCGCGCCAACAGCCAGTCTGGAGAAATGGTTTCGAAGAGCAGGAATCGTGTTCATGGATTATCAGTATGACTGAAAAAAACCGAATAAAAGGTTGAGAATCAATCTATATAACGAAAAAATCAAAAGAGGATTTAACATTCGTGAAAAAATAACGAAGAGGATTCCAGCCCGCGAAGTCACCGGTAAAACGTTACTTACCCGGAATTCCTGCGTTCGAAATCAAGCAGCCACCGTTTCATTTCCGTACCGCCTCGATACCCGCCAATCCGGCCTCCCGCACCAAGCACCCGGTGACATGGTACGATAACCGGCAGCGGATTGCGTCCGCACGCCGCGCCTACCGCCCGCGCAGCACCCGGCGAGCCAATCGCCGCCGCCAGTTCGCCATACGAAGCCGTCTGCCCATACGGAATAGCAAGCATCGCCTCCCGAACTCGCCGCTCGAATGCGGATCGAGGCTCGACCAATGGCAATGCAAACTCCCGTAACCGTCCCGAAAACCACGCTTCGAGCTGCTGAAAAGTCTCATCGATCAACCGCGAGCCTGGAGCGCTAAGAGCCGTTGACGGCTCTACGTGCATGAATAATAGATCGGTAACCCGCCCTCCGTGCGCCCTGATTCCGATCAGCCCCACAGGCATACGCCGGCAGGAAAACGAACTGTAATTGGTCAGTATGGACTCTTGCTGCATTTGTGGTGTCCGTTAATTGGCGTTGCATAAATTCTTTTCATCCTCATCCATCCCTCTCACAGCATCAACAACCCGCCCGAAACCGGGATGTAGCTGCCTGTCACAAAGCGGCAGTGGTCGGAGGCTGCCGCAAATACCACTCCGGCAACGTCTTCCGGAAGGGCCACCCGTTTGAGCGGAGCCATCTCGCCGATCATCGTTTTCTGCTCCTCGGGCAACCACGCGGTGGCATCGGTCAGCGTGAGACCGGGGGCGACCACGTTGACGCGGATGCCGAATGGCCCGACCTCCTGGGCGAGCGAGCGGACAAAGGCATCGAGGCCCGATTTGGCGGTGGAGTGAGCGATGAAGCCCGGCGACGAGTGGCGCGAGAGGGTGCTCGAAATGGCGATGATGCAGCCCGATTTCCGCTCGATCATGCCCGGCAGCACCGCCTGGCAACAGAAAAAGATCGACTTCAGTTCTCCGGTAAGCTTGGCCTCGAATTCATCCCAGGTGAATCCGGTGAATGGCCTGACCGGGAAACCGATCGCGGCATTGCTGACGAGCAGGTCAACCGGCCCGAGACGCTCTCCTACCTCAGCAACCATCGCCCGCACCTGCGCCTCGTCACGCACATCAGCCCGCACGGCCAGCGCCCTGCCGCCAGCCTGCGTAATTTCATCAACAACCGCGCGAGCCGCGCCTTCGCTCTGGAAATAATTGACCGCCACCGCCGCCCCCCCGGCAGCAAGAAGCTTCGCCGTCGCCCGTCCGATACCCCGGCTCGCACCCGTAACCAATGCAACTTTGCCTTTCATGCTCGTGAGTTTTGAGATTTCGTTGTACCATTGAAATATATCGAACAGAACCATCATGGACGACTGTTACCACTCCTTCATGAGATGAATAACTCCAGCTTTCACGCTCTGTTTCGGCTTCTCCGGTTCGAGCTGTCGTTCGCTGCGGGAGCTTGCGTGGTGCTTGGCGAGGTACTCGCGTTTGGGGGATTACCGTCGCTGCGTCAGGGATTGGCGGGGTTTCTTGGCGTCTTCTGCGTTGCGGCATCGGTGCTGGCGCTGAACGACTGGTTCGATGTCGAAACCGACCGCATCAATGCACCATCGCGTCCGCTGCCTGCCGGGCGGGTATCGAAACGAGACGCGCTCGCGCTGTCGGTTGCCGTCGCCCTGCTCGGTTGCGCTTCGGCGGCGATGATCGGGGTCACTGTATTCGTCGCGGCCTGTGCAATGCTGGCTCTGGGTGTGCTTTATAACTGGAAGCTCAAGAAATTCGGGTTTTTCGGGAATCTCGCCGTAGGGCTTTCAGTCGGCATGTGCTTCGTGTTCGGCGGCATTGCTGTCGGCAATCCTTTCGAGCCGATGGTACTGTTTCTTGCCGTGATGACCATGTTCGTCGATCTCGGCGAGGAGATCGCAGCGGATGCGCTCGACGTCGAGGGCGACCGGAGAACCGGCTCCCGTTCGCTCGCCGTCATTTTCGGAGCCAGGCAGGCGATGCGCATTTCCGCAAGTGTTTTCGCACTGGTGATCGCTGGCAGCGCCGTGCCATTCGCCACCGGATGGTTCGGCTGGCTCTGTCTCTTGCCGATCATCGCCTTCGACGCCGTTGTCATCTGGTCGGTCTTGCAATTGCTCGACTCACGTACGCAGCAGAAACTCCGGTACATCCGCAGCATCTACCTCGCCGGAACCGCGATGGTACTCGCGCTGATCGTCATCCGGCTGGTCACGGGATGACGATTTTTCCCGGATTTTTCAGCTCTCCGCTCGAAGACATCCTCCCTGAGCGCTGAACAAGCCAGCTCAATACAGAACTGCCCGAACTCATCTGCGTACTCGAAGCTATCATCGAAAGCGATAGCTTCTTGAGCGGCAACTCCTCGCCCAAAAAGCACATGCACAATCCGAAGAAAGCAAAATCATCGAACGGTCTCCTGTTCGATTTCGATAAGTGAAAAGTAATTGCTGCTCAGCTGCATCCGTTATAATGAGTGAAAAGCAACCCTTCACTTTCACATTATGAAAATTCAACGTAGTGATTTATATTTAAAAGTAAAGTACACTACAGTTCGTATCGGAGCCTTTCGAGAAATCACTTTAACGATGGATGTCCATGTCAGTTAACGATCTCGATTCTGATCTTTTCAAAGACTTTCCCGAGCAAGTCTTTGTGATGGCCCCAGACGGGACGATCCTTGCGGCTGACCGCTTCTTCCCTTCGAATATCGAAAGCATCTATGAACATATTGTCGAACACAACGTCTTCGACCTGCTTGTAGAAATCAACACAACTACGGAAGTCATCCCCATCCAGAAAGATACAGCCTGCGAAGCGCTTCGGATTGGCAAGCATCTCGCTCTCGATGACCCTACGGATGGTGGCAGATGGAAAAGTTCGATCTATCCGGTTTTTGATGACAGCGGGAACATCGCGAAACTGATGGTCCTGGTACAAAATGTTACGAAGCAGAAGCTTTCCGAAGAGGAAATCGAGAAGTGCCGGACAAAGATGGTCTCCGTGCTTGAAAACAGCCATGTCAGCATCTGGACGCACAACATCGACAATAACATCATCCTGAGAGCGCTGGAGCACGATCGATTTTTCGGCTATGATTCGCTTGTGCCTGACTGGAAGATTGAACGATTTTTTAGCCATATCCACCCCGACGACCGCCCCATGGTGATGGGGGTTTACGAAAACTCGCTGAAGCATCAGTCAGATTTCAATGTCGAATGCCGTATTCAAAAAACGGACGGACAAATCCGCTGGATCAATCTGGTCGGCACCTTCCGCTACACCAAACCAGATTCGTCCCGATACATTATTGGCATCATCCTCGATGTCACGGAGAAAAAACTTACAGAACTTGAGCTTGAAAGGCTGCAGGCACAGCTTCAGCACGCTCAGAAAATGGAGATAATCGGTCAGCTCGCCGGTGGCATCGCGCATGACTTCAACAACTCGCTGACCGCCATCATCGGCAATATTGAACTGGCTCTCACCCAAATCGACCCAACGGCTCCCGTTGCCGATTACCTGAGGGACGCCCAGCGCTCGGCACAGCGCTCGGCTGACCGGACCAGTCAGCTTTTGGGATTTGCCCGCAAACAGATGAGACTGCCACAAGTGGTCTCCCTGAACCGGGAGATCGATCGCCTCATCCCGATGCTGAAACCCCTGATTCTTGAGCAGATCGAGTGTATCTGGACACCTGGCGAAAACATACCGGAAATTTTCATCGATCCGACCCAGCTCCATCAGATACTGAGCAATCTTTATATTAACTCCCGGGACGCCATCAAGGATTTCGGCACCATCACCATCTCCACGGGTTCGGCACGTATCAGAAAGTCGGATTGCAAAAAGGGGCATATTTGCCAGAAACCCGGAAACTATGCCACGATCTCGGTAAGCGACACCGGATGCGGCATCGACAGCAAGGCGCTGCCTCATATTTTCGAGCCATTCTTCACGACCAAACCTGTAGGAAAAGGCTCCGGCCTCGGCCTTTCGACGGTCTACGGCATTGTCAGGCAAAACAACGGCTATATCGGCTGTCAGTCCGAGAAGGGCAAGGGCACAATATTCACCATCTTCCTGCCAAAGTATCGGAATGAAGTTCCGAAACCAATGCCCAAAATACCCGCGGGGAGCCTCAAAGCCCAAAAGAATACGGTTCTGCTGGTTGAAGATGAACCCGGCATTCTCAATATTCTCAAAGTGGCGCTCAATGATATGGAGTTCACGGTGTTTGACGCCCTCGATGCCGAAAGTGCCTTGGCCATTGCCGAAACGCAGAAAGAAAAAATCGACCTGCTGGTAACCGACATCGTACTTCCCCGTATGAATGGCATTGAGCTGAGCAAACAGTTACTTTCGATCATGCCGGGCATGAAATTCCTTTTCATGTCGGGATTCTTTATCGAAAAGAACGAAACCGGCGATCAACCGTCAAAGGCCGTGAATTTTATCAGAAAACCCTTCACCATTCACGACTTCATGGCCATGGTTTATAAGGTCATGCTCCAGCCGTAATCCCGCACGGCGACGCTCGATAAAAAAATCGATGGAACCGTTAACAGGCAAAGTGTTCGAGAAAATCGATTCCACCGGTCTCGACACGACCGCTGGCGTGTTCGAGGGATGCCGCTTCGTGCGGTGCAATTTCGCGCACTCCGATTTTTCGGACATCATGTTCCGGGAGTGCTCTTTCGAACAGTGCGACATGAGCCTGACAAAGCTTGATGGAACGGGGCTTCAGGAGGTGCGGTTCAGTGGCTGCAAGCTGCTCGGTGTGCAGTTCAGCCGGTGTCGAAAGCTCTTGCTCGAAATGAGCTTCGAAAGCTGCACGATGAAACTGTCACTCTTCACCGGCCTCGATCTCAAAAACACCACATTCACTCACTGCGACTTGCAGGAAGCCGATTTCACCGGTGCAAACCTGAGTGGTTCGGTTTTCGGCAACTGCGATCTGCGCCTGGCGCTCTTCTTTCACACCAACCTCGAAAAAACCGATTTCCGCACCGCCTTCAATTTTTCGATCCCGCCCGAATCAAACCGTCTCAGAAAAGCAAAGTTCTCCTTGCAAGGCCTTCCCGGTCTGCTCGACACCTACGGTATCGAAATCGAGTGAAAGTTCACCCATCGCCTGAAAATTTTTGCCGGATCTTAGAATGAATCCAGCTCCTGAATGAATCATCAAAGCAATGACCATTACAAAAGGAGCTTCTCCGATATTTTTGGCAAATTTTGTATTTATATATTATATACTACATAATATTTTCACTTTATAAACGCCTGAAAACTGCAGAGAGTATCGTGTTTTTTTGTGAGAAAGGGTCGAAACAATGCCGGTGTATTTGCAAGCGATCTCTATTCATTTATCATCATGACGCCTTTCAACCGTAAACGAATAGCCATACTCGCACTCCTTTTGCTCGCGATTGCCTTCGGGCAGGCGAAAGGCGACTATTCGTTCAACAAAGAGGAGTCCGATCTATACGAAAAAGAGCAGGATCAGCAGCAGGACTCCACCTCTTTTCAACAGTTCGAGAACGCGGACTATATGAACCGGACCGAACAAGAGGTAATCATGGAAATCAACCGTCTGAGGAGCGACCCTGCAGGGTATGCACGCACTCACCTTGCGCCTCTCAGAGCTTATTACCATGATAAAATGCTCATATTACCCGGCAAAAAACCCATGATGACCAGAGAGGGTATTGCCGCGCTGGAAGAATGTATCCAGGAGCTCGAAAACACAAGGCCGACCCCGGCTCTGTCGCCATGCGAGGGGCTTACACTGGCCTCCCGTGACCTGGCCGATGATCAGGGGCCAACCGAAAAGACCGGACACATCGGAAATGATGGCTCCTCAATGCCTGCCCGGATAGAGCGTCATGGAGAATGGGCCGGAAGTATCGCGGAAAATATCTCTTACGGCTTCAGTGATGCTAGCGACATCGTCATCACGCTGCTCATCGATGATGGCGTGCCGTCACGCGGACACAGACAAACCCTGCTGAACGGCGTGTTCAATTACGCAGGAGTAACCATAGGACCTCACCGCCGTTACCGTACCATGTGCGTCATAGACTTCGCCACCGTATACGCCACAAAACAAATGTAAAGCGGTTTTATAACCGCGAGCCCAGTTCATTCCGAACGACTCGCGGTGCACAGCAGGTGCCGATTTGTCAGCAGAAGCTAACCTCCGATTGCACAGGCTATTGCGTTTGTGCAGTCCCTCTAAGATTCTTTCAAGGTTTCAAACACTCCTATCGGGTTCAATGCCCTCCCGTTTCCGATTCGTAACCCCCGAAACGAAAAAAGCTCCCGGTATTGTCGGGAGCTTTTCACGGCAACCTGTCTGAAGACCAAGAACCATTGCCTTGCTCGAACGAATGATGAGAAATGAGGCGTTGTTGAAAAGGACAACCATGGGGTTGCCATTCAGAGGCGAACCAAAAACCCTTTCACTCAAGACATACAGGCTACTGCAATCGAACAGAGCGGTTTTGAGGATACCTCTCTGTTAGCGTGTTTTGTGAATGACGAAGATCAAGATACCCCACACCTGAAAATCGGAATCATCTGAAATCTTGACGGGTTGCTCATGCGCTTCCGCAGGAATGAGTTACAGGGAATCGTCAACCCGAGCAATCCGTTTGGTTTTACTCACTATCAAGAAAGCAGACCATCTTCCACTTGTCGATCAGAAGAAGATCGCCGTCCTGGATACCGGTATCTATAGTGGATCCCCCTTTTGCCCGGGCATAAAAGATAGCTGCTGGGAATTTGATGAGTTCGTTCAGGTTAAGAGTGAGTTCTTCAAAATCTTCGGTCGAGAATGAAGCTCCATCCGGGATACCAGCGCTAATCAGAGGCAGCTCAAGTTCCGTTGTAAAATCGGGTATAAAAAAGTCAAGACAGGAACCGGAAGTGATGCACATGAGCTTCCGTGGTGGTCGCTCTGGGTAGCTCAATCTCAATACGCCTTTTCTGCAAAGGGCTCCATAAGTCAATTTCTACGGCATTAACCATAGAAAAAGTTTTCAAACAGTTTGCAATTTTCCGTATATTCTCCGTAGTAGTTATTCGAGTTGTACCCTGTAGAAAAAGCATTAACATCAACCTCGAATTTACTAATCCCCACACCAATGTTCACTGTGCAAGATGACCCCCTGTTTTTTCGAGTAGAACTTGATGGGCTGGTTGATCAGAAAGTTCTGTTCGATGCTCAGGATGCGCTCATGCACCACCCCGAATATCCTCACAAAAATGCTTTGTGGATTGTGAAGGAAGGCTTTATCTGTGGCTTTTCGGAGATCGATTTAATTGTAGCGCTGGAAAGGATAAAAACCTTGTGGCATCAAGAGGCTACGAAGAAAAAATCTGCTTTTTTCGCCCCTGACGGTTTCCGGTACGCACTGGCCAAGCTTTTTTGTGAAGAGGTTGAGCGCAGAGGAGTTCCGTTCAAGATAAAGCCGTTCATGAACCTCCAGGAAGCTGAAGCCTGGCTACTGAAGGATGGTGTAGAATAGCCACCGGGTTTGGCGACCATATCCCGTTTATTTCTTTTCGACGTACTCCACAGGCATTCCGTCTCGTGCATAATCAGCATTTCCGAATACTTGTGATTCTCCGGAAGCAAGGTCAGGGCTCTCCGTTCTGATCGTCAAGCGCTTTACCTTCCCCGTTGATGATGACAATGAAGATACTCGTGCGCTCTGCGTCCACCTCCTGACCACCGCTATTGTCGGATATGGTCTTAGGGGCATCATGATCTGATAGCTTTCCCCAAGACAACTGGACTTTACGATGCCAACTCAGACAAGATGAGAACATGAAACAAAAAAGCTTCCAGTGTGGCCGGAAGCTTTTTCTATTCAGCGGAGAGGGAGGGATTCGAACCCTCGGTAGCTCTAATCGAACTACGTCGGTTTAGCAAACCGGTGCCTTCAGCCACTCGGCCACCTCTCCTGAACTTTGGGGCGGAGGATGAGGGACTCGAACCCCCAAGGGCGCAAACCCGGCAGTTTTCAAGACTGCTGCCTTACCAATTAGGCTAATCCTCCATCGTATGTAAAGAACGGGTAAGAAGATAGTGATTTACCCGAAAATAGCCAGCGAAAAATCACATCCACTGTTTTTCCTGGCGGAGAGAGAGGGATTCGAACCCTCGAGGGCTGTTACACCCTACCCGCTTTCCAGGCGAGCGCACTAGACCAACTATGCGATCTCTCCGTTTATAAGGCATGTAATGTACAACTCGTTTTCGTTTTTTAAAACTCCCCACCCCTTTTCAGGCAAAGAAAAATCACCCGCCACACATTCCTCATACTCCTCAGCGTTGTCAATCCGTGCTCACTTTCGTAAATTGGCGGATTCATTTTTGCCGCAATCTCTTAACAAGGCTCCCCATGGACAAAATCCTCTATGATGCGCTGACCTTCGATGACGTGTTGCTCGTACCCGCATATTCCAACGTACTACCCAAAGAGACGGTCGTCAAGTCGCGTCTGACCCGGCAGATCGAAGTCAACATCCCGCTGGTGAGTGCCGCCATGGACACGGTCACCGAAGCCGAACTGGCCATTGCTCTCGCCCGGGCAGGCGGTATCGGCATCATCCACAAGAATCTCTCCATAGACGAACAGGCACGGCAGGTTGCAAAAGTCAAGCGCTTCGAGAGCGGCATCATCCGCAATCCCATCCATCTGTTCGAGGACGCGACTATCCAGGATGCCATCGACCTGATGATCCGTCACTCGATTTCAGGCATTCCGGTCGTCGAGCATCCGACCCCCGAAGGCTGCCTGTTGCTCAAAGGCATCGTCACCAACCGTGACCTGCGCATGACTGCATCATCCGACGAGAAAATCACTACCATCATGACGACTAACCTCGTCACGGCCAAAGAGGGTATCGACCTGTTGACCGCCGAGGATATTCTCATGCAGAACAAGATCGAGAAACTCCTCGTCATCGACGATAACGGCTATCTCAAAGGCCTCATCACTTTCAAGGACATTCAGAAGCGCAAGCAGTGCCCCGACGCCTGCAAGGACTCGCAGGGTCGGCTCCGGGCGGGCGCGGCAGTCGGCATCCGCGCAAACACGATGTCGCGCGTCGATGCACTGGTCGCAGCGGGCGTGGATGTCGTGGCGGTCGATACGGCGCACGGGCACAGCCAGGCAGTACTCGACATGGTGGCTACCATCAAGCAGAAATACCCGGAACTCCAGGTGATCGCAGGTAACGTGGCGACGCCGGAAGCGGTCAGGGATCTGGTCAAGGCCGGAGCCGACGCCGTCAAGGTGGGCATCGGGCCGGGCAGTATCTGCACCACGCGCATCGTGGCTGGCGTCGGAATGCCGCAGCTCACGGCTGTCATGAAGTGCGCTGAAGAGGCGAAAAAAACCGGCATTCCGCTCATCGCGGACGGCGGCATCAAGTACAGCGGCGACATCGCCAAAGCACTCGCGGCTGGCGCGGATTCGGTGATGATGGGCAGCGTCTTCGCGGGCACCGACGAAAGCCCCGGTGAAACCATCCTTTATGAAGGCCGCCGCTTCAAGGCGTACCGCGGCATGGGCTCACTGGGTGCGATGTCCGAACCGGAAGGCAGCAGCGACCGCTACTTCCAGGATGTTTCCGCGGAGACAAAAAAGTATGTTCCCGAAGGCATCGAAGGCCGCATTCCGGCCAAAGGGAAGCTCGACGAGGTGGTCTATCAGCTCATCGGCGGCCTGAAATCCTCGATGGGCTACTGCGGCGTCAGAACCATCACGGAGCTGAAAGAGAACACCCGTTTCGTGCGCATCACCTCTGCTGGCCTCCGTGAAAGCCACCCGCACGATGTGATGATAACCAAAGAAGCACCGAACTACTCGACCTCCGCATAAGAATCCAGCACACCACACTCACGAAAACCCCGGATCAATGCCGGGGTTTTCTGGTTTTGGCGAAAAAAGATCGCCAATATCTGCCGGATCAGTCTAATCGGAAAAATGATTATTTTGAAAGAAGTAACGCCTTTTCGACGAGACAGCGAAACCCGTTTTTCACCAACTCTCTCCAGTCAAGGAGCCAAATCATGCGCAGAGCGAACCGCCTGACTCCCATCATGCTGATACTTGCCCTCATCCTGTCGGCCTGTTCGGGAATTACCGATTCCGGCTTGTCAGAAAAGCAGGTCGAAAAACTGGTGCGTGCATCGAGACCAAACAACCCTTCGCCGGACATCTGGGCCAGAGCGATAAAAGAAAGCCTTGAAGAGCTGGGGCAGCCAGTGGACAAGGAGCATGTCAGTGCCGTTTGCGCCGTCATTTCGCAGGTCAGCGCCTTTTCGATCTCGCCGAAAAACTCACGCATGGCGAGCATTCTGCGTAAAAAGATCGAGGCGGCCGAATCGAACGAGGTGCTGCGGCTCCTGATCGAGACCAGGCTTGATCAAACCGCCTCAAACGGACAGACATTTCGCGAAAATATCGACTCGATCCAGAGCGAACTCGATTTCGAGAAGTGGTACGACGAGTTCACCTCGGCAAGCGTCACCAAGCCGATTCTGCTCGTGCTCAAAAAGGATGCGAGCGATCTGATCACCACCGCCGGTTCGATGCAGGTGTCGGTAAAGTTCGCCGAAGAGTACCCGAAAAAGCCCCGGAACGCCGGTGGCGGTAGCGTGCGCGACATGCTCTACACCTGCAAGGGAGGCGTCTTTTACGGCACGGCCTACCTGCTCGACTACAAACGCAACTACGACGACTGGAAATATGTGTTCGCCGATTTCAACTCGGGCCACTACACCAGCAGAAACGCCGGATTCCAGAAGATGCTTGGCCGGCTGACACACAGAATGGTCGATACGGACGGCGACCTGCTAAGCTATGAAAACGGCAATGCAACGCCGTCGGTCACGTATGTCACCTTCATCAATTTCCTGAAAGACAAGGGCATCGGGTTCGATGAAAAAAAGGTGATGAAAGATTTCCGGCAGGAAAAAAGCTATGATTTCGAGGAGACCTGGTCGTACAAAACGCTCTCGGAACTGTACAAGAAAAAATATGGCCACCCGATCTACGCCGTGCTGCCCGACATCCCGCTCAACAGCCCGAAATTCGTCAGCAAGAACCTCTCCACGAAATGGTTCGCCGAACGGGTGAAGTCAAGGTACAATCACTGCATGAGGACGAGAATTTGAGGGGCGCAACAAAATGGAACGGGAGAGTCAGAGAAGACCAATAGCTCGAAGAGGATAGCATGAACAATGAACGCTAAGGGCGGGTTTGAAACCCGCCCTTAGGCTATCAACTAATCATCTGCCATTCCTTCCAGCCTGTCCTCCAGGTCGGCATAGATCTCCTGAAGCTCTTCGATCATGCTCTGGTCGGCTTTCCACATGCCGCGTCCGTGCGCTTCGAGCATCCGGCCCACGATGTTCTTGATCGCTTGCGGGTTGAGCGTAGCGAGGCGTTCGCGCATTTCGGGGTCGAGGGCGTAAGTTTCGGCGGTCTTTTTATAGACCCAGTCGTCCACGCTCTTGGTGACGGCGTCCCAGCCGAGCATGTAGGTGACACGGTTGCTGATTTCGCCTGCGCCGCTGTGGCCGTGCTTGAGCATCCCCTCGAACCACTTCGGGTTGAGCAGCTTGGAGCGGTACTCGACGCGTAGCGATTTGTCGGCCTCGTCGAGCTTGATGTCCGAGGTGAACGACTCGACGTAGTTGAGCTTGATGTCCGAGGTCTTTGTGTTGCGACGTCGCGCGGCGAGCTGGAGCGAACCCGACGACGAGAAGTAGTGGTCGATATCGGAAATACCGAACTCGGTGGAGTCCACCTGATGCACCACGCGATCGACCGAGCCGAGCAGTTTCTGCAGAATCTCGGACTGCTTCTCGCCCTTGCGCCCGCCGCCATACGCGCTGCTGTTGCGGCGAATGAAGAGATCGTCGAGGTCACCCTCGTTTTCCCACGCCGAATCCTCGATCATGTCATCGACGTAGGTTCCGTAAGAACCCGGAGCCTGCGTAAACTGGCGGGAGGTAGCGGCTTCGAAATCCATCCCCTCGGCCAGCGCTTCATCAACGTGCTTTTTAATGTAGTTCATCTCGTGCGGCTCGTCGGCCTTGGCGGCGTCCTTGACGAGGCGATCGAGCTGATCCATCAGAATGCCGAAGGCGTCGCGGAAGATCGGGCTGAGCTGCATCAGCACATCGACGCGCGGACGACCGAGCTTGTCGAGCGGCGTAAGGTTGTAGTGGCTGATCTTGCCGAAGGCGTCGTAGGCCGGTTCCGCGCCCATGAGCCGGATCACCACGGCCACCGCTTCACCCTTGGTCTTGATGGTGTCGAGACCCCAGATCACCTCGGCGATGGTTTCGGGATAGTTGCCGTCGTTCTCGGCCACGTGCTTGGCGATCAGGCCGTCGGCGATCAGCGTGCCGCGCTTGAAGGCGGTTTCGGACGGAATGCGCCACGGGTCGATGGAGTGGATGTTGCGGCCCGATGGCAGCACGTTCATGCCGTCGCGCACCAGATCGCCGCCGGGACCGGAGGGAATGTAGCCGCCTTCGAGCACCTTGACGAGAGAGTTCATTTCGCCGCTGTTGTCGCTGAGCGCCTGAATCATCATCGCGCCCTCCTGAATGATGCGCTGGATGAAGGGCTTGTCTTCCTCCGGCATCCGGCTACCGCCGGTGACCGACTCGAACGCCTGCACCGGATTCTTGCGGTCGAACATGGTCTGCTTGACGAACTCGCGGCAGGCGTTCTCGGCCCACTCGCGGAGTTTGATCGCGGCTTCGTCGCCCTTGCGCGACAGGCTCGAAATCTCCTCGTAACTCCCGTAGTGGCCGTTTTTGCCAGAGGTATCGATAAAGATGTAAGGCAGCGAGCGGCCGTTTTCGCCGCGATTCTTGATGGTCTCGGTGATCGTGATAATCTGGGATTCGAGCGGCCCCGCCTCACCGAAGACATGCAGCGAGTTGGAGATGAGGCGGTTTTCCAGCTCGACGATGTAGATGTAAAGGCGGCTGACAAAGTCGCTGAACGGCTCGTCGGGACGGCGCGGACAGTCGTCGGTCAGGTTGAGCAGCTCGGCCTTGGTCATGATCGCCTCCTGCACCTGTTCGACATCCTCGCCCTGAGCCTGGTTGCGCTCGCGATAGTCGGCAAGCAGATCCTTCAGCGCAGGCAGTTCCTTGTAAAGGCCAGCGCGAGCCAGCGGCGGCACGACGTGCGAAACCATCGTGGCCAGTCCGCGGCGCTTGGCGATGGTCGATTCGCTGGGGTTGTTCACCGGGTAGATGTAGGCGTGCGGCACCTCGCCGAGCAGCGCGTCGGGCCAGCACTCGCCGGTCAGACCGGTCTGCAAGCCCGGCATCCACTCGACCGAGCCGTGCATTCCAACGTGCACCAGCGCGTGCGCGTCGAACTCGCGGCTGATCCAGCGGTAGAACGAGATGTACTGGTGGTGCGGCGTGTTGGCCTTGTCGAAGATCAGGCGCATCGGGTCGCCCTGCACGCCAAGGCGCGGCTGGACGCCGATGTAGATGTTACCGAGCCGCAAGCCACCGAGGAACACCTCCTCCGAACCGACCGGCGCGATCTCGCCGGGGAAAGCCTGCCACCGCTCCTCGATGCGCTCGCGCTCGTGGTACGTAGCCAGCTCGTTGTACTTCTCACGGCTCACCTTTATGGCGTCCGGCTTGTTCTGCATGAGCTGGTAGTCGGTCGCGCGGTCGAGCATCTCGAAGAGCTTTTCGGGCGACTCCGGCAGCGTGCCGACGTTGTAGCCCTCCTTCTTCAGCCGCTCCAGAATCCGCAGAAGCGTGGTCGGCACATCGAGCAGCGCCGCCGTCGCCTTCTTGCCGAGGCCGGGCGGGTAGTCGTAAACCACCAGCGCGACGCGCTTGTCGCGGTTCGAGGAGGCCCGCAGGCGCATCCATTTTTTGGAAAGAATCGCCAGCCGGTCGAGCCGCTCCTGCACGGTCTCGACCTTCCCGTCCTGCAACGCGCCGAGAATTATCGGTGCGACCGCGCCGTCCATCTCGGGAATCGAGTAGGTGAAGGTCACCTGCATCGGCGAAACGCCAAGTTCGTGCCACGACTCGAAGTTCTGCACCAGCAGAGGCTGGGCAACCATGTAGGGCACATCGAGGCCAGTGAGAATTTCGTGCCGCGCCTCGGCTGCCGTGCCGGGCTTGGTCGAGCCCGCCGGGCCGCCAACGAGCCCGAAGCCCATCATGTTCACCAGCAGATCGATCTTCTCCTTCATCAGCCAGTCGCGCACGAGAACGTGGCCTTCGACGCCCATCACAAAAGCCGGAAAGACATTCACGCCATGCTTTTCGAGCGTGCGGATGGTGTTATCGATGTAGGTTTTTTCCTGCAACAGATGCTTGCGGAAGAAGAGCAGCGCCAGCTTCTGCGATTTGTCGAAGTTCAAACCACGCTTCTTCGACCAGTTCTTGAAGCTCTTGACATCCTTGAAATACTCCTGCGAATCGGGATGGTACAATCCCATATTCGGCACATCGACAATCGGCTCGACCGTGACGTTCGAGCCGAAATACTCGCGCAATATCAGGCGGAACATGTTGACGATGTTCTCCGGCGTCGGCTGGAGCCAGTAGGAGTAGACCATCAACCAGTTCTTGAAATCCTTCGCCTTGTTCGGCACCAGCGGCAGGATGGTGCGCATGATCTTCATCAGCTTCATGTAGCCGTAGAGCGCATCCTCGTCGCGCCCCTTGACCAGCATCTTGGCTATCTTCTTCACCATGTCGGGCATACCCGACTTCCCTTCTGTGACCTGATAACTCCCAACCTTGGTAAGCGCCATGGCTTCGGGCATCGACTCGAAGATGAAGATGGTCTTCTCGTTGGTTCCCTGATCGAGTTGCTCCTTGAACCAGTCGATCTGCTCCTTGAAGTTGATCATGCTCATGAACACGCAGTCGGCCTCCCGGATGGCCGTCGCCGCCTCGGGATTCTGCTTTTCGAGATCGACATCGCTCAACTGAACCAGCTCGGCATCCTTGTCGAGCAAGCTCTTGATCTTCCTCCAGAGCCCGGCATTGTACTGCTCGAGACCCACAATCGCCGTGATTTTACGTCTTTGTGCCATGGCGGGATTTGTCTGTACACATTAATGGTAAGCGTGCGACCACAGGCAAACTCCTGCCCTGCCGACGCTCATTTAATGTATAAAAGCAGGAATTAATTCCTAAGCGCCACCATCTATATTTGTTAGTGATGAAGTACAGGTTTGACGCGATACAGACTGATAAGCAATGAGGCTATTGGTGTTAAAAAAGGAAGGCGGGTACTACAAAGTTCCGATTCGGAGTAAAAGAAGCCGTCATGCCGTCCCGCTTTACAGCGAGACGGCATATGACAAAAAAGATAGGTCAGCTCAACGCGGCTTCGACGATCTGTTCGGCCTTTGCGTTGGGAAGGTAGAAGTAGCGGCCGCCGAGTTTCTGGGCGAGCTTGGGGGCTTCGCCTCTCGACAAGTAGTTCATCTGGGTATCGACCACAATCGAGGCGATGCCATCGGCCTGGATGGAGAGGGCTAATGCTTCGACCTCTTTCTCAAGCTCCTCCTTGGGGGCTTTGGTCGCGTTGGGATCGTACGCAGCACCCAGCGGAATATTGCCGCGGCCGTCGGTGATCATGACGAACATGATCTGCGTGATGCCCTTGGTGCGCGCCTGCTTGGCGGTTTCCCAGCCGGTGAGCAGCGCCGAGGCAAGCGGGGTTCCGCCGCCAGTCGGCAGCACGTCAAGCTCGCGCTTGGCACGATCCACGCTCTGTGAGGGAGGCAGAAGCACCTGCGCCTGCTTGCCGCGGAACGAGATCAGGCTGACCTGGTCACGATGCACGTAGGCGTTCTGCAACAGGCTCGCCACCGCGCCCTTGGCTTGGCGCATTCGGTTCAGCGCCATCGAACCGGAGGCGTCCACCATGAAGATGAAGAGCGTACCGGACTTGTCGCGGAAACGCTTGATCTTGACGTCCTCCTTGCCGATGATGAGTGCAGCCGTAGACTTGATGCCCTTTTTTGCCTGCTCGGCTTTTCTCGATGCCTGCCACGGTGCGGCGGAAATCAGCGTCGGAATGAGCGCGACCTTGCCACTTTTGATTTCGCCCGGCTGCGAACGCACGAAGCGGCCGCGCTTGTTGTTCAGCGCTTCACCACGGCTGCCGCTTTTGGCCTTCTTCTTGGAGGCGAGCGAGATGTTCAGGATGTTGTCGGGCAGTTCGGTCTCGACGGCATCCATCATCAGCTCCTCGATCATGTCGGGAGTCTCCTCCTGCTCTTCTTCGGCGTTGGAGTCGGTCTCGTCCGGCGGCGCGTTCTGGTCCTCTGCCTCGTCCTGCGGCTGCTCCTCCTGCGGCGGCGGCTCGTCCTGAGCCATCTCCTCGGGATTTGGCTCGCGCTCGGGCATGCGGGTCGCCCTCGGCACCAGCACCAGCTTCATGGCGAGCTTCAGATCCTCATCGTCCACCTCGGTGCGCTGGCTGAGCGCAGCGTTGGCGATGGCAGCGCGGATGGCAAAAATGTCCACACGGTTGCCCTCGACGCCGAGGCTGATGGCGGTCTGGATGAGACCCTTGATCTGCTCGTTGGTCATGGAAACCTTGTGCAACTGCTCACGAGCGGCATCGATAAGACCACGCAACATGCGCAGCTCGTCCTGCGTATCCTCCTCGTCGCGCGTGCCCATGACTATGTTGACGATCTGCTTGCGGGCGCGGTAGTCGTTGACCGGCGTGAAGGGCACGATGATGCCGATGCGGTCGAGCAGCCCCATGCGCACCTCGCCGTCACTCGGGTCGTAGGTGCCAACCAGCATGAAGTCCGCCGGATGCACCTCGCTGAGTCCCTCGCGCTCAACGATGACCGCGCCACGGCTCATGGCGTCCATGATGTGCGACACGGCGGAGCTGTCGAGCAGGCTGAGCGAATCGACATAGAGAACGCCCTTGTGCGCCTTTGAAAGTACACCGTGCTGCACGACACGCTGGCCGGAGGCGAGGGTGGCTTCGAGATCGACGCCGCCGATGAGGCGGTCTTCGGTCACGTTCAGCGGCAGCTCCACAAAGGGAGTGCCTTCAGGCAGAATGTCGGCAAATGCCCTTGCGAGCGTCGATTTTCCCGAACCTACGGTCGAAGGAATCACGACACCGCCAAGGGAGGGATCAACGGCCAAGAGCATGAGCGCCTGCTTGGCCAGATCCATTCCTACAATGTCGGTAAATGCTATCATGCTGCTGCTTCGGCCTCTCCCAGTACTTTTGCGAGTTCGCGATCGATCTTCTCGCCCGCATCGACGGTTTCGAGCGGATCCTTGCGGAGGCGGTGGCGAAGGCAGAGACCGGCGATTTCGCGAACGTGCTTCATGGTCACCTCCTTGTCACCCTCCCAGGCGGCATAGGCGTGGGCGGTACGGGTGATGGTCAGCTCGCCGCGGTGACCGTCGATACCGAGGTTCATGCAAAGCTTCGCAATGTCGGTGAGCACCGCGTCGTCCATCGTAACCTGCGGAAGAAGCTGCTGGGCGGCGACGATCTTTTTCTGGAGTTTCTGCTGCTCACGGGAGACCTTCTTCATGAAGGCTTCCGGATCCTCATCATACTCGCGGCGGAGCTTGACGATCTGCACCCTCTTGGCGACGTCGTTGATGGTGATGATGCGGGCGTGGAGACCGAAACGGTCGAGAAGCTGCGGACGAAGCTCCCCCTCTTCCGGGTTGCCGGAACCGACCAGCACAAAGCGCGCGGGGTGGCGGATGCTGATACCTTCGCGTTCAACCACGTTCTTGCCACTGGCGGCCACGTCGAGCAGCACGTCAACCAGGTGGTCATCGAGAAGGTTGACCTCGTCGATGTAGAGGAAGCCGCGGTTGGACTGGGCAAGCAGACCAGGCTCGAAAGCCTTGACGCCGCTGGTAAGCGCCTTTTCAATATCGATGGTTCCGCAAACGCGGTCTTCGGTAGCGCCGAGCGGAAGGTCAACGACCGGCACGGGAATCATTTCGGTCTTGACATCCTCGGGTTTGATGGCCGGAGCGCCTTTTCCGGCAGCCTCCATCTCGATGTACTGCTCGACAGTGCGGTTGTAGATATCACCCTTGACGCGCGGAATGAGCGGAAGCACCTCGGCGAGCGCGCGAACGGTCGTGCTCTTGCCGGTACCGCGATGACCCATGACCAGAACGCCGCCGATTCTCGGATCGATGATATTGAGAATCAGACTGAGCTTCATCTCCTCCTGTCCGACAATGGCAGTGAAGGGGAAGGCCAGGGCACTTTTCTTTTTTGCAGCCGGCTTCTTGACTTCAGTCACAGCCTTTTCTTCTGCAGTTGCCTTTACCTTGGCTTCCTTGGCGGCCGATGCCTTGGCTGAAGTGGTTTTTTTTGCGGCTTTGGCAGTCTGGGTCATAGTCGATTGGTTGGTTAGTACCCGACCCGGGGCTTCGCCGATCACGGTTTTCCCGGCAGGGCTTGCTTGGTTAAGACGAAAGACGAAAATCAAATAATAAACTCTGAATTTATGCTTTTAGCATAGAGATAACAAACGCTTTTCACGAATGTGACGCGATAAAAAACTCACAGAAAACCGGGTTTTACCCCATGCTTTGAAGTGCATCGAACGCCGCCTCCCTGACCGTTTCCGACAGGGTCGGATGGGCGTGAACCGTATTCACGAGGCCTTCCGCCGGCACGCCATAGCGGCACGCCAGTCCCAGTTCGCCAATCAGCTCCACCGCGTCGTGGCCGATGAGGTGGCCACCAAGCATCTGCCCTGTTGCAGCGTCGAACACCAGTTTGACGAACCCTTCAAGCTGCCCATAAGCGTTGGCTTTACCCGATGCGGCGAACTGCGAGCGACCAACCACAACCTCATGCCCGGCCTTGATCGCAGCCTCCTCGGTCAGGCCGACGGACGCCACCGATGGCTGGGCATAGACGCAGCGAGGAATCAGCGGCTCCGACAGCGGCTCGGGAGACTTTCCGGCGATGGCTTCAGCCGCAATCGCCGCCTCCGCCGACGCCTTGTGCGCCAGCAGCATCCCGCCACGCACGTCGCCGATAGCGTAGATACCCGGCGTGGAGGTGCGGCACTGACCGTCGGTACGAATGAATCCACGCTCCGTTTCGACGCCCACTGCATCGAGGCCGAGTCCATCGATCGCTCCGGTCACGCCGACAGCCACAAGCAGGCACGACGCATTGAGCGTCTGCGGCGACGAGCCTTCGACGACCAGTTCGGCGGATACGCCGGACTCGCTGACGGCGACATTGTCGAGCTTCGCCCCACAGTACACCGCGATGCCCGCCTTCTCGAACGAACGCTTCAGCGCCTCCGAAACCTCCGCCTCTTCGGCGGGTAGAATGCGCGGCATCAGCTCGACAATCGTCACCTTCGCCCCCGCCTTGGCGTAGAACCAGGCCATCTCGACGCCAATCGCGCCACCGCCGACCACGATCATCGACTCCGGCACCTCTTTCAGAATCAGCGCCTCGCGGCTGGTGATGATCTTTTTGCCGTCCGGCTCCAGCCCCGGAATCACGCGCGGCGTCGATCCCGTCGCAACGATGATGTTTTTCGCTTCGAGCATGCGCACGGAGCCGTCCGGCATGGTGACCATCACGCCTGCGCCGCCGGTCAGCACCGCCTCGCCCGCCAACACCTCGACAGCAGCCTTCTTGAGCAGATACGCCACGCCCTTCGAGCTTTTCAGCGCCACATTCCGGCTGCGCTTGACCGCCTGCGCGAGATCGAACGATACGTCGCCGACATTGACGCCAAAAGTCGCGGGATTCTTTGCCAGATCGAACACCTCGGCGCTCCGGAGCAGCGCTTTGGTCGGAATGCAGCCCCAGTTGACGCAGACACCGCCAAGCGCCGCCTTTTCGACAATGCAGGTCTTCAGGCCGTAACGCGCGGCGTGAATGGCCGCCTCGTAACCGCCGGGGCCGGAACCGATGACGGCGACATCGAATTGCGCTGCGGGAGTATCTGCCTGCTGCATAACGTAACTGGTTGTGTGAAGCGCATCACGCCCTGAATCGGCGGCGATGGACATTCACGGTTGCACGAGACGATTCTTTGACTATAATAACTTTCACAAGTCATGACCGAAGCCGCCACAAAATGCAAAAAGAGCCGCTAAAAACCGAATCCCCGGAGGAGCTTCAGCCGGAAGCCGCACCGAAAACCATGACCCTTCAGGTCAGCAAGGTGCAGACGCCGATGCGCATCGACCGCTACCTCACGCAGCAGGTCGAAAACGCCACGCGCAACAAGGTGCAGGAGGCGATCGAGGAGCAGCGCGTGCTGGTCAACGGCAAGCCGGTCAAGTCAAATTACCGCATCAAGTCGTGCGACCACATCCACATCACCTTCCTGCGTCCACCCGCTCCGGAGCTCGCTCCGGAGGATATTCCGATCAGCATCCTTTACGAGGACGACGACCTGATGGTGATCGACAAGGAGGCCGGCATGGTGGTGCATCCGGCGTTCGGCAACTGGACGGGCACGCTGGCCAACGCGATCCTGCACCATCTCGGCAAGGATGCGGACGATCTCGACAAGACGGAGATGCGCCCCGGCATCGTGCACCGGCTCGACAAGGACACGTCGGGCCTCATCATCGTCGCCAAAAACCCGGTGGCGCTGCACAAGCTCGCCACACAGTTCGCCCGGCGGCAGGTCGAAAAGGTCTATAAAGCCATCGTCTGGGGCGTGCCCAATCCGCCGTCCGGCACGATCAAGACCAACATCGGGCGGTCGCACAAAAACCGCAAGGTGATGGCCAACTTCCCGTTCGAGGGCGCTGAAGGCAAGCACGCCATCACGGACTACCTTGTTGTCGAAGACCTCGCGTACTTCGCACTGATGGACATGACGCTGCACACGGGCCGCACCCACCAGATTCGCGTCCATCTGCAACACCTCGGCCATCCGATCCTCGGCGACGAAACCTACGGCGGCGCGACGCCTCGCACGCTCCCCTTCAGCAAGAGCGAACCGTTCACCCGCAACCTGCTGGAGCTGATGGGCCGCCAGGCGCTGCACGCCGAGACCTTGCGATTTCGCCAGCCAACCACCGGTGAACCGCTCGCATTCACCGCTCCCCTGCCAGAGGATATGGAGACCGTACTCGAAAAAATCCGAAGCGTGATGAAATCAACCACACAAACGCTTTAGACCACCCCGGTGTTACTTCTCTGAACTTATCGCTTATATTGCCGCTATATTTTTTTGAACTCTCCGGACGACGATTCTCCATCCGGAACAGCGCGAAACCATGAAAGTCATTGGCATCAACGGCAGCCCACGCCGGGCGGGCAACACCTCGATCATGCTCAAGACCATCTTCGAGGTGCTCGAAGAGGAAGGAATCGAAACCGAACTGATCCAGGTCGGCGGCACCGATATCAAAGGATGCCGCGCCTGCTACGCCTGCATCAAAAACAAGAACAGCCAGTGTTCGACCAAAGGTGACCGGTTCAATGAAATCTTCGCAAAGATGGTCGAGGCGGACGGTATGATCCTCGGCTCACCCACCTACTTCGCCGACATCACGCCCGAACTGAAAGCGCTCATCGACCGCTCCGGCTTCGTGTCGCGCACCAACGGCCAGCTGTTCCGCCACAAGGTCGGGGCCTCCGTGGTCTCGCTCCGGCGCGGCGGCGGCATTCACGCCTACGACAGCATCAACCACCTCTTCCAGATCTGCCAGATGTTCATGGTCGGTTCGACCTACTGGAACCTCGGCTTCGGTGGACGTGACGGCAGCGAGGTGGTCAACGACACCGAAGGCATGGAAAACATGCGCGATCTCGGCCGCTCGATGGCATTCCTGCTGAAGAAACTGCACAACTGATTCGAAACCGATACCTACACTGTTGACACACCGATACATGAATTACAGAACCATGCTCGCCGGGCACACCCCGGCCATCCTGTGCCTCTCAGCCCTCCTGTTTTCCACGCCAATTCCTGCCCGTGCAGATAACAAGGCAAACATGGATGCGCCTTCCGCCAATGTCGTCGAAACCGTCTGCGGCGAACGCATCGCAGACCCATACCGTCCGCTCGAAAATCTCAAAGACCCGAAAGTCGCCGCCTGGTACCGGCGCGAGTCGGATCACGCCCGCCAGGTGCTCGACTCCATTCCGGGCCGCAACGAACTCATCGAAAAGATGAAGGAGTTCGATCAGCGCAGAAAAGAGAAGGTTTTCAATCTTTCCATTACGGATAACGACCACTACTTCTACCTCAAGCAGACGCCCGTGGACGAAACCGGCAAACTCTACACCCGCAAGGGATACAAAGGTCAGGAGCGATTGCTTTTCGATCCGACAGCATACAAGGACGGAAGCGGCAGCACCTTCGTCATCAGCGAAGTCACACCGAATATCGACGCCTCAAAGGTGATCGTCACCGTCTCGCCGAACGGTTCGGAAAATTCCGTCATGCTGATCATTGACGTCAGGGACGGCCACATCTGGCCCGAGAAGATTGACCGCTGCTGGTTCGCTTCGCCGTCGTGGATTCCAGACGGCAAGTCGTTTTTCTACAACCGGATGAACACCGCCGATCTGCACGACAAAGCACGTGAGCTCGACAGCAAGGTGTTGCTGCACGTGGTTGGCACCGATCCATCGACCGACCGCGAAATCTTTTCACGCACCCACAATCCCGCCCTGCCCATCAAGCCGGAGGACATTCCGTCGGTCATATACGACCGGAAAAGCGAGAAAATTTTCGCCTTCGTCGGCAGCGTCGATCCCAGAGTCACCGCATGGTATGCTCCTGCCAGGTTCTGGAACGAAAAAACCATCCCCTGGAAAACGCTCTTCCGCCCTGAAGACGATGTCTACGATTTCGCCGCGACGAAGCACGACCTCTACGTTTTCACCCCGAAAAACGCGCCTCGCTTCAAGGTGGTGAAAACCTCTCTCGACCGGCCCGATCTGGCAACCGCCGAAACAGTCATTCCTGAGCCGCAGGAGGCGACCCTGTCGGGCCTCGCGCTGACGAGCAAGGGTATTTTTTACAATGAATCCTTTAATGGCGTCCGGGAGGAGTTGTACCATCAAGACTACGACAGCAGACACCCAGAGAAGATCGAAACCCCATTCGAGGCAGGCACAATGTCGATCGGTTCGAAGGGATTCGACAGGCCTGAACTGTGGGCGGTCATGGGCAGCTGGAACCACGACTATCGCCGCTACCGTTACGATGCAGAGAAGAAGCGCTTCACCGACGAAACGCTCTCGTCGAAGGCGAGCTACCCCGAGTACGACAACCTCGAAGTCAAGGAGGTGATGGCGACCTCGCATGACGGCGTCAAGGTGCCGTTGTCGCTGATCTATAATCACGGCATGACCAAAAACGGCAAAATCCCCGTGCTGATCTACGGTTACGGCGCGTATGGCAACTCGATGACCCCGTTCTTCAGCCCCTCTTTCCTGCTCTGGACCGACAAGGGCGGCATCCTCGCCGTGGCCCACGTGCGCGGCGGCGGAGAGCTGGGCGACGCCTGGCACAAGGCTGGCATGAAATCGGCCAAGCCGAACACATGGAAAGACCTCATCGCCTGTGCCGAATACCTGATTCATGAGGGCTATACCTCGCCCGAACATATCGCCATCAACTCGGCTAGCGCAGGCGGCATCCTCATCGGACGCGCCATGACCGAGCGCCCCGACCTCTTCGCCGCCGCCATGCCGCAGGTCGGCGTGCTCAACGCGCTGAGAGGCGAATTCAGCCCCAATGGCCCGGTCAACGTCCCTGAATTCGGCACGGTGAAAAACCCGGCCGAGTGCAAAGCGCTCCTCGAAATGGATGCCTACCACCACCTCCGCGATGGCGTGAAATACCCCGCAGTGCTTATCACAGCAGGCATGAACGACCCGAGAGTCCCCGCCTGGCAACCCGCCAAATTCGCCGCAAGGTTACAGGAAGCCACCACCTCCGGCAAACCGGTGCTCTTCTTCACGGATTACAAAGCCGGCCACGGCATCGGCGACACGAAGACGAAGCAGTTCGAATCGCTCGCCGACATGCTGAGCTTCGGATTGTGGCAGACCGGCGGAGCCGCCCAATGATGAATTTTGAATGAAGAATTGCAGGGGCAGATATGCATGTCTGCTCCTCTCCCTTTCCACCAAGTCCACGACGTCTACCCAGTCCACAATTTCCGAAGCCTCTTGGCTGCCCACTCAAAACGTGAAGCATTCGGCTCCACTGCCAGGCTGAGGCATGGCGCTCCCAGGATCAACTCCGCTTTAACCACCCCTTTCGCTCCTCCTCCGGCAACCGCTCGATCGAGTACCGCAGCATCGTGCGCGGCATGGCGGTGGCGTACTCTTCGAGGAAGGCTTCGAGTAGCGGCTGGTCGCGCTTGCCGACTTCACGGAGCATCCAGCCGGTGGCTTTATGGAGCAACTCTTCGGGGTCGGCGAGCAGGCGTTCGGCAAGGGCAATGGTGTCGGAAAAGTCGTTGTCACGGATGAAGTGGAAGGTCGAAACGATGGCGATGCGGCGTTCCCATAGGTTGGACGATTCCACGAAGCGGTAGAGTGGCGAGCGGTCGCGGGTGTGAAGGTGGCGACCGACGATGTGCGGGCAGGTGACATCGACCAGATCCCAGTTGTTGATCCGGTCGGTTCGCGAACAATAGAAGTGGTACAGCGCTTCCCTGCCGCTTTCGCTTGACGACTGGTAACGTTCGATGAGCAGCAGCAACGCGAGCATCCGGTCTTCGTGCCACGGCGAGTCGAGCAGCTCCGAAATCACCTCGACACCCACGTGCCGGAACTCCCGGCAAAGCTTGCGAAGTACCGGCACACGAATGCCGCGAAACCGGTCGCCCTCGCCATACTCGCCGGGACCGGTCTTGAAAAAGCGACGGAGAATCCCCGCCGTTGGTTCGTCGGCGAGAGATTCGAGACGGGATTGAATTGTTTTGATCATCGGGTTCTCTGCTCAAGATTCACGCCAGTTCAGCCAGCTCGCCCCAGCGTTCCATGTCGCTGTCGAGCTTCGTCTGAATTTTGTGCAGTTCGTCGCCCAACCGTTGCACCGCATCGAAATCCGAACCGGCGGCGGCGAGTTCGGCGTTGATCGCTTCCTGCCGCTCTTCGGCTTCGGCGATGGCCTGTTCGAGCTGCTCAAGTTCGCGCTTCTCCTTGCTGTTGAGTTTGCGCTGTTTCGGCGACAATGTCGGCTTCGGCGCTTCGGACGCGGGTTTGGCGGCGGGCGCAGGCTTCTGCTTGGCGGCTTGTTCTTCGGCGGCGATCGAGGCTTTCATCTCCAGATAGACGCTGTAGTTGCCGGGGTAGCGGCGCACGATACCATCGCCCTCGAAGGCGAAGATGTGCTCGACGGTGCGGTCAAGGAAGTAGCGGTCGTGGCTCACGACGACGAGGCAGCCGGGAAAGGTGTCGAGGTAGTCTTCGAGCACGCGCAGGGTCGGGATGTCGAGGTCATTGGTCGGCTCATCAAGCAAGAGCACGTTCGGCGCACCGATGAGCTGGCGCAACAGATAGAGCCGACGACGCTCGCCGCCCGAGAGGTTGCCGATGGGGTTGTACTGCGCTGCTCCTGAAAAGAGGAACCGTTCGAGCATCTTGGCCGCGGAGACCAGCGTGCCATCCTTGGTCTTGATCTGCTCGGCCTCCTCCTTGATATACTCGATGACGCGCTTCGAGTCGTCGAGGTGACGGCTCTCCTGGTCGTAGTAGCCGATCTTGACCGTCGGGCCGATCTCGATGCGTCCGCTATCAGGCTTGACGCGCCCGGCGATCATTTCGAGCAGCGTGGTCTTGCCAGAACCGTTCGGGCCGATGATGCCGATGCGGTCGCCCTTTTCGAGCAGGTAGTCGAACGAGCGGAGCAGCTTTTTCTGGCCCCACGATTTCGAGACGTCGTGGAACTCGACGATCTTGTTGCCGAGCCGTTCCGCGCCGAAGCCGATCTCCATCTCCTGCTTCTCTGCTTTTTTCGGCGCATAGACCAGCGTTTCGGCTCGCTGCAAGCGCGCTTTCTGCTTGGTTGTGCGGGCTTTCGCGCCGGTGCGCATCCATTCGAGCTCCTGCTTGGCAAGTGCGTTGCGCTTGCGCTCGTCGCGAATCTCCTGCGCCTCCTCTTCCTCCTTCTGCACGAGGTAGCTCGCGTAGCCGCCAGTGTAGGTTTTGGCCGTTTTGCCGTCCAGCTCGATCATACGGGTGGCGACGCGGTCGAGGAAGTAGCGGTCGTGCGTGATGAGAATCACCGCCCCGGCGTAGCGGCGGATGTAGCTTTCGAGCCACTCGACGCTGTCGGCATCGAGGTGGTTGGTCGGCTCGTCGAGGATCAGCGCGTCGCTCGGCACCACGAGGGCGTGAGCGAGCGCCACGCGCTTGCGCTGGCCGCCGGAGAGCGTGCCCATCTTCGCCGTCAGGTCGTTCAGGCCGAGCTTGCCGAGCACCGCCTTGGCGTTCGACTCCAGCTCCCACGCGCCGCTCACGTCGAGTTCATGCGACAGGTGCGTCACCTTCTCGATCAGTGCGGTCTGGTCGCCCTCTGCATGGTCGAGCGCCTCAAGGGCCAGTTCATATTCGCAGATAAGCGCCATCACCTTGTCGCCCGACTTGAGCACCGCTTCAAGCACCGTGTCGTCAGGATCGTAAGGCGAAACCTGCGGCAGGTAGGAGATTCTCTTTTCCTTCGACACCATCACCCTCCCGGTGTCGGGCGTCTCGCTCCCGGCGAGGATCTTCATCAGCGTGCTCTTGCCGCTGCCGTTCGCGCCGATGATGCCTACCTTGTCGCGGTCATCGATGCCAAACGACACCTCCTCGAACAGCGTTTTCAATCCATACGTCTTGCCAATCCCCTCAACCGTCAGTAATACCATGTCCGCCCTTGTTTAGCCCTGAAAAAGCCTCAATATACTATTCCTCTTCCCAGCCGGAGCTTCGTTTCCATATCATCATTATTTTCCATACAATAAAATCTACACCAACGGCTCTTACGACCCTTCCTAACCCCGGCGCTGCGGTTCCGGACAATCATGCTCAACGCGATGGCAACAATCGAAGAAACGCTCGCCTGGACCGAAATTCCTCTGCCCGAAGCCCTCAAAAACCTCAAGCAGGAGGAGCAGCTGGCGCTCAACAGTTACCTCAAAGCCGTGGTTGACAATAAGACCGACGGTTTCGACGAGCTGTACCACGCCATCGGCTCGATCGTCCGGTTCATTCCGCACTTTATCGTTGTGCCGCTCATGGTCGAACATATCCGCCCGCAGATTTCCGCCGGCGTCTGCCGGACGATGGGCGTCGATCAGGCGGTGAACTACGCCAACGACCTGCCACTCGAATATTTCAGCGAAGTCTCGCGCCATCTGGACAACGACCTCATGGCGCGCATCCTCGAAAAGATGAAACGGAACCAGGCAGAAAAAGTGATTCTCTTCGAGCTGCTGCACCACCGCTCGCACATGCTCGGTATTGCCGAACACCTCGACCGGCGGATGCTTGAATTCGTGGCCAAAAACCTTGAAATCAACGGGTTCTCCGAAAGTGATCCGGAGCTTGCAGCACACAAATTGCTGCTGGAAAAAATACGCGATCTGCGCTGAGCAGAAATGGCGAAACAGGGCATCGGGCAATAACCGGCCTGACTGAACCTGCCTGTTTTTTTTCTTGCTGATTGTCGAAAGATTTACCGACTGACAACGTCTCAATTGTTGAACAGGACGGATTTCGGCACCCGCTACTTTTTTATCAGGGCATCGCGATTCCGGCCAGTGAGGTTTACCATACAAGTCAAAGGAACCGATCCATGAAAAAATCACTCTTTCTCGCCACTGCCGGGTTTGCAGGATTGCTGCTCGGCACACCCCAGAACAATGCCCAGGCTGAAGTCAATCTGAATATCAACATTGGCGGCCCTCGTTATGCCGGGGACTACGGCCCCGATTTCATTTATCTCGACGATTACGGTTTTGCGGTCTCCTGGGGCTGGGACTACGACGTCATCAGGCTTGGCAATTTCTACTTTATCTACCGGGACGGCGGCTGGTTCCGCTCACCAAACTACCGCGGGCCTTGGGCTCGTGTCAGATATTGGGATCTCCCCTACCAGCTCAGGAGATATAGCTGGAACGACATCAGACGCCGCCGCGACCGTGAATACAGAAGGTACGACCGCGCTTACTGGGACAGGCACTTCAGGGATCAGCGTGCCCGGTATGGCGACGGCCCGTTTTATGCCGGAGACTATGGCCCGGATTTCATCTATCTCGACGATTACGGCTTTTCGGTCTCCTGGGGCTGGGACTATGATGTGATCTGGTTTGGCAATTACTACTTCATCTACCGCGATGGCGGCTGGTTCCGCTCATCGAACTACCGCGGGCCGTGGGCTCCGGTAAGAAATTGGGATATTCCTGACCAGATCAGAAGGCATGACTGGAACGACATCAGGCGCCGTCGCGACACTGAATACAGAAGGCACGACAAGACCTTCTGGGACAGGCATTTCAGGGAACAGAGAATGCAAATTCAGCGAGACGACCGTGACAGAAGGCCCGATTTCAGACCCGACGGAAGGCCTGACTTCAGAAATGACGACGGGAAATCCGGTGGCGGAAACATCCAGAGACTTGAAGGAAGGCCCGATTTAAAACCGTTGCCGCTGCCACAAACACAGCCTCAGCCCCAGGGAGTTCCTGATGGCAAACCTGATGGCAAATGGTTTAATGACAAAGGTTCTGACGGAAAAGGATTTGAAAGAAAAGATTCTGAGCTGAAAGGTTTTGAGGGAAAGGGTTCTGATGGAAGAGGCTTTGAAGAAAAAGGGTCTGACGGAAGAAGGTTTGACCGCAGCAGCTTTGAGCGAAAGGATTCTGATGGAAAAAGTTTTGACCGAAAGGGTTTTGACGGAAAGAGCTTTGAAGGCAAAGGATCTGATCGAAAGAATTCTGACGGAAAAGGGTCTGACGACAAAGATTCTAAAGACAACTCCAACGGAAAGTCAGACAATAGCGGGCGCTTTCATGGAAACCCTGAAGGCGGATGGAACCAGGTGCGTTAACAACTCTGGCTGCTGATCCTATAAGGTGTCGACACAACCAAAGGCTGTCCCGGGAGCAAAACCGGGACAGCTTTTTTGTTTTAGCTGGAAAACGGCAAACATAGCCACCTGCCGCATTCAAACCTCGTGGTGGTGCGGGGCGAGAATGATGGCAATCAGGGCGAAAACGCTGAAAACGAATCCCGCCCCGAACCAGGCGAACACAGGAGAACCGCGATATCCCTTATTGAACGAAACAATCGCGCACGCAATCGAACAGACGATACTGACAACAAGCACGAACATCCAGCTTGCCGGATCCATCATAGCCATAGGAAACAACCGATTTTGGGGGTTGACGAAACAATGCCCCAAATCTATGGAAAAACCGGGAATTTGGCCAGACTGGAAACAGCCCAAATAATCAGGGTTCTATACCAACAATAACCAGTGGAACTGCCGGAACACCGCGGCCCTAGCGAACAACGTTGTAAATCTCCCCCTCGTAATAAGGCACACCCGAACTCATTTGTGACTGAAGAGATTTCATCGGCAGTATCTCGATTCCAACATCAATGCGATCCCCAACATAAAAAGCGAGTGGATTGGCAAAAAGATCGCACTCCATAAATCCACATTTTCCAAACTGCACCTCGATTGCAAAACGATCTTTGATAAAATCTGCCTGATTGTAACTGAATGTTGGCACTTCTGCGTCAGGATCCACTGACAGGCTCTCTCCTTCCGGCGACAGGTGAATCTTCTGAGGGCAAAATTTTCGTTTCTGGAAATCAAATAACTCTGCATGCTTTTCTGCCACGATTTTTCGCGCAGCAACCTGATAAACGAAGCATTTAAGTCAACAGGACTGAACAGCAGCGATTCTGTCAAACTTTTTCCCTGAGCGGCTTCCATAGGGCATTGCTTTGCATTCACTTCAGAAATCACAGACCGGATCTCTTTCCACAATTCCGGCTTGTGAACAAGCAGATATTCAAGTCCGTTCAGATGGGTGTAGGCCTCAGAAAGCCTCATGGTCTTGTTTGTTTTTTCAGGGTATAAAGCTCTTTATTTCAAGCAGGTTAAAATGCTATAGATTTTTGTTGACGAAGCGTTGGTGAGAATGTTGCTCGCCTCAACAGGATTGCACAACAACTTTTCGAAAAATGCATATTAAATACGAATATTCAGCTCTCACAATAAATACCAAAGCACCAATAAAGAACAAAAAATATCTATTTTTATAATTCAAAATGGAACAAAATGAAAAATAACATTACTTTTTTCATATATTGACTGAATAATCAGCCTCAACAAATCTTGTTGATTCTCAGGGACAGAACCGACAAACTCAACTTCAACTTTATCGTCAAATATCGATAATCCGATAATCTGAACGTCAATATTTAGCATTTTAACAAAAGTCGATAAAACACTTCGAAACGCTTCATCTTTATTGCCAGGATACTTTGTTTTTTTCCCATAATCAAACCATGACTTATTATTTTCAATCTCTTCCAACCTACGCAACACGGCACCTAATTGGAGATTAATCAAATCAAGCTTATTGTCCGAACCCGGTTCAACCTCATAAGCAGAAGCCTCAGCCCGCAATCCAAAATACTTCCACAATGTATTTTGCCCTTCACTTCTTTCAAAAGAAGTCTTGATGTGTTCAGCAAGCACATCAATCTCTTTCAACAAATCCCACGGTTCAAGAGCACTTAAATATTCATGATAATTAATAATACTTGTATCAAATGGAATGTGTCTTGTCAAATCATCTTTAACCACGCAAACCGGCTTATTTAATGAAGTTCTAATCCCAAATTCAAAAAACACATTTGGATTTAACGATGACATATCACACAAAACAAGATCAGCCGTCTCAAGTTGTTTTATTATTTCAGCATGAATAAGGTCTGAGCCTCTTACCAATGGAGTTATTGCTTTAAATCCGGCCTTATCAATAGCCGGAATCAACAAGCAATCCAATACATGCTTAAAATGTTCATACCCATCTCTGTAGCGATCCTTAATAACGTCAAGGACTGTCACCGGCATTATAATAAAGCAAGACTTTAAATTTGGCATCACCTATCAGCTTTCCGTTAGTAAAGCAAGCTATCTACAACAAGTGAAAAATAACAAACGGCCATCTAACATCCTCATTTCCCCATCCAAAAAGAAAATGCTTTACCACCGTAACGCCACCTCACGACATCATCCCACATCACGGAAACAAAACTTTTGTGGCACCGTCTACTAGAAAACTCCCTCTTCCGTATATTGCCCCCACGCAAGCTTTAAATCAAATAGGAAATCACACATCATGACCACCTCAGATAACGGAAAGGTTCTTCTCATCACCGGCGCTTCAACCGGCATCGGGCGGGCGACAGCCGTGCAAGCCGTGGAGGCCGGCTGGCGGGTCGTGGTTGCCGCGAGGTCAGCGGAGAAGCTGGCGGCGCTTGTCGCTGAACTGGGCGCGGAGCGGGCAATGGCCGTGCCGTGCGACGTGGCGGACTGGAACCAGCAGGAGGCGATGGTGCAGAAAACCATCGAGCGCTTCGGCAGGCTCGACGCGGTTTTCGCCAATGCGGGTTTTTCTAAAGGGTCGTCGTTCATCGAGGGTGAACACAGGCCCGATGAGTGGCGCGACATGGTGATGACCAATGTCTTCGGCGCGGCAGCCACGGCGCGGCTCACGCTGCCGGAGCTGGTCAAAACGAAGGGTCATTTCCTCGTGACGGGTTCGGTTCTGGGCCGCGTGACGTCGATGCGAAACCTCTACGCTGCCACCAAATGGGCCGTCACCGGCATGGCGCAGGCAATCCGCAACGAAGTTGCAAGCCTTGGTGTGCGGGTCACGCTGGTTGAGCCGGGTATCGTCGATACACCGTTCTGGGAAGGTTTGCAGAAACCGGCAGCACCCGAACTGCTTTCGGAGGATGTCGCCCGCGCAGTGCTCTTCGCTCTCGGCCAGCCGCCGCATGTGGATGTGAGCGAAATCATCATCCGCCCGACTGGCCAGGCGCACTGACAGCGGCTTTGCCACAAATAAAAAAAGCCGGAAGAGGAAAAACTTCCGGCTCTTTTATAACCTTCCTTTGCGAGAAACAGATTATCCCCTGCCCCAGCGCTTGCCGCCGAAATTGTCTTTCATCTGAAGCAAGCGGTCGATCTGCCTCGCATCGAGCACCTTGGCCAGCTCACGCAGGTGGCGGCTTTCGAGCTGCGCCAGGCGCACGCTCTGCTGGCCGATTCTCTGGGTCAGGTTGGCAATCTTGCGGCCATCGGGGGACTTTTTCACCGATTCGAGCGCGAGGTCGCGCTGCAAATTCCTCATCGATTGCCTGACCGGTCGGCTCTCCTGATAAAAGCCACGCCTCAGCTCCATCATTTTCTGCTCTTGACTGTCGCTCAGGCCAAGCGCCTGTTTCATCCGCTGCTGCCTCATATCCTGCTGCCGCGCGAACCGGGCCTCCGGACCCATGCCATAACCACGGGCATCAACCGGCCCGGAGATACCTGGCCGCGCACATGGCGCTGGCTGATCATTGCTGCTGGCGGCGAAAACCGTGCCGGCATTACCCAAAAGCCCTGCAACAAGGGCAGTCATCACTAACTTCTTTTTCATCGTTTTCTTTCGTTTGCTTTTGTATTCGAGGCGCCTGAATTCATCGATAGGGATCCTTTTTCACCCCATAGGACGACGCCCCCCTCCCGATTCCTGCGTTCATCGAAAATTTTTTTTCGCGGCGCCAAAACAGGGATACCATGTTGAAAAGAAAAAAATGCGGCGGCAAAAACTCCGCTGAAAAGAGAATAGGAAACAGGAGTGTTCGACCGCCTTGGGGGTTCAGATCATCTGGCGATGATATTCAAGTGACCAGAGATTTTTGGTCGAGTCGAGCAGGGTAATTTTGATGCCGTAACCATCCCTGACGAAACTGATGATGTCGCGGTTGTACCGAAAGGATGAGAAGTTCTCCTCGCCGTTGAACCTGTCGAAGTAGTGGTGATAAACCTCTTCCCGGCCACCCTGCGTTTCGAAAATGACAATGACGACATGATCAACGGAGGAAACGTTCACCAGGTTTCTTTCCCGATACAGGTCGATCCAGGGCGGCATGTCGCTGACTGAAGATGACTGGAGGGTATTGGCAGGAGAAACGATGGCGCCATTGAGGTCCGTACGGGGCAAATTCACCTTCTGGTCAGTGGGGCCGGTGCAGCCGCTCAAGCTACAACACACCACGACCGCCGCAGCCACCACAACCGTTCTGTTCATGAGAGCTCTTCTTTCGTCCCTGAGGGAAGGGTTATAGGTTCTGTAAAGCGGCATTGGCCAAATGTGGTGTTTTCTCCGTGGCGGGAACATACATTTTTTTCAATAAACAAAGAGGTGGCGTAATCCGTTTTTATAAATAAATCGTCCCCCTGTGCGCGTATGCTCTTTTTTTGCTGATCATTGATTATTTTTGAGTGCCGCCAGACAGGCCTCGCGACTATCACCTCAACAACCCGCCCGTCCATGCCAATCCGGAGCAGATATATTACTCTCGGCGGTCACCGCCACCGTTATATCGACACCGGAGGCAACGCACCCGTGATGCTGATGCTTCACGGCATCTCCTCATCGGCTGATTATTACGGTCCATCGATTTCGCTGCTTGCCCGGTCATTCAGAGTGCTTGGCCTCGACCTGCTCGGCTTCGGTGAATCGGACAAACCGCGGACGATTCCCTACACCTTGCAGCTCTACGCCGATCTCATTCATGAATTCCTCCGGAAAACTGATGCGCTTGCTCATGGCGAGGTTTATGGCACCGGGCATTCGATGGGCGGAAAGTATCTGCTCGCGACCGCACTGCTCTATCCCGGCACATTCAAAAAGATGGTGCTCAGCAACACGGACGGCTTCATTGTCCTGCCCTCGTTCGCCAGGGCGATCAGCCTGCCGGGCGTGCGTCATGTGCTCAAGCCGCTCGTTACCGGCGAGCGCATCGCGGCCAAAATGCTCGACGTGGCGATTCACAACCGGCAGGCCATCGACGACGGGACGTACCGTAAAGTGCTCCAGATCGCGCGAGACCACGACGCGTTCGAGACCGTCATGAGCCTGAACCGCGATATGCTGAAGCTCGACCTGAAGCGCACCGGCCTGCGAGCGAGGCTCCGGGAACTGAAACAACCGGTACTGATCATCTGGGGAGAACACGACCGCTACATCTCGCCGAAAATCGCCCACATCGTAAAGCGGGAGCTGCCTCAGGCAAAGCTGCTCATCTTCAAAGATTGCGGCCACTCTCCGATGCTCGAATATCCGGAACAGTTCAGCACAGCAATCACGGAATTCATTCACCAGGAACCACCATTGCCTTAACCTGTTATGCTCATTACATTTGAAGGAATCGACGGAGCTGGAAAATCAACCCAGGTCATGAAGCTCAAACGCTATCTCCAGGAGCGAGGGCGCGAAGTTCTGGCCCTGCGCGAACCGGGTGGCACTCCCGTGGCCGAAGAGATCAGGGAGCTGCTGCTCGAAAGCCGCAACGACATCACCCCCGTAGGGGAGCTGCTGCTCTTTGCAGCGAGCCGCGCGGAGCTGGTGCAGCAGGTCATCCGGCCAGCACTCGAAAACGGCAACGACGTCATTCTCGACCGCTTCTACGATTCAACGACCGCCTATCAGGGGTATGGCCGGGGTCTCGACCTCGACATGCTTGCCGAAATCAACCGGATCGCCTCATGCAGCCTCGTGCCGGATGTCACCTTCTATCTCGACCTCACCCCGGAAGACGCGCTCATGAGAAAGTTTTCCGAAAAGTCCCTGCCACTGGCGTTCGAATCTGAAGAGCTCGACCGGATGGAAAACTCGGGGCTTGATTTTTACCGGCGAGTGCGGGAGGGATATCACAAAATCGGCGGCGAAAACCCGAACCGGATCATCATCATCGACGCGCTCCTGAGTCCATCGGAAATTCACCGTAAAATTATCTCAAGCATCGATGCGCTCTGCACGAAAACCGCATAAAAAGAGCGCTCCGGAACCGTGAACAGCTTTATCTTGTTCTCTGACTGACTGATATAGATGTTTATTTTACTGGATTGCTGTCAGTTTTTGTTGTAAATTTACGTTCAAATTCAGCACCATTCTCCTTCAGCCGGCTTCTCATGCATACCACCATTGTCAATGAAAGAAGTCTCCGTACCTGTAACTTCCCCATCACGTTGCAGGATATCAGGACGCTCAAGGAACTGTACCGGCTCAAGGCCGAAACGAGAGACCTGAGAGAGCCGATCGTCCGGAACATCATGAAACAGCGGGTCGTCGGCAAAGGATGCCTCGAATCCCTGAAAAACGCCCTCTACTCCCTCGAAACCATCTACATCGACGACTATACAGGCCAGCGACTGCTTCGCCTCGATGGCATGAAGCAGATCGAGGTTGACCTGACCTACGAAATCCGCGAGCTGCAAAAGGATATTTACTACCTCGAATACGGCGAAGACCGCTTCATCGAGTACCTGGCGAAGTTCATTCCCGGCTTCACCGACTACGTCACCGAAGGGGTGGAGATGCTGCGAGGCAAATCGTTCAGCGCATTCATCACCGACCGCGACGGCACCACCAACAACTATTGCGGACGCTACCGCTCCTCGATCCAGCCCATCTACAATTCGGTCTTCCTGTCGCGCTTCGCCAAAAACTGCTGCCGCTATCCGATGATCGTCACCTCGGCACCGCTCAAGGATTTCGGCATCCTGAACGTCTCGATCAATCCGGAGCACATCTTCGTCTATGCCGGCTCCAAAGGACGCGAGTTCATCGATATCGACGGCGATTTCCACAGTTTCCCGATCGAACCAGGCAAGCAGGAGATGATCCGGCTGCTCAACGAACGGATGCAGCTGCTGCTGCTCGATCCGTCGTTCGAGAAGTTCAACTTCATCGGCTCGGCATTGCAGATCAAGTTCGGCCAGACCACCATTGCCCGTCAGGACATCACCCGCTCGGTCAACGAAGCTGAATCGACAGCATTTCTTGAAAAAATCAAGGGCATCGTGCGCGACATCGATCCTGAAGGCAAGAACTTCAGGATCGAGGATACCGGCCTCGACATTGAAATCATCCTGACCATCGACGTCGATCCCAAAACGGGTATGATCCGCGATTTCGACAAGGGCGATGGGCTCGAATTCATCTGCCGCAAGATGAATATCGACCATGCCGGCGAACCGGTACTGGTCTGCGGCGACACCTCTTCGGACATCCCGATGCTGAAAAAGGCGATGGAGATGTACGACGATGTCTGGGCTATCTTTGTCACCCGGGATGAAAAGCTGATGCGGCGCGTCAGGGAAATCTGCCCGAAAAGCTATATGGTGCCCTACCCCGACATCCTTTTGACCATCCTCGGATTGCTCTCGCTCTGAACGTCACTTTCACCGATAATCCTCTAACTGTTTTCATGGAATGAGTATGAATTTCAAAGGCGTCATTTTCGATCTCGACGGAGTCATCACCGGCACGGCCAAAATCCACAGCCTTGCCTGGGAGGCGATGTTCAACTCCTTTTTGCAGAATTACGCCGAGGTCAACAATGAACCTTATGTCCCTTTCGATCCGGCACACGACTATCTGAAATACGTTGACGGCAAGCCGCGAATGGAGGGGGTCAAGAGCTTCCTCGCGTCGAGGGATATTGAAATTCCGTACGGCGAACTCGACGACATCCCGGAGAAAGAGACGGTCTGCGGACTTGGCAACCGCAAGAACAGCCTCTTCACGGAAATTCTGATCAAGGAGGGTCCCGAGGTTTTCCAGACTTCGGTTGACTTCATCAAGGCGCTCAAGGCCCGCGGTATTCGCATCGGCATCGCCTCGTCGAGCCGCAACTGCCAGCTCATCCTCCGGCTTGCCAAACTCGAAGAGCTGTTTGAAACGCGCGTGGATGGCGAGGTCTCCATCGAGCTGAAGCTGAAGGGCAAGCCGAATCCCGATATTTTCATCACCGCAGCAGCCAACCTCGGTCTCGAACCGCACGACTGCGTCGTGGTGGAGGATGCCATTTCAGGCGTTCAGGCCGGCGCGAAGGGCAATTTCGGGCTGGTACTCGGCATCGCGCGCGAAATCGAAGGCATCAAGCTCAAGGAGCAGGGCGCAGACATCGTGGTCAGAGACCTCGGCGAAATCACCATCGAGGAGATTGATAAATGGTTCGACAGGGGGCTCGAACATGAGGGGTGGAATCTTCGCTACGACTCATGGTCACCCAAAGACGAGCGGCTCAGGGAGTCGCTGACCGCCACGGGCAACGGCTACATGGGCGTGCGCGGCGCGTTCGAGAGTGGCATGACCTCGGCGCACCACTACCCCGGCACCTATCTGGCAGGTGTGTTCAACAAGCTTCCGTCAGAGGTGCACGGCCAGACCGTCTGGAACAACGACATGGTCAACGTCCCCAACTGGCTGCCCATCGAGTTCAGGATCGGCAACGGCGAGTTCATCAATCCGCTGGAGCAGAAAATTCTCAGCTACCGCCAGAATCTCGACATGCGCCACGGCGTGATGGAGCGTGAAATGGTGATTCAGGACACGCTCGGTGGCATCACCCGGATCAGAAGCAAGCGCTTCTGCAGCATGGACAACCCGCACATCGCGGCGATCCGCTACACCATCCAGCCGGTCAACTACTCGGCGGAGATCGAAATCCGCTCGACCATCGACGGACGGGTGCAGAACCGCAATGTTCTGCGCTACAACACCCTTTCGACCGACCACCTCGAACATGTCGATCATGGCCGCGCGGGCGAAAATGAGGGTATCTTCCTGCACGTGCGTACGAGCCACTCGAAAACCGATATCGTAACGCATGCAAAGACAACATTGCGCTGCGGCTACCACGCAAAATCGGTCTGCGAAGGCAACATCACCAGCAGCCCGCGCTGGATCAGCGAACACTTCCGTCTCCAGGTATCGGCTGACCGGAGCTGTTCGATTGACAAGGTGGTCTCGATCCACACCTCCCGTGATGCAGGTCACAGCGATCCGGTCGCTGCGGGAAAGGAATCCCTCGCTTCGGCGGGAAGTTTCGACGAGCTGCTCGAACGCCATATCGAAGCCTGGGATAAAATCTGGCAGAAGGCCGACATGAAGATCGACGGCGACCGTTTTACCCAGATGGTCATCCGCCTGCACATTTACCACCTCGTCTCGACCGTCTCGCCTCACAACGTCAACATCGACGCCAGCATCGCTGCGCGCGGCCTGAGCGGCGAAGGCTACCGCGGCCACTACTTCTGGGACGAAATCTACATCATGCCGTTCTTCATCCAGCACCTGCCGGAGGTCGCGCGCGCCCTGCTGATGTTCCGCTACCACCACCTCGACGCAGCCCGCGAGTATGCGCGTGACAACGGCTACCGCGGCGCGATGTACCCCTGGCAGACCGCCGATGACGGACGCGAGGAAACGCCGACCATCCACTACAATCCGAAGAGCGGCGCCTGGGATCCCGACCTGAGCTGCCGTCAGCGCCACGTCTCGATCGCGGTCTTCTACAACGCCTGGCGCTACGTGCACGACACCGGCGACACGGAGTTCCTGAACAGCTACGGTGCGGAGATGATGTTCGAGATCGCGCGCTTCTGGGCGAGCATCGCCACCTTCTCGCCGGATAACGGACGCTATCACATCGAAGGCGTGATGGGGCCGGACGAGTTCCACGAGGAACTTCCAGGTTCGGGCAAGCACGGAGTGAAGGACAACTCCTACACCAACATCATGACCGCCTGGCTGCTTGAAAAAGCGATTGAAATAAGCCAGAGGCTCGATCCGGCGGTGATGGATGGCCTCATGGAGAAGATCGGCATCGGCCACGACGAGTTCATGCAGTGGCGCGACATTTCGGGCAAGATGAACGTGCTCATCGACCAGAACGGCATCCTTGAACAGTTCGATGGCTACATGGGCCTGAAAGAGCTCGACTGGGAACACTACAAACTCAAGTACGGCAACATCCACCGGATGGACAGGATTCTGAAGGCCGAGAACGACTCGCCCGACCACTACAAGGTGGCCAAGCAGGCCGACGTGCTGATGACCTTCTACACGCTTGCTCCGGCGGAGGTCTGCGCCATTCTCGAAAAGCTCGGCTACCACGTTGCCGACCCGCTCAGGTTCGTGCGCGACAACTACGCATTCTACGAACCGCGCACCAGCCACGGCTCGACCCTGAGCAAGGTGGTGCACTCGATCATTTCGAGCTACCTGCTCAATGGCCACGAAACGGCATGGAACTGGTTCATCGAAGCGCTCCGGAGCGACATTCACGATACACAGGGCGGCACCACCCCTGAAGGCCTGCACTGCGGCGTAATGGCAGGTACCATCGACACCGTCACCCGCTATTTCTCGGGCATCGCCTTCCACAAAGACATGCTGAACATCAAACCCAACTTCCCGTCGCACTGGAGGCGCATCGAGACAAACCTCAGCTTCCAGAAGAGCTGGTACCGGATTGTCATCACCCCCCAAAGTGTCTCGGTCACGCTGACCGAATCGGATGCCAATGAACTGCCCGCCTTTATCGGGGGACGCTCCGTCACCCTCAAAAAAGGTGAGGAACTGACCGTCCAGCTCGGCTGAACGTAGCGCACCGGGAGGGAAGCGAAACCCTCCCGGTTTTGTTATTTCAACCTGAAACGCTATATACTCAAGGTTTATACTTACGGGCACTTCACCCTTTGACCCACAACAGCATATGCGGCTCTCGAACTTTCGATACACCCTTCCCAAAACACGAATCGCCGATCACCTCGAATCGCCCCGCGACGCCTGCAAGCTGATGGTTTTGAGCCGTCGCAAAAAAGAGATAGAGCACAAGGTGTTCACCGACATCGTCTCCTACTTCAAAAAGGGTGACCTGCTCGTGGTCAACAACAGCCGGGTATTCCCGGCCAAGATTTTCGGCCAGAAGGAGAAAACTGATGCCAAGATCGAAGTCTTCCTGCTCAGGGAGCTGAACAAGGAGGCCGGCCTCTGGGACGTGCTGGTCGATCCGGCCCGCAAGGTTCGCGTCGGCAACAAGATCTATTTCGAGGATGACGTCGTGGCCGAGGTGGTGGACAACACAACGTCGAGAGGGCGCACGATCCGTTTCCTCAATCCGGACATCGACGTGTTCCAGATGGTCGAAAAGATCGGCCATGTGCCACTCCCCCCCTACTTCACCCGGAAACCGAAAGAGGCTGACCGCACCGATTACCAGACCGTCTACGCCAGCCAGACCGGCGCGGTGGTTGCGCCAATGGCGGGTCTGCACTTCACGATGCCGCTCTTGCAGCAGCTCCAGAAAATCGGCGTCAAGATTCTGCCCGTCACCCTGCATCCAAGCCTGAGCACCTTCAGCGCCATCGAGGTCGAGGATGTATCGAAACACAAGATGGACTCGGAGTACTTCAACATCCCCTACCAGACGGCGATGGAGATCAACGAGACCAAGGTCAACAAGTCGGGCCGGGTGTTCGTCGTCGGGACCACGACCTGCCGCGCGCTCGAAGCCAATGCGACGGTTGATGGAAAAATCAAATTCGGCCAGGGCTGGACAGACAAGTTCATCTATCCGCCCTACAACTTCAAGGTCACCGACGCGCTCATCACCAACTTCCAGCAGCCGGAAACGACACTGATGATGGTGGTCAGCGCTTTTGCCGAGCACCGCCTGCTCATGGAAGCCTACAAGACGGCACTCAAGAACAACTACCGCTTCCTCGCTTACGGAGACTCGATGCTCATTATCTGACGCTCATGAAAACCGTTGTTATCATCGCCGCCAGCGGCGTCGGCAAACGCATGAAACTCGATGGCGGCCTCAGCAAGCAGATGCTTGAAATAGGAGGCCAACCGGTCATCTGGCACACCATGAAAGCGTTTCAGGAGGCCTCGACCGTCGAGTCGGTCTACATCGCCACGCTGCCCGACAGCATTCCGGTTTTCGACGAGATTGCAAAAGCAAACGGATTCACGAAGATCAAGGGCATCATCGAAGGCGGCAAGGAGCGGCAGGACTCGATCGGCAACTGCATGAGACTGATCGGACAGGAGATAGAGGCATCAGGGGTGACACCCGACGCCATTCTCGTGCACGACGGAGCGCGCCCGTTTATCCAGCCGGAGGAGATCGACGACATCGCGCAGCTCTCGGCGACACACGGCGCGTGCGTGCCGGCAACGAAGCCCAAGGACACCATCAAGTACGTCGGCTGCAATCCGGAGATTTTCGGTGAAACGCTCGACCGCAGCCGCCTGCTCCAGGTACAGACCCCGCAGGGATTCGCCCCCGCAAAGCTCATCGAAGCCCACCGCCTTGCCGCAGAGGAGGAGTGGTACGCCACCGATGACGCCGCCCTCGTGGAGCGCTATTTCCCGCAGCAAGCGATTCGCATCTACGAAACCGGCTACCACAACATCAAGATCACCACACCCGAAGATGTCTTCATTGGTGAAGCGATTCTTGCCGGGCTGAAAGCCAGAAAATCGAAAAATTAATTCATTTCGCTTCTTGTTTTTAGAAAGGCGACGCCGTATATTAGTGGCCCTTAAGGTGAGGTAGCTCAGTTGGTTAGAGCACAGGATTCATAACCCTGAGGTCGAGGGTTCAACTCCCTCCCTCACCACTCCGACAAGCACCCGCTTGTCTAACCGGCAAGCGGGATGTTTCGAACAAGCGGGTGTAACTCAGTTGGTAGAGTGTTTGCTTCCCAAGCAAAATGTCGCGAGTTCGAATCTCGTCACCCGCTCTCCGGCAACACAGCGACTCAGGACAATTCCGGGCCGCAACGCCTCTCCAGCCCAACCATTTCTTCCCATGACACAGGATTCGATTTTCACCGTTCCGGTCACGCCCGAAGAAGTCAACGCTTCGCAGATCGTCGAAGGCCAGATGGCCCGTCATCTCGGCATCGAAATCACCGCTGTCGGCCCTGACTCCATGACGGCCTCCATGCCCGTCGATCACCGCACGATCCAGCGCATCGGCATTCTGCACGGCGGCGCGTCGCTCGCCCTTGCCGAAACGGTCGGCAGCATAGCCGCCTCCTACTGCGTGGATCGCGAGAAGTATTTCATCGTCGGTCAGGAGATCAATGCCAACCACCTCCGCGCCGTGCGCCAGGGCGAAAGCGCCGTGCACGCCACCGCCACTCCGCTCCACCTCGGTCGCACCTCGCAGGTCTGGGACATCAAGATCCGCGACGACAAAGGCCGTCTGGTCTGCGTCAGCCGCTTCACGGTCGCCGTACTGGAAAAACGCGACTGAGAAATCAATAGCGATTGCGACGAAGGGGTGTAACTCATTCCATCTCTTCTTATTGTGCGAAGCAGAGTGACGTGGCAATCCACGTAATACCTTTTCATTCGCGAATCCGATTGCAACACTTTCGCCCCAGAGATAACCCGCGCTGAATGTCCCCCTGTTTTTAAAGGCCTTTACAAGGTTTTTAGGGAAATTTTCATACCTTGTGAGTTCATTCTGTAGTCCTTACCACTTATCCTCGAAAGGCATGCTGGCAGACGATCTTCAGACAGCCGAATCCACATCGTTCCTTACGAATGGCGCTGCGCCATCCCTCGAAAAGCTCGCGGCAGAACAGAAGAGCAGAAAAAAATGGCTGCTGGTGCAGCCCAGGAGCCAGACCAGCATGATGGTCGATTCGGGCACGGTGAGCATGCCGCTGAACCTGATCATGGTCGCCACGCTGGCCAGCAAGTATTTCGACGTCACCTTCCTCGACGAGAGAACTGGCGACATCATTCCCCAGGACTTCTCTGGCTACGATGTCGTGGCAATCACCTCGCGCACGCTCAATGCCAAGAACGCCTACAGCATCGCCGACCGGGCCAAGGCGCAGGGAAAGATCGTGCTGCTCGGCGGCGTGCACCCGACCATGCTGATCGACGAAGCCACATCGCACTGCACCAGCGTGATTTATGGTGAGATCGAGTCGGTCTGGGAGGAGCTTGCCACCGACATTTTCCGGGGCAAAATGAAGAGCGTGTACAAGGCCAGCGAGCTGAAGCCGATGACCGCCATGACGCCACCCGACTTCAGCTTCGCCCTCAACTCGCCGCACGCGAAAAAATACAGCCAGCTCATTCCGATCCTCGCCACCAAGGGGTGTCCGGTGGGATGCAGCTTCTGCACCACGCCGACAGTCTATGGCAAGAGCTTCCGCTACCGCGAGATGGATCTGGTGCTCGACGAAATGCGCGCCCATCAGGATCGGCTCGGCAAGCAGCTCGTGCGATTCTCCTTCATGGACGACAACATCAGCTTTCGACCGCAATACTTCACCGACCTGCTCGAAGGCATGGCAAAACTCGGCGTACGCTGGAACGCCAACATCTCGATGAACTTCCTGCACAAGCCGGAAGTTGCCGAAATCGCCGGACGTTCGGGCTGCGACCTCATGAGCATCGGCTTCGAGTCGCTCAACCCCGACATTCTCAAGAGCATGAACAAGGGGTCAAACCGCCTCCAGAACTACGAGGCTGTCGTCAGCAACCTGCACAAGCACAAAATCGCCATCCAGGGCTACTTCATTTTCGGCTTCGACGACGACAGCGAAAAAAGCTTCCAGGCGACCTACGACTTCATCATGCAGAATCGCATCGAGTTCCCGGTCTTCTCGCTGTTGACGCCCTTCCCCGGCACCCCCTATTTCGAGGAGATGAAGGATCGGGTACGCCACTTCGACTGGGACAAGTACGACACCTACCACTACATGTTCGAGCCAAAAAAGCTCGGCGGCGAAAAGCTGCTCGAAAACTTCATCAAGCTCCAGCGCGAGGTGTACAAAGGCAGCGCCATCATGAAGCGAATGCAGGGCAAGCCGCTGAACTGGGTCTGGTTCGTCAACTTCCTCATGAACCGCTTCACCCGCAAACTCACGCCGGAGATTTACCTCTGAGTCGCTGAAAAAGCTGATCGCTCAAAGAATAGGCAGAAACAGAAAATCCCACAGGACTCAACGGTCGTGTGGGATTTTTTCTGTTTCCTATTTTCATTAAAGGGTTTAAGAGCATCATTCTACGAAGTCGAAAGCGCTCGCGCCCATTGACAGACTCAATCAGCGAATAAGAACACCGCGGAAACCGGTTATGAAAAACATAACCGGCGTCTCTTTTCTCGAGCGTTTAGAATCTCCTCTCCCCATCTCTGCGGTCATCACGACGGTCGTCACGGCGATCCCAGCGGTCATCTCTGCGATCACGGCGATCATCCCGACGATCTCTCCAGTCCCGATCGCGATGGTCTCTGAAGCGATCTGGATGAATTCGCCTGTAATGGACATCCCTGTACCTTCGGATGTCATCCCAGCGATGCCTTCTGATTCTGTAGGGAAGCCTGCGATAGTCAACAATTACCCAACGACCGTGACGATAATGGCTTGAACGATACCAGTATCCGTTATAATAGATGTAGTAAAATCCCCCATATCTGATGATATCGTATGGCCCTCCATATGAGATCGAGTAACCAAGATTCGGCACATAAAAAAAGTCCGGGTTATAACCGATTACAAAACCGGGGGCTCCTACGTTGACATGCACGTCAACTTCTGCACGGGCTTGGCCAGAGGGGCTGAAAAACAGTAATCCGGAAGCCAGCGTCGCCAGCAGTAGATGTTTTTTCATAATGTCTCCAATTGTAGCTTTTCTTTCGTACACACAAAAAGCAGGGTGTTGGAAAAGAAGGGAATACAGTACAGCCTTACTTGATTTAATTGCTTATGGTGAGTAATAATACAACACCCTAACGATGATCTTCCAGATTTTAGTTCCGCTGTATGATTTTTATCAGGACGTTCAAAAGAGCCCTATATCACTTCCATTCTACATCTCACCAAAGCTCCTTAAAAGTATGCCGTACCGCTGAAGAGTGCAGAAGAGATACATCCATACCAAAACTTGCGGCGATCATGCACAGCAGTAAGACATGGGCGCGACCATTACCAGACGGTTATAGTTTTCCCTCAAAAAAAGAAATCCCGCAAAACCTTGCGTCTTGCGGGATTTTTCATTTCAAACCAAACACTGCCATTAGCCGGCCATCACTTCTCCTCTTCCGGGAGTTCGATCCTGATGCAAAGCTCCTTGAGCTGCTGGGCGGTGACCTCAGACGGAGCGGCCATCATGAGGTCCTGGGCGGACTGGTTCATCGGGAAGGCGATGACTTCGCGGATGTTCTGTTCGTCGCGCAGGATCATGACGAGGCGATCGAGGCCGGGAGCGATGCCTCCGTGTGGCGGTGCACCGTGCTTGAAGGCTTCGATCATGTGGCCAAAACGGGCATCAACCTCCTCTTTCGGGTAGCCAGCGGTTTCGAAGGCTTTGTACATGATGTCGGGGCGATGGTTCCTGATTGCGCCGCTCGAAAGTTCGATGCCGTTGCAGACGATGTCGTACTGGTAGGCCAGAATGTCGAGCGGGAATTTCGATTCGAGAGCCTCCATCTCGCCCTGCGGCATCGAGAAGGGGTTGTGCGAGAAGTCGATCTTTTTGTCCTCCTCGTTGTACTCGAACATCGGGAAATCGACGATCCAGCAGAATGACAGCTCGTCCCTGTCGAGCGGGAAGATGTCGGCGAAGTAATTCCTCATGCCGCCCATGATCTTGCAGGTCTTCTCCCACTTGCCCGCGCCGAAAAATACTACGTCACCAGTCACGATACCGAGTCGCTCCTTGAGCGCGTTCATCTCTGCTTCGGAGAGGAACTTCACCACCGGCCCTTTCGGCCCCTCCTCCTTGAACTGGATGTAGGCCAGACCCGCCGAACCAAGCTCGCGGGCGCGTTTCTCGGCCTTGTCGTAGAAGAGGCGCGACTCGCCGCCCATGCCTTTGAGCACCATCGCCTTGATGCACGAGCCTTCCGCCGTGTTCGAGGCGAACACCTTGAAGCCGGAGTTGACGAACAGTTCGGTCACGTCCTGAATCTCCAGCGGAATGCGCAGGTCAGGCTTGTCCGAACCGTAGCGGTTCATCACATCCTTGTAGCTGATGCGCGGAAAGGGGAACTGCGTGATGCGCTTCTGCGACATGTTCTCGACCAGGTGCTTGAACATACCCTCAAGAATGACAAACAGGTCGTCCTGTTCGACGAAAGACATCTCGATATCGATCTGGTAGAACTCGCCGGGGCTGCGGTCGGCGCGGGCATCCTCGTCACGGAAGCAAGGCGCGATCTGGAAATAGCGCGGGAATCCGGCCACCATCAGGAGCTGCTTGAACTGCTGTGGAGCCTGCGGCAGCGCGTAAAACTTGCCGGGATGCAGGCGGCTCGGCACGAGGAAGTCGCGCGCGCCCTCGGGCGAACTTGAGGTGAGAATCGGCGTCTGGATTTCGATGAAATCGAGATCGGTAAGATATTTCCGGACGGCGGCGGTGAGCTTGCTGCGAAAGATGATGTTTTCGTGCAGCTTTTCGCGGCGCAGGTCGAGAAAGCGGAATTTCAGACGCAGCTCCTCGGAGGTCGGCATGTCGTCGGCCACCGGGAAGGGCAGCGGATCGGCGTTGCTTTCGATCTGGATCGAGCTGACGACCACCTCGATAGCGCCCGATGCGAGCCTCGGGTTGACGGTTTCGTCGGAACGAAGCACCACCTTGCCCTCGGCGGAGATCACCGATTCGGAGTGCAGCGTTTCAGCAAGTTTGAACTGGCTTTCGTTTTCAGGCAGCACCACGAGCTGGCAGATGCCGGTATGGTCGCGAAGATCGATGAAGATCAGGCCGCCGTGGTCGCGGATGCGATGCACCCATCCACCGATCCTGACTGACTCGCCTTCCGACTTGCGGTTCAACCGGCCACAATAGTGTGTTCTGAATCTGTTCTGCAAACCCTCCGCCGTTGTTGGCTCCTTGCTCATATAAATCGTGTATAACCCGTTTTGAAAGCCCCTGGGGACTCGTAGTGAAAAAATGTCACAATCCCGATCACTGCCGGGACAAGAATTTCTATAAAGACGACCCTGAATATCAGGAATTTTCGACTAATTCTAAAACCCCTTACGCTCAGTAAACCAGCTCACCGCCGAACTCGCTGATCAGGAAACGCACGACCTCGTTGCTTTCCGCAAGTTCCTGAAACATGGTGAAGATGCTCTTTTCGCGCGTGCAGGCGTCACGCTCGGCGTCGTAGCGCACGGCAAGCTTCAGCGGCAGCTTGTAAAAATCGGCCATCTCGCTTTCGAGCAGGGCTGAGTCGTGCTGAAGCTCTTCGAACGAAAACTTCCGGCAGCACCCGAGCGCCACCACACCAGAAGGGCTGCACGACATCAGCTCGGATGAGTGAAGATGCGATACCAGCACCTGCAATCCTTTGGCCGAGAGGTGTTCGAGGAAGCGCCCCCACTCCATGCGCAACTGTTCGAGCACCGCGACCGGCGCACCACTGTCCGTCCTGGCAGCGCTCTCCTCAACGCGCAACCGGCTTCTTGCCGGCAGATGCAGATCAGCGTTGCTGCCAAATTTGGAGAAGGCCTGTTTCCAGGAGCCGAGGTCGATGGAAGCCGCCGGCTTCGATTCGGCTGGACGCGAAGAGGCGCTGCCCTTCGTCGGAAGAGGAGGCGGTTCCGGCACCGGAGGCAAGCCGGACGGGGCCGCACCAGATTCCGGGGAAGATGCAGTTTTTGAACGCCGGGTGGACGGTTCCGACTTCGATGGTGCAGCAGATGCGGGCGAGGACGGTGGCGCTACAGGCTCAGGCTTTTTTTTTTCGTCCGCCGAAGCGGTTGGTAACTGCGAGACTCCCCTACCCAGTTCAATCAGCTTGAGCAGCGCCAGCTCGAAGCGGAACTGATGCTCGGCGTAGAACTTCAGCTCACGCTGGGTCTGCATGAGGAAATCGGTCATTGCCATGATCACCGACGGCGTCAGCCGCAAGGCGTCGCGCTGGTAGCGCTCCTTGACCGGCTCCGGACGCTCGATCAGCTTGCTCGAGCGGAGATTGTGGATGATGAGAAAGTTCCGGAAATGCTCGATCAGCTTTTCCAGAAAATCCTGCTCGTCATAACCGTTGCGGTTGACCATGCCCGCCACGTCGAGCATTGCAGCGGCATCGGCGTTGGCAATGGCATCGGTCACCATGAAAAAGTGTTCGTCGTCGATGTAGCTCAACAGCTCTGAGACCTTTTCGTAGCGAATAGCGCGCTCCCCCTCGCTGTCTATGGCAAAGGCGATCACCTGGTCAAGAATGCTCTGAGCATCACGCATCGAGCCCTGCGCCTTGCGCGCAATGAGCTGGAGCGCATCAGCATCAGCGGTGATGCCCTCGGCGTCGCAGATCTGCCGGAGCTGGCCCTGAATGCGATCGAGCGGAATGCGCTTGAAGTTGAAGCGCTGGCAGCGCGAGGCAATGGTGGCCGGAATTTTGTGAAGCTCGGTGGTAGCGAAGATGAAGATCGCGTGCGGCGGCGGCTCTTCAAGCGTCTTGAGAAACGCGTTGAATGCCGCCGTCGAGAGCATGTGCACCTCATCGATGATGTAGACTCGATAGCGTCCTTTCTGCGGGCCGTAACGCACGTTCTCGCGAAGCAGGCGGATATCGTCAACGCTGTTGTTTGAGGCGGCGTCGAACTCGGAGATGTTCAGGCTCGCCCCGGCATCGAAATCGCGGCAGCTCTCGCACACGCCACACGGCTCGGTCACCTCCTTGAGATACTGCAGATCGTCGATCATGCGCTGGCAGTTGACCGCCTTGGCAAACACACGAGCCGCCGTGGTCTTGCCCACACCCCGAAGTCCCGAAAAGATGTAACCGTGGCCGACTCGTCCCATCCGTAGTGAGTTCTGGATCGTGCCGGTAATATGCTCCTGCGCGGTAATGTCGGCAAACCGTGAAGGCCTGTACTTTCGCGCTATAACCTGATAACTCATGAATCCTTTTCCGTTGAATCGTTCACCAGCGCAATCAGCGGCGTCTGCATCGCGCTCCTGAGCGCCTCGCGGACTTCTGCCCGGAGCGGCTCGAATTCGCGACTCGCCGGCCCTTCATCCACGCACCCATCTCCATTGAAAAGCTCCCCCGGAAGCTTGGCGTAGAGATCGTACAAGGTAACGGCGTGAAGATCTTCACTGATGGCAAGTCCACCATCGGCGGTCTGGTGCAGAATCCCGTTCTGCTTCAGAAAATCGACGGCAAGGCCCAATTTACTACGGTCGCCACTATTTTCCGATGCCAGAAGTTTTTTCCCGGTCATAAAACTTCCGGATAGCTGTGCGCGCCACACTGAACGCAAGACGGCGACCACCTCTGGCACTCCCTGCAAGGGATCGAACTCCCGTGCGGGGCACACTGCCGGCCTGAAGTAGCCGAGCGAAAAGACAAACTCCGCGCCAGTCAGCACCACCACCCATTCGAGGTATATCCAGAAAAAGAGCATCGGAACGACCGAAAGCGCGCCGTAAATATGCTCGAAGGTGGCGAAACTCGAAACGTAAAAGGTGAACCACCTCTTGGCAAGTTCGAAAAGCACAGCGGCAAGCACGCCGCCGGCAAGTGCGTGAGTGAAGCGAACCTTGCGGTTCGGCACCAGCATGTACAGCAGAAAAAAGGCAATGGCCGAGTTTAACACCGGCACATACGAGAGCACTCGCGCTTTCATTTCAAGCAGCGCCCCCTCTGCAAACACCGAATACCACACGTACGAGCTGGCCAGGACGCTGGTGCCGATGAAAACCGGACCGAGCGTCAGCACCGTCCAGTAAAGCGTGAAACCCTGCAACCTCCGGCGCGGGGTTTGCACCTCCCAGATATCGTTGAGCGTCTGATCGATGGTCGAAATCAGAAACAGAACGATGACGATGAGAAAAAGACCTCCGACGGTGGAAAGCGAAGAGGTTTTATCGATGAACTCCCAGAGATAGCCTTTCAGGATCGATCCCTGAGCGGGAGCGAAATTCTGGAACAGAAAATCGCCAATGTACTGTTTGAGCGAAGCGAAAACCGGAAAAGCCTTCAGGATCGACAGCGTCACCGCCATGAGCGGTACAAGCGAAAGCAGAGTCTGAAACGCAAGTGAACCGGCGCTCATGAGAACACGGTCGTGAACGAAGTGCCTCCACATGAACGAAAAAAAAGCGGATGACGACCACGCCATACCGTGCAGGCGACCGCGCTCCTCCCCGCTGTTGTCTTTCATTGCCACCATAGAATCGCGTCCGGTATTCAAGCAACGCTACCATCCAGCGCCTTGACGGATAATAGCTGAGGCGCCGTTAGAGCAAGGTAGAGAACGCGGAATACAAAACAAAAACAGCCCATTGCACAATCCCGTTACACTTGTTTTCCCATGTATTTTTTATAAATTTTTTGCAGATATCAATAATTGTTAATATCTGACTATATCAACAGGCAGACCTCTTGCATTCGGAAGTTATTGTCACCGTGCCGTGACGAAAAAAAGCCGATGGATCAATCGGGTATAAAGGAAAAACGCATGAACCGGTTCATCGAACGCTGCCGGAAAGCAGGCCTGAAAGTGACACCACAAAGGCTTGCCATCTACAAACTGCTCATGGACTGCGCCGATCACCCTTCGGCGGACTGGGTGTACCGGAAGATCACCGATACCTGGCCAACGATTTCCTTTGACACGGTGAACAGGACGCTGCTTACCTTTTCCGAGATCGGCGTAATCGACATGATCGAATCCTATTCGCTCTCCAGGAGATTCGACTCCCAGACCAACAATCACCATCATCTCCACTGTATCAGATGCGGCCAGATCACCGATTTCTGCGACGCGACTCTTGACGATGTACCACTCCCCCCCATATCGGAAAACACTTTACCGTAACCGGCAAGCGCATGGTTATCAGCGGAATCTGCTCAAACTGCGCGGAAAAGAAAGCGGCATCGTAAGCATCTCCCCACCTCCGTTCAGGCTCTTCGTTTACAAAGCTTTTTCCTCGAAATCATAATTTTTTCTACAACATCCGTTTATGATTCCGGTCTGGACAAAAAAAATGCCCCCCGGCTTCACGACGGAGGGCATTGACATTTTTCGATGTGAGTCGAACGATCAGGCGATCTGGATGTAGACTGACGCCTTGACGTTGCAGATCGGGCAGTGCTCCGGCGGAGCGCCAAGCTCGATGTGACCGCAAACCGGGCAGAGCCAGATTTCAGTTTCAGCCAGGTCCTGTCCAGCCTTGACCGCTTCGAGCGCCTTGCGATAGAGCGCGGCGTGAACCTTCTCGGCTTCCACGGCGAAACCGAACATGCGCTTGGCCTTGTGACCTTCGGCAACGGCCTGCTCGAACATCGGCGGATACATTTCGTTGTGCTCGTAGGTCTCGCCACCGATGGCCGTTTCGAGGTTGTCGGCGGTCGAGCCGATAGCGTCGTCCGCGGCAAGGTGGCCCTGCGCGTGGATGCGCTCGGCCTGAGCGGTGGTTCTGAACAGCTTGGCCACGTTCTTGAAGCCCTCTTTTTCGGCCTTCTCGGCAAAGGTGGTGTATTTCATGAAGGCCTGGCTTTCACCGGCAAAGGCGTTCTTCAGGTTTTCGTGTGTCGTCGGCATAAGTGAATGATGAATTATGAGTTATGAATGGTGAATTGAAAATCATTTCCGCAGGAAGACTCCGAGGTCTTCGAGGAGCGCCTGAAGATCCTCTTCATGGGTCACCTCGTCCTGAAGAATCTGCACAGCAAGATTGTAGGTGACCGGATCTTTCATACCGATCTCCTGGATGATGCTGTTGTAGGTGGTGATGGCACACTGCTCGCCGGAGATGTTCTGTTCGAGGATCATCTTGACGAACTTGTCGTCGGGCGCCTCGTAGCCGCAGTTGGTCCACTCGAACCACTGCTTCGGGCTGGTGAGCGGCGTGCCGCCAAGCTGGATAATGCGCATACTCACCATGTCGGCATGACGCAGTTCGTCCGCGGCGTGCTGCAACAGCTCGGCAATCACGGCATCCTTCATTGGCCCCTCCACGATCTTGGAGCCGATCCAGTACTGGTAGTAGGCAAGCCACTCGTCGGCAAAGGCCTTGTTCAGCAGTTCGAGTACGCGATCGATGGAATCGCCTACGATTTCACGTCCTTTGGTTCCCATAGTTATATGATTTTGATTGAATGAGTTGTTCCTGTAAAATCCTGCCCCGTCAGCTGACAAAGCATAGGGTTTTTTCTCTGTTTCATCCTCATTATACTCCTATTTTTTTGAATGAGTTCCAAGCATTTGCCCGGAAACCACAAAAACGCCGGAGTCGCAGAAAATCGCAAAACGCTTGAAGATTGTCTATATTCGGGGCGAAGAGAACGGAATAGAGCTGACCGGTCTCGACGCTGCATTGTCAATCCCGGAGCCTGAACGCACAACTGGCATGGCTTTCCGGTCGAGCCAAATCTTGCTAATCATGGAATTCACCCACCTCGACGAAAACGGCATGGTCCGCATGGCGGACGTTTCCGGCAAACCGCCGACGCGCCGTGAAGCTCGCGCCTCGGGCCGCATCGTCATGCTGCCGCAAACCATCGCGCTGCTCCACCGCGAAGAGCTGCCGAAAGGCAACGTGCTCGCCGCGGCCAAGATCGCTGGCATCCAGGCGGCCAAGCAGGCCTCGACACTCATCCCTCTCTGTCACCAGCTCAACCTCTCTTGGATCGACATCGAATTCGAGATCGGCGACGACTCGATCGGCATTGCGGCAACCGTCATCACGCGCGAATCGACAGGCGTCGAGATGGAGACGCTGACCGCCGTCTCTGTGGCGGCGCTGACCATTTACGACATGTGCAAGGCGGTGGACAAGACGATGGAGATTTCCGCCATCCGGCTCGACCGCAAGACCGGCGGCAAGTCAACGCTTGCGGCGGAGTATCGCCCACGCACGGCAATTCTCGTCATGTCGGACTCCATCGCCGCGGGCACGGCGACCGACCGCTCTGGCGCGATCTTGCGCGAGGGACTCGAAGCGGCGGGATGTGCGGTCGAGGCGCTGACCGTCATTCCAGACGAACCGACAGAGATCGTTGCAACGGTCGAGGCGTGGATCGGCGAGGGCATCGGGCTGATCGTCACCTCCGGCGGCACTGGCCTCGGCCCGCGCGACCTGACCATCGACACGCTCGCCCCGAAGTTCACCCGACGACTGCCCGGCGTGGAGCAGGAGCTGCTTCGGTGGGGGCAAACGAAAACGCGAACCGCGATGCTTTCGCGCCTCGCCGCAGGAGTGATCGGCAACGCGGTGGTCGTCTGCCTGCCGGGTAGTACGGGCGCGGCGAAAGACGCACTCGAAGTGCTCGCTCCCGCCATCTTCCACGCATTCCCGATGCTCAAAGGGGAGGGCCACGCATGACGACCGTTCACGAAGCTCACGAAATTATCGCCGCGACGACGCGCCTGATCGAGGCGACCGTCTCCGTACCGCTGCTCCAGCTCCGGGGCCGCGTGCTCGCCAAAGAGGTCCGTGCCGGATTCGCGATGCCACGCTTCACCAACGCCGCGATGGACGGCTTCGCCGTGCGGTTTGGCGAGATCGCGGAAGCCTCGGACGAATCGCCCGTAGTGCTCACCGTCTCGCAGGAGCTGGCCGCCGGCGCTCTCGACGTCGTGCCACTCGAAGCCGGAACCTGCTGCCGGATCATGACCGGCGCGCCCGTACCGGAGGGCGCCGACACGGTGGTGCCGTTCGAGCAGACCAGCGGCTTCGGCAGCGACACCGTCGAGTTCTACAAAGCGCCGAAGCGAGGCGCGAACATCCGCCACGCAGGCGAAGAGGTCGAGCCCGGCACGCTGCTCGCCGCCTCCGGAACCCGCATCACGCCAGCGGAGATCGGCCTGTTCGCCACTTTCGGCATCGCCGCGGCACTCGTTCGACCGCAACCGTGCGTGTCGATCATCACAGTCGGCGACGAATTGCGGATGCCCGGCGAGGAGATCGAGCCGCTGGCGATCTACAACAGCAATCTGCCGCTGCTTGAAGCGTGCATCGAGGCTTCGGGAGCAATCGTCCCAAAAACCCGACAGTTGCCGGACGACAGGCTCGCCATCTGGGAGGCATTGGCATCGGCGATTGACGAGTCGGACATTGTCATCACCGCAGGTGGCATCTCGACCGGCGAGTTCGACTTCATGCATGAAGCGCTTGGCGAGCTTGGCGTGGAGCAGCGTTTCTGGACGGTTGCGCAGAAACCGGGCAAGCCACTCTACTTCGGCGCGACCGCTTCGGGGAAGCTCGTCTTTTCGCTGCCGGGCAACCCGGTTTCGGCGCTGGTCTGCCTGCTCGAATACTGCCTCCCCGCCCTCGCCCGGATGCAGGGCATCAAGCCTGCGCGGAAGTTTACGGCAGCGCTCGACGCTCCGTTTCCCGCCGACCGCAAGCGCCACCGCTTTCTGTTCGGCACGACGCGAATCGACGACGGCGCGCTCCGCTGCACGCTTTCGCCACAAACCGAGTCGCACATGCTGACGGCGCTTTCCAGCGCGAACTGCGTGGTCGAAGCGCCGCCCGCCGCCGAGCCGCTTCCCGCCGGATCACCGGTCACCTGCTCATGGCTTCCGTGGGCAAACTCCTTTTAAGGCGGCACGACGAAATGTTCCACCCGTTTGAAATCGCCCTCTGCGGCCTCTCCGGCTCCGGCAAGACGACGCTCGTCGAAAAGCTGATCCGCCACTTCAGGGCTGACGGATTCGAGGTCGCCGCCCTGAAACACGGCTGCCACCGCTTCGACATCGACCGCGAAGGCAAGGACTCCGACCGCTTCGGCAAGGCGGGCGCGACGCCGGTGCTGATCGCCGACCGCGAGAAGGAGGCGCTCATTTCGAGCGGCACAGGACGGCTCGACATCGCCGGATCGACGCTTGCCGCCGACTTGCTCTTCATCGAGGGCCTCAAGGAGCTGCCGGTACCGAAACTCCTGTTGATCGACGCCCGCTGCAAGATTCTGCCATCGCTCGAATCAGGCGCGATTCCAGAGGTGCTTGCGCTCGTGCATGACGGAAGCAACGACGGACTCGAACGCTTCGATCTGCCGCTGTTCCATCGAGACGACGTGCCATCGGTAAGTGCCTTCATCGCGGAGTTTTTCCGAACGCAGGCGAACAACACTCCGCTCAACGGCCTCGTGCTCGCGGGCGGCCAAAGTTCGCGGATGGGGCACGACAAGGCGCAACTTCGCTACCACGAAGCGAGCCAGCTCGACCGGACAGCCGCGCTGCTCGGCGGCGTCTGCGACGAAGTGTTCATCTCCTGCCGAAGCGATCAGTTCGACCGCTATTCGGAGGCCGGGCTGCCCGGAATCGCAGACAGCTACCTCGACCTGGGGCCGCTCGGCGGCCTGCTCTCGGCGCAGCGCCACGCGCCCGGTGCGGCGTGGCTCGTGGCAGCCTGCGACCTGCCTTTCATCGACGAACCGGTGATCACGGCACTGCAAGCGGGACGAAATCCTTTCCGCTTCGCCACAGCGTTCATCGCAGACAGCTGGGGCCGCCCGGAGCCGCTGCTCTCGATCTACGAACCAAAATCGCGACGCCGCCTGCTCGAACGCCACGCCTCCGGCAACGACTCGCTCCGCTCGTTCCTCATGAACTCGCGGGTACAGTTCATCGAGCCGAATGATGCGTCGAAACTGCGCAACGTGAACGACCCGGCTGCGATGGACGACGCGCTCCGGACAATCGGCAAGGGCGGCGAATGAATCGCGAACCGGAAATGCGGCGACCCGCGCTAACCGACCGCTTTGGGCGCGCGGTTGATTACGTGCGCATCGCCGTCACCAGCGCCTGCAACCTGCGCTGCACCTACTGCCTGAAGGAGGACGCGCCCGCGCAAACGCAACAACTCGACGTCGTCGAAGCCTCGGAGCTCATCGCACTCTTAGCCGGAATGGGTGTCAGGAAAATCCGTTTCACCGGCGGTGAGCCGCTGCTCCATCCAAGCATCCCGGAACTGGTGAGGATCGCCAAAGCGACGCCCGGCATCGACACCGTCTACATCACCACCAACGGCGTGCTGCTCGACCGGCAACTCGACGCGCTGATCGAAGCTGGGCTGGACGGCGTCAACCTCAGCCTCGACACCCTCGACCGCGAAAAGTTCAAATCGATCACCCGGCGCGACCGCTTTGAACAAGTCAGCAAAGCGCTCGACCGCCTGCTCGCCACGCCCAGCCTCGCAGTCAAGCTCAACACACTCCTGCTCCGGGGCATCAACAGCGACGAAATCCCGGCCTTCGTCGAACTGACGCGCGAACACGACGTGACCGTTCGCTTCATGGAACTGCAACCCTTCGACGACCACCAGATCTGGCGCACCGGACGCTTCATGGGCGCTGAGATGATCCGCGAGCGGCTCGTCAGCGCATACCCGGAAATCGAAGCCATCACCGGCCACTCGACCGAGCACTACAGCTTTCGCCTCCGCGGCCACCGAGGATCGATAGCGGTCATCCCGGCCTTCTCCCGCAACTTCTGCAGCAGCTGCTCGAAGCTCAGAATCACCGCCGACGCCAGACTGATCAGCTGCCTCTACCACCACGAAAGCATCGACCTCGCGCCAGCACTGAAAGGAAAAATGAATGAAGTGGAGATAAAAAAGCGGATCATCGAAGCCGTGCAGCAAAAACCAGAAGACGGCCTGAAAAGCAGCCACGACACCGCTGCATCAAGCATGTCGCAGATTGGAGGGTAAAGACGAATTATAAATGAATAATTTCACGCCGCAGCCACATAAATACCACACAAACAATACAACGCATACAGACAAAACATATCATACAGCCAACACTGCACTTCCGGGCGCAACCCCGCCACCAGCAAGGACTTTGCAGAAAATGCCTTCCCGTGGCATAATGCAATCGCCTGTGGCTTTCTGGATCGGGCAGCCTCCATTGTGGCACTCCTTGCCGACCTGGGTTACTTCAAGCACAACCTGCTCGCCAACCAGTAAACGGTCACCGATGGCAAGTCCGGCAAGATCGATGCCCCTGGTCACCAGGTTCTCGCCAAACATTCCATAATCGAGTTCCGGCATCATTTCGCGCACCAGGTCGATACTCTCGCCCGCCAGCAGCGAAATCTGGCGGTGCCACTCCCCCGCGTGGGCGTCGCCTTCGATCCCCCAGCTTTCACGGAGTTCGGCGGACGGAACCGCCAACTTTACCGTCCCTTTTTCAACACTGACACAAATCGCTTCGAGAACGCCCATAAGTCATTTAAACGCTTGAATTTTCAGAGATAGCGCAGATTGATGGTCAGTTCCATCGCTTTCTTGTCAAGCACAAAAGAAGCATCGTCAAACGAGGGCGGGCCGAATTTCGATTTGGGATTGTTCGAGGTGCCAACCCCCTCTTTCGGCATTCCGAGGAAATTGGCGTCGAGCTTGCCGTTGGCGTTCTCGTCGTGCTGAACCGCGACCGCATACGTACCGTAGGGGATATCACCAAATACCACCAGATGCTCCGAACCGACAGCCGGAATCTGTGCTTTCCTGATGGCCCTTTCGTACTTGCCGGGAAAACCCTTTTTGGCATTGAACAGCGCCACGGAAAGATTCCCGTTGGTGCTGCGCAAACCGGTAATTCTGACCGTGATAGCACCGCTGCCAGCCGGAATCTCAAACGTCTCCGGTTCGACGGCCTCGACGGTTTGCCACACCGCAGGAAACTGCATTGAAAGCAACGCGATGATGACTATCCAGAATGCTCTTTTCATCTCTGACTCTATCAAAAGGTTCTTTGAAACTTCACAGCTCGCGGCCCGGCTCCAGCAGGCGTTTGTAGTAAGAGCCCGAGGTGTAGAGCGCGGCGGCGGGATTGTGGGCCAGCACCCGGTCCTTGACGATCAGCGTCGTGACCGGAGCGGCGGAGTGCTTCGTGAAAAGGCTGTCGTGGCCAACGCAGAGGCCAATGACGACGTTGAGGTCTGTCGGTTTTTCGTTCATCACGCGGGCTTGCAGCACCGGATTGCAGAGCGATTCGTGGCTGCCGGGCGTGATCTTCAGCTCCTCGGCGATGCCGATTTGGCTTTTATCCACCGCGCCCGCCTTGCAGAGCGCCGAGAACGGTTCGAATCCGTTGGCTTCGAGAATCTTCGCGAAAACGCGCGCCTCTCCGGCGAGACCGACACAGGTAGCAAGACCGATCCTTTTCGCGCCGATTCTCCGGGCGAAGGCGACGATCTCCTCGACGCGGGTCAGCTTTCCATAGTAAAGCCCCTCGACTTCGGCAGCGGCGCGGGCAATCCTGGCATCGATACCGTCACCGCGGTAGAGGTCGAGGGCCTCATCGAGCTGCTCCTTGCCGATCACCTCCGAGAGGCAGGCGTCCGGCAGGCGCTTCTCCATCCGGTAGCAGCTCATCGTATGGCAATCCACGCAGCCGCGTTCGTTTCCGGCGTTCTCAGCCTTCAACTCATCGTTCATAACAGTCATTATAAAATGGGTTACACGTCACTACCGTCACTCGATCCGGAAGGCTTCCGGCGAGGCTTCGGCGGTGGCTCGCGTCCTCACGCCGGTAATAATCAGGAGGCCAAGGCCGAAAAACACCAGCAGCGAAGCGAGCGCGACCTTCTGGCTGCCAGCCTGGGCGGAAACGACACCGAACACCAGAGGACCGATGATCGCCGACGCCTTTCCAAAACTACCGTCGTAGAAGCCGAAAAATTCCGTGACGTGCTCCTTCGGCGTCAGCCGCACCATCAGCGAGCGCGAGGCCGCCTGAGACGACCCCATCGACATTCCTGCGAGCAGGCCGGTCATGAAAAAGGTCTCCTTGCTTCCGGAGAGAATCGCCAGCAGAATCACCGCGAACCAGATAAAGAGCGTGATGACGATGGTGCGCTTCGGGCCGATCTTGTCGGTGACAAAACCGAACACCACCGAGCCAAGTATGGCCGTGGTCTGCACGGTCATGAAAAAGGTGATGAGTTCGCCCGTCGTAAAGCCGAGGGTGTTCTGCGCGTAGATCGACGAAAAGGCGATGACGGTCAGAATCGCGTCGTTGTAGAAAAAGTAGGCGAGCAGGAAGCGCGCGAGATCGGGATAGCTCATGATATGCCGGATCGTGTAGCCGACCTCTTTGATCGAGTGCACGAACGACGAGCCGCGCTCGCGCCGCCGCTCACCGCTGGATGAATCGCCCACCGAGCCTTTGGTGTCGCGCAGCATCACGAAAATCGGCGCGGAGAACACGGCGAAAAAGAGCGCGACGATGAGGAAACTGAGCTTAAGGTTGGGAATGTTGGCGGGCACGATCCCCTTCGAGAGCAGCGGCAGATTGATCAGGAGAATGGCGAACGCACCGAGGTAACCCATCGCGAAACCGTAGCCGGAAACCCTGCCGGTGCTTCGCGGCGAGGTGATCTCCGGAAGCCACGCATCGTAGAACACAAGGCCGCCCTCAAAGCCGATGTTGGCGAGAATGAAGAGCGCCGCCGCGAACAGCACCATGCCCGGCCCGGAAAAAGAGAGAAGCGCCGTAGCAAGTACCGATATCAGCGTGAAAGCGAAGAGAAAGCGTTTGCGGCGGCCCGAGTAGTCCGCCTGCGCGCCGAGCACCGGCGAGATGAGCGCCACAAGCAGCATCGAAATACTGACGCTCGCGCCCCAGAGCGCGTCACCCTTGGGTTCTCCCTCGCAGATTATGTTCTTGAAGTAGAGCGGAAAGGCGAACGTCACCATCATGACGCTGAACGATGTATTCGCGAAATCGAACAGCAGCCATGAGAAAATCCGGGCCTTCTGCGATGTGTCGTTCATGCCCATCAGAAGGCTGGTTTACGCTCCGGCAAGATGCGCGAAAAGCGATTCGAACAGCCGCCTGCCATCCTCCGAGCCGAGCAGCTTCTCGCTGGCGCGTTCAGGATGCGGCATCAGGCCAAGCACGTTCCCCTGCTTGTTGACGATACCGGCGATGTTGTTCATCGAGCCGTTGAAGTTGGCCTCGGCGGTTGCGTTGCCCCCGGCGTCGGTGTAGCGGAACACCACCTGCCCGTTCGATTCGAGGCTCTCGATGGTCTCGGGCGAAGCGTAATAGTTGCCCTCGCCGTGCGCAACCGGCACGCGCAGCATCTCGCCTTTTTCGTAACGGTCGGTGAAGATCGTGGCGTTGTTGGCGACGCTGATGGTGGTCTGGCGTGAGACGAACTTCCGTCCGGCGTTGCGGATCAGGGCACCTTCGAGCAGGCCGCATTCGACGAGCACCTGAAAGCCGTTACAGATGCCGAGCACCGGACGCCCCTTGCCTGCAAAATCGATTACCTCGCGCATGATTGGCGAGAACCGGGCGATGGAACCGCAGCGGAGATAATCTCCGTAGGAGAAACCGCCAGGGAGAATGACAGCGTCACATCCCTTCAGGTCGTGATCGTTGTGCCAGAGCATCACCGGCTTGACGCCGGGAAACGAAGCAACGGCATATTCGGTGTCGTGATCGCAGTTCGAACCGGGGAAAACCACGATTCCAACGGTAACATCAGCCATAGGAGGGTGAGAAATTTAGTTGACGGGTACCAGTTCGAAGCTGAAGTCCTCCATAATCGGATTGGACAGGAGCTTCTGACAGATTTCGGTGCAGACTTGCTCGGCCTCGGCGCGGAAATCTTCACCGATGATCACCTCCATGTATTTGCCGATCCTGATCGATTCGACACTCGAATACCCGAGATTTTCAAGCGCATGCTGCGCGGCTTTGCCCTGAACGTCGAGAATTGAAGGACGGAGGGTCACCTTGATCTTAGCCTTGAATGCCATAGCAATGGTTACGTTGCAAGTTGAGGAGGCCGGAAATTTGCGTCAGAGCTGCCACTCCTGAACGGTACGGGTCAGCGACCTGACGATTCCGAGCAGAATATACAATAACATGGCCACAAAAAAAGCCTTGGCCTGAAAGACCAGCACGCAGAAAATCGCGATCACGTAAAGAATCATCTGCACGGGATGACTGCGAAACGATTCGAGAGTCGGTTTGGGCAAAGCATCGTAGTTGACCTTGCTGACCATGAGAGTGGCGAGCAAAACGGTCAGAACCATCAGCACCTTCTGAAGAGCGAGTTCTGTAAACAGCGGTTCAACGCTCATCCAGAGGACAAACGAAGCAACGGTCATCGCCTGCGCCGGTGTCGGAAGACCGGAAAAAGAGTCCTTGTGATAATCGATCAGATTGATGTTGAATCGCGCCAGCCTCAACCCGCTGCCAACCATCAGGAGCGAGCTGAGCAGCAACCCCCAGGGCATTCCAATATGTTCGAGGCCGAATTTGTAGACGAGATATGCGGGCGCAGCTCCGAAAGAGACGAGGTCGGAAAGCGAATCGAGCTCCACGCCAAATTCGGAGGAGCTGTTGGTGAGTCTCGCCACGAAACCGTCGATGGTATCGAAAAAGGCCGCCAGGAAGATGAGCCATCCCGCAATGACGAAACTACCCTCACCCGCCATGACGATGGAAACGTAGCCCGACACCATGTTCATGACCGTGAAAGCCGACGGGACGAATGAGCGCGAAACGTAGGGAAAACGCCGCTGGGGCCGCTCGCCGCCACCCTGTAAAACCGGTGGATAGCGTTTTTGCCGAGCTTTTCTTTCTTCTGTACCCATAAAAATTATTCATCCGGCGACTTCGCCATTTCCTGCCAAACCTGTCACTGCACGTTAAAAATCCGGCGCCCGATTGCGGAGATCGTCATGAAAAATAATCGATTCATGAAATCTTGCAATCCGGAAACAATGCCTGCTCCCGTCAGTAACTCTCGTCCTCCGACGGGAAGCTGTTGCTCCGCACATCCTCGACGTAGCTTTTGACCGCCTGCTCGATCACCGAGGAGAGGTCAGCGTAGCGGCGGACGAAGCGCGGGCGGAAGTCGGTGCTGAGGCCAAGCATGTCGTTGATGACCAGAACCTGGCCGTCGCACTCCGGCCCCGCGCCGATGCCGATGGTCGGAATGGTCAGCGAGCGGCTCACCTCACCGGCGAGCTTCGACGGAATCTTTTCGAGCACGATGGCGAACGCTCCGGCCTCCTCGATGATCTTCGCATCCTCGATGAGCTGCCGGGCCTCCTCCTCCTCCATCGCGCGCACCTTGTAGCTGCCATATTTGTAGATCGACTGCGGCATGAGGCCGAGGTGACCCATGACCGGAATGCCGATATCGGTGATACGCTTGACCGCTTCGGCGATCACCTTGCCACCCTCCATCTTCACCGCGTCGCACTCGTGCTCTTTCATGATTTTTCCGGCGTTGCGCACCGCATCCTCCGGCGAGAGCTGGTAGCTCATGAAGGGCATATCGACAATCACCATCGCCCGCCGCGTCTCTGCCTGCACGCCACGCACCACCGCCTTGGCGTGGTAGATCATCTCGTCAACGGTCATCGGCAGCGTGGTGTTGTGCCCGGCGAAGACGTTGCTCGCCGAATCGCCAACGAGAATCGCGTCAACGCCCGAGCGGTCGAGAATCCGCGCCATCGTGTAGTCGTAAGCGGTCAGCATGGCGATCTTCTCGCCGCGCTGCTTCATATCGAGCATCCTGCGGGTCGTGACGTGAGGCAGTTTATTGCCAGAGGGCTGGTTCATGATGGTCGTCAGTTAGAGTGATTGTTGAAAACCTTCGAGGCGTCCGATCTCCCCCGAAGTCAGAATTTTAGCTCCCGATCCGGCGGATTTCCCTGCTTCAGCGATGAGCAATGGCACCAGATCGGCGTAACCCGCATCGGCGAACTCGTCGAGCGACGCGGTTTTGCGCTCCATGTCGGCATCGACTGCCTGGACAAGTTCGCGGGAGGCATCCGCAAGATAACGCGAAAGTTGCCTGTGCCGCATCGAAAGTGGCAAAGAACCATGCTGAAGAAGCACATGTCCGTTGCGACGCTGCGCCGAACCGACAATTTTGCGTCCGTCAACCTGCAACTCGTACCGGGCCGAGGCGGTGAAACAGGAGACCGATTCCGGGCATGCGTACCGCGCCCGGAAATCGGGCTGCGACCGGCAGAACTCCGCCGCGACGCCAACTTTGGACAGCGCCCGCGCGATGGTTTCGTGCACCATTTGATAGATCACCTCGTTCGGCAGCGTCGTGTCAGCGAAAAAGGAGTAGGTCAGCTCATCGGCATGGAACACCGCCCGCCCGCCGGTGGGCCGCACCACCACATCGACACCATCGGCCCGGCACCGCTCCCGGTCGATCTCCGCCGGATTCTGGTTCCGCCCGAGTGACACCGCTGGAGGCGACCACGCATAAAACCGCCACAAACAGCAACCCCCGCCAAATTCGCGCTGAAACGACCCATCAGTAAACGCCCGCATGAGCCGGACATCGAAATCCATGTTATACGAACCGGAACCGGCTCCGGTATCGACGCAGCAGACTGAAGAAAAAAGAGATTGCATGAGGGTATCGAAAAAATCATCCCGCCCGAGATATCAAGGAAGCGTCGGCAGGGGGTACGCGATCTTTCCGGGAATATAGGAAAAGAAAAACCCCCGCCATCCGGCGAAAAACCGGATGGCGGGGGAAAACAGTGGATAAAACAACTGAATGGAATCAGACCGCAAGAGCCAGGCTACCATCAGCATCCACCGCCACGCCAACGATCAGATCAAAGGTCTGGCTCGCGTACGCGCCGCTCTCGTCAGTGGCTGTTACCACAATCTCCAGCTCGCCGACATCTTCACTGTCCGGCGTACCGCTGAAGATCATCGCCACCGGATACGGCGTCGTACCGCCCTGTGCCGGATCGTAGCCAATGGTCGGATCGTAGGTGTCAGGATCATACGGATCCACGCCGTTCAGCGCCGCATAGTTGTTGTACGACGTCACATCCCAGGTCGTAGCGTAGCCCGTCCAGCCGTCTTCCAGCTCACCCCAGTCCTGCCATGACAGGCCGAAGTCTTCGCCATACAGGTAGCGGCTGGCGGCGATTTCGTGCTCGATGTTCATGCCATCGCCGATCATCAAAATGATGTGCTCGGCGCCTGCATTCTCGGCAGCGTTCATCATCGCATCGTAAATCTGCGTGTTGTCGATGATGTCCGTGCCGGCGTAGATTTCACCCGCTAGCTCGGCGAAGTACTCCGCACCCGCGCCGCGGGCAGAAACCGTTACCAGCTCGTTGGTGTGACCGCCTGAAGCGTAGGTCACGTCCGTGCCCACCTCGCCGAGGTCGCCGATGCCAAGCACGCTCTCGTTGCGCATGTAGCTGTTGGAGTGGTCGCTCGTGACGATCACCAGCGTATTCGACCAGTCGATATCGTCATCAGGATTCAGATCGACAAACTGCTCCACTGCCTGAACCGCAAGATCGAGGTCATAAACACCGCCGATCATGCTTTCGTAGTCGTTGGCATGGTTGCTCCAGTCGATATCGCCCTGTTCGAACATGACGAAAAAGCCGTCCGGGTCCTGGTTGAGAACGGTCAGCGCGGCATTGACCATTTCAGCCATCGTCGGGTCTTCGTCAACCGTCGGCGTGCCGTCACCCGTGCTGCGCGTGATCGTCACCTCGCCCGGATTGTCTGCTACATCATAGTACTCGAAGTGGCCGTCCGAGGTACCAAAGAGACCAAACAGCCTTTCGCCGGCAGAGAGGTCAACGTTCGCTGCGGCTGCGGCAAGCAGATCGCCGCCGTCAACGCCCGACGCGCGTTCCACGAACTCCACATTGGCGGTGTATTCGGTGTTCTGCCCGGTGTGAAAAGCATCGTATTCATCGTTGTAGCCGTTGTTGTCAAGGTCTCTGTCATAACCTGCCGCATCCTTGACCGCCTTGGCAAAGTAGCTGTCGAGACCCGCGCCGATGACCACTTCCGGTTGCGTTTCAGTGAGGATTTCGTGGGCGATGTCCCACTTGTCGTTCCTGTTCACGTCGTGGCTCACCACACCGGCAGGTGTCGCATGCGAGAACTCCACCGTGCTGGCCACGCCAATCGCAAAGCCGTACTCGGCGCGCAGGGTCTCGGCAATCGTCGTCAGCTCGCCGCCTTCAGGATCGCCGGACGCCCATGAGATGTTGCCAGCGTCAGTCTTCTCGCCGGTCACCATCGCCGTAATCGCCGAGGCCGAATCGGTCGCCCACTTCGCCGAATCACCCTGGTTCAGAAAATACTCTGCCATCGTCTCAAGATCGTGACTCGACGCATCGAAATGCAGCCAGTCTGGCAGCGGATCACCGTTTGCCAGTGTCGCCGAGTAGGTCAACGTGTCGCCATCAGCATCGGTGAAGGTGTTGGAAAGCGCCCGGTAGTAGAGCTGGTCGCCCTCCAGTACGGTCACATCTTCGATTTCAATGCCAACCTTCACGGAGCTGTCAACCTCGAAGATGCTCACGGTATTTGACGATTCATTGCTGACAATCAGCAGTTCATGCCCGGTCGGGCTGTCGGCAGCCGAAATGAAGAGCACCCCTTCCGGGCTCACGTCACCGGGATTCCTCAGATACTGCACGAAGCTCACATCCGAAGGATCGGTGACGTCGTACACCATCACGCCACCACCACCTCGTTCGAGCGTGACGAACGCAAGGGTTTTTCCATCCACGACGCCGATGGTGATGCCCTCCGGTTCAGGCCCCTTGTTGTCTGAACGGCTATCATCGAAAAGCCCGGTTCCATAGGCATCGGTGAACAGACCGCTCTCCGCGACAAACTGCTCGATATGCGAACCGCTGTCGAAAACGATATTGCCTTTCTCATCGAGAATGCTGAACGAACGGGCGCCGTAAGCGAGAAGCTGGTCGATGTCGCCGTCGCCATCGGTATCGCCGTTGTTGCCCGGCGCACTCGAAACGGTGAGACGTCCGAGTTCGCTGTTAGTCTGAAGCGTCGCCGCGTCAGGAAAAGCCGTCGGATCGAGCGTGAGGTCTTTGACCCGCGCAGTCTCCGGCGTGTCCAGAAAATCGTCGCGGTCGTCGCCTTCGTTCGCGATCACATAGTAGGTCTTGCCATCCGCGCCGGTAAACGACGCGATGGCGTCCGGCATGTACTGGCCGTAAACGGGAAGCCCGGTTTCGAGATCGATGCCGTCCTTGTCGCTACCGTCGAACGGCAGGCTGGAGAAGCTCTTCAGACCGAGCGGCACGATATCGGTAAACTCGCCCGAGGCGATGTCGAGAATGGCAATAGCATTATTCTCCTGAAGCGTCACGAACGCCGTCGTACCGTCGGGAGAGATGCTGATGTATTCGGGTTCGAGGTCCTGGGCGACCGTCGTGCCTTCAAAGCCCTCCTCACCGGCAAAGAGCCTGACGCCAGCCTCTTTGAGTGCGTCGATCTGGTCGTTGAACGCACCGAATCCGGCGGTGGTGACGGTTGCATGTTCTGCCCCGGCGCTGAGATCGATGATGCTCACCGAGCCTTCGGGATCATTGGCAACACTCGCCATTTCACCCTCGTTGGCCACCAGCACCTTCATGCCGTCGGACGTGAAGGTCAGCATATCGGGATTCGCGCCGACCGTGACGCTGCCGAGAATCATCGAAGCATCAAGAACATCCGCATCTGCATCAAGGAAATAAACCGTACCCGGCAACGTTTTGTCCGCATTGGCGACCGCAACGGCAACAATACCGTTGCTGACAGCCACGCTGTTCACCACATTGCTTCCGAGGTCTATCGTGCCAATCTTGGTCATCTGCAACTGACCGTCGATGCTGACAACCTGAAGGCCGTGTTCGGGAGAGGTCACGAACAGACGCCCGCTGTCGGCATCGAAGGCCGAAATCTCAGCGCCGAAATCCATCTGGATTGTCGAGGCGAACTCAAAGGACTCGCTCTCTGAAGGGGTCAGCGAAAGATGGTTTTCAACCTCGGCATTTTGAAAGGAGACCACCTTGTGACCATCGAGGTTCTCAAGGGTATGCGGCTTTGCGGTATAGGAAACCGTGAGCTGCATCGAGCTGTCGATGGGTGACGCCAGGGTCAGGACAACCTGGTTGTTGACCACCTCAATTCCCGTGATCGTCTGTTTTTCATCATCGCTGAGGACGGTAAACTGCTTGAGCGCCGGAAGGCTCGACGCATTGAGCTTCTCCGAGAAATAGAGGGTCACGACATTGCCGAGACCATCCACGCTGGCGTTGAGCAGCGGATTAGTTTTTTTGGGCATAAGATCTTCCCGGTCGGTTATAATGTTGATGTGTTGGTAATGACGGAAGGGTTCGTGCTTTTTTACACATCCCGAAAACGCATTCGGGACTTCCCTCGATGAATACGATCCAAAGTTACCGAGCAGCTGTTACCGGCTCATTGAAGAAGTGTTACAGGAAGGAAAATCAAGGTTACAAATCCGTGACGCCTGCCCGGCTTTATTTAACTGTAAGTGGTTGTACAGTATGAAGAGGGGCGGGATCTGAGAGATGATGAACAGGGCACAGATTGGGTGGAAAAATGAGGGGGACAGAACCAGGCCATCTTCCGATTAGGGGAAAAAACCAGTCATCCTCATCCCCACATATTTTTCCCCAACCGGTTGTGAGTCTGGAGACAGACCGGTATTTTGAAGCTTTACTCCTGAACCACGGTCACGATGGACATCGCAAAGATCCTTACGACATACAAACACATCGCCATCGTCGGCCTGTCGGACAAACCCGACCGGGCAAGTCATGCGGTGGCGCGGTATCTGATCCATGCGGGCTATACCATCTATCCGGTCAATCCGTCGATAAGCACTGTGCTCGGCCTCGAATGCTGGCCATCACTGTCAGACATCCCGGCCGAAAAGCGCGACCTGATCGAAATCGTCGATATTTTCCGCAAGCCGCAGGATGTATCGCCGGTCGTCGATGAAGCCATCGCCATTGGCGCAAAGGCGGTCTGGATGCAACTCGGCATCACCAACGAAGCCGCCGCCGAAAAAGCCAGAAAAGCCGGACTCGACGTCGTGCAGAACCGCTGCATCAGCGTCGAACACATGCACCTTGTCTCCTGACCCTCATCCGTTCACCATCAGTACTATCGCTATGTCAAAGCAAACCGTCGCCCTTATTTTTGGAGGAAAGTCCGCCGAACACGAAATCTCGATCATCTCCGCGCGATCCATCGCGGCGCAGATCGACAGGAACCGGTATGAACTTTCACCGCTCTACATCGACCGCGACGGCAAGTGGTACGCCAGCTCGTGCTCGCAGCAGGTGCTCGATACCGACATCGCCGCGCTGCTGCGAAGCGGCTCGCCGGAGTCCGCCGGAGCGCGGCTCAGCGAACTGACGGCAGCGGCTGCCGGAGAGTGCTTCGATTTCGGCTCGTTCCTCAAAAACACCGACGTGGCCTTCATCGCGCTGCACGGCTCGTATGGCGAGGACGGCAAGCTTCAGGGGTGCCTCGACACCTTCGGCATTCCCTACACCGGCTGCGGCCTGACGGCTTCGGCGCTGGCGATGGACAAGGCGCTGACCAAGCTCTGCGCGATGGACGCGGGCGTCGCGGTGGCGGAGTTCATGACCATCACAAGCTGCGGCTATACGGCCAATCCGCTCGAAGCCGTCGTGGAGATCACGAAGCGCTTTGACTGGCCGCTCTTCGTCAAACCGGCCAGTCTCGGCTCGTCGGTCGGCATCTCGAAGGTGCGCAATGCCGAGGAGCTTGCCGCTGCGCTGGAAAACGCCTGCGGCCTCGACAGCAAGGTGCTCGTCGAAGCCGCCATTTCGGGCCGCGAAATCGAGGTGGCCGTACTCGGCAACAGCGATCCGCTGGCCTCCGAACCCGGCGAAATCATCCCAGGCAGTGACTTCTACAGCTACGAAGACAAGTACATCAAAAACGAAGCGAAAATTGTCATACCCGCCGACCTGCCGGAGGGAGTCGCCGATGAAGTCCGGAAAGCCGCGCTAACCGTCTTCAAGGCGCTGGGATGCGAGGGGATGTCGAGAGTCGATTTCTTTGTCGAAAACGGCACGAACCGCGTCATTCTGAACGAAATCAACACGATACCCGGCTTTACCGACATCAGCATGTATCCGATGATGATGGCCGCCTCGGGCATCGGTTTTGCCGAACTGGTTGAAAAACTGCTGCTTTTGGCTTTGGAAAAGCGGTCAATAACACATAAAATCTGAACTTACAGGATCGAAGCCTCTCCTGATTTCTCCCAAACCAACCTGACTGAAAACCCGGTATGACCAGTGATCCACATCTCATATTTGCCGATGTTTCACTGGACATCAAATGCGGTGCGTTCCGGCCGGCCCTCGACAAGCTGAAAGAAATGGAGCGATGGCTCCCGGAATCCTATATCTTTCACCTGCTCACCGCGCGCGCATCGCGAGGCCTGAAACTCTACGAGAAAGCGGTCGAGCATCTCGGCCATTGTTGCCGCATCGCACCGGCAAACCAGGTTGCCTGGCGGGAGCTGATCGAAGTCAAAACGCTCCAGTCGCAGGCACCTGAGCCAGAGAAAAAACCAGCCATCGACGAGATCGCCGTCGAGTTGGAGCAGCTCTCGATCGCGCTCTCCGGATTCTCGCCGCCGCGAGCCGCCGAGTCCGCCGATCCGACACCGATTGCCGAGCAGAAACAACCCTTTCCCGACGATGCCTCGATTGCCGTTCCGACCGAGTCGCTGGCCAACCTGTTCATCAATCAGGGCGCGTACAAAAAGGCCATCCGGGTTTACACCTCCCTCATCCAGCTCAATCCGTCAAAGGCAGATCACTACCGGCAGTCCATCGACAAGGTGCTCGAAAAACTCTGACCGGCCAACCAGCTACCCGCCGTTCGACATGAATCTGTGTGGTTTGCCCGGCCATTGCGTATATTCATGGCCAGATGCTGCATCGATGCCGTAAAACCGAGGTCAAACCCCAAGCCGTCGAATGGTGAAAAAAAGCGTTTTCATTGGTATCCTTCTCCTCATCCTGCCAGTGCTGACCATCCACGCAGAGAGTCAGCCGGCGAGAACCCTTTCGCTGCACGAGTGCATCACGATCGCGCTCAACAACGCATCCTCCGTTAAAAAAGCTGAAAACGCCCGGCATCTCAGCGGTGTCGATCTTCTGAAAAGCTATGGCAACTTCCTGCCGAAAGTCACCTCCTCGGCCAGTTATGTACCCCGTTCGGTCAACCGCTCATACACATCATACTCACCGCTGTACGGCGTCGGATCGGACACAGCGATCAACATGACCTCCCGCACTTCGACCGTCGATATGAGCCTGACGGCATCGCTCAACCTCTTCAACGGCCTGAGCGACTACGCGGCCCTGCAGGCGGCGCTCGACCGCAAAAAGGCCGCAGGGCTCACTCTTCAGCGCGCGCAAGAGACCATCGCTTACGACGTGACACAGCACTACTATCAGGTACTGCTCGACAAGGAACTGCTCGATATCGCGCGGGAAAACCTCAAGACGTCGCGCGATTTGCTGACCCTGACCGACCGGCAGCTCAACATCGGCCTGAAGTCGATCACTGACCTCTACCAGCAACAGGCGGAGACAAGCAACAGCAACCTCGCCGTCATCAACGCCGAAAACCAGCTCCGTCGAAGCAAGCTCGAACTCGTCCGGCGGCTGCGCATCGATCCGGCTGAAAAGATCGCGCTCGAACCGGTGGACACCGCAGCAATCGAAAAGCTCTCGCCCGAGGTGGACATTGCGGCGCTTTCGGCAGCGAGCCTCCAGCAGCGGGCCGACCTCAGGGCGCAGAGCCTCGAAAGCGCCGCGGCGCGGCAGGATGTCCGGCAGGTCGCAGGATCGCGGTGGCCGAGGCTTGACCTCGCCTTCACCATGAGCAGTGGCGCGATCGACTCCTACAAAACCGCCATGCTGGGCCAGACCTACGACTACGCCTATCCGTCCGTCAGCAAGCAGCTTGAAAACGGCATCGACCACGCCGTTTCGCTCAACCTTTCGTGGACAATCTTCGACGGCTTCACGACACGCTACAATGTCGAGTCGGCCAAGGTTGCCAGCCGGAACAGGCAGCTCGATTACGAGGAGCTGAAAGATGGCATCGAGATCGACCTGAAGCAGGTCGCCGGTGACTACCAGGCAGCCTTCACCCGAATCGAGTCGGCAAAAGAGAGCCTGAAGGCTTCGGAATCGGCGGCTCAGGGCATCACGCGCAAGTACGATCTCGGCGCGTCGAACTTCGTCGAACTCAGTTCGGCGAGGGCGGCGCTCTTCAACGCCCGCTCGACCCTGACCCAGGCGCTTTACAACCTCGCGCTGCAAAAAGCGTTGCTCGATTACACCAGCGGCGTCGGCATCGAAGAGGTCAGCAACGCATCATCTCACTGATTTATGGCTAAAACCAAACGCTCCGGAAAGCTCCGCAACCTCTTCATCATCGGCGGCGCACTCTTCGCCATCGGAGTCGCAGCGCTCATCTGGCTGAACACGCGCGAAAAAGCGGTCGAGGTGACCACCGAAAAGGTGTTCCGCAAAGAGGTGGTGCACACCGTTACGGCAACCGGCAAAATCCAGCCTGAAACCGAAGTAGCCATGTCGCCCGACGTCTCCGGCGAGATCATCGAGCTCCCGGTCGTGGAGGGGCAGGAGGTGAAAGCCGGGCAACTGCTTTTCAGGATCCAGCCCGACATCTACGTCAACCAGGTCAAGCAGAGCCGGGCGCAGCTCAATCTGTCGAAGGCGCAAAGCATGGAGGCCAAAGCGCGGATGCTCAAGGCGGACGACGATTTCCGCAAGGCCTCGATTCTGTACAAGGACAAGCTGATCTCCCAGACCGACTGGCTCACGGCCAAAACCAACGCTGAAGCCAACCGCGCCGCCTACGAAGCCTCGCGTTTCTCTATCCAGCAGAACCAGAGTATGCTTGACCAGAACGACGAGCGTCTCGGGAAAACCGTGATCCGCTCTCCCATCGACGGCACGATCGTTTCACTGAAAAGCAAGTCCGGCGAGCGCGTCGTCGGCACGGGGCAGTTTGCAGGCACCGAGGTGCTGCGCATCGCCAACCTCGACAGCATGCAGCTCGAAGTGGAGGTGAACGAAAACGACATCGTCAACGTCCGCGTCGGCAACCCGGTCACGGTGACGGTCGATGCGTTCGGCGACCGGAAGTTCAACGGCGAGGTGCGTGAAATCGCCAACTCGGCCACCACACAAGCCGCGAACACCCAGGAGGAGGTGACCAACTTCGCCGTCAAGATCAGAATTCTGAACCACCAGCGTCTGCTCAAGCCCGGCATGAGCGGTACGGCGGAGATCGAGACACAGCGCGTGCCCAACGCGCTCGTGGTGCCGATCCAGAGCGTCACGATGCGTAATGCGTCCGGAAAAAGCCCTGCTACGCCTGCGGATTCGGCCAGTGGCGACAAGTCGGTGCAGATACCGTCTTCGACCCCGGCCACCGGTGAGGTCGAAGGAGTTTTCGTGATCGATGGCAAGCGGGCGCGCTTCAGAAAAGTCAAAACCGGCACCACCGACAACACCCACATCATCATCCTCTCCGGACTGAAAGAGGGAGAAACAGTGGTGTCGGGAAGCTACGGCGCCATCAGCCGCGAGCTGCACGACGGAAGCACGGTGAAAGTGCAGGAGAAGCCGTGAGCGAGCAGCCATTCATCATCAGGATCAGCTCGCTCAGCAAACACTACACGATGGGCGACCAGACCGTGAAGGCGCTCGACGGCATTAACCTCGATTTCCGCAGAAACGACTACGCGGCGATCATGGGGCCGTCCGGCAGCGGCAAATCGACCCTGATGAACATTCTCGGCTGCCTCGACACGCCCACCTCAGGACGCTACGAGCTGAACGGGCAGAACGTAGCCGAGATGAATGACGACCAGCTTGCCCGCGTGCGCAACCGGGAGATCGGCTTTGTCTTCCAGACCTTCAACCTGCTGCCGCGCCTCAACTGCCTGCGCAACGTCGAACTGCCGCTGGTCTATGCCGGAGTCGAGCCGGAGGAGCGGCTCGAACGGGCGCGACAGGCACTCGAACAGGTCGGTCTCGCCGACCGCATCGACCACAAGCCCGGCGAACTCTCGGGCGGGCAGACGCAGCGCGTGGCTATCGCGCGGGCGCTGGTGAATCACCCGTCGATCATCCTGGCCGACGAGCCGACCGGCAACCTCGACACGGCCACCAGCCACGACATCATGGAGATTTTCAGCAAACTCTCCGACGCGGGCAACACCATCATCCTCATCACCCACGAAGAGGACATCGCCCGCTTCACCCGCCGAATCATCCGCCTCCGCGACGGGAGGATCGAAAGCGACTCCGCGCCATGAACGAGCGCGTCCGACAGTTCCGGTACGAGACGGTCGAGAGTCTGAACATTGCCGTTTACCAGATCAGGGCCAACAAGATCCGGTCGTTCCTGACGGCGCTTGGCGTCATCATCGGCATCGTGGCGATCACCATGATGGGCACGGCGATCAACGGCATCGATATCGGTTTTGACCGGAGCCTCGCCATGCTTGGCTACGATGTGATCTACGTGCAGAAGGGATCGTGGAGCACCATGGGCTCGTGGTGGCGCTACCGCAACCGGCCTGATATCGAGACCCGGTATGCCACCGAGATCAACCGGATCATCGCAGGCAACCCGCTCTCCGAGCTGATCGTGGCCGTGCCGCAAATGTCCACCATCCAGGCCTCCGCCCGTTACCGTGACCGCGAGATTCTGCAAATCTTCGCGCTCGGCACCAACCAGGACTACCCGCTCACCGCTTCGGGAGACCTGTCGGCGGGGCGCTTTTTCACAGCGCAGGAGTCGGCGGCAGGCGACGCTGTCGCGGTCATCGGCGACGACATCGCCACGGGCCTCTTCCCCGACGGACGAGCAGTCGGCAAGTCGATCCGACTGAGAAATCACAATGTGCGCGTGGTGGGAATCTTTAAAAAGCAGGGCAAATTCCTCGGACTGTTCAGCTTCGACAACCAGCTCATCATGCCGCTCGGCGCGTTCACGAAGGTGTACGGAAAAACCCCGATGGTGACGATCAGGGTCAAGGTCAGGGATGAAAAACGGATTCCGGAGGCCAAGGAGGAGCTGACCGGACTGATGCGGCGCATCCGGAGGCTGCCGCCGGGCAAGGCGGACGACTTCGGTATCAACGAGCAGCAGGCGTTCAAAAGCCAGCTCGACCCGATCAAGAACGGCATCGCCGTTGCGGGCATCTTCATCACCGGGATGTCGCTGTTTGTTGGAGCCATCGGCATCATGAACATCACCTTCGTGAGCGTCAAGGAACGCACCCGCGAAATCGGCCTGCGCAAGGCGCTCGGCGCGCGACGGCGCACGATTCTGTTGCAGTTCCTCATCGAATCGGTGATGATCTGCCTCGTCGGCGGCGTGATTGGCCTCGTCACGGCGCTGTCGATCACCATGCTGATTCAGAATCTGCTACCCGATTTCCCGGTCAGCTTCTCACCGATGCTCGTCCTGGCGAGCCTCGTGGTGTCGGTGGCAACCGGCATCATCTCCGGCCTCGCTCCGGCGATTTCGGCATCGAGGCTCGATCCGGCCGTTTCACTCAGGTACGAATAGCCATGACGCTCTCGATCCGTGAAACCGTGATGCAGGCCGCAACCTCGCTGGCAGTCAACAAGCTTCGTTCAGCCTTGACCACGCTCGGCGTGGCGGTGGGCGTTTTCTCCATCATCGCGGTCATGACCGCGCTCGACGCGGTTGACCGCTCGATTGCCTCTGGCCTGTCGAGCCTCGGCGCAAACACCTTTCAGATCCAGAAAAATCCGGCTACGGTGTTCGGCGGGGGCCACAACCGGAATCTGTACGCCAACCGCAAGGACATCACCTGGCAGGAGGCGCAGCTCTTCAAAAAATACATGGGCCAGAGCGCGCGGAACATCGGCTTCATGATTATAAGCCAAGCCACCCAGGCGAGTTACGGCAACGAAATCACCAATCCCGACGTCACGCTGACCGGCGGCGACGAAAGCTTCGCTCCAGCCAACGGCTTCGATGTCATCGCGGGCAGAAACCTGAACGACGGCGACCTCCGCTACGCCTCCGACACTGCCGTTATCGGCAGCGATGTCGCCGCGTACCTTTTCCGGCAGGGACAGAATCCGGTTGGCAAACAGATCAGGGTCAATGGCAAGGCCTACACGGTCATCGGCGTGTTCAGCAAAAAAGGGCCGGCGTTCGGTCAGAGCCAGGACAACTTCGTGCTCATCCCGATCACCCGCTATCTCGACGAGGTCAACGAAACGTCGAGCATCGCCATCACGGTGGAGGCGACGTCGCAGAAAAACTACAAGCAAACCATCGACCGGGCCATCGGTGCGATGCGGCTGGCGCGGGGTCTGACGGTCAGAAAACCAAACGATTTCGAGATCAGAACCAATGAATCGCTGGTCGATTCGTTCCGCGACATCCAGCGAATCGTCAGCATCGGAGCATTTATCATCAGCTTCATGGCGCTGTTGACCGCTGGCGTGGGCATCATGAACATCATGCTGGTCAGCGTGACGGAGCGAACACGGGAGATCGGCATCCGCATGTCGGTCGGCGCGCCGCGGCGCTCGATTTTGCAGCAGTTCCTGCTCGAAGCGCTGCTGCTCTCGATCGGCGGCGGCGTCCTCGGCATCGTGGCCGGAGCAGCGGCGGGCAACCTGGTAGCGGTCAAATTCAACCTGCCGGTGATGTTTCCGTGGCTGTGGGTCGTCGTGTCGCTGACGGTATGCTCGGTCATCGGCATCTCGTTTGGCCTCTTCCCGGCCTGGAAAGCCTCCAGCCTTGACCCGGTCACTGCGCTCCGCGCTGCGCGGTGATGACGACAAAGAGCCGGACGCTTAACGGCCAAAAGAGGTGACAAAAGCTGACAACTGCTGGACAGTGTCCTGCTGACCGGCGGCAATTTTCGCCATTTCGTTTCGGCCTGGCCATTCGTGCCCCATCTGGCGGTCGGCGGCTTTCCATGAAGGAATCACGCATTGCTCGACCCATTGCCACCGCTCAGCCGGGTTGGCGACGCTTTTCAGACCAGCGAGCGTTTCAAAATAGCCGTGAAACGAACTGAAGGAGGCGCGATATTGAGAATCGGGAATCGACGATCCCGAAAAATCTAGTTCGCTGCCGAACGATGCCAAAACCCGCCCGCCGGAGCTGAGCTTTTCGAATACCGGCTGAAGCACATCAACCTGCTCATGACGCAAGAGAAAGATGTTGCCCTCCCAGATGAGCCGCTCTCCCTCCGGATCGTTCGCATCGCGGCGCAACAGCCCCCGCCCACGATCGATCATGCCAAACCCTTCGACAAGCAGGTCATCTTCACGCTCGGCGGCACAGGCTTCAAGCTCGGCCATACCACCGCCGATGTAGGCGGCATGCGCCCAGGCGATGTCACGGTAAATATTGTTGTTGCCGTTCCGTATCTCCTCAAAATCGGCGAGCATGAGCCGTTCCGTGCCAAAACGGTGCAAGGCCAGCAACGGATTACCGTCGGCGTTTTGTCGCTCCGGAGCCGTCATCAGCTCGGCAGCCAGGATGGCCAGGCCAACCTGCCGGGAGGCGAACGCCGCCATTCCGGCCCACTTGAGAATACCCCGATTTTCGAGATACCAACCCGCATAGCGAGCCGTAATCATGCGGTTTCTATCGGAGTACCGCTCTCTGGGCGGTAAAACCGACTCGGCTATCTGCCGCCACTCTTCTCGGGTTTGCAGCATTATTCTATGTCTTTCGAAAACACTTTATCTGTTTACTGAACTGACAACCACTGAATACGGTAATTAATTTTATGATCCGGACATACCCGACAAGCTCCAGTTCATAAACAAAACAGGACGACAAGAGTATTTTTCATACATTGAACTGAGAGCTGCCGCGGACACACGAACATGCCCCGGAGATGTCGCGAACAAGCTTGACCATACGACACACGCGTTTCCATCCAACACAAAACCGTGAAAACGATGAATACCATTCAGAAATTTGCAAAACCCGCCGCATTTGTCATGCTCTTTTCCACAGCAACGATGATTACCGGTTGTGAATCATCCTCGAACGCCGGGCGCGGTGCCGGGTACGGCGCGGCAGCTGGCGGCGTGATCGGCGGCATCATCGGCAGCAACAACGGCAGCTGGGTTCAGGGAGCTCTGATCGGCGCTGCCATCGGCGGCGCGGCTGGCGCGGTCATCGGCGACTACATGGACAAGCAGGCCGACGAAATTCGCCAGGAGGTTCAGGGAGCGAATGTCGAGCGAGTCGGCGAAGGCATCCGCGTGGTTTTCGATACCGGCCTGCTCTTCTCGACCGACTCGGCAACCCTCAACGCCAACAGCCGTTACAACATCGAGAAACTTGCAAGAATCCTGAACCGCTACGACGATACTGACGTGGTCGTTGAAGGACATACCGACAATACCGGCACAGAAGCCTCGAACCAGATTCTTTCCGAACGCCGCGCCGAATCGGTCTCGACACTTCTGAGGACGTATGGAGTTTCTGGCCGCCGTCTCACTGCGATCGGATACGGCGAAACCCGACCGGTAGCCACCAACGAAACCGAGACAGGCAGACGCCTGAACCGCCGCGTCGAAGTGCTGATTTACGCCAACGACGCTCTGAAGCGACAGGCCCAGACCGGAGAACTAAAGCTTTGATTTTCTTGGTTCAAACCAAGGTTTACCAAAACAAAAAAATGCTTATCTTTAGCCCGTCCGGCTTGCTCAGAAGCGTCTGAATCTTGCCGGACAGGCAGTTTTCTTGTTTGCACTGCCAACGGCGTGCCAAGAAAACCTGCTTTCAGAAGTATCAACCACCAGCACGCCACCTGCCATGCACTACCAGAATGCCGAAGAAGTTCTTTCGGAATGGATAACCGGAATATGCACCGGAAAAATCGAAAAAGTAGAGCAGCTCTATCATGAACAAGCGGTGCTGATCCCGACTTTTTCCCCTCATACCGTCAGTACAACCGAAGGCATACGCCACTACTTCGAACAACTCGCAACCAGAGACAATCTGCAGGTCCGGCTGTACGAGAAATCACTCAAGAAACAGTTTCTGGGAGGAAGCGCCTGGATACTGAGCGGAACCTACGCATTCGAGTTCGAAGTTGACCAGCTTCTGCTGACCTTTCCTTCCAGGTTCACCTTTGCCGTAAATCTGGAGTATGAACGACCAATCATCCACCACCACTCGTCGCAGGTGCCAAGGAACCTGTCATAAGTGAACCATTTTATGAGCTGCGTTGCCGGTAATTGCCAATATGCGATCACTGGCAACATGAATACACTCATAGCTCGTTCTACCCCGAGCTCTTACAGAAAAAAAAATGTAACGCACTGAGCCATATAACCGTGAGCTATAGTGAATTTCCGATAAAATCCTTATATACATAGGTAGGTAAAACACAATAGGCATTTTACCTACGCTCTGGTCGGCAATTGATGGTTTTAAATGTTTTTAATTGTAATGAAAAGAGGAGCAATTTTCCGCGTCCCTTACAATTGTCTTGACTCGTTATCAGGTGAGCATCCGGTTCTGATTGTAATGCTGAAACGCTTGGATGCAGCCCTGCTGCAAGCACACGTGAACAAGTCAGCATGGAAGTCCTGAAAACATTACAAAAAATTCTGGACAACCATGATGGACAAAAGCAGAAGTTGAACTTGCATATAACGCTCGGCCATCATAACCATTGAAAAAGCTTTTTTCATGAGCGCCAGTATGACACAGCAAACAAACCATCACTCGGGAACAGCGAATGGCTCCCGCTGTGTTGTTCTCGACACAGCATCTTATTGTCTGCTCCTCAAAGGTGACAGCCTTCCTTTTTCTGCCGAAGAGCGGTCGGTGCTCATAGCCGAATCGCCCGAAGAAGCATGCGATTTCCAGTGTCTTCTTGGTGACGCTTGCCAACCATTCCTTTCCCAGGAATATCGCCGTATTCATCCGGGTCTCTACGAAAAACTCGAGGCCATCGCTATATCGGGTTGGAACAATGATGCGCCATTCGGTATTGACACGGCTGCGCACCTCATGAAAAAACTGCCGCTTGACCTGAACTGTCTTATCAACAGTCCAATTGCCCTCAGCCCGAATGACCCGCTACCAGCTCTTATTCAGAAAAATCTGGTTCACAAACATGCCGAAGCGAATGTTCTTGTCTCAGAACCGTTTACAGCTGGCAGGCTGCGTTACTTCAATATATTTTCAGAAACAGCGGAGCTGAAATTCGATCATCAGTCACCTCATGTCCAAGGACTACTTATTCTCGAGGCATTGAGACAGGCTGGAATTGCAAGCGCTCACTATCAAGGATTACCACTTGACGGAAAACTTGCCCTGCTAAATTACAACACGAGTTTCTACCATTTTCTTGAACAGGAATCTCCTATAATATGCAGGTCTTACACTAATTTTACATCAAGCGAAACAAGTGACGATGCGGAAGCCTGTATCTATATGCAGGTCTTTCAATGGGGCAGACTATGTGCGGATACCGTTCTGAAAGGATTCGCTTGCACCAACGCTGAACGTTATGAGCAAAAAGAGCAACGCCTGAAAAAAATTATAGAAAGACATAAGACCAATTTTGATTCGAAGCTCAAAAGAATGCATGAATCAATGGTATCAACGCAATGCATGTAGCAATCATTGGGGGCGGAATATCAGGTATTGCTGCTGCATTCTACCTTGCGCAGCAAAAAGTCAGCGTTGATATTTTTGAATCAGAAAACCAAATTGGTGGCAGAGCTGGCAGTGATTTTCTGCAGGAACGCAGGGTAGATTTTGGTGGCAAGAATATTGGTCGCAATTACTTGCTTTTTCGTGAATTCGCCAGAGCATACGGAGATCCTGCATTTGAGTATTTTGGTATAAACACGTCACAGCTTATCAACGGACGCATCATCTCCATCAGTCGGGAAGGCTCCGCATGGCTCAATCTCATTAAAATCATCCGCCTTTGCGGCCTCAGAAAAGGGATAACCCGTCTCTACCCCCACATCCAGGCGATTTTGAATGATCGGAGTCAGGGGGTTCTGTGCAGTGACTATTTCCGAGCACTGAGCGAGAACTTTGATCATCTCACACTCGACCGGTATCTGAACCAGCGTTGTATCGACAGGGTGATAAGACCAATAACAATCCGGATGAATGGAGCCGAGCCTGAGGAGTGTTATCCTGGAAATTTCGGTTCGAACCTAGCCCTTGCCCTCGACAGTTTCGAACAACTCACCGTAGGAATGTATGATCTGCTCGATACATTCATTGCCAGTCACAGACATGAGTCATCTTTCAGGATATTGACCGGCCACAGAGTCACGTCAATAGCGAAAGATCAGGACAAATTTCGCATAAACTATCTGAATAGCGCGGGATCAGGCACCGGAAGTTATGACAGGATCATTTCAGCCCTGCCCGCATATAGTCTGGCCGAATTGCTCCAGGATGAGCTGCCTGAAGCCTCCAGACTGCTCAATAAGATCAGCTATTTCCCGGTCAGCGTAGCGATCGTAAAATATCGTGACGAGGTCTTTCCCAAAAACCGTCGCGCAATGGTTTTTGAACGTAATTCCCCACTGAGCAACGCAGGGGCCTATGGCCTTAACGATCTGGATATTGTCAGATATACCTTCAGCGGTAAAGCCTCAAGAACGACGATCTCTGAGCACTCTTCGCCGGAAAAGGTAATAAAGCTTGGTGAAAAGATTGCATCTCCTTACTTTAACATAAAAGAGAATCCTAAAGAGGCCTTTGTATTCCGATATTTTCCAAAGGGTTTATGCGCATATTCTCCGAAACACCATCTGCTTCTCGAAAAAACAGACCACCTTGTCAATCGTCTATCCGGCTTGGGAATCACCGGTGATTATCGCCGCGGAGCCTCGATCGAAGCCTGCTTCAGAGCAGCCAAGGAATGTGTTGAAAAAGTAATTGGAGATGGTTCTTGAAAAAACTCATTGAGCAGTTAACTGAATACCTAAGGGAAGGAACGTTAGTTTCCCGTTCAGATGCTATGGTATCAGGCATACTGGGGGCATTCGCTAATATTTTTTTTTATTTGGTTTTCAAATACGGCTTCCATCTGCCCTATGAAAACTTCTGGCTCCGAATGGTTGCCACCCTGTTGTGCATAAGCCTCATCTTCATGCACCGTCTACCCGAGTCTTTTTCCCCCTATTTTCCTTACTTCTGGCATACCCTCCTGATTATCATCCTGCCGTTCACTTTCACGGTGAACCTTCTCATGAACAATTTTCATGAGCTCTGGCTCTACTGGGAAATATTCATGGTATTCGTACTGATGATGTTTGTGCCAAACTGGTTGTTGTTCATGTTCGATTTACTTGCCGGCGTATTGGGCGCAATCCTCTTTCACAATCTGTCAGTTCCCTATGTACCACTCAATCCGACCTTTAATATTCTGCTCTATTCGATTGTCATAAGCTTTTCCATCGTCGCCGGATATATTTTCAGCTTCGGTAACTGGAACACCCTTAAAGAACTCGAAAGAAAAAAAGCGGAAGAAAAGTATCGCGCTCTTGAAGCCCTCGCAGGCAGTATCGCCCATGAGATGCGCAATCCACTCTCACAGGTGCGCCAAAATCTTGACGAAATCCTGCTGGAGTTGCCACTAAGCAGCACCGAAAATGATTACGCATCGCTTCCTAAAAAGAATATTGAAACGATCCAAAAGCGGGCAATCCAGGCACAGATGGCAATAAACCGTGGCCTTCAGGTTATTACCGTAACACTTGGCAATTTCAGAAACGCCGATGTCTCGAAGGAGGAACTGACTTGCCTGTCAGCAACGACAATAACCCGAAAAGCCATAGAAGAGTATGGCTATGCCTCAGAACACGAACGACAAAAGATTCATCTTAGCCCGGGAGAAGATTTTATATTCCTTGGCGAAGAGAACAATTACATCCTGCTGTTTTACAATCTGCTGGAAAACGCCCTGCAGATTCTTCAGCAGGTGCCTGACGGGCGCCTCGCGGTCACAATCCAGCGAGGGGAATCAGTCAACAGAATTCTCATCCGTGATAACGGCCCGGGAATTCCGCCGAACATCCTTCCAAGAATCTTCGAGCCTTTCTTCACTTCGGGCAAGAAAGACGGCACAGGGCTTGGTCTGGCGTTCTGCCAAAGGGTGATGAAATCTTTCAAGGGACAAATCTCCTGCAAATCAGAAGTGGGCATATTCACGGAGTTCACTCTGGAATTCCCGGTTCTCGACAAGGCAACAATCAACAAATTCGAATCGAGCCTCTATGCGGAATACACACCTTTCTTGGCAGGGAAAAACGTACTCATGGCTGCCATTCCCGAAGCATATGTGCCATCGATCCGTCAACAGCTCATGCCGCTGAAAATCGGTCTGGATAACGCCGAGGATAACAACAAGGCCCTTGAAATGCTCGCAGCAAACCACTACGACCTTGTTCTTTCTGATATCAGTCCTCCGCCGGCTGGAACAGCAAAACTTGGAAACATCGTCAAAAACAAAGACCGGAATATTCCCGTTGTCGGTTGCAGCTTCTCGCCCCTTCCCCCGGTCGACACCATCAATGGTGTCGCGTCCGTCATTATCATGCCGCCAGCACTACCTGAACTGCTGAACGCCATGAAAAGCTCGCTGGAGATGGCCAGGGAAACACTCAAGGAATCGCTATCGGGCAAGACCGTGCTGGTAGCGGACGATCTCGATTTCAACCGCAGGGTCATCAAGCTGATGCTCAACAAGCTGGGCATCACAATTTTCGAAGCTTCCAACGGCCTCGAAGCGCTTAATATTTTGAAATCACAGCCCTGCGACCTGCTGGTCATCGACATGAGAATGCCGGTTCTCGACGGTTTTGAGACTGCCCAACGCATTCGCGCGATGCCATCGTCCTATCGCGACATACCGATACTCGGGCTGAGTGGCAATCTGGACAATGCAACGCTGAAACTTGCCAAAGAAAGCGGCATCAACGATAGCCTCTTGAAACCGGTCAAGCTCAAGCCTTTTTTGCAAAAAGTTACCTCCATGCTCAAGGTAAATACGCCAGCAGCATAAATGAGAAACATGTGCTGAAGATCACAGCAAAATAGTGGACTATCTTCACTTCGACCTTTTCCCCCAAGACGCTGCCCACGTTTTATATGGCAAGCTAAATCACCTTTCTGCAGAGCAGCCGGAACCAAGCATATCTGATTTCAACGCATGAAGCAGGGTGCATTTACACCATCATAACACCGTCGCTCCCCTTTTGTTTTTTTTATGTAGTATCGCTTGGAACCCCCTTGAGAAAAAGTAGTCCGCTCACTGTTTACTATACTTTTCAAATAACACGAACGGAAGCAAGAGCATTTTCTGTTAGCATCATGTCGACTACTTTAGAAGAACATCTGTCAACAACCGCTCCACAAGCACCGGAGAATGCGTATAGAAAAGCCATCAGAGCTCCATCCGAATTTACCCCCTTCACTGTAATACCAGACTTAGAGAAAAATCCTGCCGATAAGCGGCAAATTGTGCTGCTGCAAAACCATCGTGCACTGTACGGTCTGACGTTGTTATAATCATTTCAACGCTCTTCGATAAGCTTCTACGCATGGTTTAAGCTCAGAAACCAGTTATCGTTCCGACATTCATTTCTTACACCCCGATTGAAGCTTTCGATGAAAGCATTCTCAACCGGCTTGCCCGGCCTGCTGAAATCAAGCTTCACCCCGTGTTTCCAAGCCCGATTGTCCAGCATTTTTCCGATAAACTCCGACCCGTTATCAACGCCGATTACTTCCGGAAAGCCACGTATCCTGCCAAGGTAGTCAAGGGCCTGACTGACGCGTTTCCCATTGATTGACGTATCAACGACCATGATCAGGCTCTCCTTGGCAAACACTTCCAGTATGTTGAGCAACCGGATTGTCGTTCATGAAGTCCATCGCCCAGCGCTGATTCACCCATTCTGGCTTTCCAGTTGTATACGGCCACATCACTCATGCCGTGCTTACGGCACAGCTCTTTGATCGGCATGCCATTGTCAGCGTCCTTCAAAATTCCGATGATCTGTTCGGTAGTAAATCGCTTGGTTTTCATGCGTGTAACCTCATTGGTTCAGTTCAGGTTTCGAGAACCCTAGATCCAAGTGTTACAGCTCAGTGGTGCGAGTGCGAGTTCGCCTCCGTCTTTGCCCCATTACCGATCTCTGCCTGAACCACATAAAGCATTATGCGGTTATTGCCTGAAACGCCATGTTGAACTTCATCTTATACCATGTATCGCAATATTTCGGATTACGGCGTGATCGGCGACATGCGAACTGCCGCCCTGGTCAGCTCGAATGGCTCGATCGATTATTGTTCGCTGCCCTATTTCGACTCACCAACCGTATTCGCGGCCCTGCTTGATGAACGAAAAGGCGGATATTTCAGTCTGAAACCCGCCGAAGCTTTTTCTTCCAAGCGGGAGTACCTGCCGGACACCTGCATTCTTTGCACCTCATTCACAACCGATAACAGCAAAGCGGCGCTCTATGACTTCATGCCGCTTGGGGAAGGCCAGTTTCACGAACGCCCCCAGGGCATCCACCGCTGCATTCGCGTCGATCAAGGCCATATGGAGTTCACGCTGACGATTGAGCCGCGCCCCGGCTACGGACTCGACGAATGCGTGATCGCCGAAAAAGACGGCAGCTTCACGATCAACCCGGCCAATCCCCCGCTGTCGTTCCTGCACACCCTGCGCGACTTCAGCACCGAAGGAATCGGCACCGGCACCTTGACGCTCTCTTTCTCCCTGCAAGCGGGAGAGTCCGCGCACTTCGATCTGATCTGTGGCCAGTTCGATCCGGAGAAACAGCTCCCCTGCCCGTTCAAATCGACCAGAACCTGGTGGGAAGAGTGGGTGCGCACCTGCATAGGAAAGCACTGCGTCTGGCTCGGCCAGTTCACGCCGCTCGTGCATCGCTCGCTCCTGACCCTCAAACTGCTCACCTTTCAGCCGACCGGAGCCATCGTTGCCGCCCCCACGACATCACTGCCGGAAAGCATCGGCGGAGAACGCAACTGGGACTACCGCTTCAACTGGATCAGGGACGCCTCGTTCACCCTCAAGGCATTTTTCGCGCTCGGCCACACCAGCGAAGCGGACACGTTCATCCGCTGGCTGCACGACACCTACCGGAAAAACGGCAGCCGCGACTTGATGATCATGTATTCGATCCACGGGGAAGAGCCGCTGCAGGAGACGCATCTGGATCATCTTGACGGATACCGGCACTCCAGACCGGTCAGAACCGGCAACGCCGCGCGCAGCCAGCAACAGTGGGACATCTACGGAGAAATCATGGACGCCGCACTCCGGCTTTCGGAGTATGCGGGCAGTATCGACGCCACGCTCTGGTCATTTTTCAGGGATATTTGCGAAATGGCCATCGAAAACTGGCGCAAACCAGACGACGGCATCTGGGAGGTGCGCAACGGTCCGTACCATTTCGTTTATTCGAAGGTGATGTGCTGGGTGGCGCTCGACCGCGGCATCACCATCGCCCGCAAGTTCGGACTCGACGCACCGCTCGAACGCTGGGAGTGCGAGCGGGAGGAGATCAAAAACGAAGTGCTCAGCCGCGGATTCAGTGCGAAGCTCAACGCCTTCGTCCAGCGTTTCGACACGGAGATTCTCGACGCCAGCCTCCTGATCATGCCACTCGTCAACTTTCTGCCCGTAACCGACCAACGCATCCAGGGCACAATCGAAGCCTGCCAGACGCATCTCATGGACAATGGATTCGTCAGACGCTACCGCATAGATGACGGACTCGAAGGAGATGAGGGCGGCTTTCTGCTCTGCAATTTCTGGATGATTGAGTGCCTCGCCTTGTCAGGAAAGATCGCTGAAGCCGAAAAGCTGCTCAGTATAACGATGGCTGCTGCCAACGATCTCGGACTGTTTTCGGAAGAGTATGACCCATACAGCAAGGAGATGCTGGGCAACTTCCCACAGGCTTTCAGCCACATCGGCTACATCAACGCCACCGCAACCCTGATCGACAGTAAACTGCCGCCCGCGAATCCCTGATACGTAAAATGACCGGCATCCGCAGCTCAATTATCCCCTGAACTTTGAGACTGATCTCGTCAGGAAAAGCTCGTATCGATGAGAACAGGGACTTCACCTTGCCACAGAACCCTCAACCCCGGAGCTGGTGTGTAAAAACCTCACTCGCCGAGCTGTTGCTGTAACGCCAGCAACTTTGCCTCGAGTGCTTCGAGCTTCGACTTCATTTCGCCAAGCCCCCGCACCTGCGCCTCCTGCCGGAGCTGATCGCGCATCGGCTGTGCAGGCACACCTCGAATCGCCAACCCCGGTTCGAGAAATGATTTCGAAATCCCGGCCTTGGCCGCCACCGAAGTGCGATCGGCAAGTTCGAGATGACCCGCGAATCCGGCCTGCCCGCCAATGAGGCACTGGCGGCCAATCTTGACGCTGCCTGAAATACCAGCCTGCGAGGCGATGACCGTGTCGCCGCCGATCCGGCAGTTGTGGGCGATCTGCACGAGGTTGTCGATCTTCGCTCCCTTTTCGATCACCGTGGCACCCATGGTCGCGCGGTCGATGGTGGTGTTCGCGCCGATCTCGACATCGTCACCGATCTCGACCGTACCCATCTGCGGAATCTTTATATAGGAGCCATCCTTCTGCGGCGCGAAACCAAAGCCGTCCGCACCGATGACCGTACCGCTGTGAATCGTGACCCGGTCACCGATCACCGTACCGTCGTAAATCGTCACAAGCGGAAAGATCGTGCATCCGGAGCCGACAGTCACGCCGTCCATAAGCACCGTGCCGGGGCCGATCACCGTACCGTCACCGATGACACAGTTCTCGCCGATGACAGCATTCTCACCAAGAGAAACGTTCTCACCAAGACGAACAGATGCGGCGACCGAGGCCGAAGCCGCGATGCCGGTATCCGCAATGCGGCGTTTGCCCGAGAAGTGCTGGAGAATGAACACAAAGGCGGTGTATGGATCCGCCACCTTCAGGAAACTGGTTTCGGGAGGTGCGTCGTCAAGAGGAGCCTTCTGGCCAACAATAACAAGCGAAGCGCCGGTCTGGGCGATGTAACGGTAATACTTCTCATTGGCCACAAAACTGACATGGCCCGTCGAGGCCTCTTCGATTTTGGCTGGCCCTGCTATTTCGATGTCACCCGTGCCGACCAGTTCAACCGGGTCAAAATAACGTCCAAGAAAGGCTTTGATATCTGCAATCTTCATGATTTAGTCACCAGCAAGGTGAGCCAGAAAATTTCTTAAAATTTTAATCCGTTTTGCTATATTCTGAATCCTTTTACCGTTCCGGTTGCGACAGCCGTGCTCCGTACCCGGTAAACGAAGATGGAGCCGCAATATAATTCGTTTCATCAGAAAAAGCAGTGAACGATGGAAACACCAATCAAAATTGTCGCTGGACGCAGCAATCCGGAACTGGCAAAAAAAATCGCCGTTTACCTTGGCACACCGCTGTGTGATGCGAAGGCAGAGAACTTCTCGGACGGAGAGATTTCAGTCAACTATTTCGAGTCGATCAGGGGCTCGGATATGTTCATCATCCAGTCCACCAATCCCCCGGCTGACAATCTGATGGAACTGCTCATCATGATCGACGCCGCCAAGCGCTCTTCGGCACACCGGATCACCGCCGTCCTGCCCTATTACGGCTATGCCCGTCAGGACAGAAAGGACAAGCCGCGCGTGGCGATCACCGCCAAGCTCGTCGCCAATCTGCTCACGCAGGCCGGAGCTGACAGGATTCTCACCATGGACCTGCACGCACCGCAGATTCAGGGCTTTTTCGATATTCCGTTCGATCACCTCTATTCAAGCGTGGTGCTGATCGACCACGTCAAGAACATGGATATTGCCGACAACCTCGTCGTGGCTTCGCCGGATGTAGGTGGCGTCAAGCTCGCCCGCAAATTCGCCTCCGAACTCGGCACCGAGCTGGTCATTGTCGACAAGCGCCGTCCGAAAGCGAACGTGGCTGAAGTGATGAACATCATCGGCGACGTGAAAGGCAAAAACGTGCTGCTGGTCGATGACATGATCGACACGGCAGGCACCATCGTCAACGCAGCCAAAGCCATCAAGGAGGCCGGCGGTCTGAAAATCTACGCCGCGGCCACCCACCCGATTCTCTCCGGCCCGGCCATCGAGCGCATCAACAACTCGGTGTTCGAAAAGGTTATCGTCACCGATTCGCTGGTTTCGGAACACGACTTCTGCTCGAAAATCGAGACGGTCACCATCAGCAACCTCTTCGGCGAGGCAATCAAGAGAATCTATGACGGCGAGTCGGTCAGCTATCTGTTCGACAGCAAGAACATCTCGCAAAAAATTACCAATCACCATTAATACAAGCGTTAACTGTTAAAGGAACCAGAGGAAATAGCATGGAAACAAGAGCATTGTCTGTAAACCTTCGCGAGGTCAAGAAAAACGAGGCAGCAAAACTGCGCCGCCTGGGTCAGGTACCCGCCGTCGTCTACCATAAAGGAGAAGCCACCGTTGCCATCAGCGTCGAGGAAATCAGCCTCAACAAGCTTGTTCACTCGTCTGAGTCGCACATGATCGACCTTCAGTACCCGGATGGAAAGTCTGTCCGCTCGTTCATCAAGGACGTGCAGTTCGACCCGGTGACCGACCGCGTCATCCACGCTGACTTCCAGCTCTTTTCGGCTGACGAAGTGGTCGAAATGGAGGTGCCGATCCACCTCGAAGGCGAGTGCCCTGGCGTGAAGATCGGTGGCGGCAAGATCCAGATCAACGTGCACACCCTGCCCCTGAAGGGCAAACCTGAGGCTATGCCGGAGCACTTCACCATCGATATCTCCGTTCTCGAACTGGGCCAGACCCTGCATATTCGCGATCTTCAGGCAATCGCACCGGAAGGCATCCAGATTCTCGGTGATGCCGACGCATCAGTGGTATCAGTTGCAGCTCCGAGGAAAGAGGCCGAAGCCGCTGCTGAAGGAGCCACCGCTGAGGCTTGATTCGCCTTCGAACGGTTTGCAAATGAAAAAAAGCCGCCTTTTTTGAAAAGGCGGCTTTTTTTACGGATTGCCGTTTGCAATCGTGCAGCAAGTGTCGTTTTTTGGGTAACTTGAGGATACTTTGAGACTGATCCATTCATCTATTCCCGATGGTTGCGCAACGAGCAAATAAGTCATCCATACCAGCCATGTACCGCATCGTGCCGGGTCTCGGCCTTCTGGGCGCAGGCAAACGATCTTCGGGCCTCTTTTACCTGCTGGCGACGCTGGCGTTTTTCGCCCTGTTCGCGGCGAGACTCGACCTCGTCATCATCAGTTTCCGCTCGCTGGCCGCAGGCGTGACGCTTCTTGTTTTGTCGCCAACCAACTTCAGCCAGATATTCACAATTGAAACCCTCGAATTCTGGATTGCCGCGCTCTACCTCATCATTGTTCCCTTCCTGCTCCTGCGCTTTTCCGTGCGTTCGTACCGCAAGGTGCTCAAGGAAAAAGATCAATCTCAATCCGGTGAAGCGAGCCTCTGGCAGCTCGGCATGATTTCGTTCAAGCGAAACGGCATTTCGGTGGCGGCGTCGATGGTGATCTTCGTACTCTACTCGGTAGCATTTCTCGCTCCGCTGCTTTCGCCCTTCAGCCCCTACGACCAGCAGGATTTTCTCGTCACCGCCTACCAGCCGCCGCTGACGCGCCTTGACGCGCTGGTGCTCCGCCAGCACCGGACGATGGTCATTCCGCTTCGTCCCGGCAGCGACATGGCTTCCAAAGCAGCAAACACCCTGATTCTCGACAGCCAGAAGCTCCGGTCGCGCAACGAGGAGCATAACCTGAAGTTCGTGAACAGCTACCGCATCGAAAGCAACGAGGTCCTCTACCGGCAAGGCATGAGGGAAAAAAGCCTGCCGATCGATCAGCTCGTCAACATTTCCGGAAGCAGCCAGAAGCCGGTTTACGCCGTCACGAAAACCTTCCTGCTCGGCACCGACCAGTACGGGCGCGACATCTTCAGCCGCGTGATCTATGGCTCGCGAATCTCGCTCTCCATCGGCTTTCTCGTCGTCCTCATCTCGGTCTCGCTCGGCACGGTCATCGGCATCTCGTCGGGCTACTTCGGCGGCTGGGTGGACAACACGCTCATGCGCATCGTCGATGTGCTCATCGCCTTTCCGGCGCTCTTCCTGATTCTCATCATCATCGCCACCTTCGGCAACTCGATCTACCTGATCGTCATCACGCTCTCGTTCACCGGCTGGATGGGCGTGGCCCGAATCGTGCGCGGACAGGTGCTCTCGCTCAAGGAGCAGGAGTTCATCCTGGCGGCCAAATCGCTCGGACTTTCCAACCTGCGCATCATCTTCCGCCACCTGTTGCCCAACACGCTGACGCCGGTGATCGTGGCCGCTACGCTCCGCATCGGCAGTATCATTCTGACCGAAGCGGGCCTCTCCTTCCTCGGCCTCGGCGTGCAACCGCCAACGCCAAGCTGGGGCAACATCATCAACGAGGGGCGCGACAGCCTGCTCAACCACTGGTGGATTTCAACCTTCCCCGGCGTGGCGATTCTCTCGACGGTGGTCTGCTTCAACCTGATCGGCGACGGCATCCGCGACGCTCTCGATCCGAGAATGCGCGGATGAGCAGCCGCATCGACAACGATCCCGGACGCTGGGAGGTACTCGAATCGACCTACCTGCACCAGAGGCCGTGGCTCACCGTGCGGCAGGATCGTGTGCGGCTTTCAAGCGGCAGGACGATCGACGACTACTACGTGCAGGAGTTCCCCCACTGGGTGAACGTGCTGGCGATCACGGAGGAACGTGACGTCGTGCTGATCCGCCAGTACCGCCACGGCCTCGGCGAGGTGTCATGGGAGCTGCCCGCCGGCGTGCTCGATGAGGAAGAATTGCTGCCCGATGGAGCGAAACGGGAGCTGCTCGAAGAGACCGGTTACAGCGGCGGAACGTGGACGCCCCTGATGGAGTTGAGTGCAAATCCGGCGCTTCAGAACAACATCTCCTACTCGTTCCTCGCTGAGGGCGTGAGCCTGTCCGGCACGCAGCGCCTCGACCCGACCGAAGAGATCACCGTGCACCTGATGCCGCTCGACCGTCTGCGCGAAATCGTGTTTGACGGCGGGATGATTCAGGCCCTGCACGCAGCTCCGATACTCAAGTACCTGTTGCAAAACGGGTGGGGGAATCGGTAAAAGGAGAGGGATAGCATGAAAAAACAGAAACAGCTCGATCTGCTCGAAGAGGCGCTGGTCTCGACCGGGCACAAAATCAGATATGAAAAGGGCAGTTTCGTCGGAGGCGACTGCCGGGTCAAGGAAAACATGATCGTGGTGGTCAACAAGTTCCTGCCGATCGAGGGCAAAATCGCCACGCTCGCCGCCGTGCTCCGCAAAATCAATCCGCCCGGCCTCTCGCCCGACGTCGTCAAAATCATCGACACCCTCGTTCCAACCGATCTTTTCAGCCGGGAAAATATTTAATACCACACCGTCTGCTGGCTCCTCGACCTCACCTCGACCTCTGGCCTTGAGGCAGCATAGCGATTCAGCAATTCGCGTTGTTCGGCGCTCATAAATGGCCCCGGCACAAGCAGCATCCTGCGTGGCCTGGTTTCTGCTATCCACGCATCGAGCCGATGCCACTCCTTTCCGGTGAAACGGTAGATCCAGAACACCACATCGGCCCCATCCGCCCGTTGTGCTTCCAGCCGCTTCAGCCCCGACACAAGCAGCAGAGAGTGCGACTTGCTGTCGATTCTGAGCACCTTGTCATCCAGCATTCTGATAACGAAACTCCGGTGAGGAGCGGCGCCTGAGGCAGTCGGCGATACCGGCAGGGATCGTATCACTGAAGCGGGAGAAAAGAGGCTTGCCACCGAAACGGGTGTTGCCAGATTCCAGACACTCGCCTGCTGACGGATTCTCTCCCAGCTCCCATCGCGCCGTCCGGCATCGACGAGGCAGGTTTCGCCGGCCGACGAAAAGAGCACCGCAACATCCCGGCCCATATTGATTGTCACCACCTGTGGCGGCTTCTGCACCGGCCTGAGCACCTGATGCCAGAGCAGCATATTCATACCGACAAGGACGAAAAGAGCGAATCGTCCCCAAGCCCTGTTGACAATCGCATAAAAAGCGAATGCGAAGGTGAGGTAGAACACCGCCACATCGAACAGCGCAGGCCGCACCTCCACGCTGGCCAGCGGCAGGCGGCTGAACAGCTCCGCGCATGACAGGGCGAGACGCGCGAAAAACCATGAGGCTGCCCCGAACAGCGAAGCAATACCGCTGGCGAGGCCGTGAAACAGGAACATCGGAAACGAGGCGTACATGGCAAGCGTCGAAAAAAGCACCACCGGCAGGTTGGCTGCGATGCCCGACGGGGAAAAGGTGCCGAAATACCAGGCAATCACCGGACTGACACCGATCATGGCTGAAAGACCCACGCTGAAGGCGCTCCAGAAAAAATGGGCCAGAGGCCGCAGCACCCCTTTGCCATTTGCCACGACGCCCGACAGGCGCGGATAGATGGTGAGAATGCCGAGCACCGCACCATTGGTCATCAGAAATCCGGGCGCCAGAAGGTCGAAAGGATCGAACAGAAGAATCAGCAGATCGGCGGCGGCCAGAGAGTTCACCGGATAACTTTTGCGACCAATCGTACCGCCGGCGATAATCACGGCGGTCATGACGGAGGCGCGCTTGATCGACGGGGCGTTGCCAGTCACGAAACTGTAGAGGCCGATCACCGCAACAATGATAAAGAGCGACAGCCATCGCCCGGCTTGGGTTACCTTGAGGCGTTGCAGGCAAAGATTGACAGCATAGGCCAGGAGCGCCACATGCAGCCCCGAGACGGCCAGCACGTGCGCCGTGCCGGTTCGCCGAAATGCCTCGTACAGCTCTTCCGGCATCAGCTCGCGCTCGCCGAGCACCATGCCCTTGATAAAGTGCCGCGCGCCGCCCTCGGGAAAGTTGCGGTCAATTGCCGAATTGAGATAGTTGCGAACGGGATTGACGATGCTTTGCACCACTGAAAAGCCCGGCTTCGGCGGCTCCCGGAGCAGCTGCCACGGACCGGCGCAGAATATCTGGACATGCGTTCCTTTCAGACCCTCCCGGAAACGGGCGTCATACTCGTCCCGGTTTGAAGCGACGGGAATCAACGCGAGACGCCCCTTCACCCTGACGAAATCCCCCTCCTGAAACTGCGATTCCTCGTCTCCCGGCATCCGGACAACAATCTTCGCCCTGTCCGAAACCGTTGTCGTCTGGCCATCTTCAAACACCTCATTCACCCGCAACCGCAGACGAGCCGTGCCATTCCGCGCGACCGGGCGGCCATCGACGACTCCGGAGAGAATCACATCCCGCCCGACCCACGAAAGCAGTGACGGTGACGGGGCGAGCCGGTATGATGCCGAGGCGTGAAACGCGAACGCGCTGAACACCGCCGTCAGATAACATGCCGCTGAAAAAAGGGAAACCGTGCCCGCCGGATGCCGTTTCCGACTGACGAAAAGCAGCAAAGCCGTCACGATGCACGACGCGATTGCGACGCCAAACCAGGCAACGGGAGCAACAGGCAAAAAAATGGCGGCCATGATTCCCGCAACAGCGCAGGCAAGCAGTCGCACCGCAGGATAGGCCGAAAGGAAATACCGCACAATCAGGGGTTTATGACGGTTATTTCAGGAGTTATGCAACCGTATAATTTAGTATATTCCGGTCATTTTCTGTTCAACCAGCAAAAATTCATACCCGGATGCTTGTCAAAGAGATTTTCGATGCACGAACCGAACCGGTATTCAGCCTGGAATTTTTCCCCCCGAAAAAACAGGAAGACTGGGACAAACTCTTTGAAACCATCTCGAACCTCTCCCCTCTCGATCCTTCATACGTCAGCGTCACCTACGGCGCGGGCGGCTCCACGCGGGAGCGCACGCACAACCTCGTCACCCGCATCCAGCAGGAGACTGGTCTGACGGTCGTGTCGCACCTCACCTGCATCGGCGCGGAGAAGTGCGAAATTGAAAGCGTCCTGCAAAACTACCGGGAACACGGTATTACCAATGTGCTGGCGCTCAGGGGCGACAAGCCCGCCGACATCCCAACGCTCGCCGAAGCGATCAAGGATTTCCCGCACGCCATCGACCTGGTGCGATTCATCAAGGCGAACTTCCCCGAAATGGGCATCGGCGTGGCAGGATTTCCCGAAGGCCATCCCGAGACGCCGAACCGGATGAAGGAGCTGGAATTCCTCAAGGAGAAGGTTGACGCGGGCGCGGACTACATCGTCACGCAGCTCTTCTTCGACAACCACGACTATTTCGACTACGTCGAGCGCTGCGAGCTGGCCGGCATCACCGTGCCGGTCATCCCCGGCATCATGCCCATCATGACGAAGAAAGGGATGATCCGCATGGGCGAACTCGCTCTCGGCTCAAGAATCCCGTCGAAGCTGCTCCGCAAAGTGCTGGAAGCATCGGACGACAAAGAGGTCGCAGAGATCGGCGTCGAATGGGCCACGAAGCAGGTGCAGGAACTGCTCGACCACAAAGTCAAAGGCATCCACTTCTACACCCTCAACCTCTCAGAAGCGACGTTGAAGATTTTCAGGAATCTGAAGCGGGGGTGAGTTTACGGCTTCTTTCATAGGAGGTCGCGATATGGTAAAGCAAAAGCAAATTGTCAGATACACAGACGAAGAATTAGAACACATGTTACTGAATGACTAAAGTAAGAGCGACTGTTCAACGGTCGTCTTTAGTTAGCATTCAATCCAAATGCAATGATCAACATACACTCGATGATTGCGCAGTGACGTTATTTCTGATAGACGGCATAAAAAGAACTCGAATACCCTTTCTGATTTCGCATTTCTTCAAAATAAAAAACAAAAATATCACCCTAAATTCATATATGTATTATTTTTTATTTCATCATAAATATCCATTCGATCCACTTTAATTAAATTATCAAAAACATCCTGCACAAACGGCGCAACAAAATACTGCGATCCATCCTCTGGCTCTATACCACACTCCAGACTACTCATATAATCATCAGAACTCATATAGTATCCTTTCAGAGTAAAAATGTAAGACAAGTGCATTATAATAAGCCCTCTCAAATCTCTAAGAAACACATTCAAATATTCAGTCCTATTATCCAAATCCAAACTATCATCATTTAACAACAGATTCCAGTATATATTAAAATGAACATGGCTATTACAACGATCTCTAATCTTTTTATA
>LUZT01000016.1 GCA_001602925.1 Chlorobiales bacterium Clorobi_01 | reverse complement strand
ACTTAAAATTACTTACCTAACAATATGTTTATTATGGTTAATGGTCAGATTTGTCTGAAATTAATTTGCTTTTTTGGATTTTAAGGTATGGATTTTAAATCTTTTAGGTGTGTATTTAAAGTCGATATTAATTCTTTTGTAAGATTTATTTCATCTGATATTTTTGTCATCATGATTTGTTTTTTTGCGTTTTCATTATTGAGAGTAAAAATATTTAATAATTCTGCATTAACCTGTTGCATGATCATATAAAGTTTATTTTATGCCTGTTTTGAGCGTATTATGATTCGGTTTTATGGTTTTGTAACCTGCTTGTGTATTTCGGCTTTAAAGCCCGTCTCAAAGCTTTTATGGTATTGCAGCATTGGCTTTTTTGATTGTAGTTTTCTGAAAGGTGAAGTCATTATGTGCCACGGTTGACATGTTCTGATACGGGAAGCCTGAGCAGATAAGTTTGACGATTGCCGTCGCGCTGTCGCCTTTTTTTTGCGATTCTAAACAGCTTCAGTCAGCATTCCTGAGGGCTTGATAAATCGGGATGCGGATGAATTTTGCTGATGATTTTCCGCCAATCTGATGCTGTGACCTGGTACGAGAACAGCTCGTTGCCTGCTCTTGGACGGCAGTATCTGCCTGTTGCCGGATGCTTTGAATAATGAAGAACAAGAACAGAATACGGGTTACAACAGTTCAGCTCGACGCATTGTCAATCGTGAGGATCAGGCAGGAATCACGCGAAAAGAGAGTGTCGGTGCTTCGGTTTGGTTCGGGCTGGTATGTGTCACAGATGAACCTGTCACTTATGGGGATGATGTTTGGCGGTACGATTGCCGAGGTCATGGGTCATGCCGGAAAGGATGTCAGCGATGCGGTCTCCACAGTTGTGGCCAAATAAAAGCGCATTTTGACGACTGGTTTTATGGTAATCCCGCGTTTCCGCCAATCTGTTCGAGGCAAACACGGCCAATGCGCTAAAGGTAGTATTGCCGGAACTCTTCGGACGGGGTTCGCTCGGAGTAGATATAGAGCGTGATGCCGTTCGGATCCTGCACGGCAAAGCCCCGGTCGCCCCACGGATGGTCTTCGAGCGGCACGATCACCGCAAGTCCCTCCGATGTCAGGCGGCGATACTCTGCATCCACATCTTCCACCATGAAATTGTAGATGAGTCCCGCGCTGCTGCTCAAACGGTGTTCCGGCTGGGTGACGGCCATGAACTGCAAGGTCAAGGCCGGATTGCCGAATTCGAGGTTCACGTACCACCCGCAATCGAACGTGACCTTCGCCCCGAAATGGCGGACATAAAAATCCCGCACCTCTGCCACCTTTTCGGTGGTAAACGCCGCAGAAACCGATTTCACTTTCATGCCCGTTCCCCCGCTTTGTTTGAATTCAACAAACCGCCAATCCGGATTTTTGTCATGACAAAATAACTCTTTTTACCATTTAGAATTCGAGATGATCAGGGCTTTTCTGGTGGATATGCAAAGAACTTTGCATAACAAAGTATTCAGCAACTTGGCAACTATTCAATTTGAAATCATTTCACCAAAATCAAGAGCTGATATAATGACTCTCAAATCAGTGCCGAGACTATGAATGAAGAATGGATGGTAGAAGGTTGTTTACAAGATGAGCCGTCAGGAGCGATAAGTTTCATCATTACCCGCCACTCATTTCTGTCATTCTTCTTGATAAAAGCTTAACCAATCATTATATAACAAGATGCTGATGTGAGTGGCATGGCGCTTTTTGACGTTTCCTGAAACCCCATTTCAGACATCGCTATTCTCTCATGACTTCCTTCACGACATTGCTTCACCCGTCAGACAAGCACCCTCGACTTGCTTTTCTCTGGTCGAATTCTTCAAACGGGTTTCGATTAGATTTCTGTTGGCCCCAACGTCAGCTTGAAGGAGGGGTTCGCTGATGGACAGGAAACAACTCTCCGAACGGGACATTTGCACCAAGTTTATTACCCCGGCGCTTGAGCGGGTTGGTTGGGACATCGCCACACAGGTGCGCGAGGAGTTCCCGCTGACCGACGGGCGCATCATCGTACGGGGCAGTGTCCATACACGCGGCAACCGAAAACGCGTGGATTATGTGCTTTTCTACAAGCCGAACATTCCCATTGCCGTCATCGAGGCAAAGGACAACAATCATTCCCTGGGCGACGGTATGCAGCAGGCGCTAAGCTATGCTAACCTGCTTCAGGTACCCTTCGTTTTCAGCTCCAACGGTGACGGATTTCTGTTCCACAACAAGCTCGCCCCGGATGGCGTCATCGAGCGTGAACTTGCTCTCCATGAATTCCCCTCAGTTGAGACGCTCTGGCAGTGGTGGGCGCAGCATCGCGGGCTCGACGAGCGGCAGAACAGCCTCGTGACGCAGGACTACTTCAGCGACGGCTCCGGCAAAACGCCGCGATACTATCAATTGCTCGCGATCAACAAGACCGTCGAGGCTATCGCGAGCGGGCAGAACCGCATCCTGCTGGTCATGGCGACCGGCACGGGCAAGACCTTCACCGCTTTTCAGATCATCTGGCGGCTCTGGAAGTCGAAGACGAAAAAGCGCATTCTTTTCCTTGCCGACCGCAACATTCTGGTCGATCAGGCGATTACCAACGATTTCAAGCCCTTCGGATCGGCCATGACCAAGATTCAGAAACGGCAGGCCGATAAGTCGTACGAAATCTATCTGTCGCTCTATCAGGCGGTTACGGGGAACGAGGAGGAGAAGAACATCTACAAGCAGTTCAGCCCGGATTTTTTCGATCTGGTCATCATTGACGAATGCCACCGGGGGAGCGCCGCTGAGGACTCCGCCTGGCGCGAGATACTTGAATACTTCTCGTCGGCTACCCAGATTGGCCTGACCGCCACACCGAAAGAGACCAAAGATGTTTCCAACATCGACTACTTCGGCGAGCCGATTTACACCTACTCGCTCCGGCAGGGCATTGAGGACGGCTTTCTCGCGCCGTACAAAGTGGTGCGCATCGACATCGACAAAGACCTCACCGGTTGGCGGCCCGAAAAGGGAATGCTCGACAAGTACGGGAACGAGATCGATGACCGCACCTATAACCAGCGGGATTTCGACCGCAGTCTTGTGCTGAAAAAGCGTACCGAACTGGTGGCGAAAAAGGTGAGCGAGTTCCTCCGCCGCACCAACCGCTTCGACAAGACCATCATCTTTTGCGAGAACATCGGCCACGCCGAGCGGATGCGGCAGGCGCTGGTGAATGAAAACAGCGACCTGGCGTCGAAGCACGACACGTACGTCGTGCGTATCACCGGCGACAACGAAGAGGGCAAGGCCGAACTCGACAACTTCATCTTTCCATCGAAGCCATTTCCGGTGATCGCCACCACCTCCAAGCTTATGACCACCGGTGTCGATGCCCAGACCTGCAAACTCATCGTGCTCGACCAAAACATCCAGTCGATGACCGAGTTCAAGCAGATCATCGGGCGCGGCACGCGCATCAACGAGGATTTCGGGAAGTTCTACTTCACCATCATCGATTTCAGAAAGGCTACCGAACTGTTTGCCGACCCCCATTTTGACGGTGATCCGGTGCAAATTTACGAGCCGAAAGGTGATGAGCCTCCCGTACCATCAGACATCACGGATGGATATCCCTATCCCGAAGGAGAAGAAGACCAGTGTCATCCAGATTTGCAGGACATTGCCACGGGTGATAACGGTAGCCCAGGCGTGCGCCGCTTCTTCGTCGATAACGTCGAGGTTCGGGTGGTTGCCGAACGGGTGCAGTACTTCGATGCCAGTGGCAAGCTCATCACCGAATCGCTCCGCGACTACACCCGCAAAGCACTCGCTGAAGAGTTCACTTCGCTCGACGATTTTCTCGTTCGCTGGAACAGCTCCGACCGGAAGCAGGCAATCATCGACGAACTGTCAGCGCATGGCGTCTTTTTCGATGCGCTGGCCGACGAGATCGGCCGCAAGTCCGGCAAGGCGTTCGATCCGTTCGACCTCATCTGCCATGTAGCTTGGGACATGCCGCCGCTTAGCCGGAAGGAGCGAGCCGAACAGGTTAAAAAGCGCAACTATTTCACCAGATACGGCTCACAGGCGCGTAAGGTGCTCGAAGCGCTGCTCGATAAATATGCTGACGAAGGCATCGGCCACGTCGAACAGACGCAAATTCTTACCATCACGCCCTTCACCGAAATCGGCACACCGATGGAGATCGTGCGCTTCTTCGGCGGCGTGGATGGCTACCGGCAGGCATTGGCCGATCTCGAACATGAGCTCTATTGTGCCTGAAAGCAACAACTTGAAAGACAATTAGTAATGTCTATCGCAACCCTCGTCAAATCCATACAGGACATCATGCGCAAGGATGTCGGCGTCGATGGCGACGCTCAGCGCATCAGCCAGATTGTGTGGCTCCTCTTTCTGAAAATCTTCGACGACCGGGAGCAGGAGTGGCAGTTTACTCAGCCCGAATACCGCTCGCCGCTGCTTTCTCATCTTCGCTGGAGTAACTGGGCTAAAGACCCGGAAGGCATCACCGGCGAAGAGCTGATCGATTTCGTCAACAACGATCTCTTTCCTTCACTGAAAAATCTTGCCACTACTCCCGGCGTCTCGCCTCAGGGCAGAGTGGTTGGTTCGGTGTTCGAGGATGCTTATAACTATATGAAGTCCGGCACGCTGTTGCGGCAGGTGATCAACATCATCGAGGCGGATGTGGACTTCAACACCTCCGGCGACCGGCACCTCTTCAACGACATCTACGAAAAGCTGCTCGCCGATTTGCAATCCGCCGGAAACGCCGGTGAATATTACACGCCGCGTGCGGTGACGCAGTTCATGGTGGATATGCTCGGCCCCCGGCTCGGCCAGTCGATTCTGGACCCTGCTTGCGGAACTTGCGGTTTTCTCACCTGCGCCATCGAGCATCTGAAAGGGCAGATCAAGAGCGTCGATGACCGCGAAAAGATTCAGGTGAACTTGCACGGCGTGGAAAAGAAGCCGTTGCCGCACATGCTGGGCGTGACGAACATGATGCTGCACGGCATCGACGTCCCGGCCAACATCCGGCACGACAACACGCTCGCCCGTCCGCTCAAGGATTATGGCCCGAAGGATTGCGTCGATCTCATCATCACCAATCCGCCGTTCGGGGGCATGGAGGAGGATGGCATCGAGAAGAACTTTCCCCGCCAGTACCAGACGCGCGAGACCGCTGATCTCTTCATGGCGCTGATCATGCACCTGTTGAAGCCAGACACCGGCAAGGCTGCGGTGGTGCTGCCGGACGGATTTCTCTTCGGCGAAGGGGTGAAGAGCACGCTCAAGCGGGAGCTGCTCGAAGCGTTCGACCTGCACACCATCGTGCGGCTGCCGAAAGGGGTGTTCAGCCCCTACACGAGCATCGCGACGAACATTCTGTTTTTCGAGAAGGGCGGGCCGACCCGGGAGGTCTGGTTCTTCGAGCATCCCTATCCCGACGGCTACAAATCGTACTCCCGCTCCAAGCCGCTGACCATCGCCGAGTTCGACCGCGAAAAGGCGTGGTGGGGCGGGTCGTCGCGCGAAGGCCGCCAGACGACCGAACACGCCTGGAGGGTGAGCGCGGAGGAGATTGTGGCGCGGAATTACAATCTCGACTGCAAGAATCCGCACGAGGTCGAGGTGCATCACGGCGACCCGGAGGAGCTGATGCAGGAGTATCTGGAGATCGCTCGCCAGCTCGAAGCGGCGCAAGCGGCGCTGAAGCGCGAGTTGATCGACGCGCTGGAGGGGCGGGGATGATGGGGAATCGTGAGTGCGAAAGCTCGGTGGCCGGGTTGCTGGAGCGGCATTTCGAGGTGGCGTTTTCCGCGCCGGAGGGGGTTAAAAAGCTCCGGGAGCTGATTCTGACGCTGGCGATGAAGGGCACACTCGTGCCGCAGAATCCGAACGATCAACCGGCGAGCGAGTTGCTGAAGGAGATCGAAGTCGAGAAGCAGCGCTTGGTGAAGGAAGGAAAGATCAAGCCGCCGAAATCGCTGCCGCCGGTAAGGCAGGATGAAGTGCCGTATGAATTGCCATCGGGGTGGGAGTGGGTGAGGTTAGGAGTGCTCACAAGTTATAACTTTGGAAAGACACCTGCTTCAAAAAACCCTGTTTACTGGTCTGATAATGATGGTTATCATTGGGCATCAATTGCGGATATGCCAACGCGAGGCTATCTGGAAGAGACGACAAAAAGAGTTACACAACTAGCTATTTCAGATGTGTTTAAGTACGAACCAGCACCTGTAGGTTCGTTGCTTATGAGTTTTAAACTTTCGATTGGTAAAGCTGCTATTACAAAAATCGCTACATATCATAATGAAGCTATTATCTCTTTTGTTAACCTTGATCAGCAATTAAAAATGTATCTATTCTGGATACTTTTCGAGGTTGCAAACTCTGGTAATACAAAGGGAGCTATCAAGGGGAGCACATTAAATTCGGAATCGATTAGTGAGTTGTTAATTCCACTTCCTCCTCTCGCTGAACAACAGCGAATCGTTGCCAGAATCGATGAGTTGATGGCGCGTTGTGATGCGTTGGAAACGTTGCGTGCTGAACGGGAAGAGAAACGTGTTGCCGTCCACGCCGCCGCGATAAAGCAGTTGCTCGATACGCAGGATGCCGACGCCAGCGCAAAAGCATGGCGATTCATCTCCCGGAATTTTGGCGAACTCTACGCCGTCAAGGAAAACGTCGCCGAACTCCGCAAGGCCATTCTCCAGCTTGCCGTCATGGGCAAACTCGTCCCGCAAGACCCGAATGATCAGCCCGCCAGCGAGCTGCTGAAAGAGATCGAAGCCGAGAAACAGCGATTGGTAAAGGCGGGCAAGATCAAAAAGCAAAAGCCATTACCGCCGATCAATCCCGACGAAGTGCCGTATGACTTGCCGAAAGGGTGGGAATGGGTGAGGCTGGGAGAGGCGATTTCTTATATGGATGCAGGTTGGAGTCCGAAGTGCGAAACTAGACCGGCAAGTGATTCGGAATGGGGAGTTCTAAAAACCACAGCGGTTCAAAGATTAGAATTCTTGCCGCATGAAAATAAGTCGCTGCCGATAAAATTGACGCCTCGACCAGAATATCAGGTAGAGGAGAAAGATATTTTAATTACTCGTGCAGGCCCCAAAAATCGAGTTGGTATATGTTGTGTTGCAACCTCTGTAAGACCTAAGTTGATGTTGTCTGATAAGATTATTCGTTTCAAAATCTATGGTGATCTGATTTTCCCGAATTATTGCGCTCTCTCTTTGAGTACAGGATATTGTGTCGAACAAATTGAGAGTTATAAATCTGGTATGGCTGAGAGTCAAATGAATATTTCTCAGGAAAAAGTGAAACGTTTGTTATTGCCTCTTCCGCCACTTCCAGAACAACACCGCATCGTCGCTCGTGTCGATGAATTGATGATTCTCTGCGATACATTGGAGTCACAACTAAATGCAAAAAAGGAAAAACAGACGGAATTGCTTTATTCGATTATGGTTTAACTTTGCTTGAGAAACTTATCTATCAGTAAAGGAGAGGCGTATGAGCAGGAAAAAGGGTAAAGCCGATATCGTTAAAATTGCGGTTGACGCCATGCTGCTGAACGGTCTAGAGCCGGATTTTTCACCGGAGGCGGAGCATCAGCTGGAGTCGATCGACGGGCCGGGCAAGGAGAACGGTTCGGAAATTCTCGATCTCACCTCGCTGCTCTGGTGCTCGATCGATAACGACGACTCGCGCGATCTCGACCAGCTCACCGCCTGCGAAGTGCAGGATGACTCTTCAATCATCATCTACGTGGCCATCGCCGACGTCGATACCCTGGTGAAAAAAGGCTCGCCAATCGATAAACATGCCTGGATAAACACTACCTCGGTCTATACCTCGGCGAAAGTGTTCCCCATGCTGCCTCTGCGCCTCTCCACGGACCTCACCTCCCTCAATGCCGACGAGACCCGGCTTGCCATCGTCACCATCATGAAGATCGGCGCGGATGGCGAACTGATCACCTCCACGGTCGAACGCGCGTGGGTGCGCAACAAGGCCAAGCTCGCGTACGATTCCGTCGCCGCCTGGATCGAAGGCAACGGTGAACTGCCTCCGGCGGCCCGGGCGGTGCCGGGCATGGATCAGCAGTTGCGGCATCAGGATCAGATGGCGCAGAAGCTGCGGCTGCGCAGGCACGCGAAAGGTTCGCTGGAGTTCGAGACCTTCCAGCCGCGCGCCGTTTTCGAGGGGGATCGCGTCGTTGACATCACGGAACAGGAGAAGAACCGGGCACGGCAACTGATCGAAGAGTTCATGATCGCCACCAACACCTGCACCGCGAATTTTCTGGCGGAAAAAGGCGTCGCCTCGATTCGCCGTGTCGTCAAGTCGCCTGAACGGTGGCGGCGCATTGTCAACGTGGCGAGCGAATACGGTTACGCTTTGCCCGGCGCACCTGACGGAAAGGTGCTTGAAAGCTTCCTCGCATTGAGGCTCAAGGAAGACCCGCTCCGATTCCCCGATCTCTCCCTGACCATCATCAAGCTCATGGGGTCGGGGGAGTACGTCGTGGAGTTCCCGGGGCAGGAGCCGATTGGCCATTTCGGCCTCGCCGAGCGCGACTATACCCACTCGACGGCCCCGAACAGGCGCTATCCCGACCTGATCACCCTGAGAATGACCAAGGCATTTCTGACGAACAGCCCGCCGCCCTACGGCATCGACGAGCTGGAGTATCTCGCGGTACACTGCACGCGACAGGAGGATGCGGCCCGCAAGGTGGAGCGGCGCGTGCGCAAATCCGAAGCTGCGTTACTGATGCAGAGCATGATCGGTCACCATTTTGACGCCCTTGTCTCCGGCCACTCGGAAAAGGGTTCGTGGGTGCGGATATTCACGCCGCCGGTCGAGGGGCGGCTGGTGAGGAACGCCGGGAAAATCAAAGTCGGCCAGAAAATCAAGGTCAAGCTCGTGCTGGCGGACGTCGATCGCGGCTTCATCGATTTCGAAAGGGTGTGAAATGCTGTGCGTGTCGCTTCAGATAGCGAGCCTATTTCTTTGCTGTTTGGTTTTACGCAAAGAACTTTACAACGCAAAGTGTTTGCTTGATTTAAAAAAGTATGAAGCAGTAGGCGGCAGCGGGTTCATGCTGAAGCCATTCCGGGAAAAAGGATGCTTCGAGGTCAGGGGAGTACAACCGTTACAGATCAGAGACGGTTTGCCGGAGTTCCGGCTGTTTTTGCGGAGGTAAAAAGCTTTAAAAAACAATGCTTTATCTGAAGGACAGAATCATCGCAATTGCCCCGATGAAGGTGCCATGATCCTGTCCTTCAGGCGTTTCTGAAATTCGGAACGAAGAAGGCGCGTCCCGTGTCAGGTGGTTGCGCTGTCGGTTCTGGTAGAGGTTTTTGCCGCTCGTTCGTACATGAAGATACAGACGGGAGCGCCGAGCGCCTGGCGGCAGAGGATTTCGCCTTTCATTTCGGGGAACGCCAGGCGAGTGGCCGCCATATCCAGTTCGCAGATCACATGGCAGGGGATGTCGTAGCCGTACTCCTTGCACGCCTCCAGCCACGGACAGATGCGCTGGACTTCCAGCACGGCGTCGGTGCCACGGTTGGAAATATCCACCACATCCATCTCCATGCCGATGGCGTTAAACTGCGGAATGGCCTGCCGGAACGCTTCGGCAAGCGCAGGCAGCGCCAGTAATGGACCCATGCGCTGCTTCTGGATCTCCGGGAATCCTTCGAGCATGATTTCCCACGCAACGGCCTCGCCGTGCTGTTCACTCAGCTCTCTGAAGCGCGAGAACTTCTTTCGCGCGGCCTCGATCAGTTCCGTGTGTGCGTTTGACATCGTTTCATCTCCCGATAATATGATCGGCATTTTTCAGGATGGGAATCAATTAGAAAAAGATACATGGCGCTCACCGGATGTTCAAAGAGTCCATGAGCTGCCGTTGCGTTTTCTGTGCCATGAGAATACAGGGAAGCTGGCGGGAAATCGTTATACTGTCGCCATAATTTCTTGCTTGCCTGAATTTTAGAACGAGTACTCTTATGAGCGATCTGCCGAACTGCCCGAAATGCAATTCAGAATACACCTATGAAAATGGACTGCTGCTCGTTTGCCCCGAGTGCGCCTATGAATGGAGCCATCTGGAGGCGGGCGACGCCGAGCAGGTTCGCGTCTGGAAAGACGCCAATGGTAATATTCTGCAGGATGGCGACACCGTGACGGTGATCAAGGATCTCAAGGTGCGCGGCGCATCGTCGGTGCTCAAGGGGGGAACGAAGGTGAAGAATATCCGTCTCGTCGAGGGCGATCACGACATCGACTGCAAGATCGATGGCTTCGGCGCGATGCAACTCAAATCGGAATTTGTCCGGAAGGGGTGAACCATGCAATCAGTTGATTCAAAGGAGCTGCTCCGCGATCTGTTCGAGGAGTACACGGAGTGGTATTTCAGCGTCGCCGAAGAGGATGGCGTGTTGCCGCGCTCGATTTCGGGGATTTCTGCCGATGGCAAACAGTTCATCTACCTCATCGATGGATTGACGCTGCCGCCGCTGGTGCGCAACAAATATCTGCGTTACATCCTCGACGAGCACCATTCGGCAGTCTATGCCTATGGTGGTCTGGCGCTGCGGGGCGACAGTGACATGGGCGAAATCGAGGAGGTGCTCGATGTGGTGGCCGCCGATGCGGAGCACTACATTATGGGCCACTGGAAGGTGATCCGCGGCGAGAATGGCAAGGTGAGCGGCCTGAAGCCGATGGGTGTCAGCGAAGGCGACGACCTGGAGAAACACTCCTCTACCTGGTTCCTCGCGGGAGCCATCCGCTTTACCGATACCGAAAAGCTCAAATACGGCGGCATCTGGGAAGAGGCCAAAGCCGAAGTGCTCTTCCACGACCGGAACAGCGAAGGCTGAAAGGCTCTGCCGGGCTGCTGACAGGTTATGCCGGGCGGTTCAGTGCCCGGCCGCAGATTTTGCAGAACCGGGCGTCGGCGTCGTGCTCGATGCTCTGGCAGCACGAGTCGGAGTGCTTGCGCTCTGACTCCATCTTCTCGTGCATGGCAGCCATTTCGGCGCTGACGATGCCCGTCGGCACGGCGATGATGCTGTAACCGATAATCATGAGCAGGGCGGCGAGGGTTCGGCCAAGCACGGTTTGTGGATAGATGTCGCCATAGCCGACCGTGGTGATGGTGACGATCGCCCAGTAGACCCCTTTCGGAATGCTGGTGAATCCGTTCTCCTCGCCTTCGATGAGGTAGATGAGCGCGCCGATGATGCTGACCGTGACGAGCACGAAGAAGAGGAAAAAGACAATTTTGCGGCCCGAAGCCATGAGCGACGCCTTGACGAATTCGGCCTCCTTGACAAACTTGACCAGTTTCAGAAGCCGGAATATCCGCAGCACCCGGAAAAAGCGGATGACCAGCAGGTACTGGGTTCCCGGAACAAAGATGCTGAAATAGGTTGGCAGAATGGCCAGAAGGTCGATAACCCCGTAAAAACTGACCGCATAACGTCCCCGCGATTCCGTTGCGTAGAGCCGGATGAGATATTCGATGGTGAAGAGGATGGTGAAGAACCATTCAAGCCCGTAGAGCAGCGGTCCCCAGGCGTCGTGAATCGACCTGACCGTGTCGAGCATCACCACGGTGACGCTCATGAAGATCGCTGCGATCAGCACGAGATCGAAGGCTTTGGCCGGGATCGTATCGTAATCGAAAATGATATGGTGCAGCTGCTGCCGCAGGCTCTTTCGTGAAGTCATGTTCTGGCCGGGGTTTCATGTTTCGGGAAAAACGGGTTGTCTCCGGGAGGCCGCAGTGATGGTCAGTGAAAAATATACAATACTCTTTTCCGGTTTACCTTTTGACAGGTCTCCTCGAAGTCGTACTGGCTCCACCGCCTTTGCCGCGGTAGGTGGCTACGCCGCTTTCGGCTGACATGCCTGCTCCGGTGAAGAAGACGGTGCGTTTGTACGAGGAGAGGTCAGGTTTGTTCATGAGCTTTCGCGGATTGCCCGGGTTGCCATGTTTGCGGACATTTGTTGTCCGGAATGCTGCAAAGATGCGTATGGGTCATTATATTGAACTTTATTTCTTGTACAGAAGATTGTCATTGTGAATCAATGGAGTTGTCATGTTAAAAGAAGCTGCTGCTGTTACGGGAGGCGCGTTACTTCTGCCTCCGCTCGGAGTATCGATGGTTGCCTGCGGCATACCGGGTCTTCTTATCGCGGGTGCCGGATTCTTTGCTTTCGACGCCATGATGCAGGAACGCAGGGCATCGGCACAGCAGCCCTCTTCCGATCCTGCAAATGGGGGTGATGAGAGCTGGCAAACCATGCCGCCGGATGAGCCGGGAAGCTATCGGTAGACGCTTTTTTCCCGTGCTACCGTTGATCGCGACGGTTTTGGTGTGTGTCAGCCTTTCTGGATGGTGACCGTTAAGGCTGCGATTGATCTCTTCTGATGTTCCTGACGCCGGGTGACGCGAACTGAAATCGCGGTACCCCCTCACCGGCAAGGAATTTCCTCAATCCTCGATTATGGCAGTTTCATTTTCGAAATTGATACAATCCCGCTGGCTTTCTCTCAAAAAGCTTCTGGGATTTCTCGGACCGGGATTTCTGGTGACGGTTGGATTCATCGATCCCGGCAACTGGGCCACCAATATCGAAGGGGGTGCGCGGTTCGGTTACGAACTGCTCTGGGTGATCACGCTCAGCACGCTGATTCTGATCGTCATCCAGCACATGGCCGCGCGGCTTGGCATCGCCACGGGCAAGTCGCTGGCGGTCAATATTCGAGACCATTTTCCTGCGCCGGTTTCATCGTTTCTTGGCTTTACGATTGTTGCCGCCTGCGTTGCCACCGACGTGGCCGAGCTGGTTGGCGGTGGCATCGGCTTCAGTCTCCTGTTCGGGATGCCGCTCTGGGCGGGGGCGCTTCTGACCGTGGTGCTCGAAGTGTTCCTCGTGGTCAGCCAGCGCTACCATCGCATCGAGACCATTATCGTCGGCTTTCTCGGCATCATCGCGCTCTGCTATCTCGCCGAACTCTGGATTGTCCGGCCTGCCTGGCATGAAGTGCTGCCCGCCACGGTCACGCCTGTGCTGGGACGTGAGAGTATCTACGTCGCCATTGCCATTCTTGGTGCAGTGGTCATGCCGCACAACGTTTTTCTGCACTCCAACGTCATTCACAGCCGGAAATGGGGGATGACCGATGATGAGAAAAAAGAGCTGCTTCGCTACGAAAAAGCCGATACTCTTTTTGCCATGACGCTTGGCTGGGTGGTCAATTCAGCGATGATCGTTGTCGCCGCTGCCGTGTTTCACCAGCATGGCGTGCGGGTCGAGAGCATCGAGCAGGCATCCGCGACGCTCAGGCCGCTGGCCGGGCCGCTGGCGGGGTTGCTCTTCGCCATCGCGCTTGTGTTCGCGGGAGTCGGTTCGTCAATCACCTCCTCGATGGCCGAGGCCAACGTCATCACCGGCTTTCTCGGCAAGCCCGAAGACCCGGAGAGCCTGCTCTGGCGCGTGTCGGTGTTCCTGACCGCCATACCTTCCTTTATCATCATTCTGTTCAACGTCGATACCTACAAAATCCTGATTTTCAGCCAGGTGGTGCTGAGCCTTCAACTGCCCTTCACGCTTTTGCCGCTGCTGGTGCTCTGCCGGCGTGAAAAGGTGATGGGGGTGTTCAGGAGCCGCGGCGTCGAATTCGTTGCGGCGGTGCTGATTACCATGGTGGTCGTTGCGCTCAATCTCTATCTGCTCTATACCACAGTGACCGGAGACTCATGATATGAAGGCATACCAAAACATACTGGTGGCGATCGATGGTTCCGGGGCCGACGACGCGCTGATCGAACAGGTCTCGGCTCTTGCCGCGCCGCTGGGATCGCGCGTGCATCTGTTGCATGTGGTGCACTCTCACACCATCGATCAGGAACGCGCGCTTCGGGAGCAGGCAGGGGAGTTTCTCGAGCGTTATCGGGCCGCGATGCAACAACAGGGTATCGAGGCCGAAGTGCTCATCCGGAGCGGGGAACCCGACCGGGAGATTCTGAAGGAGATCGAAGAGCGCCGTTACGACCTGCTCGCGATGGCGGCACACGGTCACAGCCTGTTTGGTCGCCTGCTTTTCGGCAGCGTTTCCCGCGCCTTGCGTAACAAAATCGACATCCCGCTCCTGCTGGTCAGGGGAGAGTCACGGGCATAGTCGGCAAAGTCTGTCGGCTGATTCCAGTGACAGTATACGATCGGAATTAAACCGTTTTCATGTGAGAGCGCGAAGCCCTGTGCCTGCGGATCGATGCCGAGCAGATACAGGCTGTCCTTGAAGGCGATTTCGAGGATCCGGAACTGTGCGGTTCGCTGCTCGACCCGATGGAGAGGCGCCCGAAGCTTCCGGTTGAGCGGCAGGGATGCCGACAGGGTTCTGATGACGCTTGCCAGGTGTTCTCCAATATCGGTTTTGTCATTGCTGTACCGGGACCGGATGTCGTCTTCATCCATCATCAGTGAATGGACACACCGGATTCCCGCTTCGATCATGGAAGCCCTGGAGGCGAGCTGGTTCCGAAGAGCGTCAACCATAATTACTTGTTAAGTATAGCGAATGACCGGTATCTCTTGATGCAGGCGGCTTCATCAGTATTACGTCAAAACTTTTTATCTTGAATAAAATCCTTTTGATGGTCCCTTCCTTATTCAGCATTGCGGTAGTCGCTTACTTTTCTCCTGATTTTTTGTCTTTGATGTATTTATGCGAGCGTAAAAAAGCGGTCTAGTCTTGCATAAGTACTCGGTTTTTCTTATATAACTACATAAGCATATAATACCTCTTGCTTTTTGATGCTTTGCCATTCATCTGCTCAATAGTTTTCGATTAGTTCTGGCGGATAATGCTTTTTCCCGATTTCTGCATTCAACGGTAAATCTCTATTTGAAACTTATGGGAAATACGATTTCTCGCAGGACTTTCAACAGGCTGCTGATTTCCGGTCTTGCCGGTTCATCATTGCTGATGTCCGGGGGGCCTCTGATGGCATCTGCTCCGAAGGCTCACGTCGTGGTGATCGGTGGTGGTTTTGGAGGGGCTACGGTTGCGCGCTATCTCAGGCAGCTTGATCCATCGATTTCGGTGACCCTTGTCGAGCCCAAAAAGGTTTTTCATACCTGCCCGATGAGCAACTGGGTGATCGGCGGTCTTTTTTCGATGCAGAATACTGCCCATACCTATACTGCTTTGCGGAGCCGTTATGGCGTGGAGGTCGTGCAGGAGATGGCAACAGTTATCGATCCGGTGAAGAAAACCGTGAAGCTGAAGGGCGGACGCATGCTTTCGTACGACCGTCTGGTGGTTTCGCCGGGTGTCGATTTTATCTGGGATGCCATCGAAGGCTACAGCCGGGAGGCAGCCGAATCGAGCATGCCTTATGCCTGGGAGGCCGGGCCGCAGACGCTTCTGTTGCGCAGGCAGCTCCTCGGCATGAAGGATGGGGAAAACGTGATCATCTGCGCGCCGAAAAACCCCTTCCGCTGCCCGGCTGCGCCCTACGAGCGGGCAAGCCTCATTGCGCACTATCTGAAAAAGAGCAAGCCGAAATCGAAAGTCATCATTCTCGACGACAAGGAGGTTTTTACCAAGCAGGATCTGTTCATGCTTGGCTGGGATCGGCTCTATCGCGGAAAGATCGAGTGGCGATCGGCCTCCGCAGGCGGAAAGGTTGAGCGTCTCGATCCTGCGAAGATGACTGTTGCGACCGAGTTCGGTGATGAAAAGGGTGGCGTGATCAACGTTATTCCTCCCCAGAAGGCGGGTCGCATTGCCGTTGAAACCGGACTCGCCGACGCTTCCGGATGGTGCCCGGTCAATCCTGCGAATTTCGAATCGCTTCAGCATCCTGGTATTCATGTCATCGGTGATGCGGCACTGGTCGGAACGATGCCCAAATCGGGAACGGCGGCCAATACCCAGGCCAAGGCGCTTGCCGCGTGGCTGGTTGCTTCGTTCGGTGGCGGCAATGCCGGTGAGCATGATCTGGCCAGTCTCTGCTACAGCCTGCTCGCTCCCGGTTACGCGATCTCTGTCGCAGGTGGCTACATCCAGAGCCCCGAGGGGATCAAGGACAATCCCGATACCGTGCATCTGACCTCGATGGAGGCGACAACCGCTCAACTGGCCGGAGAGGCCGAGCAGGCGCTCCAGTGGTATCACAATATTTCACAGGACACCTGGGGTTGAGTATTTCAGGAAGTGGCGCGTGGTTTTGCCGCGGGTGATCACGGATTTTCGTTAAAACAGGTATTCAACTCACTAAACAAGAGAGGACATATGAAGTCTTCAGGCATTATTGCGGCAGCGGCTGTTCTGCTGCTGCCATCTCTCGGCAAAGCGGCGGCTCCGGCAGCGGTCGACTCTTCTGTCGAGAAGGGCAAGGCGCTCGCGCTCGACACAAACAAAGGTAATTGCATCGCCTGCCACATGATGGGCGACGGAGAGTTTCCCGGGAATTACGGCCCGCCCCTCAGCCAGATGAAAGAGCGCTATCCTGACCGGGCAGTGCTTCGCAAGCAGATCGAGGATGCGACGGTCATGAACCCGAAGAGCATCATGCCGCCCTTCGGAAAGCACGGCATTCTCAGCGATTCCGAAATTTCCCAGATTATCGATTATCTCTATACACTCTGAGTTCACTTTTTTTCAGACAAGGCCCCGTGCGGGGTCAAACCAATAACACTCTTTTTTCGTAGGAGGCTCCCATGGGTATTACCCGCAGAGATTTTTGTAAATCGGTAGCCGGCTCGGCAGCGTCTGTCGCGGTACTTGCGTTCATGCCCGGCAATCTTCTGGCGAGCTGGAGCGAGAAGGCGTTTGCCGCCAGCAAGCTCGACGACGCTATTGCGGCCAAGTTCGGCTCTCTTCCGGTTCAGGATTCGACGGCAATACAGATCAAGGCTCCCGAGATCGCCGAGAATGGTGCTTTCGTGCCGGTTTCGGTTTCGACAACCATTCCGGGCGTTACCAACATCAGCATCTTCACTCCGGCCAACTTCAGCCCGATGATCGCTTCGTTCGATGTGCTGCCGCGCATGATTCCCGATGTTTCGCTTCGCATGAGGATGGCCAAGACCGATAATCTTGTCGTTATCGTCCAGGCTGGCGGCAAGCTCTACCGCGCGACCCGTGAGGTCAAGGTGACCATTGGCGGCTGTGGCGGATAATCGATAACCATTCAAAACCATTTCAGGAGTGAAACCATGAAAATCAAAGCAGTAGTCCAGAATAATATTGCCTCGGTCAAGATGCTGATTCCACATCCGATGGATACCGGACGCGTGAAAGATCAGGCAGGTGCTCTCATTCCGGCTCATTTCATCACCGAGGTAACAGCAACCACCGGCGGGGATACCGTTTTCCACGCTGAACTCGGTCCTGGCGTCTCGAAGGACCCCTATCTTTCGTTCCAGTTCAACGGCGCCAAAGCAGGTGACATGCTCAAGGTCTCCTGGGTTGACAATAAAGGCGCTTCGGAAACTGCGGAGGCTGCCATTACGGCGATGTAATCCCCAATCACAGGAGAACCCATCCATGAAAAAAACAATTCAGCGGGGGCTGTTTACCGGTGCACTCGTTCTGATGACGGCCATGACGGCGAAGCCGGCTAACGCGGCGGTCAATTACCAGGCACTGGTCGATGCGGATGTGAAAAAATTCCAGGGCTTTTTCCGCAAGGAGTTTCCCGATGTGAAGCTTGAAGATTTCGGAAACGGCGTCTATGCGCTTGACGAAGATGCCCGCAAGCAGTGGAAGGAGATGGAGGAGTTCCCTCCCTATGAACTCGATGTCGAGGCGGGCAAGGCGCTCTTCAACAAACCCTTCGCCAATGGCAAATCGCTGGCGAGTTGTTTTCCGAACGGGGGAGCCGTGCGCGGCATGTATCCCTACTTCGACGAGAAGCGCAAAGAGGTTGTGACGCTCGAAATGGCGATCAACGAATGCCGGGTCGCTAATGGCGAGAAGCCTTATGCGTGGAAAAAAGGGGACATTGCAAGGGTTTCCGCCTACATCGCTTCGATAAGCCGCGGCCAGAAGGTGGATGTCAAGGTGAAGAGCAAGGCGGCTTATGACGCCTACATGAAGGGCAAGGAGATGTTTTACGCCAAGCGCGGACAGCTCAACATGTCGTGCTCCGGATGCCACATGGAGTATGCCGGGCGCCACTTGCGGGCCGAAATTATGAGCCCGGCACTTGGACACACCACGCACTTCCCGGTGTTCCGCTCGAAATGGGGCGAGATCGGCACGCTTCACAGACGCTACGCTGGCTGCAACGAAAATATCGGGGCCAAGCCATTCCCCGCGCAGAGCAAAGAGTACCGGGATCTGGAATTTTTCCAGACAGTCATGTCAAACGGCCTGAAGTACAATGGCCCGGCATCAAGAAAATAAGAAGGAGAAACCATGAAAAAAGTGTTATCGCTCTTGAGTATGCTGGTGCTCACGCCTTCTGCTTCGCTGCTGCTGGCTGAGCCAGCGCCTGCAGCCCCGGCGGCGTCATCTTCGCCGCTGATCGAACAGGCCGAGGCGGCTCGCAAGGAGGCCGACGCCCTCGGTTACGAGTGGCGTGATACGGCCAAGATTCTCGATTCAGCCCGAGAGGCTCTCCAGAGAGGCGATCAGGCGGAGTCCGACAAGCTCGCCTCAAAAGCTCTTTTCCAGGCTCGAGCGGGCAAAGCGCAGGGGTTGTACATGGCGAAGAACTGGAAGATGATGATTCCCAAAAACTGATTTTCGTCGGGATGCCGGTTGACCCCCTCTCCGGCATCCCGCCCTTTATTGTTTACTCATTGTATCGGTAACTCAAACCGCCTTCGATTCATGAACCTATCTCGCCGTGAGTTTCTCCGCATTCTCGGATTTGCCGGAGCCGCAGGCCTTTTGCCGGGCATCGCTTCCGCAACAGGCAGTTCGTCTGATCTCTATGATTTTGGACGTTTCGGCGATATCCGCCTGATGCACATCACCGACACCCATGCCCAGCTGATGCCGATCTACTACCGCGAACCAAGTATGAACCTCGGGCTCGGGCAGGCTTTCGGACGTCCTCCGCATCTGGTGACGGATGCGTTTTTGAAATACTACGGCATAGCTCCCGGCACGCCGCTGGCTCACGCTTTTACGGCGATCAATTACACCGATGCGGCGCAGCGGTTCGGAAAGGTTGGCGGTTTCGCGCATCTGAAAACGCTTGTTGACAGGATGCGCGGTGATTTCGGGGCTGACAAGACACTCCTGCTCGATGGCGGCGATACCTGGCAGGGTTCCGGAACGGCGTTCTGGAACCGCGGCATGGACATGGTCGAGGCCTGCAATCTGCTCGGCGTGGATGTTATGACCGGGCACTGGGAGTTCACCTATCTCGAAGAGGAGGTGCTCAAGAACCTCGCGGCTTTCAAAGGGGACTTCGTGGCGCAGAATATCAAGGTCAAGGAGGAGGCGTTGTTCAGCGGCGCGAAAGCGTTCGACGAGAACACCGGACATGCGTTCCGTCCCTATGTCGTCAAAACGCTGGGCAGCCATCGCGTGGCCGTTATCGGACAGGCGTTTCCCTACACGCCGATCGCCAATCCGGCGAGATTCATCCCCGACTGGACCTTTGGTATCAATGCGAGCGACATGCAGGAGCTTGTCGATTCCGTTCGGGCCAAAGAGAAGCCGGATGCGGTCGTGCTGATCTCGCACAACGGCATGGATGTCGATATCAAGCTCGCCGAGGTGGTCAGCGGTATCGACGTGATCTTTGGTGGCCACACGCATGACGGCGTGCCGCAACCATTCCTGGTGAAGAACGCCAAGGGACGCACGTTGGTCACCAACGCCGGTTCGAATGGCAAGTTCCTCGGCGTCATCGACCTCAAGCTCGGCGAGGGCGGCATCAGGGAGTTCCAGTACCGTCTTCTTCCGGTCTTTTCCAACGAGTTGCCGGTGCATCAGGGAATGCAGGCATTGATCGACAAAATCAGGGCGCCGTACCTCCAGAAGCTCCAGGAACCTCTTGCCACTGCCGGATCGCTGCTCTACCGTCGCGGCAATTTCGACGGTCCCTTCGACCAGCTTATCTGCGACGCGCTTCGCCAGCGCAATGACGCCCAGATTTCGCTCTCGCCCGGTTTCCGCTGGGGTACGACCATCCTGCCTGGCCAGACCATCACGATGGAGCACGTACTCGACCAGACCTGCATGACCTATCCCGAAACGTACGTGCGCGACATGACCGGCCAGCAGATCAAGGACATTCTCGAAGACGTTGCCGACAACCTCTTCAATCTCGATCCATTCTACCAGCAGGGCGGAGATATGGTGCGCACCGGCGGCCTGAGCTACCGGATCGACCCGACGGCCACGATGGGCAAGCGCATCGACAACATGCGGCTTGAAAACGGCAAGCCGGTGGAGGCGTCGAAAAACTACAGAGTCGCGGGCTGGGCGACCGTTGGAGCAAAATCTCCGGGCGAGCCGGTCTGGGATACCGTGGCCGCGTATCTGAAAGACAAGAAAGTGGTCGAGGTTACAAAGCTCCATACGCCAGAACTGAAAAACATTGGCAGCAACCCCGGCATCGATCGGTCTTGAGGCGAGTATCGTCAGTGGACGAGGCTGTTGCAGAAACGAAATCGCGACTGATTCTCGTTTTTGTCCTGAACGGAGGGCTGGAATGCCTATCCTCCGTCAAGCAACAGATTTTTGCTGTTGAGTACCTTGTTTTCTTTCTGAAAGAGCCTGTTGGCGGACTTCTTTTGTTTTGAAAAGCTCAATCCATGAATGGTTTATGAAATCCATAAAGACATTTTTCGCCACATCTTTCGTGGCGCTTTCGATGCTTGGCGCGGTTCCTGTTGCAAATACCTTTGCGGCGGTACCTTCCGCAAGTCCCGCGGTCGCGGGCAAAATGGCACCGGCGTTCACACTCAAGACGCTCGAAGGCAAAGAGCTGAACAGCTCGCAGCTTGCCGGGAGGCCCTATATAGTCAATTTTTTCGCCTCGTGGTGCCCACCCTGCCGTGAGGAGCTGCCCGGCATGGTGGCATTGCAGAAAAAGTATGCCAAGCAGGGCTTTACCTTTGTTGGCATCGCTTTCCGGGATCGTCCGGCGACCTTGCCTGATTTTCTCTGGGAGATGGGCGTCGAGTATCCGGTCGGCCTGACCACTCCCGAACTCGAAGCAGCATTCGGCAAGTTTATGCCTGGCGGCAAAATCCGGGCGATTCCGGCAACCTTTGTCGTCGGTCGCGATGGCAAGCTGATCAATGCTGTCAGTGGAGGTCTCGCCAAAGAGGATTTCGAGTCGCTCATCCTCAAAGCGATCGGCAGCAGACCTTCAAAATAATTTTTGAGACGGCTCTTTGCTGATTTGTCCCTCCGAAAACCGCCCCAATACCTTTTTTTACTCTCTGGACCGGCGCCCCGCTGACCGGTTCAGAGAATCTCGCCTCAACTGAATTTCTGCGTTTCATCGCTAGCTATCATCGTGCCTCGTTCCAGATTGGCTGAAAAGTTTATGAATTGTTTCTGATTTGCTTTTCTGGTTTGTGTTTAATATATTTATCCGTTCAATAAGTAATGCAGTTATATAGTTGATTCATTTGGCCGCCGGTGATGACGGGTATCTGCAAAAGATGCCGTTGTTCGTTGTGTCGCACCGGGATTGCAAATGAGCTTGAAAACAGGCGTTTGTGTTGGCCAGCACTCTCCTTCCGGAACCGAGTCGATCATTCTGGCGGGAGCTTTGCGCAGATTATATTTAACGATTGTTATAGAGCCCCCCTTGAAATGACGCATCGTTATGATGCCTTGGGCCGTGTCTCTGTTGCTTTTTCCATTTCAACTCAAAACAACAGCGCTGGAGGCTGTGAGTATGTCTAAAAAAATCGTCGTATTGGGAGCGGGTACCGCCGGAACGATTGTCTCGAACAATCTGAGGCGTCACCTCCCGGCAGACTGGGAAATCACGGTTATCGATCGTGATGACGACCACATTTATCAGCCGGGTCTTCTGTTCGTGCCGTTCGGAGTTCAGAAATCGAGCACTCTGGTCAAATCGAGGAAGAAGTACATTACTGCGGGTATCAATTTCGTCATGGATGAAATCACCCATATCGATCCGGAAAAGAAAGAGGTCAAGACCAAAAACCACACTTTTACCTACGACTTTCTCGTTATCAGTACCGGTTGCCGTATCGCTCCGGAAGAGAATGATGGTTTGATGGAGGCCTGGGGCAAGAACGCCTTCACCTTCTACTACAAGGAGGCGGCCGATCAGCTCAGGCTGCGCCTGAAAGAGTTCGATGGCGGAAAGCTGGTCATGAACATCGCCGAGCTGCCGTTCAAATGCCCGGTGGCGCCGATCGAGTTTGTCTTTATGGCGGACTGGTTCCTGAAAAAGAAGGGGGTCAGGAACAAATCGGAAATCGAGCTGGTCACGCCGTTGCCGATGGCCTTCACCAAGCCCAAGGCAGCTGCGGTATTCACCGAGTCGGCGAGGGAGAAAAACATCAAGATCACCACGAGCTTCGAGCTCAACCGTGTCGATGGCAAGGAGAAATTCATCGAGTCAGTACAGGGCGACAAGGTGAAGTATGATACCCTGGTTATTGTGCCGACCACTATCGGTGATCCGGTAATCAGCAACTCCGGTATCGACGACGGTATCGGTTACGTGCCAACGCACCACAATACGCTCAAGGCGCTCAAGCACGATGGTGTCTATGTGATCGGCGACGCCACCAACGTGCCGACCTCAAAGGCCGGTTCGGTTGCGCACTACGAGGCGGACGTCGTGGTCTTCAACATCATGGCCGAAATCTATGGCGCCAAGCCGGAAGAGATTTTCGATGGCCACTCGACCTGCTTCATCGTCTATTCGAAAGGCACCTCCTCGCTGATCGACTTCAACTACAAAATCGAGCCGTTGCCGGGCAAGTTCCCGATGCCAAAGCTCGGGCCATTCTCACTGTTGAAGGAGACCAAGATGAACTGGTATGGCAAGCTCGCCTTCGAGCCGCTCTACTGGAACGTCCTGCTCGATGGCAAACACCTTGGTATGCCTCCTACCCTTGTTATGGCCGGTAAAGAGGTCGGATAAGGTTTTTTTGCTGCCGCAGCCGGATTTTCCAGCCGGGGGTTTGTTGAAAAGCAGACTCCCGGCTGTTTTTTTGTTGTCAACGACAATCTTTTGGAAAGTTTGGGAAACGATGTTCCCCAAACGCTATCAAAATTCTCTGGAGGTGGCCGATGGTTGCCGGGTACACGCTGTTGTCATTCCGGTGGGGGAGGATAATATCACAAATGTGACGAAGGATGGAAGTGGTGTTTCATATGCAGCGTGGTCCGCGTTCAGCAACATCTAACCGGCAGAATTTTCTTTCAACCAGGCCTCTGCATCTTGAAGGTTCATGAACGGCATCATCGTGAACGGAAGCTTTTTGTACTCAGCTTCTTCACAAAAAAACTTGATAAGTGTGTACCGGAAGCTGTTTGAGGCGAAAAAAGCAGATTTCTGTTTTGTCGCCTCATGATGCCAAAAATTTTTTATCCTTTCGATCGTTGCAGAGAGATCGATCTCTGAAAATCCGCAGATACAGCCATCCTTAATAACCCACAGCGCATTTTTGTGATGGTATTTGGGGTGCTGCATGAGCGCATCTTGGGCATCGAACAGGTCATTTCGATCGACATGACCGTCAAGCTCTACTCTCAAAAAATGAAAATCATCTTGTACTGTGAACATTGGGCGGGAGTTCAGTAGAATCGAGGTTATGTAAAGGGTATTGCTCTGAGGTACTGCCAAGGATACTACCGTCTGGATTATATGAAATCTTTGTAAAAAGTGATAGCAGGTTCAGTAAAAAAATTAACTCGATCCGGGTTTCCACTTGTGCCGCATTCTCCTTCTAGTGTATTATCGCCTTTATTTATAAGTATTTACATTAGAATTGCTGTTGTGGGAAAATCTTTGAAGGCCCTCCTGTTTTTCTCAGTTTTCCTGAACCTCTCTCTTGTCCAGGGTTACGCAAGCCCAACGAATTCTTTCGGCACCTTTGGTGTATATCTCTCGTCTCGCGGAGGGTGTTCAGAGGCCGTTGTTCGTGAGATTGACGGAGCACAAGATCATCATCATTGAACAGCCTGCATTGATTCCCGGGTCGTTCAATGTTACGAAGGCTGCCGAAAAGAAAATGCCGGGAATCTTCTCCTAATCAAGTGAAACGAGCCGCAAAAGGCCTATTCAGAGGTTTACAGCAGCAAGTGATGCGTTGAAGCTGGCAATACCGGGTGCTCGTCGGAAGACTGTGAAAAGGGGACGGAAAGCTCGGGGTTATCACCCATTAAGGATGATAACAGCTTCGAGGCATTGTTCTGATCGGTGGGTCGATAGCACTCAGGCTTTGAAATTGGCACTATCGCCGAGCGACTGAAATCCCGAAACCACGTCGAACAGCTCTTCGTCGATTCCGGCCTGGCGGCGTTCGTTGTAGAGGCGGGTCAGTTCTTCGGACATGTCGTCGATGTTCTTTTCGGCACGCTGCATCGCCGACAGGCGGCTGGCGCTTTCGGCGGCGAGGGATTCGGTGCAGGCGCGGAAGAGGGAGACGAAGAGATACTCCCTGAGCAGCGCCCACTGCACGCGATGTACCCCATTGAGGATTTCGGGCTTCGACCGTGTCGGCCATGATCCGATATGGCCTTTGACCTGCTTTGCCCACTCTTCATCGAGTGGAAGCAGCCGTGTTGAGACCGGATGGTAAATTTCGCCGCTGACCGGGCTGTTGTGGAAGAGCCGGAGTTCGATGGCCGGGGCTTGTTCGCGCAACTGCTCGACTTCGGTGAGCAGTTCGCCGACCAGTGGGGTGATTGCGTTGACCGAGTTGGGGAGGGCGAAGAGCGTGTCAGTGCGGATGCCTGCATCTTCGAGCCTCGTCTGTACGCGCTCGCCGACAGGAATGACGGCAATCTTTCCGGAGATGGTTGCGATTTCCCGTTTGAGCGTGTCGGCGATGAGGTCGTTGAACTGGCCGACAAGCCCCTGGTCGGAGCCGAAAATGATGGCGATGGTTAGCATCTTCCGGTTTTTCTCTTGACGGAATGCCGATCGCCCGTTTTCGGTCAGGTGCAGGCATCCCGCCAGCCCCAGCTCAATAGTGTGGTAATAATCGCCGAGCGCCCGGACGGCCTCTTCGTATTGCCGGATATTGACCGCGGCAAGGGTTTTCATCGTTCTGACCACCGAGCCGAGCGTACCCGCCAGAGCGATTTTGCTGCGCAGAAGTTCAATCGATTCGCTCATGAGCTTTTCCCGAAGGTTTCGAGCGCGCGGTTCGCCGCTTCAAGCATGACGCGGCGGTCGTCGTCGCCAAGCTTCTTGCCGGAGAGAATTTGCGTCACCAGCTTCTCTGGCAATTCCGATGCCGACGACTGCACCTTGTCCATCGCCTCGCGCATTCCGTCCAGCCCGATCTTCTCGAAGCAACCTTCGGTCAGCGCCAAGAGGATGAACATTTGCTCGGGCAGCGAGAGGACGTCGAATTCGTCCTGTTTGAAGCACTCGCGGATGCGCTGGCCGTGTTCGATGATCTTGCGGCTCGCTTCGTCCAGGCGGGTGCCGAAGCGGGCAAAGTTTTCCAGCTCCTCGAACTGCGCGTAGGCGAGCTTGAGGCTGCCGGTAACCGCCCGGTAAGCGGCGAGTTGCGCCTTGCCGCCGACGCGCGAGACCGATTTGCCGATGTCCACGGCGGGCAGGATGCCGAGCTCGAAGAGCGTCGGCGACAAGTAGAGCTGGCCGTCGGTGATGGAGATCAGGTTGGTCGGGATGTAGGCCGAGATGTTCTGCGCCTCGGTTTCGATGATCGGCAGGGCGGTCAAGGAGCCGCCGCCAAGTTCGCGCCGCAGGTGCGTGGCGCGCTCGAGAAGGCGCGAGTGGATGTAGAAAATGTCGCCCGGAAACGCTTCGCGTCCCGGCGGGCGCTTGAGCAGGAGCGACAGTTCGCGGTAGGCGCGGGCGTGGTTGGTCAGGTCGTCGTAAACGATCAGCACGTTGCGCCCCTTTTGCATGAAGTATTCGGCGATGCTCGTGGCCGCGTAAGGCGCGATGTATTGCAGGCCGGGAGGGTCATTGCCCTCCGTGACCACTACGATGGTGTGCTCCATCGCGCCCTGCTCGCGCAAGACTGCGACTGCCTTGGCCACGGAGGCCGCTTTCTGCCCGATGGCGCAGTAGATGCAGAGCACCTCGTTCTGGCGCTGGTTGATCATCGCCGAGAGCGCCACGGAGGTTTTGCCGGTCTGGCGGTCGCCGAGGATCAGCTCGCGCTGGCCGCGTCCGACCGGCACGATGGCGTCGATCACCTTGATGCCGGTTTGTAGCGGCACCGTGACCGGGTCGCGATCCATGATTGGCGGGGCGGGGCGCTCGATCGGCCAGCGCCTGGTGGTTCTGATCGGGCCGAGTTCGTCGAGCGGCTGGCCGAGGGGATCGATCACGCGCCCGATGAGCTGCTCGCCAACCGGCACGTCGGTGACGCACCCCGTGCGCCACGCCCGGTCGCCGGTCTTGAGCAGGGAGTAGTCGCCGAGCAGCACCACGCCCACCTCGCCGGGATCGATGTTGAAGGCGATGCCGTAGAGGTCGTCGTGGAAGCGCACCAGCTCTTCGTAGCCGACGCCCGGCAGACCGTCGATCTTGACGATGCCGTTCAGCACCGTCCGCACGACGCCCTCCTCGACCAGCGTGAGGTCAGCCGACCAGCCCTCTCGTGCCTGGCGGACGCTTTCGAGCGCCTTGTCCAGAGGATGTCCGCTCTTATCTGGCATCCGCCGCTCCTTCGTCCGGTTCATGTTCGCGGTACTCGTCGGCAGCTCTTTTCAGCGCGTCGAGTGCCGCCTGAAAGTGCCACGACACGCACAGGCCATCCACGCACAGTTCGATGCCGCAACCGGATTTGTCTGACTGCTCAAACGATAGGGGAGTCTCCGAGCCGATCAGCTTTTCGATGGTTCCAGTCACTCGCTCGCGCTGCTCCGGCATGAGCGGGAAGGTGCTGCGCACGACCGCCTGCTTCGGTGCGCCGTCCTGTCCGGGGTGTTGTCCGGCAATCTCGGAGCCGCCCGCTTCGAGCTTGCGGCAGAATTTGTCGATGATGCGCGCTTCGAGCGACTCGTCGGCCAGCTCCGCCAGCAGCTTTCCGGCGACTGAAAATATCTCGTCGTTGACGCGCCGCTCGGTCTCCTCCTCCCGCTCCGTCTCTTCGCGCTTCAGCGTTTCGAGCAGCCTCGAATGGAGCGCGTCGTACTCCTGTCGTGCCTCGTCGAGCAGCTCGCTGCGCCGGGTCGCAGCCTCATCCGTCGCCTGTTTCATCATTTGCTGCCGCTGCTGCGCGAACTCGTCGTTCTTTTTCTGCCACGCCGCTTTTTCCTGCACGGCCTCCGCTTCGACATTTGCCGCATGTTCCAGCTCGGCGGCAATTTTCTTTTCCCGCTCGTCGAGCGCCTTGAGCACCGGTTGGTAGAGAAACCGTTTCAGCAGCCAGAGCAGGATCAAGAAATTGACGAGCTGCGCTGCAACCGTGAACCAGTCGATCAGCATCAGTGGCCTCCAACTTGCGAAATGGCGTGGTTCCAGAACGGATTGGCGAAGATCAGGATGATCGAAATCACAAAGCAGTAGATCGCAATCGATTCGATCATGGCCAAGCCGACAAAGAGCGTGCGGGTGATGGTGGAGGCGGCATCCGGCTGCTGGGCGAGCGCAGTAAGCGCGGAGGCCACGGCCCGTCCCTGACCGAGCGCCGGGCCGATGACGCCGATGCCGATCGACAGTCCTGCGGTGGCAATGGAGACAATCGCGATGATGGTGAGCGTATCCATGATGCTTTCTCGTTTGGTTAACTTGTTGATTTTTCTCGTGTTCTGGTCGCAGCGGCGATATAGACCGTGGCCAGGATGCTGAAAATGTAGGCCTGCACCATGCCGGTCAAAAGACCAAGGATGTTCATGAGCACCGGAAAGACGAGTGGCGAAATCGTCAGCAGAATGACGAGAATCATGTCGCCGCTCATCATGTTGCCGAACAGACGTACGGCGAGCGCCATCGTACGGGTGAGTTCGCCGACGATATTGAAGGGGAGCATGATTGGCGTCGGTTCGGCGTAGGTTTTCAGGTAGCCCACGAGGCCGCTCTCCGCGATGCCGAAGAGCGGTACGGCGATGAAGACCGAGAGGGCGAGCGCCGCCGTGGTCGAGAGCGAGCCGGTCGGCGGTTCGTAGCCGGGAATGACCGTGCAGAGGTTCGCCGTGGAGATGAACAGAAAGAGCGTGGCGATGAAGGGCAGATACTTTTCGGGCTTCTGCAGGCCGACCTCGCCGATCTGCCGGTGGGCCATTGTAACGATGATCTCCAGCATGCTCTGCCAGCGCGAAATCGTGATACTGGTCGAGAGTCGCCGTGTGATGAGCCACGCACCACCCCCGAGCAGCAGCATCAACGCCCAGGTGGTGAGGATGGTCAGGTTGAGCTTCAGAAAGCCCGACTGCCACAGAATGACCTCGTCGCTGCTCAGATGCATGGTGTCTCCTCTTTGTCGCGATGCTCCGGTGCACTGTTGCAGCGTCCGAACACGATGCTCGTCACTTTTGCCGCCACGAAACCGCCGACGGCAAAGAGCAGCCGCACCGGATCGCCAGACGAAATGAGGAGGAAGCCGCCGATGACGCCCGCCGTGCGCAGAAGCGTGCTTGTCAGAAACAGCAACGCCGGATGCGGCGAGAAGAGTCCCTTTCGCACGGTCAGCCAGAGTCCGCCGAAATAAAACAGCCCCAGCGCAAAGCCGCCGAGTATTGCCAGAAAATTCGTTGTCATGTCACTCCTCCTTGTCGATGTTCCGGTTTTCCTCCGAGACCCAGTGCCAGGCGTTCAGGCAGCCGATCACCACACCAACGACGATCATGGTCAGCGTCCAGGAGTGGGGCGAAGGGTAGTGCCGGTCGAGCCAGATGCCGACCGCCACGCCGATAAGTGTCGGAATCGCTACCGCCCAGCCGATGATGCCGAACATGGCGAATCCCTCCCAGATGCTTCGGGTCGCGTTCTTTCGCGCCCTGATCTTGCGCAGTTCACTGTCGCCGACACGCTTTTCGAGCGGCTTGTTCTTCGCCGACAATTTTCCCGGCTCGCGCTCATTCATGTTTCAGCTCCATGTAGCGCCGGATGAAACTGCTCTCCAGCTTGGCCATCGTGCCGCGAACGCTGCGCTCGCACTCGTCGAGATCGAGAAACTGCTGCTTGACCGCCGATTCGAGCTGGCCGAGATCGACACCGCCAATGGCGTGACGCACGGACACCACCACCTCAGGCCCGGTTTTGACGAGAATGCCCTGATCGACCGCCACGAAGGTTTCGCCTTCTTCTGCGGTTTTGTACATCAGAATTCCAGGCACGAGCGGCGCGATGCAGTCGAGCCGGTTAGGCAGGAACCCGTAAGACCCTTTTTCCGTTTCGGCGACGATGTTCAGCACCCGCTCTTTCACAGCAAACACCTTGTAGGGCAGGAGGATTTTCAGGCGCATCGAGTCGGCAAGCATCTCAATTTCCTCCTTCCGGTTTAGCGGCTACGGACTCACTCGTCGTCGTTTCGATCACCGCTTTTTCCTGCGCTTCGGCGATGCTTCCGATCATATAGAGTGCGCGTTCAGGATAGTTCTCGAACTCGTCGCGCAGGATGCGTTCGCAACCGTCGATGGTGTCGGCAATCGGGACGCTTTTGCCTGCGAGGCCGGAGAACTGTTCGGTCGTGAAGAAGGGTTGGGTGAAGAAGCGTTCGAGCCGCCGCGCCCGTCCGACGAGGCGGCGATCCTCCGCCGAGAGCTGTTCGAGGCCGAGCATGGCGATGATGTCCTTCAGCTCGGCGTACTGGGCGAGCACCCGCCTAACCTCACGTGCCAGCTCGTAGTGGCGGCGTCCGACGATGCTTTCGCCTGCCATCTTCGAGCCTGACGAGAGCGGATCAACCGCCGGGTAGAACCCCTCTCCTGCGCGTTTGCGCGAAAGCACCAAAGAGGCCGAGAGGTGCGAAAAGGTGTGCACGGCCGCAGGGTCGGTGAAGTCGTCCGCCGGAACGTACACCGCCTGAATCGAGGTGATCGCGCCCGTGCCGGTGTTGGCGATGCGCTCTTCAAGGGCGGAGAGTTCGGTGCCGATGGTGGGCTGGTAGCCGAGGCGGGAGGGCATCTGGCCTGTCATGCCGGAAATCTCCGATCCGGCCTGGATGAAGCGGAAGATGTTGTCGATGAGCAGCAGCACCTCCTGATGCAGGTCGTCACGGAAGTATTCGGCCATCGTCAGCGCCGTGAGGCCAACGCGGAAGCGGCTGCCGGGCGGTTCGTTCATCTGGCCGAACACCATCACCATGTTGTCGAGCACGCCCGCCTCGCTCATGTCGCGGTAAAGCTCCTCGCCCTCGCGGCACCGCTCGCCGATGCCGCAGAAGATGCTGACGCCGCTCTCCTTGCTCACCATGTTGTGGATCATCTCGGTCAGGAGCACGGTCTTGCCGACGCCCGCCCCGCCGAACAGCCCCGCCTTGCCGCCGCGTTCGAGCGGTACGAGCAGGTCGATGATCTTGATGCCCGTCTTGAACACCTCGGACTTTGTCGAGCGGCGGGAGAGTGGGGGAGGAGCGCCATGCACCGAGCGCCAGGTGACGTTGGTTACAGGGCCGCGCCGGTCAATGGCGTTGCCGAACACATCGAACATTCTTGAGAGGGTGCCTTTGCCGACGGGTGCTTTGAGCGGCGAGCCTGTGTTGCGGGCTTTCATCCCGCGGCAGAGTCCTTCGGTTGGCGTCAGGGCGATGCCCCGCACGTGTCGCTGGTCGAGTTGCATGAGAATCTCGACAATCACCTCCATCTCACGCCCGGTCTTGACAACCGAGTAGATCGGCGGCAGCGCCTCGTCGAAGCGCATATCGACCACGCTTCCGCGAATCGAGGTGACAATACCTGTATGCTCCGGCTCTGTTTTTCCCACTGTAACGATCTTCCCGTTGTTTTTGGGTCGCTCGGTGAATCAGCGTTGCTGATGCCTTTTCAGTCAGGTCAGGCATCAGAATAATAGTAGCGATTCCAGCGGCATAAATCAAAAGCCACTGCTCAGAGGGAATTTCTTATACGGTTTTCATTTTCGTTTCCAGTGCGAGTTGCCGGGGTGGGTTCCAGAAGGTTTTTTCTGATGGGGAACCTTTCTTGCCGGTTGCTTTGATGCTGCAGCATTTTCCGGAATTGTGTTCACCATCGGAAAGGGATGATCTTCGATGACCGGGATTTTTCGGGCGATCAGTTTTTCGATGTCGCGGAGGTAGGCTTTCTCTTCGGCGTTACAGAAGGAGTAGGCGGCTCCACGGTTTCCGGCCCGGCCAGTTCGGCCAATGCGGTGCACGTAGGTTTCCGGGATGTTGGGCAAATCGATGTTGATGACATATTCGAGTTCATCGATGTCGATTCCCCTTGCGGCGATGTCGGTGGCGACCAGCACTCTCGTTTGCCTCGTCTTGAAGTTGCCGAGTGCGCGCTGGCGGGCGTTTTGCGATTTGTTGCCGTGAATCGCCTCGGCGGTGATGTCGTGGTGCGCCAGAAAACGGGCCACCTTGTCCGCGCCGTGCTTGGTTCGCGTGAAGACCAGCGCGCTTTCGATGTTTCGTTCCTTGAGCAGGTGCGCGAGCAGGCTGTTCTTGTTTTCGCGGTCAACGAACAGAATCTGCTGGTTGATGATCTCGACGGTCGATGAAACCGGCGTGACCATGACCTCTTTCGGGTTGTGCAGAATCGCAGCGGAGAGCTTGATGATTTCGGGTGGCATGGTGGCCGAAAAGAAGAGTGACTGCCGCTTTTTCGGTAGAACCGCCAGTACTCGTCTGATGTCGTGAATGAAGCCCATGTCGAGCATCCGGTCAGCTTCGTCGAGCACGAAATATTCGATGTCGTGCAGGTGCAGGTGGCCCTGGCCGATCAGGTCGAGCAGGCGGCCCGGCGTGGCGACCAGAATATCGACGCCCCGCACGAGCCGCGCGGTCTGCGGGTTCTGGTTGACGCCGCCAAAAATCACGGTGTTTATGAGGCCGGTATGACGGCCATAGGCAGTGAAGCTTTCGCCGATCTGGATTGCGAGCTCCCTGGTCGGGGTGAGCACGAGGCAGCGGATTTTACGCTTTTCGCCGTGCATCCGGCTCTGGTGCAGCAGTTGCAGCACGGGCAGCGCGAATGCGGCGGTTTTGCCGGTGCCGGTCTGGGCGCAGGCGAGCAGGTCGTTACCTTCGAGAATGACCGGGATAGCTTCTTTCTGTATCGGGGTTGGAGATGTGTACCCCTCCTGGTCGAGGGCTTTGCGCAGATGATCGATGATTCCGAGAGCGGAAAAAGGCATGGTATGCAATAAGGTTGATCGAAATTCGGGACACGCAATGTAGCATGTTTCCCTCGAAACCCCGCCGGTTATCTTTATGAAATGGTACATGAAATACGAATACCGTGAAGGTGGACGCTGGTGATGAGTGCCTGGTTGACAGGGCGAAGAGGGTGCCGAGAATTTGGGGCTATTGCAAGGGATTTTCTTATCTTGGCTATCTGTTGGCGCTGCCGGCCGGAAATGATTCTGGCCGTGATGTGTCTGGCGCCGTAAAGCGGAACATTTCGTGACGATAAAACTACTGAGGAATGAAACAATCCTGGCTTTGGGTATTGCTGCCGTTGGGCATCGTGCTGACGGTTCTCGCTCTCTTTTTTGCGCTGTTTTTCGGAAATCTCATCGATGGCGGATTGCAGTTCGCCCCGGTTGCTCTTTTTACCCTGTCACTTTCGGCAGGCTCATATGCTCTCGTCAGGGGATTCCGTCTGGGCTGGAACCTTTCAACCATCATAAGCGCAGTGATTGCGCTGTTTGCGTTTCTTGCCTCCATCGCTGGTCTGACTCTGGAGCTCCAGGGAATGAGAACCGGGGGGATTATTGCTGACGTGCTGAGCGTCACCTGCCTGGCCGTTCTTTTTGTGTCGAATGGTATGGATGAAATCTCGGTCGGCAAAAGAAAAAAGGCTGAAATCGCAGCTGGTCCTGCTGAATGGGCTGACCGTATCGAAGCTATTGGGCGTCGCTGCACGAAGCCCGATGTGAGAACCAAAGTGCTTCGGCTTGGCGGTGAAACCAGATTTCTGACCCCCGGTACAGGCCAGGCGGACATCATGGTCAACCAGACCATCGGACGCGCCATCGACGAGCTTGCGGAAACGGTCAAGCTGGGCAACGATTCGGCCGCTCTCTCGATGCTGCCAGGCATCAGAAGCCTGTTCGCGCAGAGGGAAAACCAGCTGAAGCCGTAAGTATATCATTGGGTGACGAGTGACGGAAACTTCTGCTGTCGTAGAATAACGTTTTCAAGAGGGGCTGTTCCGGAAATAAAATCGGGCCAGCCTCTTTTCATTCGGGCTACCCTCCTTCTTGCTGCCAGCCGCTTGGTTTAACGTGATTAAGTGTCGAAAAATGATGGCATTGTGTAATCCGAGCTCCGGTTCCACGTCGAGCGGTTGTGTCTGGCACTGCTTTCGAGAAACGCGCCTTTTTTTGTTATATTAAAAGCCAAAATTTTTGACGAATCAACCTCCGCTACAGGCATGACTTACCGGAAATATTCATCACCCTTTTTCAGGCTTTCGTCTATTCTGACGATGTTCATGCTGCTTCTTACTGGATGCGCGGGGAAAAAAAAGGTCTCGGAAAGCAATCCAAACGCTTACAAAGTCGGCCTGGTGTTCGATGTCGGTGGTCGTGGAGACAAGTCGTTCAACGATTCGGCTTATAACGGCCTTGAACAGGCCAAGCAGAAGCTCGGGATACAGTTCGATTACATCGAGCCATCAGGCGAGGGTGCCGATCGCGAGGCTGCACTGAGGCAAATGGCCGCCGATCCCGATATCAAGCTGATCATCGGTGTCGGTCTGCTCTTTACCGATGACATTACGGCTATCGCCAAAGAATTCCCCGACAAGAAGTTCGCCTGTATCGACTACAATCCACAGCCCGGTGCAGAGATTCCGTCGAACCTCTCCGGCATTGTGTTCGAGGAGAAAAAGGGGTCGTTCCTTGCCGGAGCGATTGCGGCGCTCGAATCGAAAACCGGCATCATCGGCTTCATCGGCGGCATGGATTCCAACATCATCAGGAAATTCGAGTCCGGCTACATCGAGGGGGCGAAGTATGCCAGGCCGGACATCAAGCTCATCACCAACTTCATCGGCATGACCGGCAGCGCCTTCAACGATCCGGCCAAAGGCAAGGAAATTGCGCTTGGCCAGTACAGCCAGGGAGCGGATATTATCTACCAGGCGGCAGGAGCGAGCGGCATGGGCGTCATCGAGGCGGCGCGCGAATCGAAAAAGCTCGTGATCTGCACCGATATGGCCCTGGAGTGGCCTGCTCCGGAGAATATGCTGACCAGCATCAACAAGGCGATCAACAAGGCTGTACTGACCACAATCGACGAGGCGATGCATGGTAAGTTCGAGGGCGGAAAGCAGCGGGTGTTCGGTCTTGATGACCGTTACACCGATTACGTCTGGAACAGCGATACCGAAAAATTGATCGATCAGTCCGTGCACGAGCGTATCGAGTCGATCCGCAAGGATATTCTGGACGGCAAGATCAAGGTTCAGGAGTAAAAAGTCATCATAAGACGGATATCGCTCCGGAGACCGAATCCGGGGCGTCATTCGTCAAAGTACCAGTTCTTCAATACCATAGTGCATTTGTGAGAAAGAAAATAGTCGTAACCGGAGGCACCGGGTTCATCGGGTCCCGTCTTGTCCACAGGCTGGCTGCGTCTGGCGAAGATGTTCACGCGCTGGTCAGGGCCAGCTCCGATTTAGCCTCTCTCAAGGAGTGCCTTGACCGGATCACTCTCGTTTACGGCGATGTGACGGATATCGCTTCGCTTTCCGGAGCGTTCGAAGGAGCTGAAGAGGTCTATCATTGCGCAGGTATCACCTATATGGGCGACCGGAAAAATCCTCTTCTCCAAAGGATCAATGTCGAAGGCACACAGAACGTGCTCGATGCCTGTCGCCGGGCAAAGGTCAGGAGGGTGGTGCATGTGAGTTCCATCACGGCGGTGGGAATCAGCGGCCCGAACCGCAAGTTCAACGAGGAGAGCGGCTGGAATTTCGACACTATCGATCTGGAGTATGCCAGAACCAAACATGCTGCGGAAAAGATCGTCGCCGCAGAGGTGAAAAAAGGTATGGACTGTGTCATCGTGGTGCCGGCATTTGTCTTCGGTGCGGGTGATATCAATTTTAACGCCGGGCGCATCATCAAGGATGTCTACAAGCGCAAGATGCCGTTTTATCCATTAGGTGGAATATGTGTAGTGGATGTGGAGATCGTGATTGACTGTCTCATTACAGCCATGAAGAAAGGGCGCATGGGCGAGCGCTATATTGTCGGTGGTGACAATGTTTCGTTCAAAGAGCTGGCCCAGACGATCATGGATGTCACCGGCGTGCACCAGCGTTCCTTTCCGCTGCCGATCTGGGCAGCTCATGCGGTCAGTTTTCTCCTTAAGTTCCGTCCGGAAAGGAAAAAGATTTCGAAGCTGTTCAACATGACCATGTTCACCGTGGCCTCGAAATTTCTGTATTTCGATTCGTCGAAAGCCCAGCGGGAACTGGGTATGCGCTATGAACCGTTTGCAGAGAGCATCCGGCGGACGTTTGAATGGTATCGTGAACGCCGTATGCTGAACTGACGCCGCGTCTCATCTGGGAGCAAGTATTGTTATGCCGGTGCCTGCCTGTAGCCGGCCAAAAGCCTTCAACACCTCAGTCATCGAGAGGAGGATTGTCCCATGCAAACAACCACTCCGTCGAATACCATCGTCGAAAGGGTAGCCGCCGATCTGGGCAAATATCCGCCGTTCGATCGTCTCAGTCTCGACAAAAACCGGAAAATCGCCGCTTCGCTTGCCGTGGAGTATCATGAAGAGGGGGAAACGCTTTTCAGGAAAGGAGACGAACTCGGCAGGTTTTCCTACATGGTCATGAAGGGTGCCGTGCGCCTGTTCGATTCGATTGATGGCGAAGAGGTGCTCGTCGATCTGTGCGACGAAGGCGACCTGTTCGGTGTGCGCGCCATATTCGGCACCAGCACTTACCTGCTCTCGGCGCAGGTGGTCGAGGAGAGCCTGCTGCTTGCCATTCCGGTCGAAACCATCAGGGAACTGGTTCAGTCGGAGCCATCGGTCGCGGCATACTTCACCGGCGCGATCGCCCGCAGCGTGCAGCATATCGAGCACTCCCTCTCCGAGGCCATCGACATGCGAAGGAGCCTGATGGAGCCCGGCGGCGGCAGCCTGCTCGCCAACGAGACGCTGGTGGTCGACCAGGTGCGCAACGTCATCACCTGCGCCCCCGGTATCCCGATCCGGGAAGCGGCCAAAGTTATGTCCGAAAACAACATCGGCTCGATCATCGTCGCTGCGGAAAACCGCCATCCGCTCGGCATCATTACCGATACCGATTTGCGCAAGAAGGTGGTGGCGATCGCCGGACAGGTCAACGAGCGTCCTGTCAGCGAAATCATGACGAGCCCGGTCTACACTATCACCGCCGGGAAGACGGTGGCTGATATGATGATGCTCATGGTCAGGACCAAGCTTCGTCACTTCTGCATCACCGAAGACGGCACGGCAGACACACCAGTCATCGGCATCATCTCCGAGCACGACATCGTCACCTCCGAAGGGATCAACCCCGCCGTGATCATGAAGGCGATCATGCAGTCCGAGAGCGTCGAGCAGCTCTCGCAAGAGCGGGAGAAAGCTGAAAAGCTGCTGAAGATGTACATTGCTCAGGACGTAGCCATCCATTTTATCTCGAATATTTTCACCGAACTGAACGACGCGCTGATCGTCAAGGCGATCGAGTTTTCAGTTGCCGACATGAAGCGAGAGGGAATCGACCTGCCCGACATCGAGTTCTGCTGGCTTTCGCTTGGCAGCGAGGGGCGCAAGGAGCAATTGCTCAGAACCGATCTGGATAACGCCATTCTTTTCCGCGATCCCGAAAATGATGCTTCACGCGAGACCGTGCAGCGAGTATTTCTCGAACTCGGCAAACGGGTCACCGCCATTCTGGTTGCCTGCGGCTTCAAACCATGCCCGGCGGAAATCATGGCGAGCAATCCTGAATGGTGCCAGCCGCTGAGCGGATGGATGAACTATTTCCGCAAATGGATCGGCACACCCGAGCCGAAGGCTTTGATGAACTCGACCATCTTTTTCGACTTCAGACCGGTCTATGGGAGTACGGCCCTCGCTCTTGAAATGAAGCGTGAAATCAATACCGAGATCGCGCGTGGTCGTGGTTTTTTACAATTCTTTGCGAAGAATGCCTTGCAGAATCCGCCACCACTGGGCTTTTTCCGGAACTTCCTGGTCGAGAAGAGCCGTGAACATGCTCACGAGTTCGATATCAAGGCGCGCGCCATGATGCCGCTTTCGGATGCGGCCAGGGTGTTGGCATGTGAATTCGGAGTGACCGATTTCCTTGGCACGGTCGAACGTTTCCGGCGTATCGGTCAGTTGCTGCCATCGTTTCAGGAGCTTGCCGAAGAGGCTGCTCAAGGCTACGAGTTCCTTATGCGCCTGCGTACCGAGCACGGCCTGGCCGAAAAGTCTTCTGGGCGATACATCGATCCGGAACACCTTAACAAGATGCAGCGCCAGGAGCTGAGAGATCTTTTTACAACCATTGGCAAGGTTCAAAGCATGTTGAACCTCCGTTACCAGCTCGACTACATTCGTGCTTGAGTTTGCCCGCAAAATCCAGGTGTCGAGGCGTTGCCGCAAAGGTTTGCTGCCGGAGAGCATTTGCCGGTACGTCAGCCTGTTCGACCACCCGTTACAGCGCAATACACCGCTTGACGAGCTGCGTTTCGTCATTTTCGATACAGAAACCAGCGGTTTCGATCTCGTCAAGGACCGAATACTTTCAATTGGCGCAGTGTCCATGAAGGGCTCGACCATCGACATCGCCGATTCGTTCGAGGTGCTGCTTCGCCAGGAAGCTATTGGCGGCAAGGATGCGGTCAGCGTACACGGAATCCTGAAGCGGGATCTTACCCAGGGGATGGAGGAGGACGAGGCGGTATGCCGTTTTCTCGATTATCTCGGCAACGGGGTGATTGTGGCGCATCACGCTGATTTTGATATCGCCATGGTTGGCCGTGTGCTCTCGCAGCGGTACGGCATCAAGCTGTTTAACGAGGCGCTCGATACGGCCAGTTTTGCCAAGCGGCTCGAAAAAGGGCCATATTATAATCTTGCTCACAAAAGCGGAGAGTATCGTCTCGACAATCTCTGTGCCCGCTATGGCATCTGTCTCTACGATCGCCACACCTCACCCGGCGACGCCTACCTCACCGCCCAGCTCTTCCAGCGCCTCCTCGCCGTCGGGCGCAAAGCAGGCGTTGACACGCTTGGGAAGTTATTGCTGAAGTGAGAACTTTCTGATAATCGAAATCGGTTTCGCCGCCTTCATCGAACGGTCGTGATGAATCAGGTTCCGATAGCGATTTGGATATGGAGGAATGAAATAGATGTTGGTCAGGATCGGGATGCCGACAGGCGGGCGAGCAACATCATGCGCGGGGAGGTTGCTTCGTCAAACGGGCTGCCCTCATAGTCGCCGACTACTCGTTCAACGGCAAAGCCGCCCGATTCGAGCAGCGAGAAGGCCTCAGCCGGGCTGTATATCCGGACCGACTCGGTAAAAGAGTGCTCCCTGCCGTTGGCCTCATGCAGGGTGATCCTTTTGGTGACATGGCGTTCGGAAAGCGTGCGCTCTTCGATAATCGACAGCGATTCGGAGTTTCGTTCAGTGCGCGGGGTAAACTGGCTTTTCAGTTGCGCGGGATTGATCAGGTCGAGCACGTACCAGCCGCCGGGGTTGAGCAGGGAAGCTATATTGGCGATCACATCACGATCTTCCTGATCGGTCTCGAAGTAGCCGAAACTTGAAAACAGTTGAGCGATAAGGTCAAACTTGCGTTCGAAGCGGATCGTTCTCATGTCCTGCCGGCTGAACTCCATTTCGATTCCCTCTGTCGTTGCCTGCTCTCGGGCTTGGTCGAGCAGGTAGGGCGAGAGGTCATTGGCAGTTACACGCAGGCCTGTGCGGGCAAAGGAAAGCGCATGGCGTCCCGCGCCGCAGGCGATGTCGAGAACGGAGTGCGTGGTCTGGTCTGCCGGATTGATTCCGATCAGGTCGAGAATGGTCCGCACACAGCGCTCCGCCTCTTCGGCGTCGCGGTGATGATAAACCTTGAGATAGAGGGGATGGTCGAACCACTCTTCGAACCATTCCCGGGCGTTTTCTTCCCGGGAATGAGATTGGTGATCGTTCATGAGATGAGATCAGACAAAAAAAGCAGGGGGGCTTTGCCGGGATTACTTCCCCTGGCCAGCCATCGCTTTTTTCAGGACGTCGAGTTCGTTCTCGCCATTGGGAATGCGGACGCTCTTCTCGACGAATTTCCATGCATTGGTTTTTTCGGACTTCACCGAATAGACCAGCTTCGCCATTTTGAAATCAACAGTGCCTTTTTTCTGCTTGTCACCGAACGTTTGTTTCTTGGCCATAGGTCGTGTATATAAAATGCTTTGGGTTGATGCTGTACAACAAATTCAACTAAAAAGATACCGAAAGTAAGAAAAATAGTGTAAAGAAAAAAGATAAAACACTTTGTTTCCATTTGGCACGTTCAGCGCATGATGAGCTTGCCGTTATGGTAGACACCCAGTGCTCTGCCTTTGAGCTTGCGTCCCATGAAGGGAGTGTTTCTCGACTTCGAGCCGAAATCCGATTCGCTGACTGTCCAGTCGCAGTCGGGATCGATGATGGTGAGGTTGGCTTTGCGACCCGCCTGGAAGAGGATGGTTTCGAGGCCCATGATGCGTCTGGGATTGGTTGAGAGCAGCTTGATGGCTTGCGACAGGGTGATGACTCCTTTGTCCACCAGTTCGGTGATGGTCAGGCCGAGTGAGGTTTCAAGGCCGATGATGCCGAACGCCGCCTGATCGGGCGGACACTCCTTTTCGTGCTTGGCATGAGGGGCATGATCGGTGGCGATAGCATCGATGGTGCCGTCCCGCAGTCCTTCGATGAGGGCGTCGCGGTTTTCCACCGAAGCGAGCGGGGGCTTCATGATGAAGTTGCCCTTTTCGATGGTGCCCGACAGATCGTGCTCGGTCAGGGTGAAGTGGTGTGGCGTCACTTCGCAGGTGACCTTCAGCCCCGCGGCTTTTGCCTTGCGCACCAGAGCGACCGATTCTGCGGTGCTGATGTGCGCCACGTGGTAGCGCGGTTCCGCTACGGCTCCGTTCAGCTTGTGCTTTTTCAGCCAGGCGATGAGTTGCAGGTCGCGGGCGATCATGATCGGTTCGGCCACTTCGGGAATCCCTTTCAGCCCGAGCATTGCCGAGACTGCGCCATCGTTCATGATGCCGCCAGCAGTGAGGTGCTTGTCTTCAGCGTGCTGGATCAGGAGCAGGTCGAAGTTGGCGGCATATTCGATTGCGAGGCGCATGATCTGTGAGCTCTGGATGGCCGTGCCGTCATCCGAAACGGCCTTGACGCTGTACGAAGCGTATTTGCCATACGGCGCGAGCGCTTCGCCCCGGCTTTCGACAGTCATGGCGCCGATCACCTCGAGGTCGATCGGCAGTCCGGCGCTGTGATGGCGGATGTAGGCTACGCCGAGCGGGCTGTCGATGACCGGCCTGGTGTTCGGCATGAGCGCCACACCGGTGAAACCGCCAGCAACAGCAGCGGCGGAGCCGGTTTCAAGCGTCTCCTTGTATTCCTGTCCGGGTTCCCTGAAGTGGCAGTGCATATCGAAAAGGCCTGGAGCGAGCACCTTGCCTGCGAGATCGATGACGTTGTCTTCCGCCTTCGCCGGGATTGATTCGCCGCCAGCCGCGACCGCCTCGATGAGGCCGTCGTCGCCTATCTTTATCGAGCCGACGGTATCGAGATTTTCAGCGGGATTCAGAAGTCTTGCGTTCAGAAACAGAGTGCTCATGGTCGGGGAATGAAATAGTTCAGGAAACAATCGCCTGGAGCGATACCAGTATTTTTGCCTGCGAATGGTCGTCGCCGGTTTCAAGCGAAACGTCGAGACGATCGCCCGGCAGCACGCTTCCGACGCCCGCAGGAGTACCGGTAAAGACAAGGTCTCCGGCTCGCAGCCCGTAAATATACGATAAATAATGCACCAGATAGGCCGGTGAAAAGGTCATTTTCGAGACCTTCGAGTGCTGCTTCTGCTCTCCGTTCAGCCGCAGCGAAATGGCGAGTTCAGCCCACGGGCCAGCCGATTCCGGAGCGATGAACTCCGAGACGAGTGCGCTCTGGCGGAACCCCTTGCTTTTCAGCCAGGGATTTCCGGCATTTTTGGCTTCGAGCTGTACATCGCGCAGCGTCATGTCGAGCCCGGCGGCGTAACCGGCGATGATCGCCGAAGCGTCGGCAAGCGATACTTCATCAGCATCCGCGCCAATCAGCAGCACCAGCTCGCCTTCGTAATGAAGGTTCTTGCTTGCCAGCTGCCCTTCGAACCGTGGTATCGAGGTGCAGCCGTCAGTAGAAAGCGCCGTGCCGGGTTTCATAAAGATAACAGGCTCCTTTTCATGCAGCGGCTCGGGCTTGTCAGTCTCCCATGAAGCCATTTCACGAGCGTGATCAGGGTAGTTTTTGCCGACACAGTAAATCGAGCGATGAGTGGCTGGTTTTGACAGAGATGAAAATGTTTTCATGCTATTGACGTGTTGACAGAAGAGGTGATTCTCATTGCAGAAAAACAATGCGGCTCACGAATTTTCGCTTTTTGCAGGAACGGGGGCAAGTCAGAATATTGTTGATATATTACAATTATGTTCGGAAAGGTCATGCTGTATATGAATAATCTTGCGGCTGGCATGAAGGTCTGGATATCGATCAGGAGTTCGCTGGCAGTTTCTAACTGACTCCAGCTTCACAGTTAAAAAATTTTATTCCTGATTTCCATGAACAAAAAAGAGCCAATTTCTGACCGGGAACCGGAGCCCGGGAGCCAGACCTCCAAAACCACTCAGGCGTTCGAGATGTTGCGCAGATCGGTTCCGGAGTGGAATCGCTACAGACAGGCGCATCCCGGTGAGGCCGTGGAGTTCAACAAAAAGGATTTCAGCGAGACCGATCTTTCCGGAGCCAACCTGAGCTGCGCAAGTTTCAAGGCGGCCAATTTCAGCGGAGCCAGCCTCAGCAGGGTTTCGTTCAGGGATGCGAAGCTGAACGGCGCGGACTTCACCGGCGCGGATTTGCGGCAGAGCGATCTGTCGAACGCCGATATCAGCGGAGCAAATCTTGTCAGGGCCGACATGAGCGAAGCAATTCTGGACGGAGCCAATCTCAGCATGGCCGACCTCAATCATGCCAATCTGAAAGGGGCGATTCTCACGCGGTCCAGGCTCAACTGTGCCAACCTCAACGAGTGCGATATGCGCGAGGCGCTCTTGAGCTGGGCCGATTTGTCCGGCGTGGCATTGAGCATGGCAAATGCCGGAGAGGCCGATCTTCATGATACCAAGCTCGATGAGGCTGATCTCTTGGGGGCGGATTTACACGACACGGATTTGCATGAGGCCGATCTGCACGAGGCTGATCTCAGGGATGTGAATCTGCATCACGCCAATCTGCATGAAGCCGATCTGAGCAAAGCTGACCTGAGCGAGGCTGATCTGAGTGATGCCAACCTGAGCGATGCCAATCTTGGCGGGGCCCGGCTTCGATGGACCAATCTCAAAGGCGCGAACCTGAGCGGTGCTGATTTCAGCATGGCGAACCTGAACGGCGCGAATCTGACGGGAACCAGCCTCTGCGGCGTTGACTTTACCGGTGCCAATCTTTGCGACGCCAATCTGGAGAACGCCAATCTTTGTCTGGCCAATTTCAGGGGTGCGGAGCTGAATATGACCAATCTGAGTGGATCGGAGACGTTTCACACCAGTTTCATGAATGTCGATCTCAGAACGGTCAAAGGGCTTGACGCGATCAATCACCGGGGGCCATCGGAGGTCAGCATCAGCACGCTTTACCGTTCGCTTGGGAAACTCTCCGACGCTTTCATGCGTGGTTGTGGGGTGCCTGAGGGGATGATTGATCATGTCAGGACCATGTCCGGCAAGGATTTTGATTACCTGTCATGTATCATCAGCCACAGCTCGCGGGACAAGAAGTTTGTCGAACGTCTGTACGCCGACTTGCAGATGCATGGGATCAGGTGCTGGCTTTGCCCGGACACGCTCAAAAGCAACCGTTATCTCGACCAGCATCTTGATCGGGCGAATCAGTGCTGTGAAAAGATGCTGCTTGTCGTTTCCGATGCCAGCATGAAGGGAGAGTGGTTGAAAAACACGTTCTTCAAAGTAGTTCAACGTGAAGCAAGGGATGGACAGCGGTTGCTCTTTCCGGTCAGCCTGGTCAAGGAAGACCGGCTTAATGAGTGGGACCTGACCGATCACGAAAGCGGACGGAATTTTGGTAGGGAGCTGAGGAAAAATTTCATTCCCCTGTTTTATGGGTGGGAGCATGACAACGCTCTTTACAACAGGCAATTGAACCAGCTTGTTGCTTCGCTGAAATCGATCGATCCAGGCCGTTCATGCCAGCTTTGAAAAGCCCTGGCGTTATGATATCGTTTCCCAAAAAACGAGAAACCCTTTACAACCGTGTGGTGTAAAGGGTTTCTCGTTTTTCAGTCTGTCTGGTTCACCGGTTTTGCCGGTATCCCAGAGCCCGCATAAGCCGGTTACTGCTTCGGTGCGATCGCCGTGGTGATGGCTTTGGTGGCACCCTCGACAAGCTGCGTTGCCGAATTGATAGCGGTCGTGCAGAGCTGCACACATGCGTTGGTTACCGGTTGAACCGTGTCGGTGGCTGTTTTGAGTGCGCTTCCGGCCATGTCGGTGGCCTGCTGGGCCAGGTCGCCAACAGCCGTGAAGAGATCGCCGAATACGCCAATGTTTCCTGATTCGTTTGCCATGATAATCAGTAGTTATGTGTTAAAAGAAAATTGAAATAACCGAGGTGAACCACGCAAGGCATCTGATGAACAATGCGCAGGCCAATTATTTTTCAATGTAATACAATCCTTCCTCATTTCACATAAAGGAAACGTCGAGATGGCCGCAGTTGACGCGCATGAGCAGTCATTATGCCGGTGTTTCCGGGCATGGTAAGGGTAGGGACGAGAAATACAGCTGTTCTGCGTTATCGTGTTCATATTTACTATCTTACAAGTTAATCTGGTTAGTTAACCGCCTGTAACCGGCTTTTATGACCGGGATTGCAGGCAAGAACAACGGACTCGATCCGGCATGGAAACGGTGATGGAGAGCAAGGCTGTATTACGGAAAAACCTGCTCGCAAGGCGCAGGGCATTCGAACTGAAGCGATGGCTTGCCGATAGCGAACAGATTCAGACGCAAGCCGCATTCTTGCCGCTCCTTCGTGAGGCAAGGAGGATTCATTGCTACGTCTCGATGGAGCATGACCGCGAGGTCCGCACGTTTGAGCTGCTCGAAAGGCTTGCACTCGAAGGGAAAGCGGTGTATATGCCTTATATTGAAAAGGGGGTCATGAAGGCTGCCATTTACCATTCTGCCCAAAAGTTCAGGATTTCGGTATCGGCACCGCCCACTCCCGAGCCGCTCGTGCTATCCGGAGAGGAGCGTTTCGAGGTGGTCTTTGTGCCACTCGCGGGTTTTGACCGGAGAGGAGGGCGGATCGGTTTTGGAAAAGGTTGGTACGACCGTTTCTTCAGCCGTCTGTCTGGGCATGGTATCCATCCGGTGAAAATCGGTTTGGCATTCAGCTTTCAGGAGGTTCCGTCGGTGCCGTGTGATCCCTGGGACGAGCCGCTCGACATGGTGGTCACAGAAAATGAAATCATCAATTGCCAGCACAACAGCAAATGAGAGATGCGGAAAACGGGACATTGGTTCCGGCGGCTATAGCCGAGCCGGATCTGCGCGATCCCTTGCTCTACGTGAACCGTGAGCTGAGCTGGATCGATTTCAACCAGCGGGTTCTCGAAGAGGCTCTCGATTCCGCTGCGCATCCGTTGCTGGAGCGCATCAAGTTCATCTCGATTTTCAGCTCCAACCTCGACGAGTTTTTCATGATCCGCGTGGCGGGACTCGATGACCAGTGCGCCGCGGGTATCAACGAGCGCTCGGTCGATGGGCTCACGCCCATGGAGATGGTCGAGCAGATCCGCGAGCGAGTCATCGAGCAGATCCGGCAGCGTAACACCTGTTTTTTCGAGGAGATTATTCCGTCCCTCAAAAGGAGGGGGATTGAATTTGTCAGCGCATCATCGCTTTCGGAGCATCAGCAGCAGGTTCTCCGTGACTATTTCAGAAAGGAGATTTTTCCTGTTCTGACTCCGCTCGCTTTCGATACGGGCCATCCCTTTCCGTTCATGTCCAACCTCTCGCTGAATCTTGCAATCGAGCTTGAGGACGAGGAGAGCGGAGCGATCAAGTTTGCTCGCGTCAAGGTTCCCGGCATTCTGTCGAGAATTGTCCGGCTCGACCAGATCGAGGGACTTGGCTTCGGCGACGACCGGATTCGACTGTTGTTGCTCGAAGATCTTGTCGAGCACAACCTCGATCAGCTCTTTCCAAAGATGCGCATCCTGCAGTGCCATCCATTCAGGATCATCCGCGATGCGGACATCGAGATCGAAGAGGATGAGGCCGGCGATCTGCTTGAAAGCATCGAGCAGGGAGTGCGTTCGCGTCGCTACGGCAAGGTGGTACGTCTCGATATCAATCCCGACATGCCGCACTCCATCCGGAGCCTCCTCGTCAAGAACCTTGAAACTTACGAGCGGAACGTCTACGAAATTGGCGGCGTGCTTGGCATGAGCGCGCTGATAGAGCTGCTTAAAATAGACAGGCCTGATCTGAAAGACGAACTTTTCGTGCCGAACAATCCGCTCGATGACAAGCGGACTGCTGACATATTTGCTGAAATGCGTTCCGGCGATATGCTGCTGCATCACCCATACGACTCGTTCAAGCCAGTGGTTGATCTCATCTGGCAGGCGGCGCGCGATCCCGATGTGCTCTCTATCAAGCAGACGCTCTACCGGGTAGGCAGCAACTCGCCGGTGGTCAAGGCGCTGATGTTCGCCGCCGAGCAGCGCAAGCAGGTGGCGGTGCTGGTCGAGCTGAAGGCAAGGTTTGACGAGGAGAACAACATCCTCTGGGCGCGTTCGCTCGAAGATGCCGGAGCGCACGTGGTTTACGGCCTGCCCGGCCTGAAGACTCACGCCAAGCTCACGATGATCGTACGGCGGGAGCAGGAGGGGCTTCGCCACTACCTGCATCTCGGCACCGGCAACTATAACAGCGTGACCGCGAGAATTTATACCGATTACAGCTATCTGACGACCGACCCGGTGCTTGCCGACGACGTCACCGAGCTGTTCAACTCGCTGACCGGCTACTCGAAGCATCGCGAATATCGCTCGCTGATCGTTTCGCCGCTTAATACGCGGCGATGGATCATGGAGATGATCCGCCACGAAGTCGACCACCAGAAGCACACCGGCAACGGCAGGATCGTCATGAAGATGAATGCACTGGTCGATGAGGAGATCATCCGGGCGCTCTACCGCGCCTCGATGGCCGGCGTGAAGGTCGATCTGGCCATCCGGGGTATATGCTGCCTCAAGCCTGGTATTCCCGGCATTAGCGAAAACATCCGGGTTGTCAGCGTGATCGGAAGATTTCTCGAACACAGCCGGGTCTATTATTTTAATAATGGAGACCATGCCCGGATTTTTCTGGGCAGTGCTGACATCATGCCGCGTAACCTCGACAAGCGGGTCGAGACGCTTTTTCCCGTTATTGAACCGCGCCTGGTTGAATCGATCAAATCCGATCTTGAACTGAACCTGGGCGATAACCGCAAATCGTGGGAGATGCAGCCGGACGGAACCTATATCAGAAAACGGGGCGGGCGGCCAGCAGTCGACAGCCAGAGGCTGTTTATGCGGCGCTCTCTCCGGAGGAAGAAAAACATCAAAACAAAGGTTAAAGGATTATGAAGATTGCAGTTGGAAGCGATCATGCAGGAGTGGAGCTGAAGAAGTTCGTGCTCTCATGGCTTGAAAAACATGGCTATGATTTCGAGGATATGGGTCCCTATTCCGCCGAATCAGTCGATTATCCCGATTACGGTCACAAGGTTGCTGAGGCGGTCGCCCGCGGGGATTTCGATCAGGGAATTCTGATGTGCGGCACCGGCATCGGCATCTCCATCGCCGCCAACAAGGTGAAGGGCATCCGCGCGGCAAACGTGTGCAATCCTGAATACGCGGCGCTGGCGCGTCAGCACAATGATGCCAATGTGCTCGCCTTCGGAGCACGTTTCAACGACGAAACCAGTGCAGCGAAGATTCTCGAAAGCTGGTTCGCTTCGGAATTCGAGGGTGGACGTCACCAGCGACGCGTCGATAAAATCGAGTTTTGCTGCTGAATGTCGGTAACCTTCTCATATCTGGCCGAGACGGACTATCCGGTCTTCACTCTCGGCGGTTCGACAGCTGATGCGGCAAGGCGGCTCGCAGCTTCGGGGTGCGTATGCGCTCCGCTGCTCGACGGCGAACGCTACCTTGGCATGGTCCACCTTTCCCGCTTGCTCGAAGGCAGGAAGGGGTGGCCGCCAGCGAAGGAGAAACTCGGTGCGAAGATGCTTGAAGCTGCCAAGGCTTACCGGCCAGACGATCAGCTTTTTGACAATCTCATCTCTGTGGCGTTGGTAAGGTGCGGTGTTGTACCTCTTGCCGACGACGAGGGCCGGTACGAGGGGGTGGTTTCAAGCAAACGAATTCTTGGTTTCCTCGCCGAACGCATACACTCCGGTGAGGGGGGCTCGACCATGGAGATCGAGGTGCCGCCGACCGGCGCGAAGCTGTCGGAGATCATCGACACCATCGAAAAAAACGACGCTTCGATCCTCAGCTTTACTTCGTGGCCTACAGGTGCGTCCAGCGAAGGCAGAATTATTTTTTTCAGGGTCGCCACCCACGACTTCTTCCGTCTGGTCAGGAACATGGAGAATTACGGATACATCATCCGGTATCACTCATCGTTTCCGGATGCCGGTTACGATGAGCTTAGGGAAAAGGCGCTTGAATTTATCCACTACATGGACATGTAAGGCGCGACGGCCAGGCGACATAATGACAGACACGGCTTTATGCAAAGTGAAGAGTTCAGTACCATTGCAGCCAGGGTTCGGGAGGCTGCACACAAAATCTATCCTGACGTAGCGGCGCTGCGGCGTCATCTGCACAAACATCCCGAACTTTCCTATCTGGAGTTCAAGACAACGGCATTCATCAAGGAGTATCTCGCCGGACTCGGCATCGAGGCCGAGCCGCCACTCATGGAAACGGGCGTGGTCGCGCTCCTGCGTGGCGAGGGGGCTCCGTCAACTGGAGAACGGCGCACGGTGGCGCTGCGGGCCGACATCGACGCCCTTCCGCTTCAGGAGGAGAACCGGCACGATTTCTGCTCGACGATCGAGCGCTGCATGCACGCCTGCGGTCACGACATGCACACGGCAATGCTGCTCGGCGCGGCCACCGTGCTCAATGGTATGAAGGCTTTGCTGAAGGGCGACGTGCTGCTGATTTTCCAGCCTGCCGAAGAGAAAGCACCAGGCGGAGCCAAACCGCTGATCGATGCCGGACTGCTCAAGAAGTACAGGCCATCAGCGATCTTCGCGCAGCACTGTTTCCCGAACGTCCGAAGCGGCACTGTTGCCATGTGCAAGGGCGGTTTCATGGCCGCCGCCGACGAACTCTATGTCACGATTCACGGCCAGGGCGGCCACGCTTCAGCTCCGCACAAGACTCGCGACCCGATCCTTGCGTCGGCGCACATCATCACCGCGCTCCAGCATCTGGTCAGCCGCGTTGCTCCGCCGCACGAATCAGCGGTGCTTTCCATCGCCTCGATCAGCGGCGGTCACGCCACCAACATCATACCCGGCAACGTGACCATGATGGGCACCATGAGAACCATGAACGAAGAGCTTCGGGCGCTCCTGCACAAGAAGTTTGAAAAAACGGTGCGGCAGGTTGCCGATGCATTTGACGTTGAGGCCGAAGTGGAGATCAGAAGTGGCTATCCGGTGCTTTACAACGATCCGGCCATGACTGACCTGGCATGGGAGGCGGGCAAGGAGTATCTTGGCGATGGCAACGTGCGCCAATCGGAGCCGGTCATGACCGCCGAGGATTTCGCCTATTACTTGCAGGAGTGTCCCGGAAGCTTCTGGCAGCTTGGCACGGGGCTTCCCGATTCCGCACCGGGAAATCTCTTGCACTCACCAACCTTCGATCCCGACGAGCACGCGCTCGAAACCGGCATGGGCATGATGAGCTACCTCGCGCTAAGGTTTCTTGCGGGGTGAAGAGAAAAATGGACGTCGTGGACGAGGTGAACAAAGGGGGAAAAAGAAAGAGGCTGGCCGGGGTGAACCGGGCCAGCCTCTTTTGATTTGTGGGTAAAGCTTTTTTTACGCTTTGCCGTTCGAGCCGAGCACGTTGACGATTTTGTGCATGTAGAGCTTCTTGAGCGAGTCGCGGGCCGGGCCGAGGTATTTGCGCGGATCGAACTCTTCCGGCTTTTCGTCGAGCACCTTGCGGACGGCGGCGGTCATGGCGAGGCGTCCGTCGGAGTCGATGTTGATCTTGCAGACTGCCGAGCGTGCGGCTTCGCGAAGCTGGTCTTCGCCGATGCCGACCGCATCCTTGAGCTTGCCGCCGTGGGCGTTGATCATCTGCACCAGATCCTGCGGAACCGACGACGCGCCGTGCAGCACGATGGGGAAGCCGGGAATGCGCTTCTCGATCTCGGCGAGGATGTCGAGCCTGATTTTGTGATCTTCACCCGGCTTGAACTTGAACGCGCCGTGCGAAGTGCCGATGGCGATGGCCAGACTATCCACGCCGGTTTTGCCGACGAAATCCTCGACCTGATCCGGCTCGGTGTAAGTGTGCTCTGCAGCGTGAACTTCGTCTTCGATGCCTGCCAGTACACCCAGCTCGCCTTCGACCGTAACGTCATGCTGGTGCGCAAATTCAACGACCTTGCGGGTCAGCGACACATTGTCCTCATAGCTCAGGTGCGAGCCGTCGATCATTACCGACGAGAAGCCGGTCTCGATACAATCCTTGCACAGCTCGAAGCTGTCGCCGTGATCGAGGTGCAGCACGATCGGAATCTCGCAACCGAGTTCAGCGGCGTACTCGACCGCACCTGCGGCCAGATGGCGTAACAGGGTCTGGTTGGCGTAGCTGCGCGCACCTTTGGAAACCTGGAGGATGACCGGTGAAGCGGTCTCGACGCAAGCCATGATAATTGCCTGGAGCTGTTCGAGATTGTTGAAGTTATACGCAGGAATGGCGTATCCGCCGCTGACGGCTTTGGCGAAAAGTTCACGGCTGTTGACAAGTCCCAACTCTTTATAACCGGTGATTTTTTTCATAGAGTGTACTCCGTTTGTGATTGTTTGGGTTGTGGTGTCAAAGGGTATAATTCTGAATGAATTTACGGATTACGCAGAAACCTGTTATGCAGATACTGTGTTTTTGTAATATAATACAACTGAGCAGGAATTGGCTGAACTGCGGCCAGTCCAGCTTCGAATGAATTCACCAAAGCTTTACAGTCATTTTATGAAAAAGATACATAACGCACGTTACCCTGTTCTGTTTTTCCTGCTGCTTCTAACCATCTCCTGGAATCACTCGATGGCTGCTGTCGGGAAAGCAGCCCAGCCAGTGCTTTTGAAGCCCACCTCGAACCAGGAGGAGGCTACTCGTTACATCGCCCAGTATCTACTTCAGAACCATTACCGCAAAGTGCCGGTCAACGACTCTCTTGCCCAGCAGATTTTCAAGCGTTACCTCGATAATCTCGACAATAACCGCAGTTATTTCACGGCTCCCGAGGTTGAAAAGCTCAGGCAGGAGATTGGTATTCACTTAGACGATGATTTCGTTTCCGGTAATCCTGCAGGAGGTTTCGCCATCTACAACCAGTTCCTGAAAAGGGCCAGAGAGAAGATGGCGTACATGAAAAGCACGCTTGAAACGGCGAAGTTTGATTTCACTGCCCCAGAGACGCTTGAACTCCAGCGAAGCAAGACCGCCCCTTGGCCGGCCAATCAGGCCGAACTGCACGACCTGTGGCGCAAGGAGCTGAAATACCAGTACCTGAGCACGAAGTTTTCAGGGGAAAAGGGGAAAAATATCAAGGCCGAAGTCATGAAAAGCCTTGACAACCGTCTCAAGCTTTTCAATCAGCAGAAGCCGGAAGACGCTTTTATGGCATATATGTATGCCGTCACCACTTCATTCGATCCTCATACCGACTACTTCTCGCCGGATGAATACGAGAACTTTCAGATCGACATGAGCCGTTCGCTTGAAGGAATCGGCGCCAAGCTTCAGATGGAAAACGAATACACTGTAGTGAACGAAATCATTCCGGGCGGTCCGGCGTTCAAAAGCAGCCTCCTCAAAAAAGGCGACAAGATCGTTGGCGTTGGTCAGGGAGAAAAGGGGGAGATTGTCGATGTGATCGGATGGCGTATCAACGATGTCGTCAAGAAGATCAGAGGCCCAAAAGGCACCGTTGTCAGGCTCAAGATTCTTCCAGCCAGCCAGGCAGGCAAAGGGCCTGCAAGCATCATCCGACTGGTAAGAGCCAAGGTTGACTTGCAGGAGCAGGCCGCGCAGAAAAAGATCATCTACGAGAACGGGCACAAAATCGGCGTCATCGTTCTGCCGTCGTTCTATCTCGATTTCGAAGGCGAACGGCAGCAAAAGCAGAACTACGCGAGTACTACGAAGGATGTGACCAGAATCATCAACGAGCTGAAGCAGGAGAATGTGGAGGGAATCATCGTTGATCTGAGGGAAAACGGCGGTGGATCGCTCGAAGAGGCCGTCAATGTCACCGGCCTGTTCACCGGCAAGGGGCCGGTCGTGCAGGTCAGCAACGCTCTCGGCGGCAAGATGGTGCTGAATGACGAAAATTACCCGATGCTTTACCGGGGGCCGCTGGTGGTGCTGGTCAACCGCTACAGCGCATCGGCCTCGGAGATTTTCGCCGCGGCGATCCAGGATTACGGGCGAGGACTCATCGTTGGAGACAGAACCTTCGGCAAGGGTACCGTGCAGAGCATCGTCACCATCCAGAGACCATTCAGCATGTTCATGAAACAGGCTGACCTCGGCCAGCTCAAGTTGACCATCGCCAAGTTCTACCGCATCTCTGGCGGTAGTACCCAGCATATCGGTGTTCTGCCGGATATCGTCCTTCCGTCCCTGATCGACCCGGAGGTGGTGGGTGAAGATACCTACACCAGCAGCCTGCCCTGGACAACCATCTCAAGGGCTGCCTATACACCATCAGGAGTCGTCACCAAAGAGGATATTGTTTTACTGAAGAAGGCGTTCGCCGAACAGTCCGCCAAAGACAAGCTCTACCAGTCCTATCTGGCCGATCTGGCAACCCTGAACCGTATCAGGCAGAAGAAAAGCGTGTCACTCCAGGAAAAAGGCTTTCAAGTGGAGAACAAGACCCTGAAAGAGATACAGGATCGCTGGGGAGACCAGAATGCCGATACCGGGAAAAAGAAGAAAACGGATTTCATCCTGCAGGAGGCTGCCGGAATTCTCGATGATCTCGTGGCGCTCAAGTCGCGCCCGGCAGTTCCCGCCGCGGCTCCGTTGGCAAGGCCTGCTGTCAGGCTGGCGGTGCCGGTGAAATAAGCGGCAGCAACATTCCAATAAAAAAGGCGCTCGGTGATGGAGCGCCTTTTTTATTGGTGGAAAAGTGGATGTTTGACAACATGGACGAACTGCGCGCCCTTACAAACCTTTTGCTCGCGCGATCTGCTCTTCGACCGATTTGAACGAGCAGCTGCCAGCGGTTTTCTTGGAGTTGACGCTGGCGTCGGGTTTGAGGTCGTCGTAGATCCCTTCGTCGAAGGCTTCAGAGAAGGTGCGGTACTCGTCGAGCGAGATGGTCGGCAGGGTTTTGCCCTGTTCGATGGCATAAGCCACGATCTTGCCGGTGATGCGGTGGGCGTCGCGGAAAGGAATCTGCTTCTTGACGAGGTACTCGGCGATCTCGGTGGCGAGGCTCAGGTCTTCGGCGGTGAGTCGGGCGAGGCGCTCCTCGTTCAGCCAGGTCTTTTCGATCATCCGGCGGAAGACCGAAAGGCTCGACGCGGTGGTTTCAGCGGTGTCGAACAGCGGCGGCTTGTCCTCCTGCATGTCGCGGTTGTAGGAGAGCGGCAGCCCCTTCATGATGGTGAGCAAATTCATCAGGTTGCCGTAGACGCGACCCGTTTTGCCGCGCACCAGCTCGGCGATGTCGGCGTTCTTTTTCTGCGGCATGATCGACGAGCCTGTCGCGAAGGCATCGCTGATCGAGAGGTAGTTGAACTCCGCCGAACTCCAGAGAATCACATCTTCGGAGAAGCGCGACAGGTGCATCATGATCATCGAGCAGGCCGAGACGAACTCGATCACCAGGTCGCGGTCGCTCACCGCGTCGATGCTGTTGGTGAAGACGCCGTCGAACTCCAGCAGCTCCGCTGAACGAACCGGGTTCAGCGGCAACGTGCTGCCCGCGAAAGCCGCCGCGCCGAGCGGCGAGATGTTGGCCCGCTTGCGCAGGTCGGACAGACGCTGGGCATCGCGCCCGAACATCGAGTGCCACGCCATGTAGTAGTGCCCGGCGGACATCGGCTGCGCGCGCTGCAGATGGGTGTATCCGAACATGATGGTGCTCTTGTACTGCTCTGCCTTGTCGAGCAGCGTGGTCTGCATCGCTTTGAGCAACTCGCCAATGCGGTCGATGTTCCGGCGCAGGTAAAGGCGCGTGTCGGTCGCCACCTGATCGTTGCGGCTGCGCCCCGAGTGCAGCTTGCCCGCCGTTGGTCCGATCAGCTCCTTCAGCCGGTTCTCGATCACGGTATGAATATCCTCGTCCTCCCACACCGGCACCAGCGCACCCGACTCGATCTCCTTCTCGACCGCCTTCAGCCCGGTGACAATCTGCCCGGCCTCCTCTTTCGAGATAATTCCCTGCTCGCCAAGCATGGTGGCATGGGCAACAGAGCCTTGAATATCTTCGCGATAGAGCAGTCCGTCCACATGCACCGACGAGGAGAACTTCAGCGCCTCCCGGTCAAACGGTTCCGAAAAACGGCTCTGCCACAAGAGCTCCTTCTGATTGGACTGATCGGACATGATGAAGTATCGCTAAGAGATTGCAGGGCAGAGCGCCCCATAAAAATGGTTCGGTGGGGGAAAATACGGAAGACAATTGATAATTGATAATGGACAGTTGTGGTGTTTAAGAGAAGATTAACGATCCGCCTGTACCTGACAGGGCGATACACAGAGCTTCTGACTGGATAGACAGGGCAAGTGACCTTAAACAGAGCAGTTACGGAATAAGCAGTTCTGTCAATGCGCTTGTTTTTGTAATATGTTTTGAGCACGATAAGGTTTGTGAGCTTATCATACACTTTAAACTGCGATTTTTGTTTGCGAAAGAGGTCGCAGGACTGGTCAATCCGGGCTCTGGCAATGGCACATAGCTCAAATGCGGAGCAGTCAGTTCTGAAAGCGCTCTCTGACAAAACAAAAAAACGTCAATACCGAATGCCGGAAAAACGGTGCTCGGTCATCACTGATGAGTTGATATTCAGAAGAAACTGAATCGAGCACGCCATTATGAGCAACATTTTTCTCTCGCTTGAACCGAAAGCGCTCTGGAACCACTTTTACCGCCTGACGCAAATCCCGCGGCCTTCGGGGCATGAGGAGGCGGTTCGGACCTATGTCGCTGACGTGGTGAAACGTTGCGGGTTGGAATGGCTCGTCGATGAGGCAGGTAACGTCATCGTGCGCAAACCGGCGTCGGCGGGGATGGAGCGTCGGCGGGGCGTTATCCTGCAGGCGCATCTCGACATGGTGCCGCAGAAGAACGCAGGGACAGCGCACGACTTCGCGAAGGATCCGATCGACGCCGTGATCGATGGCGAATGGGTGCATGCGCGCGGCACCACGCTGGGGGCGGACAATGGCATCGGTGTGGCGGCGGCGCTGGCTGTGCTCGAATCGGACGACTTGCGCCACGGGCCGCTCGAAGCGCTTTTCACGGTGAACGAGGAGGCGGGCATGACCGGAGCGCTGGGTCTGAAACCGGGAGTGCTCAGGGGCGACATTCTGCTGAACCTCGACTCCGAGGATGAAGGCGAACTCTTCATTGGCTGCGCGGGCGGACTCGACGGTACGATGCGCTTCAACTATTCCTGCGAGCCGCTGCCTCCCGGTTACTCCGGCATCGAAATCCGGGTCTCCGGCTTGCGCGGCGGGCACAGCGGCATGGACATCGATCTTGGCCGGGGCAACGCCAACAAGATCATGAACCGGCTGTTGCAGATGGGTCGGGAGCGGCACGGACTGCTGCTCGCCTCCATCGACGGCGGAAGCCTGCGCAACGCCATTCCGCGCGAATCGGTGGCACTGGTTGCCGTGCCGTCCGCGCAAAAAGTAGCGTTTCTCGACGAGCTTCATTCGCTCGCCTCGGCCATCGGTATCGAGCTGGACGGGGTTGATCCGGAGCTGCGGGTCGAGGCGGCGGATGCCGCGCGTCCGGTAGGGGTGATCGACGATACCGTGGCGCAGTGCCTCATCGACGCGGTGGCGGCCTGCCCGAACGGCGTGCATCGCATGAGCGAAGCGATGGCGGGGCTGGTCGAAACCTCGAACAATCTCGCCCGCGTCCATTCGGACGGACGCGCAGTGAGCATCGAGTGCCTGCTCCGGAGCGCCTCGGCGGAGGGGATGCGCGAACTTGCCGACGCGGTCGCGGGCATCGCCGAACGTGCCGGAACGGTAGCCGCGTTCGAGCACGGCTATCCCGGCTGGAAGCCCAATCCCGCTTCGCCGATTCTCAACTGTATGACCGAAGTCTATCGCGACCGCTTCGGCAAAACGCCGGAAATTCGCGCGGTGCACGCCGGACTGGAGTGCGGCATCATCGGCGCAAACTATCCGCAGCTCGACATGATTTCGTTCGGCCCGACCATCCGCCATCCGCATTCTCCGGACGAAAAGGTCGAATGGGCATCCGTCCAAAAATTTTGGGAATTCCTCGCCTCGACGCTGGCGGAGGTGCCGGAGCCGTGAAGACGCCGTACAGTTACAACACCATTTCGGATTTTCTCTTGTCGCAGCCGTTGACGGTTGATGTAGAGGTTGACGACGAGGCCGCCGGGTGTTTCCCGCTCAAGTGCATCGAACTTGACGCGACCGTGCTCTACATCGGCATGCGCGATTTTGCGCGGCTCACGCTCGACCTCTCGCCGACGGAAATTCTGATCTACCTCAACATGTTTCTCGTCTGGATGCGCGACTCGCTCGCGGCGGAGCGCTTCTGCGTGGTCGAGCGGTTTCTCGACAGCTCGATCGTGCTGCTCTTCTCGAAAAAGTTCGGTTCGGAAGAGCCGTTTTTCGACGCGATTCGCGCCGCACGCTGGATGGGGGAACACGATGAGCTGCTATTCAGCCCGGAGATGGGCATTGCCAGCGGGCGAGTTTCGGCGGGATTCGCTGGCACGCCGAAGGAGTTCACCGGCTCGGTCTTCGGGCGTCCGGTGCTGCTCGCCGCAGCGTGCGCGAAGATGAGGCCGCAGGACGAGGCGATGGCGTCGTGCATCACCTTTCCGGAGGAGGAATGGCGGGGGCGCTCGTTCGAGGAGCTGTTTCCGCCGCTGGAGTTCGACCACCCGGAGCGTGGGCGCGTGCGCCAGCCATCGACCTGGAGGCTCGGCGAGCCCCGAAGCGTCGATTTTGCGTCGCATGGCCGGATCGACCTGCGCGACGTCGGCAACTTCGTCCACTGGACATCGAAGATCACGGCAAAGGAAAAGGCCCGTGAGTGGTTCGCCCAGATCAAGGCGAAAGGATTTTACAAGTATCAAAAATAAAAAGAGTTATGCCGAAAACAATCATGCTGCTGGGCAGCGGGGAGCTGGGTAAAGAGTTCGTGATCGCCGCCAAGCGGCTCGGGCAATGGGTGATCGCCGTGGACAGCTACGACGATGCGCCCGCCCAGCAGGTGGCCGACGGACGCGAGGTGATCGACATGCTCGACGGCCGGGCGCTCGACGCCATCGTCGCCAAGCACCGGCCCGACATCATCGTTCCGGAGATCGAGGCGATTCGCACCGAGCGATTCTACGATTATGAAAAGCAGGGGATTCAGGTCGTTCCCTCCGCGCGGGCGGCCAATTTTACGATGAACCGCAAGGCGATCCGAGACCTCGCTGCCCGCGATCTCGGCCTGCGCACGGCGAACTACCGCTATGCCTCCTCGCTTGAAGAGTTGCGGTCGGCAGTGGGTGAAGTTGGCCTGCCCTGCGTGGTCAAGCCGCTGATGAGTTCGTCGGGCAAGGGGCAATCGACGGTGCGGAGCGAGGCGGAGATCGAAGCGGCGTGGAGCTACTCACAGAGCGGCAAACGGGGCGACATCGCCGAGGTGATCGTCGAGGCGTTCGTGGCTTTCCATACCGAAATCACGCTGCTGACCGTGACGCAAAAAAATGGCCCGACGCTTTTCTGCCCACCCATCGGCCACCGGCAGGAGCGCGGCGACTATCAGGAGAGCTGGCAGCCCTGCCGCATCAGCCCGGAGCAGTTGCTGGAGGCGCAAAATATCGCGGGCAAAGTGACCGAGGCCTTGACCGGGGCGGGCATCTGGGGCGTGGAGTTTTTCCTTGCCGATGACGGCGTCTACTTTTCGGAGCTCTCGCCGCGGCCGCACGATACCGGCATGGTGACGCTCGCCGGAACGCAGAACCTCTCGGAGTTCGAGCTGCACGCCCGCGCGGTGCTCGGCTTGCCGGTTCCGTATATCACGTTGCTCCGCGTCGGAGCGAGCGCCGTGATTCTCGCTGACAGGGTGGGCAACAATCCGTCGTTTGATGGTCTGGATGCTGCGCTGGCGGAGCCGGGCAGCGACATCCGGATTTTCGGCAAGCCGGTGATGCGTCCATACCGGCGCATGGGCGTGGCGCTTATGTCGGGTGAAAAGGGAAACGATGTCGATGAGCTGAAGCGGCAGGCGATTGCCAATGCCGAGAAAGTGATGATCAAGTGTGACGAGACGGTGTGAAAAATTTCATCACACTTGACCGAGTCGTTTTGACGTATGTCAGTCCGCGATGGCGGAATCGCCGGATGGCTGCGTGGATTGCTTCAGGCTGGAGGTGCGTGCCACTCGCAACGAGCCTTCAGCGGACTCGGCGCGCTTTTTCATGGCGGCGAGCACCATCGGCAGATCGTTCTGCTGAACCTTGCGAACAAACATTGCCGGGGCGAAGAAGTCCGGTTTGATCTTTGCCCTGAAGGTCAGGATGGTACCCTTGCCGTCGGGAGCACGCTCAATGAGCCAGTCGCCTTCGTACACCTTGAAATCGCCCTCTATCTGATGGAAATCAAGCCGCTTCGGATACTCTCCCTGAAGGCTCAGTTTGATATAGACTGTTTTTCTGAAGAGCAGAATGCCGGTTTTTCCCCGTTCAAACATAACCTGTTCGCGTCCGTTATCTGAAATCAGGCCGCTGTCAATCAGTTTGGGGACAAAAGATTTGTGATTGTTGTAATCGGTTATGGCCGCCCAGACGTGCTTGGGTGAGGCCTCGATATAGACTTTGCCGACCACTCCGGTAACTCCGTCGTCAAGATCCGATGTTTGCACCGTAATACCTCGATGATCATTGTCAGACTGTTGCGTCCGGACGGGAACTTCAAGTTTTTTGTCGTTCTGGCACGAAGCCTTTGCCGGAAAGAGAGCGAGTGAGCCATATATGGCGGCAATGGCCATAAAGAGGCAACGCAGTGTCGTGATCCTGTGGCGCATGGTCTATCCATTTTGTGATAAAGCGGGGGCAAAGGGCTGATAGTATTGTAAATTTAATAATTGTTAATGTATTTCCAATACATCAGAATGAGGTAGTGGAGACAGTGCCTTATCCGAGTTCGAACGTCGTGACACCGAAAATACGTTCGACGGGAAGACGCGGTGCAGACCCCTTGTACATGCGGGCAGTCTCGAAAACCACGTTCATCCTGTGCCGTTGAACCAGTTCAAGCGCCGCAGGGTTGACCTTCGGAATGTCAAGAAAAATCAGTGAGCCTTCAGGAACCGAGCTTTCGAGCGCGCTGAAAAGCGTTTCGGCAAGCTCAGGGGTGTCGGCGAAAAGCGGGCCAATCTTGAAGCCGCTGCGGCAGGGGCGTATAAGGCCATAGCCGGCCAGCTTGCCGTTCTGACGAATACCGAAAGCGCGGCTTGTTTCGCGGCTCGTCCAGCATTGGAGAAAAGATTTCCTGTCGTCCGGAAAGAACTCCCGGTCATAGGCGGCCAGCTCATCGAAGGGAATCGATGCAAGGGGCACGGCGTCGCGAAGATTTTCGCGGCTCTGTACGGAGACGCCCATGTACCGGATGTTCCGGTAAGCGAGTGAGAAGCCGGATTTCCGGTAGTTCTCCTGCTGGGCAACCACACCGTCGAGTCCAACAATCCGGCCTTCAAGGCGTTGCAGTCCGGCCATCCATATCTCAAGTCCCAGCCCCAGTCCGCGGTATTCCGGCTTGACGATATAAAAGCCGAGAAAACCAAACGATTCGCCGTAACGGACAACGGAGATACACGCAACCGGCTCTTCGCCGACAAGCCCGACAAGGAAGCCTTCCGGGTCGGTGCGGTAGAAGCATTCGGCATCCTCGAGGCCAGGATTCCACCCTTCGGCGGCGGCCCAATCGACAGCAAGGTCGATCTCCTTGCGGGTCATGGTTTTGATCGTATATCCGGGGATTGTCATTGTCTCCTCGTTTACGTTTGTTGATCTGTTCGATTCATGCCGAAGCTGAATCCTGCCTGATTTCGACCTTGTGTGGCGCGAGCTGGATGGTTTCGTACGGCATCTGCACACCAGCATCGCTGAAAGCGTTGAACACCTTTTCGCGCAGCTCCAGCCGCTTCTGGATGTGTTGCCGCTCGTTTTCGATCCAGACCCGCAGTTCGAGCACGACGTTGTAGTCGTTCAGGGTTGTCACCACCACCTCCGGTTTCGGCTTCGGCTTCTCAAGGCAATCGGGGTCTTCCCGCACCAGCGAAAGCAGAATCGTGCGGGCGCGATCGATGCTTTCAGTGACCGCGATGGTGACGGGTATGTCGAGCCTCAGATGCGGATAATTGGTGTATGAGGTGACGGTTTTGTTCATGATCACGGCGTTTGGCACGGCCAGCATCTTCCCCTCAACTGTCACAATGCGGGTGGTGCGCAGCGTGATTTTTTCAACCCTGCCGTAGTTGTTGTCGATCTCGATGAGGTCGTTGATGGTGAATGGGCGGTCGATGAAAATCAGAATTCCGGAGATGATGTTCGAAAGCGTGTCGCGCAGGGCGAAGCCGATGGTCAGTCCGGCTACGCCGAGCGAACCGAGCAGTGTACCGGTTTTTATTCCTGCAGCGCCCAGGGCTGTCAGCACTCCGATGCCAAAGATGCAGAATTTGATGACTGTTTCAGCGAAGGCTGCGCTGGTGCGGTCGAGGCGGCTTGCCAGGCGGGAAGAGAGCACAACGCGCACGATTCGCCAGAGCAGGTAAAAGAATGTCAGAATGAAAGATACGGTGATCAGCACGATTACGACTTCACCCAGCAGGCTGCCAAGATGTTCAAGGTCGAAAGCGCTTTTCAACCGCGACAGGAGGCTTTTCAGAAAGGTATTGAGCATGGAGATGAGTCCATTGTTTCAGGCATTGAGTCGCACTCTGCAAGAACAACGCCGGAGACAAGAAAAATCCACAAACCATTGCACTTATTGCATTGCTGGTGTACTGCCGGTAAGCATTTTCCGACAAAAGGGATCTGCGCATCCGTGACCGGTTCAAATCCCCTCAAACAGTTTCAAAATAATGATTTTAGCCTTATACTCGTTCTGGACAGCGATTTCCGGCTTTCAATCAACCTTCACTGACCATTGGTTATGTCATCTTCCTCTGCACCGGCTGAACCCTGTAACGGCTCTCAGAAAAAGCGCGTGTTCGTGGTGGGGGCGACCGGGTATATCGGCAAGTTTGTTGTCCGCGAGCTGGTTTCAAGAGGCTATGAGGTCGTCAGTTTCGCCCGCCAGCGATCCGGCGTGAACGCATCGACCACCGAGGATGAGACCCGTAGGCAACTTAAGGGTTCCGAGGTGCGTTTCGGTGATGTGTCGAACCTGGAGTCGCTCTTGCGCGATGGCATCCGGGGCGAGCATTTCGATGCGGTGGTGTCGTGCCTGACCTCGCGCAACGGAGGGATCAAAGATTCGTGGGACATCGATTACCAGGCGACGCGCAATTCGCTCGATGCCGGAATGAATGCAGGAATCAACCATTTCGTGCTGCTTTCGGCGATCTGCGTGCAGAAGCCGATGCTGGAGTTTCAGCGTGCCAAGCTGAAGTTCGAAAAGGAGTTGCGCGAGTCTGGCGTGACCTACTCCATTGTCAGGCCAACGGCGTTTTTCAAGTCGATCGCCGGGCAGATCGAGAAGGTCAAAAACGGCAAGCCTTATGTCATGTTCGGGGACGGCAAACTCACGGCGTGCAAGCCGATCAGCGAAGGTGATCTGGCCCGCTTCATCACCGACTGCCTCGAAGATCCGGAGAAACAGAACAAGATTCTGCCCATCGGTGGGCCGGGCGAGCCGGTGACCAACCTCGATCAGGCGCTGATGCTCTTCGAGCTGCTTGGCCGGGAGCCGAAGCTCAAGAAGATGCCGATCCAGATGTTCGACGTGATTATTCCGGTGCTGACGCTGATCTCGAAGTTCCTGCCGTCATTTGCCGAAAAAGCGGAGTTCGCTCGTATCGGCAAATACTACTGCTCGGAGTCGATGCTGGTGTGGGATCCGGTCAAAAAACGTTATGACGCCGACGCTACGCCCTCATACGGCACCGAAACCCTGCGTGACTTCTACAAACGCGTGCTCAAGGAGGGGCTCGCCGGTCAGGAACTCGGCGCGCACTCGATGTTCTGAGGCGGCACAAAGCCTTTTCATATTGTCCTCCACCACGTTCACCTCTTTGCCATGATTACTCGCTCCGCGCTTGACTTCCTCGTGGAACTCAAAGCCAACAACAACCGGGAGTGGTTCGAGGCGAACCGCGCGAGTTACCAGCAGGCCTCCGCTGATTTCTTCGACACGGTCGCGCAGTTCATCCAGAGTCTCGCGAGCTTCGACTCCGACATCGCCGAGGTGATGCCCGACCCGAAATCGTGCATCATGCGCATCTACCGGGACGTGCGTTTTTCCAAAGACAAGACGCCCTACAAAACAGGCCTGTTCGCCTATGTCAGCAAGGGTGGGCGAAAGGGGCCGCTGGCGGGCTACTACCTGCATCTCGAACCAGGCAATTCGTTTGGCGGCGGTGGCCTCTACATGCCAGAAGCACTGGTGCTGGCCCGGACCCGCGAAGCCATCGAAACCAGCTTCGACGAGTGGAACGCCATTGTGACCGCTCCCGAACTGCTTGCTGCTTTCCCGGATGGCGTGTTGCCATCGGGCGCGCTCAAACGTGCTCCGAAAGGATATGATGAAACCAGCCCCGCCATCGAGTGGCTGCGCTACAAGGGCTACGTCACCCAGCGCTTCTTTAGTGACGGAGAGGTAGTGGATGAACAGTTTATCGAACAGCTCGGCGATTGCTGCCATGCGGTGATGCCGATGGTTGCGTTTCTCAACAGCGCAATAGAGTCAGAGACCCCGTAACGCCTCAAAGCTTCGGCAGCACGCGGCCGGCTGTCAGCGGCTCGAAATCGACTGGAAACGAAGGCTCGAGCTGACCGAACCGGTCGCGTCCCTCCGGCATCATGTGCACCCCTTTCGGAAATTCACCATTCATAACCAGATATTCGAGCAGCCAGTTTGTCAGGCGGAAGTAACCGCTTGGCTTGCTTGTGGTTGCGGCAGGCGAGGGATTCGGTGGTTTGCCGATGGCCCAGTGTTCGACGATCTCTTCGACTATTGGCTGGTAGTGCGCTTCGAGTGCGTTGCGTTTCTCGTTATTCATAAAAAAGAATGACTGGCTTTCGTGGCAATTTTTTTGTACTGAATTTTTCCGCGCAGGAAACTGCACCTAACTGTCGTCAGAACTTACAGAAGCGGGCATACAGGATGAAGCTCCACAAGTGTTGTCAAGGGCTTCATTGTTACAGCCCGATGTTTGTAAAAGGTAATGAACAAAAAGGAGAGAGTCATGAAAAGCAAAATGTTGATGCTGGCAGGAGTTGCCGGCATGTTGATGGCAAGCCCCTCGGTCGATGCCTTGGCTGACGTGAACGTCAGTATCGGTGGTGGTCCAAGAACGGCTTTCGTCATAGACAGGCCCCCGACATTCATACAGCTCGCCACGCCGGGATTCTCGATTTCATACGGAGCGCCCTACGACATCGTTCTTTACGGCAACTTCTACTATCTGTACGATCATGGCCAGTGGTACCGTTCACATCGTTACAACGGGCCGTGGCGATCTATCCATGTGCGCCAGTTGCCGCCAAGGATCAGGCGTTACCGGATCGAGCAGATTCGCCGTTTCAGGGATGATGAGTACAGCCGGCGTCATGACCGCCGTTTCGACAGGCGAGACGACAGACGTGACGACCGGAGAGACGATCGCAGGGACGATCGTAGGGACGATCGTAGGGACAGACGTGACGATAGCTGGTCGATGCCGCCAAGGTAACCTGTAGTTGACATGAAAAAAGCCGGGCTGTTACAAGTCCGGCTTTTTTATTTGAAATATGGCATCTGACCTTATCCGGCCGATCACTTCCGTTCACTCTCCTTTTTCTTCTTCAGCCTGCTGCTGCCAGAAAGCGTAGATGCCGATGATCGACTCGTCGAGCATGTCGATCATCTGATCTTTCTCCTCCTGCGACATCTTATCGTAGTCGTCGGTGACTTTGCCAAGCACGAAGAGCGGCCCGGCGAGCATGGCCGTTGATTCATCGGCGAACAGCGGCTGCCAGGCCTCGTGGCTCAGCTCCATGCCGAGGATAAAGCCGAGCGCCCACTCCTCGATGGCGATCTGCCGCTCCTCCTCTTCGGAGTAGCTGAACATTTCATAGATCGGCAGGAATCCTTCCGGTTCGCTTTCAAACTGGGCGTCGATAGCGTTGACGTGCCGGTTCAGCAGATCGGTAATCCGCGACTCGTCTTCAGGCGAGTTGAAGAGATTTTCCCGCTGGTTTTCGGGATCTAGCATGTACTTGATCCACCGGTGTTCAGGGACAACCTCCGGCCCAATGACAACGGCAGTCAAAAAGCCATCTATCATTTCGAGGGAGTTCATGCACTCTTCAGGGGCCTCCGTGGAGGCCAGGAATGTTTCGAGCATATTCAGCTCTTCTTCGGAGAGCGGTTGATGGGCTCGTTCTGATTGCAGCATAATGGTCTGTTGATGGTTGTGAATATGTCCCCGAGAGATTCGGTTTGCTGGAAAAGAGTGTCCGTGCGTTATACTTTCGGTGTCCAGTAGCAGCGTTTCGGCGAAACGATCAGTTCCTCCTCCTTGAGGCTTTTCATCGCCTTGTCCACCTCTTTGCGCTCAAGCCCGCTTTTTTCGGCGATCTGCCCGGCGCTCATCGGTTCGCCCTCTTTTTTCAGCACTTCGAGAATGGTGGTTTTCGCGTCCATAATAGTTCGGTCGTTCGTTTTGAAATTCGGTATGGTTTGCACCTGCTTTTAATGTAAGGAATTCGGGGAATTGATAATTGACAATTGATCATGAATAACGAGCCTCCTCATATCCGGTCATCCACCATCAACCGCACCCACATTGTCCATAACGTCCACGCTTGCTGAAACAGTGATAAATTCATTACTTGAACAAAATACAACCCATGCCCCGTTTGCTGCACACCGTAACCACTGAAGCTCACCGCCGTGCTTGAAATTTACACCGGTAACCGGCTCGAAACGCTCGTTTCGGCTTTTGGCGAAATGGCGGCGTCCACGCTGCTTGCATCGCCATTCGAGCGGGAGTGGATCGTCGTGCAGAGCCGGGGAATGCAGCGGTGGCTTTCGATGCGGCTTGCCTCGCAGTTTGGCGTCTGGGCGGGGGCGGAGTACCCGTTTCCGAATGCGCTGATTCAGCGGCTGTTCGAGTGGCTGGAGCTGGTGGAGAAAACGGACGGCGAGCGTTTTTCGAAAGAGACGATCTCTTGGAGCCTGATGCGCCTCCTGCCAGATCTGCTCGAACGCGATTCGTTCGCGCCGCTCCGCGCCTATCTCGATGGTGATCGTGACGGCCTGAAGCTCTTCCAGCTTTCGGGCAGGATTGCTGATACTTTCGATCAATACACACTGTTCCGCCCCGACCTGCTCGCCGCGTGGGAGGCGGGCGGCGACGACGCGGCTCGTGACTGGCAGCCGGAGCTGTGGCGGGCGCTCGTGGCTGAAAATTCAGGAAAACATCGCGGCCAGCTCCAGTCAGAGTTTCTCAGAAAGGTGAGGACTGCCCGGCTGCCCGCCGATTTTCCGAAACGCATTTCGCTCTTCGGCGTTTCCTACATGCCGCCCTATCACGTCGAAATCCTCCAGGCGCTCGCCGCGCGAATTCCGGTGAACCTGTTCCTCTTGAGTCCGACCCGAGAGTTCTGGACGGACATCGTTTCTCGGCGGCGGCTCTTCCGCATGAGCGAAAGCGAGCGCGCGTTGAGCATGGAGGGCAATCCGCTGCTCGCCTCGCTTGGCAAAAGCGGTCGCGAGTTTGCCGAACTGCTGCTCGACGTCGGCAACGTCGAGGACGAGTACGACCTGTACGACGACCCCGGCACGGCGACGCTGCTCCGCGCGTTGCAATCCGACATGCTCAACCTGCACGGCGACGGCACTGATGGGCGGCATCCGATGCCCGACGCCAGCGACCGCTCGGTGCAGGTGCACTCGTGCCACAATCCGCTGCGCGAGGTCGAGGTACTGCACGACAATCTGCTTGATCTGCTCGACAAGTTACCCGGCCTCGAACCGCGCGACATCGTGGTGATGACGCCCGACATCGAGACCTACGCCCCCTACATTGCCACGGTGTTCGGCGCGAGCGGCACAGGGGAGCCGCGCCTGCCGCACTCCATTGCCGACCGCCGGATGCTCGACGAGGGTGGTATCGTTCCGGCGATGCTCAAGTTGCTGGAGCTCTATGGCAGCCGCCACACGGCGTCCGCGCTTTTCGACCTGCTCTCGTCGCCACCGGTGAGTCGCCACTTCCAGCTCGGCGATGAGGAACTCGACACGGTGCGCCGATGGATCGAAGAGACGCGCATCCGCTGGGGGATGGACGAGGGTTCTCGCAGCAAGCTTGGCCTGCCGCCGTTCCGCGAGAACTCCTGGCGGGCCGGGCTGGAGCGACTCCTGCTCGGCTATGCGATGCCGGACGAGGGGTGGCTGTTCGACGGCGTTTTGCCCTTCGAGGTTGCAGGCGATGCTGAAACACTCGGCAAGCTGGCGGACTTCATTGATGCCGTCGATCAGCTCTCGACGCGCTTCAGTCGTTCGCGCCCGCTCGGCGAGTGGCGGAATCACTTTTTCTGGATGCTCGAAAACTTCATCGAGGCAGACGCCGATTCGGAGCGCGAGCTGGCGCACGTCAAATCGGAGATTGACAGCCTCACGTCGCTGGCGGAAAACTCGCGATTCGAGGGCGAGGTTTCGGCGCAGGTGATGATCGCCTGGCTGCGCGGGCGGCTCGAACAGTTCGAGATGGGTCTCGGCTTCATGACTGGCGGCATCACCTTCTGCGCGATGCTGCCAATGCGCAGCATTCCGTTCCGCGTGGTGGCGATGATCGGCATGAACGACGGCGCATTCCCGCGCCAGCAGCGACCGCCGGGTTTCGACCTGCTTGCCCGCGAACCGCGCAAGGGCGACCGCTCCGTGCGCGGCGACGACCGCTACCTTTTCCTCGAATCGCTCCTCTCTGCCCGCGACGTGCTCTACCTGAGCTATGTCGGCCAGAGTGTGCGCGACAACAGTGAATTGCCGCCGTCGGTGCTGGTCAGCGAGCTGCTCGACGCCATCGAGCGCAGCTTTGAGCTTCCGGAGGGTGCGGACGCTGCGTCGCGTTTGACGGTCAGGCACCGCCTCCAGGGCTTCAGCCAGGCCTACTTCACGCCCGGCGTTGCTGGACTTTTCAGCTACTCGGCGGACAACTTCAAAGCGCTCGCTGGACGCAATTCGCTTGCCGAACGCCCTTTCATCGAGGAGCCGCTCAATGGTCTCAGCGACGAGGACCGGACGGTCACGCTCGACGATCTTATCCGATTCTTCGCCAATCCGGCGGCGTACTTTCTCGAACGGTGTCTCGGCCTGAAACCGTCGGCGGCGGATGAGCCACTCAGTGAGCGCGAGCCGTTCGAGGCGGTGGGGCTCGAACGCTACGAAATGCGGCAGGAGCTTCTCGAAGCGGTGCTCGAACGCGGCGACGGAGGTGCCATGCTGCCGCTCTTCCGCTCGCGGGGATTGCTTCCTCCGGCGACACATGGCGAGCTGCTGTTCCGGAAGCTGCTTGCCGAGGTCGAAGAGTTCGCCACGAAGGTGATGGATTTGAAGGGCGGCGAAACATTCAGCCAGCTCGACATCGATCTCGACATCGGCGGCTTTCGCCTCACCGGAACGCTCGACCATCTGCTGCCGACCGGCCAACTCCTCTACCGATGCGCAAGAATGCGCGCGCAGGATCGCCTCCGCGCGTGGCTCCTGCACCTCGCGCAAAACACTGCCGGACACGGCGAAGCGCACGAAACGCGCATCGTTACGCTCGACCGCTCGATCCGCTATCGTCCGGTCACAGGAGCGGCCGAACGGCTCGAAGCGTTGCTCGACCTCTATCTGGAAGGGCTTGCCGAGCCGCTGCCATTCTTTCCACGCACCTCGCTCGCCTGGGCCGAGAAAGCCGACAAGCCCGAAACCGACCGGCGCAAAGCCGCGCTCGGCCAGTGGCTCGACGGCTTCGGTGGAATTGAAGGCGAAGGAAGTGACCCCGCCATTCGCCGCTGCTTTGGCGAGCAACCGCCTTTCAACGAACGGTTCCAGACCATCGCCGCCGATCTGCTGCAACCAATGATCGAGTACGGAGGGAAGGTATGACCATCCGCATCCTCGACCACGCCGCCGTGCCGCTCTCCGGCATGAACCTCATCGAGGCGAGCGCGGGCACGGGCAAGACCTGGGCCATCGCGTCGCTCTACCTGCGGCTGCTCGTCGAAAAGGAGCTGCGCCCCGAACAGATTCTCGTCGTCACCTTCACCGAGGCGGCCACGCAGGAGCTTCGCTCGCGCATCCGCCGCCGCATCCGCGAGGCGCTCGACGTGATGCACGGCGAGCCGACGGAGGAGGAATTCCTCGCCAAACTCCGCGACCACGCCGCCGAATCCGGCTCGACGGAACAGACCGCCACGCTGCTCGAAGCGGCGCTCGCCGAGTTCGACATGGCCTCGATCTTCACGATCCACGGCTTCTGCCTGCGGGCGTTGCAGGATCACGCCTTCGAGAGCGGCGCACTCTACGACACCGAACTGATGGATGACCAGTCGGAGCTGGCGAGGCAGGTGATCGACGACTTCTGGCGGGAGCGCTTTTTCGGCGACGCCAACCGCCTGCTCGCCTACGCGCTGCTGAAAAAGTGGACGCCCGACAGCCTCATGGCGTTCCTGCAATCGTTGCAACTTTCGGAGCGCGACGTGGTGCTGCCGGTGTATAATGAAGCGGAAATCGCGCGGATCGAGCATGAAGCGCAGGCCGCGTTCGATGAAATATGCCGCATCTGGCGGGACGAGCGGGAGGTAATCTCGACGATTCTGCGCAGCGACAAAAGTCTCAGCCGTTCCGAGAAATATTATCGCGATGATAAAGTCGAGCCGTTGCTTTCGTCGCTCGACGAGTTCGCTGCGGGCGACAATCCCTTCGCGCTTTTTGATGGCTTCGAGAAGCTGACCGCTTCCGGCATTGCGGCAGGCACAAAGTCTTCCAAGACTTCGCCTGAACATCCCTTTTTCGAAGCCTGCCAGCGGTTGCAATCGGCGGTGGACGAACGGCTGCTGGCGCTTAAGTCCGAGCTGGTCGCGTTCTACCGAAAGCGTTTGCCAGAACGCAAGAAGGAGGGGAACATCCGCTTTTTCGATGATCTGCTCACCGATCTTTATCACGCCCTCGCTGACGGCCCGGAAGCCGCTGCGCTGGCCGAGGCGCTGCGAACCCGCTACCAAGCGGCGCTGATCGACGAGTTTCAGGACACCGATCCGGTGCAGTACGACATTTTCCGGCGCATCTACGCCAACTCGGACGCGCCGCTTTTTCTCATCGGCGATCCCAAGCAGGCGATCTACAGCTTTCGTGGGGCGGACATCTTCGCCTATTTCCAGGCCGCCAGCGACGTTGGCAAGGAGCGGCGCTTCACGCTCAACACCAACTGGCGCTCGACGCCGAAGCTGCTCGACGGCTTCAACCGCCTGTTCGACCACGCCCGCCAGCCCTTCGTCTTCGACGGCATCCCGTCGCCACCACTCGTGGCGGGCCGCGTTATCCCCGAATCGGAGCTGACCGCCAAGCCGCCGCTCGAACTCTGCCTGCTCGACGGTGGCGAGGGTGACGGCAGCCTCAATAGCGGCGACGCCACGCAGTTCGCGGCGGAGGCGTGCGCCTCGATGGTGGCCGAAACGATCAGCGGCGGCATGGATGCGAGTGGTATTGCGGTGATTGTGCGCACTCACCGGCAGGCCCGGCTGATGCAGGCGAAGCTGCGCAAGGCGGGCATCGTTTCGGTGATGCGTAGCGACGAGAGCGTGTTCGCATCCATCGAGGCCGAGGAGGTGCGCATTATCGTGACGGCGCTTGCCGATCCGGGGCGCGAAACGCTCGTCCGCGCCGCGCTCGTCACGCCGCTTTTCGGGCTGAACGGCAGCGACATCGCCCGCCTCAACGACGACGAAAACGCTCTGGCTACGCGGTTGCAGCAGTTTCGCGACTACCACCGGCTCTGGCAAGAGCGCGGCTTCATGGTGATGGCCCGCGAGCTGATGCGTCGCGAAGAGGTGCGCGAGCGGCTGCTGGCCACGGCGGGCGCGTCCGGCGAGCGGGCGCTGACCAACGTGCTGCACTGCTTCGAGCTGCTGCACCGCGAGGCGCACGCGCGCGGCCTTGGCATGGAGAGCCTCGTGGCGTGGTTCAGCGAGCGCGTGGCGACGCGTGAAACCGGCGAGGAGTACCAGATTCGCCTCGAAAGCGACGAGCCGGCGGTCAAAATCGTCACCGCGCACGTCAGCAAAGGGTTGCAGTACCCGGTCGTTTTCTGCCCGTTCCAGTTCGTCAGAGGAAGCGATAAGGAGGACGTGGTTCTCTGCCACGACGACGCTGGCCGGATGGTGCGCGATTTCGGCTCTGCGTCGCTCGACCGTCACCGGACGCTTGCCGCACGGGAGACGCTCGCCGAGAACCTGCGACTTTTCTACGTTGCCCTGACGCGGGCCGAAAAGCGCTGCGTTTTCTTCACCGCGCGCATTGTCGATGGACGCAAAAGCGGCAAGCCGCCGCAGCTTACGCCCGCCTCTTATTTACTCTACGCTTCGGACGACGCCAGCCGAAGCGACGAGCCGGTCGCCGAAGCAGCGGACGAGCTTCAGGTAATCGGGGTGAACGACATGGCGGAAAAGCTTCAAGCGATGGCAGAGGAATCGGAGGGCACGATGCAGGTGCGGCGTCTCTCGTTTGGCGACGATTTTCGCGTGAGCGTTCCGCCCGCCGGAGCGACGGAACAGGCTGAACTCGTGCTTCGTCAGTTCCAAAAAATCCTCGAAACCGACTGGCGGATTGCGAGCTTCACCACGCTCAGCCGTCACAAGAACATGGCCTTCGAACTGCCCGACCGCGACGAAAGCGCTCCGTCGGAACCTGCTGCGCCGCTCGTGTTGCCGGAGGCGGATCGCTCAATCTTCGCCTTCCCAAAAGGAGCCGGAGCGGGCATCCTCATGCACTCGATCTTCGAAACGCTCGACTTCGCCTCAGCCTCCGACGCCGACATCGACGAGGCCTGCGCGGCGGCGCTCGACCGGTACGGCTTCGACAAAGAGTGGCAACCGGCGCTAGCCGGCATGACACACCAGGTGCTCACGACGTCGCTTTCATCGCCGAACGGCCCGTTCACCCTCGGCGATCTCAAGCCGCGAACGTGGTTCACCGAGCTGGAGTTCTTCTTTCCGCTCAAACGCATTACCGCGCCGGAGCTTGCCGAAGTGCTTGTGAAGCATGGCGTTATCCCGACCGGGACCGATCCCGCCGTTGCCTTGCAGGCGCTCGATTTCGCGCCGGTTAAAGGAATGCTGATGGGGTTCATGGACATGGTGTTCGAGGCTCGGGGGCGTTTCTGGCTGCTTGACTGGAAGTCGAACCACCTCGGCAATTCGGTCGAAGAGTATCGCCGCGAACAGCTCGACAAGGCGATGACCGACAACCTCTACCACTTGCAATACCTGCTCTACACGGTCGCGCTCGACCGCTTCCTCTCGCTGCGCGTGCCGGGCTACCGCTACGAGACGCACTTCGGCGGCGCGATCTACGTCTTTCTGCGCGGCGTCAGCGCCGAACGCGGCGAAGCGTTCGGGTTTTATCGCGACCTGCCGTCCGTGGCGTTGATCCGGGAATTGCGCGAGTTGCTTGTCGAAACCGCCGGGGAAGTGAAGGGATGAGGTGGGGCTTAATTGCTTTTTCAAAAGGACGGCAGTCACGATTTTTTCATATGACGCTGTTTTGTCGGTTTGTCATTCTGAGGGCGACGCAGTCGGGCGAAGAATCCAGAGGAGTTGCGTAAAATATTGCAATTTTGATGATTATCAGATGTTCTCGGGGAAACTGGATTCTTCACTTCGTTCAGAATGACAGAGAGGAAGTCAATCCGTCCCGCAACCGGAGCACGAGACAAATTATTCAACATGCCCATGATCGACTTCATTGAACGACCCATCGACCGGCAGGCGGCGGCGTTTCTCTGCCGGGGCGTGACGGAGAATGCGGAACTGTTGCGCACGGTCGTTTCGCTGCTCAGTCAGGCGGTGGGGCAGGGAAATGTCTGCCTCGATATGGAGGAGATTGCCGGGCAGCTCGTGCGGATTCCCGGAAAGGACGAGCCGTTGCGACTGCCTGACGCGTCGAGTCTCATCGCCGCGTTGCGTTCGCTGCACACGCTTGGCGGGCCGGGGGAGCACCGCCCGCTGATTCTCGACGCCGCCGGGCGGCTCTACCTCTACCGCTACTTCCGCTACGAGGCGCTGATTGCCGACGCCATCCGCGCCCGCGCCGCCTCGGAGATTGGCAGTCTCGACGAAGCCGCGCTTGCCGCAACGCTTGATCGCTACTTTCCGCCGTCCGAAAACGCGGAGGATCGCCAGCGGCAGGCCGCGCTGACGGCGCTCCGGCGGCACTTCTCGGTCATCTCCGGCGGCCCCGGCACCGGCAAGACCACCACCGTCGTCCGCATCCTCGGCCTCATGCTCGAACAGCAAGGAGGAGAGCGCCTGCGTATCGCGATGGCTGCTCCTACCGGCAAAGCCGCCGCCCGGCTCGCGTCGTCCATCACCTCGCTTCGGGAAGCGCTACCGTGCGCTGACGAGGTGAAACGCGCGATTCCAAGCCAGGTCACGACGATCCACCGCCTGCTCGGCACGCTGCCCGGCTCGACCGGCTTTCGCCACAATGAGCGCAATCCGCTACCCTGCGACGCGGTGATCGTCGATGAAGCCTCGATGGTCGATCTGCCGCTCATGACCGCGCTCGTCTCGGCGCTTCCGGCGCACGCCCGGCTCATCCTCATCGGCGACCGCGACCAGCTCGCCTCGGTCGAAGCCGGAGCGGTGCTTGGCGACATCTGCCGCTCTGCCGAATCGCCCGGCTCGTCCATCGCCGGATGCGTCACCGTGCTCGACCGCAACTACCGCTTCGGCGACGGCTCCGGCATCGCCGCCCTCAGCCGCGCCGTCAACGCAGGCGACGACAGCGAAGCCTTGCGCCTCTTCGCTGACTCCGGCAGTGCCACCATAGCCATCGAAGCGACGCCGACACGCGAAACGCTGAAAAAGCGTCTCGCCGCCCCGGTGCTCGAAGGCTTCCGCGCATACCTCGAAGCCGGAACGCCCGCCGAAGCGCTGCGCTTTTTTGACCGCTTCCGCATCCTCACCGCCCTGCGCGAAGGCCCGTGGGGAGCCGCCGGCATGAACCACGCCGCCGAAACGCTGCTCCACGAAGCCGGACTCATCCGCCTCGACAGCCAGTTTTACCGGGGCCGCCCCGTGCTTGTCACCGAAAACGACTACACCCACAAACTCTTCAACGGCGACACCGGCATCATCCTCCCCGACCCCGAATCTGGGCACCTGAGAGCCTTCTTCGCCGCCCCCGACGGCACCATCCGCGCCATTCTGCCAGAGTTTTTGCCCAGGCACGAAACCGCTTTTGCGATGACCGTTCACAAAAGCCAGGGATCGGAATTCGACAGGGTGTTGATAGTTTTACCGCCGGAGGATTCTGTTTTGTTGACAAGGGAACTGATTTATACGGGGATTACGCGGGCGAAGCAATCGGTGACGATCTGGAGTGACGACGCGGTTTTCAGCGCGGCGGTGAAGCGCCGGACGGAGAGGAGAAGCGGGTTGGGGGAGAGGCTTGTAATCGGCTATTAGTTTTTGACGAAATGAGTTAGTTAGACTAAATAGCACATAAAAAATATGAACGTGCCTAAACGAACTGAGTCTGAAGTTTTTGCTGAATTGGCATCAATATGCCATAGCCCCGGTTTTATTCATGCTGTGGCGCTCTTTTGCTTTCGTGACAACGTGATCCTTTATAAGGATGAGCTTCAGGCGTCCGATCTTGAGAAGATGTTTTCGTTCTCGCGGCTTATTCGAACGGAGATAAATACCTTACTCGGGCTGATGATAAAGTCTGAGATCGATTGGACGTTGCCAACTCCTAAGACTATACAAAAGTACATTGATACAAGTGACCGATTATTGCAGGAGTTGCATCAATGTCTTTCCCTTGAATTCTTTTTAGATTTTTCACAAGAGACTATCGAAAGTGTTTTTTTTAATCCGTTTGAAAAAGGTAATGCTCTTCGAGAACCGATTTTTTATAGTGGAGAAGCTGCCTATAATTTTCAATATTTTGATTTTGCTATTCGGAAATATGCGGCAGATCAGTGTTGGCTTCAGGCAAACCGAGGATTCACAATTGATCAAGCATCAATCGTAGCTAAGGTGATTGATGAAATTAAAGTTGATGACTTTCAGTCTATTCGTAATCGAATGCAGAAGCTACATCCTGATAAGTGGACGATGTTACCATTTTTTTCATTTAGTGCTGAAGCCGTTGCGGTAAAATCTGGACTTTCAATAGAGTTGGTGGAGAAAATTCTTGGTGCATTTGCACTGGATAGCAAAGAACGTAATACAGAATTCAACTCATTACACGACTTTAACGTCATCACTGCCACACCTCTTCTTCGAATGCCGAGCGGGGATTTTTTGTCTTTACAGTCTTATGCTCTTGCTGAGTCAATCTACGAATCTCCTTTCTATTGGATGTCACAAGATAAGGCTTATTTGCCGACGCTGACAAAAAATCGCGGTGATTTTACAGAGAGTTTTATTGCTGATCGCCTCAGTCTTGTTTTTGGGACAAAGCATGTTTTTCAAAATATTGACATCATTAAGACCAAGGCAAAAAAGGTTTCTGAAATCGATGTTCTCGTTATTTGGGCTAATCGAGTTATCATTGTTCAGGCGAAGTCTAAACGTCTGACTTTGGAGGCAAGAAAAGGCAACGATCAGGTAATTCAAGATGACTTCAAAAAAGCTGTTCAGGCTGCTTACGATCAAGGGACTCTAAGCGCAAGTAGTCTTTTGGATAAACGATATAAGCTTATCAAAAAAGATGGTTGTGAGATTGTGCTGCCAACGAAAATTGAGGAAATCTACCTTTTCTGTATCGTCAGCGATCACTATCCTGCGTTAAGCTTTCAGGTTCGTCAGTTTTTGCAGACACAAGCCATTGATCGGTTACAGGCTCCCATGATAATGGATATCTTTGCTCTTGATGCGATAACCGAGATGCTACAGTCACCTCTTCATTTTCTCAGCTATATCAATCGTCGCGCGAACTTTGACAAGCAGCTTATGGCTTCACATGAGCTTACTATCCTAGGCTTTCACCTCACTAATAATCTCTGGGTTGAACCCGATACGGATATTTTGCAGCTCGGAGATGATTTTACGACAAAACTCGATATTGCAATGGCGGTCAGACGTACAGGTATACAAGGAGCTATTACACCTGATGGTATTCTGACTCGTTGCATCAATACGACTGTTGGACGCATAGTTAAAGAGATCGAAAATCGAGCAGACCCTAGTATTTTAGATTTAGGTTTTCTGCTTCTGGGAATGAGCGAACAGGCGGTCAATAAGATGAGTTTTTTTGTGGACAGGTTAGCAGCACTTACGAGAGCCGACGGTAAGGTACATGATGCCACATTTCCTTTCGCGGATGGTTCTGGTATTACTTTCCACTGTACCGATGAACCAGCTCACGTAGCAGCTTCTCGTCTTAAATTATACTGCAAGCACCGTAAGTACAAGGAGAAGGCTGAAAAATGGTTTGGTCTCTGTATGAGTTCGGATGGGCCAAAAGTAAGGTTTGGAGTTTCTCTGTTCTATCCATGGACCCATGATACAAGCATGGAAGAAAATACTCGCAATATGCCAGCACCAATGCCAACTGATCAAGCTATTCAGGAAATACTTGGAAGAGGTAATCGAGCCAAGAAGCCAGGGCGCAATGATCTCTGTCCATGTGGGAGCGGTCATAAATACAAAAAGTGCTGTGGCAAATAAACTTACAGGTTTACATCAATGAAAGTCATTTAAATTATCGCATCTCATTGCCTTTACTGATGCCTATGTTTACTAACAATCTGCGATAATAATAGGCAGAGATCATATAACCCTAAATTCTCGTATAACCATGCCAACCCTCTATTTAATCGTCGCGCTTGTGATTGCGGTTCTGGCTGTGATATTTGCGTTGCAGAATTCGATGCTGGTCACCATATCATTTTTCAGCTGGACAATCTCAGGTTCGCTTTCACTCGTTTTGCTGGCGACACTCGCAATCGGCGTACTGATTGGTCTGCTGGTGCTTGCCCCGAATCTGCTCAAGAAAACCTTCAAATCATCGAGTCAGCGCAAACGCATCGATGCGCTTGAAAATGAAGTCAGCCAGCACAAAGCCAAAGTTGCAGAACTTCAGAAACCAGTGCCGACGCCCACATTGCCCGAAACACAGCAACCATCGCAATCATCGAAAAAAGAAGGGGACAGGGACTAACGTGATGATGCAAATTCCCCGCGGCTCCATGTGGAGGTTTGGAGCATTTAGCGGATGGAGAATTTTATAATCAGGAGTGGGAATAAATAAAAAATCGTCGGTGATGAACACATGATTGCATCATCACCGACGATAGATCATTTATAAGGATAAGTCAACGGTAATCCGTTGAAACCTCAATGGCTCAGTACCTTGACGAAGAACGCTCTTCGCGGGGCTTTGCCTCGTTGACCTTGACGTTTCTGGAGCCAAGCCTGCTTTCGTTCAGAGACGAAATCGCCTGCTTCGCTTCTTCGTTGTTTGACATTTCAACAAAACCAAAACCCTTGGAGCGACCAGAGAATTTATCCATGATGACGCTTGCCTTGCCTACATCGCCAAATTCGCTGAAAGCATCGCGAAGGTCAGCTTCAGTTACTTCGTAGTCAAGATTTCCAATGTAAATATTCATAGGTGTGATACAGTAATCGTGCTTTTTATCAAAGAGATGAGCCGACAAATAAAGAAAAAGCACAAATTACTTGAAAGCATACGGTTCAACAGCTGAACCGGAAAACCATAATAACATTAATTCTTATATAAAAAAATAAATATTCAAAATATGTTATAAATAATCCCGTATAAGTATATGATATAAGAACATGCAGGTTTTGAAATTATTGGTTTGAGGATATTTTTTCACGCGGATATCTCATAATGTTCTACCGTGCCGGGAAATAAAGATGGCGCTCTGAATCGTCTGCCGACAGTTCGGGCGCCATCAATTACGGCAATAATCTCCTCACAAGCCGCTTACCGGCAGGAATCAGTCCACATCGGGGTCAATGACAATCTCGACAGAACGTTTTTCCGCTGACGTGTAAAGATTTTTCATTATAAAAAAAGTGGAAATATTGCTTCAGCAATCATCTGGCACCCTTACATGTGCGGCAGACAGGCGGCAAGGCTGCTGATCTTCAAGGGGTTCATCCCCGCCAGAGGTGTCAAATCAAAAGCAAAATGGCCATGTTATGGTTGCCGTGTACAGTAAAAGGTGTTACCGGTTTCTGTTTTTTCCACGAACGCGTGGACCAGCATGAAACGGCTCTTCATTTTTCTCTACCCGTTGTTTGCCGTGCTATTCGGCTTTACCGTGTCTCAGGCGGCGCCAATTCTCGCTATCAGTAAAAACCCGTCTGATTTTATTGCGCCAGTAAGTAAATTCATTAAAAGGAGTTATGGTTTTATAAACTATTGCCGTATCAAGTCTTCGCCAGAAAATATTCCGAAATAACAAATTGTGATTCCGGAGTGTTGTATGTTTGCTCACCCGGCATTATACTCATACAGTTATTCAGTGATCAGGTTCGCGCAGATGTTACTCTGTGGCTTTGTCTTTCGGGTGTTTCTTATCAGGTTTTTTGTTCAACCCAGTCAGCATCCATGCGGCCATTCAAGCGTTATATTGTTGTCCTGACGCTTTTTGCGATGTTCGTGCAGATCAACTGCGTGCTGGCATGTTACGGCCTGTTTTTCCTGAATCGCAAGGCTATTGCGGCAACCGTCTGCGAGAAAAAGACCCGTAACTGCTGCGGGCACTGTTTTCTGCAGAAGAAAGTTGCGGCAGCGTCAGATGATGAGCCCCGCCCGGAGGATTCACGTCAAAACACGGCGACAAAATCACTTGCAGAGCAGCTCGATATGGTGCTTGGAGTCAAGCCTGAAAACCGGCACTTCTGGAATGCACCTGTAGCTGGCAGAAAATTCACCGACTGTCCGGATTGCAATCTCCTTGGGGGCTCCTCGCCAGGGATAGACCATCCTCCCAAAGCCTGAAAACTTCATAAACAGATTATTCAAACTCATACCGCGCCCGTTTCCCGATTGGCGGCTGGCATCATTGCGTCGCTTTGATAGAAATCTACGGCATGAGTCTGGGTTACTGCTGTCTGCCGGATGGCGGTTAACCTGTTTTTATAACGACTGTTATTACATTTTTTTATGAATAAATCTCATGAAGTCCTTCTGATGTTCAGGCCGCTCGCTGCATTGCTTGTCGCGCTGGCAATGGGGCCGACGGCCGTTCACGCTGCCGATGTGCAGTCCGATGAAATCGTCGTCAAGGGTAAAACCGATACCAAGAAAAACGCGATTGAGTCGAAACGGGTGAAAAGCAGCGATACGGCGACGATGCTCGAAGACACCGCAGGCGTCAATGTTCAGACCGGCGGCGGGGTCTCGAACCTTCCGGTGATCAATGGACTCGCCGACGATCGTTTGCTGATCTATGTCGATAACATGATTGTCTGCTCGGCGTGTGGCAACCACATGAACCCGCCGCTCTCCTACATGCCCTCTTCGAGCGTAGGCAATATCTACGTCAACACAGGAGTCTCGCCGGTCAGCGAGGGCGGCGACAGCATCGGCGGCATGATCCAGGTTGAATCGCAACCGCCGCTCTATGCCGTTGATGACAAGATCCGGACTGAAGGCGTCGTCTCCTCCTACTACCGGAGCAACAACCATGCGACCGGAGCCTCGTTTGGCGGCACCGTGGCGAGCAGGAACCTGAGCCTTGGCGTCACGGCTGCGATTGATCACGCCGACGATTACCGGGATGGCAACGGCAACAAGATCACCTCTACCTACTACGAGTCGCGTAACTTCGGGCTGACCCTCGGCGCGAGGTCAGAGAATCACCAGGTGACGCTCAAGGCCGGTCACCAGTACATTCCGGGCCAGGGTTTCGTCAACCAGTGGATGGACATGCTCAAAAATAACTCCTCGTTTGTCAATCTTGGCTATACAGGGAGCTTCGACTGGGGCAAGATCGACACCACCGGTTACTGGCAGAATACCTGGCACAAGATGGACTCCGGTGATGACAAGCTGCCGATCGCGCTTGCTCCACCGGTGAGCATGCCCTACATGCCGATGATAACCCGAGGTGTTTCGGTTGGCTACACCCTCAAAACGGAGATCAATCTTTCCGATGATGACATCCTCAGGGTGGGTAACGAATTCCATCGTTTTAGCCTGAATGACTACTGGCCTCCTGTAGCTGGCTCTATGAGCATGTCCCCGGACACCTTTCTGAACATCAATCATGGCCGCCGTGATCGTTATGCTTTTTTTGCGGAGTGGGAGGGGAGTGTATCCAGCACAATGACGGCGACCCTCGGCTTGCGTAACGAGCAGGTGCGGATGAACACCGGTGACGTGCAGGGCTATTCGGGTGCCGCGATGTATTCAACGCCTGCCGCTGCTTTCAATGCGGAGGATCATGCAAAGAGCGACAGCAACTGGGATTTCACCGCACTGCTGAAATACGAGCCCGATGCCGCTTCGACTTATGAACTCGGCTATTCGCGCAAGACCCGCTCGCCCAATCTCTACGAGCGCTATGCCTGGTGCACCACCTGGATGACCAGCGGCATGATCGGCTGGTTCGGCGATGGTAACGGGTATGTCGGAAATCTGAACCTCAGACCGGAAATCGCTCACACGATCAGCTTGTCGGGATCGTGGCGCGATGCGGATCGCAATGCGTGGCAGCTGAAGATCACGCCGTACTTCACGCATGTGCATGATTACATCGACGTGAAGAAAATCGGAGAAAAAACCTTTCCCGCCCCTGGCAATGAGGTGCGCAACATCCTTCAGTTTACCAACATCAATGCCGAACTTTACGGTATCAATGTCTCGGGTTCGGTGGCACTCTGGGATAGCGAAGGGTTCGGAAACGGACGGCTTAACGGAACGCTTGGTTACGTTCACGGCATCGACCTCGCAAATGGCGACAGCCTGTATCACATGATGCCGTTCAATGCCCGGGTGTCGCTGGAACAGAAGTTGTCGGGATTCACCAACACCGTCGAGGCGCAGCTTGTGTCGAGGAAAAGTGAAACCGATCCGCTTCGCTTCGAGCCAGGAACTCCCGGCTATGTGCTGTTCAACATCGGCTCGTCCTACGAGTACAAAAACCTGCGGGTTGATGTAGGTGTCACGAACCTGTTCGACAAGTTCTATTACCTGCCGCTTGGAGGCATCAATTATGATGATTTTCTTGCAACCAAGAAAACCACGGCATTCGAGCCGCTTGCCGGACAGGGACGCTCTTTCAACATCGCTTTGACGCAGAAATTCTGAGTAAAGCTGACTCCAAAAGCGGAGAGTTTCTCAAGGGAAAGTCTCCGCTTTATTATTAAAACATCTCTCGGTTTTGCTTGCAACGATTGTTAACAATTATTAACATCCAGTTGTTTCAGAGCCAAGGGGATTCGAACCTGTAATGTTTTTATGACCTGTGAGAAAGTATCTGGTTACTTCGATGGTGTGCCTGGTATGCCTGACCGGCACGGTCAAAGCTGATGCCCGGCGCGTGCAAATTGTCCGGGAGGCAGCCGAAGAGGGCGACCCCGCCGCACAAAACAAGCTTGGAGTCTTTTACGAGATCGGCGCGAGCGTCGAGCAGAACGATGCCGAGGCAGTGAAATGGTTCCGCTTGGCAGCGAATCAGGGACACGGAGAAGCGATGTTCAATCTTGGCGAGATGTACGAAGCGGGCAGGGGAGTACCCAAAAACCTTGATGAGGCCATCGGATTGTTCAAAAAGTCATGCGAGCATGGCTGCAAGTGCGGCTGCCGCAAGTATCGGGAGTTGACTGGCCAGGAGCTGCCACCCCCGGTTCAATTCTGATTTTATTCATAGAATCTGTATGTGTTTTCTTAAAAGTTTCTTAAAAATTAAAAAAAGTTGTGTTTTGGTTTGGTGAAATCTTAACAATTGTTTACTCTTGTCATAAGTAAGAGTCACAAACCGGCAGTGGGACGCCAACAGTACTCTCGATAACTTCTCCCCACATGCCGTACAAGCGAGACATCATGATTACGAATGGCCGGAAGCGTTTCAGGGTTTTCCCTAAACTCCACGGCTTGTGAACCACAATGTAGCACCTCTACAGCAACGTTTCGCCTTGACCTTACTTCTTTGTTATTGCTTGTGACAGTTGAAATCCGTTTTACGGATCGATTGGTTGAATGACGACAGCAAGAGGATCAGTGCCGCAATGAAGTAGCGATACACCCATTAGTGTGCATTGTGCAGAGTCATTTCTTCAGGGTTCCAGGCGTTCATTTGTGTCTCGTTTAGAATTATCCAATTGACATATAAAATAAGGTAGTTCCGTTCAAACCGGAGCTGACCTGTAACGGTTGTTCAGGGCTTTTTAAACCGTGTTAACAATTGTTGACTCGGTACGACCTGACAAAAACAATCGGCTTGCTATTGCTGCGCATATGCGAGTTAACAATAGTTAATTGTTCCGTTTTTTTTTCGAGGAGTGAATTAGTCCGTGCATAACGGAAGCCATCAATCAATCAACACAAGAGGAGTGAGAATGAGGAAAAAACTAACCATTGCTTCAGCCGTATCCCTTTCGGTGCTGCCTATGCTGATGCCAGCAAAGGATGCGTCTGCGATTCCTGCATTCGCGAGAAAGTATGGAACGTCATGTTACACCTGTCACTCGGGATTTCCTGCCCGAAACGCCTTCGGTGAAGCCTTCAAGAATAACGGCTACCGCTGGCCGGGAGGAGAAGACGAGGAAAAATCAAAGCAGGAGCAGGTAAAATTAGGGTCCGATGGCTGGAAGAAAACTTTCCCCGAATCTCCCTGGCCGGGCGACATTCCTGGATATGCGCCGGTCTCTCTTTGGGTTCGAGGCAACATTTTTGACTACAAAGAGGAGTTCAAAACCAGAGGTGGAGTCGTCACCCCGTCAAGATTCCAGCAAGGGCAATCCGGCATGTTGAACAACGCGAGTGTTTTCTTTGGTGGTACCATGGGGGATAACCTCTCTGCTTTGATTCAATATAACCCGACGGCAGGAAGCACCACGGGCCAGGTCGTCTGGAATTTCAAGCCAGGATTGAAGCTTTCGCTTGGTAATGGTTTCACTGATCTCACCTTCGGCAACCAGACCAACTTGGGCGTAGGAGCTATATCTGGACTTGTTCCAGCGTTAGGAAGCAGCGCCGAACTCGTCTATATCCCTCAGGACTACATCAAACTGACGGCTGGTGTCGGGCAGGCCACTGGCGCTCCGGCAAATGATGCCAGATGGGCCGATGCCAGGTATGTCCGTGTCAAGTACAAAGTCGGTGGAGCTGGCCTGCTGAGCGGCGCCGGAGGCACCTATGGCAACGAATTCGTCGGGCTCGACAACAACATTACCTTCGCCGCAACAGTATTTCAGGCTGCTCCCGGAACGGCGACAGGCAACTTTCTTGTCGGCACGCAAGCCGAGACCCTTGTGTATGAAGCCGATGTGACTGGTAACTACGGCAGCTTCATGGGCAGTATCGGTGTAAGCCGTAGCTCAAAGCTTCAGCAAAACAACCTGAGGGCGGATGTCGGCTACTTCTTCTATCCCTGGCTGAAAGGTACGGCAACCTATCTGTCCATGCAGGATGCGCTGAACCCGAGTCTCGCGGTCGGTCTAACGGCTCATCTGCGTGCCAATGCCTATCTGACGGCAACGTATACCCACTTCACGAAGGAGTGGTCGTCACCAAGCCTCGCAGCAAGTACAGCTCAAAATGCGAATACCTTTGTCTTGCAAGGTGGATTTGCTTTCTGATGACCTGAGTTGATGATTTCGCAAGTGTTCGGAAAGAAGTGCCTTAAGCCAAAATGCGGCCTATTCCATTACTGCTTCTTTCCGTAACGCTTGTAATGAAGAACGCTTCCTTGTGATAAGACAGATATGGATGAGCTTTATTGCATTTACATGTTTTCCGATTCTTTTTCATTGTTTGAC
>LUZT01000003.1 GCA_001602925.1 Chlorobiales bacterium Clorobi_01 | reverse complement strand
GTATGGCTTCTGACGGCCGGGCCGGGAGATATTCCTCCTGTTCTCTGTCAGTTTCGCATCGGAACGGTAACCGCCATCGTAACTCTCAAGGAGATTCATTATGAAGATCAAAGCGCTGCTCCTCTTTCTGCTGTTCTGTACCATCGCACTCGTCCAGGACGGATTAGCCAGGGAAAAACCCCGGCTTGGAGTCTTGAGGTTTACCAATCACTCCACGGCGGCATGGTGGGGCGGCGGAGTCGGCACCGACCTGCAAGACATGCTCATTTCAGAGCTTGCATCGACCAACAGTTTCCGCGTGCTTGAACGGAAAGAGCTCGATGCGGTACTCGATGAACAGGATCTCGGAAGGTCAGGGAGGATCAATCCGAGAACAAGAGCGAAAGTGGGCAAGATCACCGGCGCGAAGTACCTGGTTGCGGCGACGGTCTCAGCCTTTGAATACAACACCAGCGGTGGCGGCGGCGGCATCTCTTTTCAGGGAATCAGCCTTGGTGGACGGCAGGACAAGGCCTACATGGCGGTCGATCTGAAGGTGATCGATGTGGACACCGGTGAGATTTATGACGCCCGGACGGTCGAGGCGACCTCGAAATCGAGCGGCGTCAGCGTGGGCGTGTATCGCGGCGGCTTTGGTGGTCACCTCAGCGAGTACAAGAACACTCCGGTCGGAAAAGCGATCCGAGCCTGCATCATCGAAATTGCCGATTATCTGCAATGCTCGCTCGTGGAAGGCAAAGACAGCGGCTGCATGGATGAGTACAACCAGAAAGAGAGGAATCGCCGCGAGAAGACCAGAAACGCCATCGATCTCGATTGATCAATCCGATCGACTCGCCTGAATTCAGAAGCGCCTGCACAGTTTTCTCTGGATGCGCAGGCGCTTTTTTTGATGCAAGAGTCGTTGAACCGGTTTGGCTTCTGAATCGGGGGTTTTGCTCTCAGCTTATGGTGGTTATGACAAGGTACGCCGTGTAGGCAACATAGCTGCCGAGCAGCAAACCGCCCTCGATCCTGTTGATGCGGCCGGTGCCTGCGCCACGGAAGCCATAGCCGAAGATGAAGAGTGACAAGGTCAGCAGCGACATTACCATGATGTCACGGGAAAAGACCTGCGGCGCGATTTCCGCCGGATGAATCGAACCGGCAATTCCGGCAACGGCCAAAGTGTTGAACAGATTTGACCCCAGCACATTGCCGAGCGCGATGTCGTGCTCTCCCTTGCGCGCGGCCACGACCGAGGAGGCGAGTTCGGGCAGCGAGGTGCCCATCGCCACGACCGTCAGGCCGATAACCAGATCGCTTACGCCAAGCGCCGTCGCGATGCCGACCGCTCCCCAGACAAGCATCCGCGAACTCAAGAGCAGCAGTGCGAAACCAGCGGCTATCAGGAAAAGGGATTTTTTCAGCGGCATCTGGTGCTGTTCGAGTTCCTGCTCCATCTCTTCGCTGAAATCGTCGCTCGATTTGCTGATGCCTTCCCACAGCGCCCATCCGGTCAGCAGCGCGAAGAGTGCCAGTAAAACGATGGCATCCTGCCGGCCAAGCATACCGTCGAAGAACAGATATGCTGCGATTGCCGTTACGGCACTCAGGATCGGTAACTCCTTGCGCAGGATGCGGGAGTGAACGGTGATCGGGCTGATGAGCGCTGTAATGCCGAGAATCAGGGCGATGTTGGTGATATTCGAGCCGAATACGTTGCCAAGAGCAATATCGGGATTGCCCTGGGAGGCGGAGATTGCTGAAACCGACATTTCGGGAGCCGAGGTGCCGAATCCCACGATCAGCATACCGATCAGCAGTGGTGGCATCCTGAAATAGCGGGCCGTCGCAGCCGCGCCGTCTACAAACCGTCCGGCGCTCCAGACCAGCAATGTCAGTCCGGCAATGAGAGCAAGAGAAAACAACAGCATAGCGAATCAGTTCAACAGGTGAGCGATTGCGGAAAATAGCATACCGGACTCATTCTGCCGAATGGTGTCTGCCCGTCGAATAGTTTGCAGAGCGTTCACGCTCAGAACAGATCACCCCAGACTTCCCTGTGTTACCTTTGTATTTCAATTTTACCGGACTACCCATGCAATGGCTCTACTGTGATTTTCATATCCACACGGCCTGGAGCGACGGCGCTTGCTCGATTGACGAGGTCGTCGATCTGTACGGCGAAGCGGGATTCGACGTGATCGCCATCACCGATCATCTGCTCGACAGCGAAAGCATCGAACGGTACGGTAAGCCTGCTTCCGAGCTTTCCGTCATGGACAGCCGGGAGTTCGGCGCGTACCAGGAGGCGCTGTGGGGGGCGGCGCGGCGCGCCTGGGAGAGGTATGGAATGCTGCTGATTCCGGGTGTCGAGCTGACCAACAACACGAAGCGCTACCACATTCTGGCTCTCGATATCAAGGAACTCATCTCACCCGATCTCTCCGTCGAAGAGATCATCGAGTCGATCCGGCGGCAGCAGGGCATTTCGGTTGCCTGCCATCCCTATTTCCGGAACCACTCCGGCGAAGAACCGTCGTTTTATCTCTGGGAAAATCACGAACGGCTCGCCACGCTGTTCGATGCCTGGGAGGTGGCCAACCGCGACGACCTGTTCAATGTGGTCGGTCTGAAAAAGTTCAACTACATCGCCAACTCCGACTTTCACGAACGGCGTCATCTGTTGTCGTGGAAAACACTCTTGCGGTGCGAAAAAAATGTCGAGTCGGTCAAGGCCGCCATCAGAAAGAACGAGCAGGTTTCGTTATTTTTGTACCGTGGCGGAAAAATCCGGCCGTGACTTGCGGCCCCAAAAGCGGAACGATGGTCGTTGTTTTCAGGCGCTTTGTCGCTTTGTATGATTGGTTTGAGCAGCTCTGGGAAGACCGGCGCACGGAACGCATGGCAGCCAATCTGCTGATTCTTGCGTTTGCCTTTTCGCTTGCCCTGATCGAGCTTGCCCGGCTGGGGCTGCTTCCGGCAGAAGTCGCGGCCCTGCTGCCGAAAAGCCATTATTATGCCATCAATACAGCGCTCTCCATGCTGCTTGGCCTCGAAGTGTTCGGGCTGGTTTTCAGCATCGCCAAATCGGTTTCGGTGTCGGTCGGCAAGCAGTTTGAAATTCTTTCGCTCATTCTGCTGCGCCACTCCTTCAGCGAACTTGTCCATTTCAGCGAGCCGCTGGGCTGGGCGGAGGCGTCGCAGCCGGTGCTGCTCATGCTTGCCTATGCGGGCGGCGGTCTCCTGATCTTTCTCCTGCTCGGCGTCTATTACCGGCTCCAGCACCATCGCGCCATCACCCGTGACAAGGAGGCTGCGGCGGATTTCATCGCTGTGAAGAAGATCATCTCGCTCCTGCTCCTGCTGATCTTCTTCGTGATCGGCGCTATCGACGGATTGAAGTACCTGAACGGCAATGCCACGAACGAATTCTTTTCGCTTTTCTTCACGATTCTCATCTTCAGCGACGTGCTGCTGGTGCTGATCTCGTTGCGCTACAGTTCGAGTTACCCGGTTGTTTTCCGGAATTCCGGCTTCGCGGTCGCCACCTTGCTCATCAGGCTTGCCCTGACCGCGCCGCCCTACTTCAGCGTACTGCTCGGCATCGGCGCGATCGCGTTTTCCATTGGTATCACCTTCGCCTACAACCGCTTCGAAAACCCGGAGATGCAGCGCTCAGCGCATATCTGAGCGAGCGCGGCCTGTTCGTGGACGTGCGCTGGTGTATCTTGTCAGCTGGCGAGGTGCTGCTCCACGAGCGCCCGGCGGAGCACCTTGCCGAGAGCTGATTTGGGTAACTGCTCGCAGAATTCGATGTGCTTCGGCACTTTGTATGGGGCCAGCGTCTGGCGGCACCAGTTCCTCAGCTGTTCCGCGTCCAGCGAACGCCCTTTGTGCATCACCACCCAAGCCTTGACCGCCTCGCCCTGATAGTCGTCGGGTACGCCGGCCACACCGGTTTCGAGCACGGCGGGGTGCATGGCGATCACCTCCTCGACCTCGCTCGGCCAGACCTGGAATCCGCTTGGCTTGATTACATCCTTCTTTCTGTCGACAATGTAGAGATAGCCGTCATCATCGATGTACCCGAGATCCCCGGTGTACAGCCAACCGTCACGCAGCACTTCGGCGGTCTCTTCGGGATTTTTCCAGTAACCAGTCATGAGCTGGGGCGAACGGATGACGATTTCGCCGATCTCCATTGGGGGCAACACCTCGATGCCCGTGTCGGCATCGACGATGCGCATCTCGACATCCGGCAACGGCAGACCGACCGACCCGTTTTTCCTGATGCCGGTAAGCGGCGGGCAGACCGGGGAGACCATGGTTTCGGTCAGTCCGTACGCATCTATGATCGTTGCTCCGGTCAGCTCCTTGAAACGGCTTCTTGTTTCGTTATGCAGCGGTGCGGCGGCGGAGATAATCAGCTTGAGGGAGTCGAGGGAACCGGGCGCTTCTTTAAGCAGCGGATGGGAGGCCAGCGCGTTGAACAGCGTGGGGACGCCCGGTAGCAATCCGACCTTGTACTGCTTGATCATTTTGATCAGCAATTCGAAGTCCCGGGGATCGGGGATGAGCACCAGCGGCGAGCGAGTGATGAAGCCATAACCGATAATGGCAACCTGCGGATAGACATGATGCAGCGGCAGGTTGAGCATCACCGGAACCCGGTCGGAACCGAGAACAGGTCTGAACCAGGCATCGACCTGCATCCCGTTCATGACAGGGGCCTCGTGACGGCCAATAGCGCATTTGGGCTTGCCGGTCGTTCCGCCGGAAAAGATAAACAGCGCAGGGTCTTTTGGGGATACTTCGACGGCCGGCGTTTGCGAATCGGAGTAGCTTTCGATCATTGCCGGCATCCTGAGGTCGCTCGATTGCAAAATGGTGGCTACCGCTCCGTTTGCCGGAGAGGCGTTGCGCACTGCTGCGGGAAAATAGTCGTGCAGGTCGGTGATAACGACCGTTTTTAACGAAGTTCTCGACCGGAGATGGTTGATCTTTTCATAGAACGGAGCAAGCACCACAGCGATTTCAGCTTCGCATTCGTCGATCGCGCGTTCAAGCTCGTGCTCCGTCCAGAGCGGATTGAGCATCACGGCGATACCGCCAGCTTTCCAGATACCGAATTCGGCGATAATCATCTGGGGGGAATTGGGCAGGAGCACGGCGACACGGTTTCCTTTGCGCACTTCGCTGGCATGCAGGGCTGCGGCGAAGGCGTTGCTCTCCCGTTCAAGCTCCCCGTAGGAAATGGTGTTTCCCAGGAAAAGCAGCGCCGGGTCTTCGGGGTGCTCCCGTGCGGCTTCACGCAGAATATCCGGCAGGGTTACCTGCGGATAGGGCGCAAGGGAGCTCGGTATGCCCTCGTCGTAATGGCTGAGCCAGGGTGCGTCAGTCATAGGAGTGTTGGTTGTGGGTTATCGCATGATCCGCCAAAAGGCGGATGGACAGGATGACAGGAGAAAAAAATATATACCGTTAAATCTCTTTTGAATATACGACTTTCATCTGTATTCCGCCCCAATGACCTCGCAGATTACTGACGTGAGACGAGCCAGCTCGTTGTCACGGATAATGAATGGCGGCATCAGATAGACCAACCTGCCGAATGGCCTGACCCAGATGCCCCGTTCCACGAACGCCTGCTGGATTTTCGCCATATCGACCGGGTGGTCGAGTTCCACCACGCCGATCGCGCCGAGCACACGCACGTCGCGGACTCCGGTCATCCCGGCGCAGGGCGCGAGTTCCTCTGCGAGCTGGCGTTCGATGCGCCGGACAGTGGATTGCCAGTCGCCGGAGAGCAGCAGCTTCAGGCTCGCCACGGCGACCGCGCAGGCGAGCGGGTTGGCCATGAAGGTGGGGCCGTGCATGAAAAGTCCGGGATTGCCGCCGGAGATCGTGTCGGCGACGTGGCCAGTTGCGACGGTGGCGGCGAGGGTCATGTAGCCGCCAGTGAGTGCCTTGCCGATGCAGACGATGTCAGGCGTGACGCTTGCGTACTCCATCGCGAACAGCTTGCCGGTGCGCCCGAAGCCGGTCGCGATTTCATCGAAGATGAGCAGCACGCCGTGCTCCGTGCACAGTTCGCGGAGGCGTCGCAGGTAGTGCGGCGAGTAGAAGCGCATTCCGCCCGCGCCCTGCACAATCGGCTCGATGATGACCGCCGCGATAGTGCTGGCATGATCTTCGAGCGCCTGCCGCATCTCGTCGATCGCCTCCTCGCGCCACGGCTCGTTGAACCCGCAGGCGGGCGCTTCGACGAAGAGCTGCTCCGGCACCGCGCCGCTGAAGAGGCTGTGCATTCCCGTGACCGGGTCGCAGACCGACATCGCCATGAAGGTATCGCCGTGGTAGCCGGAACGCACGGTGAGCAGTCGCTTTTTGCCGGGCTTGCCCACAGCCTGCCAGTATTGCAGGGCCATCTTGATCGCCACCTCGACCGCTACCGAACCGGAATCGCAGAAGAAAATGCGGTCGAGCGGATCGGGCAAGAGGCTGGTCAGGATTTTTCCCAGCTCGATGGCCGGTTCGTGTGTCAGGCCGCCGAACATGACGTGGCTCATGCGCCCGAGCTGCTCGGTCACGGCGCGGTTCAGCGCCGGATGGTTGTAGCCGTGAATCGCCGCCCACCACGACGACATGCCGTCGATGAGCTTCCGCCCGTCCTCCATCTCGATCATCACGCCGCTCGCGCGTTTGACCGGCCAGACCGGCAAGGGATCGGCCATCGAGGTGTAGGGATGCCAGAGGTGGCAACGGTCGAAATCGAGGTCTATCGTCATTGGGCAGGCGGGTTGAGGAGGCGTTGAAGGTTGTCCGCCGTAGCCGCGAGGCCATTGGCGTCGAGATCGATCACCGGCGCCTCACCGAAGCCGTAGCGCTTGAGCGCGGCGGCGATCACTTCGCGCGTGTCGGCGGCGATACGTTCGTCCGCCTCGAAATAGCGGTTGTAGATGATGGCCCGGACAGGAATGCCGCGCGTTGCACAGGCTTCGAGCGAGAGGAGTGTGTGGTTGATGCTGCCGAGCCGCGAGGCGCTGACCAGCACGAGGCCGTAGCCCGCGTCGCGCACGTAGTCGGCGAAGAGCAGTTCCGGCGTGAGCGGCACGAGTAGCCCACCGACCCCTTCGAGCAGCACGAGGTCGTAGCGCAACTGCAATCTGAAGGTGCTGCGGCGGATCGTCATGAAATCGATCTCGCGCCCCTCCACTGTGGCAGCCAGGTGTGGCGAGGCCGGAAATCGGAAGAGGTACGGGCAGGTCGTTCCATCGAGATCGGCCTCCTGCAAGTCGACACCCATCAGTTTCCGATGTTCGGCGATGTCTTCCGAAACGCCTTCGCAGCCGGTCTGCGCGATTTTCTGAGTGATCGTCCGCCAGCCCGTTTCGGCGAAGCACCGGGCGAGCAGGCCGGTGACGACGGTTTTGCCGATGCCGGTGTCGATGCCGGAGATGGCGAGTACCTGTCCTCTCATGATTTTTTCCTCCTGAAACAGCAATATACCGGATGCCAGGTGAGCGTAACGCCTTCGCCTGACGGGTAGGCCGACCGGTAGCGTTGCAGAAAATCGAGGTACTGCGAGCGCGTCCAGGCGCGGCGGGCTACGCCGTTCACGCCGGTTTCGCGGATGTGGCGGAGCACCGCCTCCGGCGAGTCGAACTCCTGCCGGACGATTTCGTCTTCGATTGCGACCAGCTCGAACAGCTCTCCGCTGAGCGCGGCGATTTTGTCGAGGCTCTGGTAGGGCAGCGCCGCCTCGCCGAGCGCGGCGATTTCGTGCATGTTTTCCGCGCCGAAGGTGCTGAAGGCCACGATGCCGCCGGGTTTCACCGATGCCGCGAGCCGCTCGAAAAAGCGCGCCGGTTCGTGCAGCCACTGCACCGTGGCGTTCGAGACGGCGAGGTCGAGATTTCCGGGCAACGGATCGAGCCGCTCGACGTCGCCTGGCAGGAACGTCAGCCGTTCGACATTCCGTCCCGTTACCGCTTTTTCGACAAAGGCGCGGCTTTCGGCGACGAGGTCGTTGGCGAAGAATTCGTCCGCAGAATGGCGCTCGAAGAGTATCGAGGTGAGCATGGCCGAGCCGCTGCCGAACTCGAAGACGCGCCCGAGATGCGTTGAGGCTCCGGCGTTTTCGATCATCGCGACCAGCCGCGCGGCCATGCGCCGCTGCACCTCGGCGTGTCCAGCGTAGGTCGGCAGCGCCCGCCGGAAGCGGCGGCGCACGAGCTGCTTGTCGATCACGCCGTTCATGCGAAAAGCTCCCTCCATCCGGCGATGTGGGTGAACGGGAAGTGGGGCATCGCGGCGATTTCGGCGACGCGAACCCCCGCCTCGCGCCACGCGCGGCGCTGGTTCTCGGCTGAAAAGATGAGGTCGCGGCCACCGATCAGCGCTTTCGAGAATTTCCACGAAGCGGTGGGTTTCGCCGGAAATCTGGCGACGGCTTCGCCAAGCGACAGCAACTCCGCCTGCTGGTCGGCAGAGGTGCGATCCGAACGTGTGGCATCGACAATCTCCGGCGGCACGCCGCCCGTCATCCGGCGCTCGAAGCGCTTGCGGTTGGCGTCGTTCCAGCTTTCGAGCGTGCCTGCGAAAATCTCCGGCGGAATGCCTCGCTCCGCATCGAGCGGCGTCGCCGTGCCGTTGATCGCCACGGCGCGCTCGATCTTTTCGAGTTCCGAATTCACCGCAGCCCACACGCCGAGTGACCAGGCGACGAGATCGACCGACGAAGCCGCAACCATCGCCTCGCCGAGCCACGCGGGAATCGACAGGTTGCGATAATCGTACAGCACGGCGATGTCGCGTCCCGGCAAATCGGGCCACACCGAGACGAGCCAGTTGGCCACGCGGCGATCCATGCCCCAGCCGTTGAAAAAGAGCAGCAAATCCGTGTTGCCCTTGCGCACGATCCACTCCGCCTTCATGCTGCGCCTCTTTTCATGGTTTCGGCAAGGGCGGCGATGTCGCCGCTCGTCAGGTCGGCGCGGAGTGAAAAGCGGAGACGCGAGCTGTTTTCGGGCACCGTCGGCGGGCGTACCGGCAGCGCGTGGAAGCCCGCTTCGCGCAGCGCTCCGGCCATCTCGACCGCCGTGCGATCTTCGCCCAGCACCACCGGTACGATGTGGCTCTCGCCGGGTACGTCGAATCCCGCCTCGCGGAGGCTGCCGCGCAAGGTCGCCGCGAGACCGAGCAGATGGTCGCGCTCCCGTTGCATCGTGAGCTGTTTCGTGAAGGTGGCGAGGCCCCACGCGAGCGTCATTGGCGGGAGGGCGGTGGTGAAGATCAGGGTGCGCATCGTGTTGACGAGGTACTCGCGAAAGAGGCCGCGCATGACAGCGTAGGCCCCGGCGGAGGCGAGTGACTTGCCGAAAGTACCGACGATGATGTCGATCTCCTTCGTCACGCCGAGCGCTTCGCAGAGACCGAGGCCCCGCTCGCCGAAGACGCCTACGCCGTGCGCTTCGTCCACGATCAGCACCGCGCCGAAACGACGCTTCAGCTTGACCAGACGACGCAAGTCGGCAAGGTCGCCGTCCATGCTGAAGACCGATTCGGTGACGATGAAAATCTGCCGGTAGCGCTCTCTGGCGGCAGTTTCGAGCTGCTCTTCGAGGTGGTCATAATCGGCGTGGCGGAAGCGGCGATAATCGGCGTCGGCGATTCGCAGGCCGTCGATGATGCTGGCGTGGTTGAGCCGGTCGCTGAGGATCAGGTCGTGGCGGGTGGCGAGTGCGGGCAGAATGCCGGTGTTGGCGTGGTAGCCGCTGTTGAAAACGAGCGCTGCTTCGCTGCCGTAGGCGGCGGCAATCGCCGATTCGAGCTGGTCGCAGACCGGGTGGTGGCCAGTCAGAAGGCGCGACGAGGAGCTGGTCATGGCGAAGCGTCCGTCGTCGAACCGATCATCCCGAATCTGTGCGATGAACGAGCTGAACAGCTCGCGGTCAGCGCCGAGGCCGAGATAGTCGTTCGAGGAGAGGTTCAGCAGCTTGCGCCCGTCAACGGTGACGCACCGTCCGCTCCGCTCGCCCGTGGCGGGAATCGAGCGGAAGCGCTGCTTCGCTTTAAGCTTCGCAAGCTCCACCGCGATGTCGGCCACAATCGGCGGCTCGACCTGGCCCGCATTCGTAAATCCGCCGCTCATGAGAACTTCGAGAGTTGGGCGGCGAGCTGCCGGTCGGTGGAAATGTCGCGTCCCCGCGTCGTCAGGTAACCGCCGGTGAGGAAGCCATCCGCTCCCGCCAGCATCAGCAGACCCTGAAAATCCTTCATTACGGTTTCGCGTCCGGCGGCAAACTTGATGATCTTTGTCGGGTGCGCGAGGCGGCAGATGGCGAAGATTTTGGCGATCTCCGGCACCGAGACCGGCGAGGCCCCTTCGAGAGGCGTGCCGTCAATCGGCACCAGTACGTTGAGCGGAATGACCGACACGTCGAGGTCGCGCAGCGCGAAGATCATGCCGATGCGTTCCTGCATCGTTTCGCCGACGCCGAGGATGCCGCCGCAACAGACGCCGATGCCGTTCGAGCGAAGCCGCCGGATCGTCTCGATCCGTTCGTCAACCGCGTGCGTGTCGGCGATCAGTTCGCCGTAGCGGGCCGGATCGACCTGGATGTTGATGTTGTAGTGTGCGATGCCGTGGCGGGCCAGTTCGGCGGCGGGCGCGTCGCCGAGCACGCCGAGCGAAGCGCAGACATGCAGGCCGGGCAGTTCGCGATGCAGCCGGTCGATCATGCCAAGAATTCGCTCGAACTCAGGCGTCACTTTCAGGTAGCCGTAGCCGCTGGTCACGATGCCGAAGTGGCCGATGCCCTGTTCCCACGCGCTCCGCGCCTGTTCGAGCACCTTGTTCTCATCGACCAGCTCATAGACATCGACCTCGGCGCTGTTGTGCTTCGACTGGGCGCAGAAGCGGCAGTTCTCGCCGCATACGCCCGACTTGGCGTTCATGATCGAGCAGGCGTGAATCGCGCCGTGGTTCGCGGCGTGGCGGGCCTTGACCCGGTTGGCCAGCGATACGAGGTCGAGCACCTCGGAGTCCGGAAGCCGCCCCAGCGCCGAAGCGAGTTCGAGCGAGAGCGGCTCGCCGGTGTCGAGCACACCGTAAGCTTTTTCAATATCAGGATGCAGTCGTGACTTCATGCGGGTCTCGGTTCGTGGTTGACGGGAAGCAGGTGAGCCTCGCCCGAAGTGACAGGCAGCAGAGCGCCATCGACGGTGCGCAAGAGGAGGTGGCCCTGCGGCGACAATCCGGCCTCGGTGCCGGTCAGCACCTTGTTGAACTGCTCGATTTTCAGCTCGCGCCCCTTCAGCCAGGCGTGTGCTTCGAGGTATGGCAGGATGAACGCCAGATTCTCCTTTTCGAGCCAGTCGCGGTAGAGCTGCTCGAAGCGGTTGAGCACGGCGGCCAGCAGCCGTGCTCGGGACATTCGCGAGCCGGTCTCGATGGCGATGGAGGTGGCGATCTCTCGCAGCTCCTCTGGTACGGGATCGAGGTTGACGTTCAGCCCGAAGCCCACCACCACGAAGTGTGTGCAGTCCGGCTCGGACTCCATCTCGCACAGAATGCCGCAGAGCTTTCGCCCGCCCGTGATGATGTCGTTCGGCCACTTGATGAAGGCCGCGAGGCCGGGGCACTCCTGAGTCACGGCTTCGTGGATCGCCGCCGCCGCCACGAGCGGAACCTCCGGCACCCGGACGGAGGGCACGGGCGGGCGCAGTACAATCGAGCAATAGAGATTCACCCCCGCGGGCGAAACCCACGCGCGGCGCATCCGCCCCCGGCCTCCCGTCTGGCTGTCGGCAACGACTACCGTTCCCTCCACCGCGCCCTCCCGCGCCGACGCCCGCGCGAGGAGGTTGGTCGAATCGATGCTTTCAAGATAGATGAAGTTTCGCCCGAACGACGCGGTTGCCAGCAGCGGCGCGACCTCTTCGGCAACCGGTGAGCCTGTCAGGCTTTCGAGGCGGTACCCTTTGCCGCTTGTCGCCTCAATGGCATATCCGGCTTTTCTCAGAGCGACAATATGTTTCCACACCGCGCTCCGGCTGATCTGCAACTCGTTACAGAGATCGCCTCCGGAAACAAATCCGCCATCACCGGCGAGGCGTTGCAGAATGGTTGCCGTCACCGGATTCATGCCGCCTCCACGCCCGAGGCGCCCGATAGCGGCAAAAGATGGTGGTGACGGAAGCCGTGCATGATGGGAGACAGTCTGGATATGAAAAGAAAAACTCGCTGCAGGAATCGATTTGTAAACCGGAATTTATCTGACGGTTGACAATCATGCAAAAAGAAATTCCGCTCAAATGGCACGGAGGGGCTTGTTGGGTCGTTGAAAACAGTGGAGCCGTGCTTGGGATAAACCGTCAATTGACCGGACGCGCCGCCGTTGTCATCCGGGTCTCATAGCTTGAGCGATACTGCTGCAGGCCCTGGAAAATGGCGTAGGATATCTTGGTCTGTTCCTTGCGGTCGCGCAGGAGTTTTTCTTCGGAGGGGTTGGACAGGTAACCGGTCTCGACCAGAATGCTTGGCATCGAGGGAGTCCAGAGCACCATGAATCCCGCCTGCCGGACGCCGAGGCCATTATTGCTGTTGTTACGGCTCAGGCGCTGGAGCACATCCTGCGCCAGCTCGGTCGATTGCGTTGCAAAGGCGCTCTGCGCCATGCTGCTCATGATGAGATACTCGTCGGAAAAGCCTTTGTATTTTTCTGCGGAGTTCTCCTCGCCGGTGATGACCGAGTTTTCGAACATAGCCACCTTGAGGGCGGCATCCGTTTTGTGGGGGCCGAGAATGTACACCTCCGGCCCCCGCACCTTGCTGTTGTTTGCCGTGGCGTTGCAGTGGATGCTGACAAAGATTTTGCCGCCGTAGCGGTTGGCGATCTGACCGCGCTCTTTGAGGGGAATGAAGCGGTCCTCCTTGCGGGTGTAGATCACCTTGACATCGGGCCACTTCTGCCTGATGAACATGCCGAGGTCGCGGGCGATGTTCAGTACCACATCCTTTTCATGAGTGCCCTGCGTGCCGATCGCTCCGGGATCTTTTCCGCCATGGCCGGCGTCGATGACCACTGCGTCGAGCTTCCACTTGTCTACGTCACGGCTCAGCCCCTCCTGGATGCGGCGCTCTTTTTCCGACAAATGAATGGCTTCGACATCGACGTCATTCATGATGGAGATGACATAATCATTTTTTGCCGCATCATACCTGAACGACGATGATTTGATCGAAGAGGTCGGAATATTGAGTGCAATGGTGAACTGCAAGGCCCCGCTGTCGAGAAGCTCCGGACTGATCGATTTGATTGCCCCTTCCGGATAATTTCTCGCAAGACGAGCAGGGTTTCCAGTGGCATTTTCAATGGTCAGATAGAGGATGCCACTTTTGTCCGGCCTGAGAAAAGAGGCATTACGCATGCCGCCGGAAGCTGAAAATCGTATAACGGCGCCGTTTGCACGGGTTTCGATCTTGATGCCGTCGATCATGGTTTTTCCTCCGGCGGAGCTGGTATCGGTGCGGTCGTCCGATGACGGCGTGGCCGGTTCCGGCGGGTTTGGGGGGAGGGCATCATTAGGCAGGCGTCCGACGGATTGCAGTGAAGCGTCCGGCCAGCGGCTGCCGAGCGCGGCATCGATTCTGTTCTCCGAAGCGTTGTATCGCACCTGCCGGCCAAGCCAGAGCGTAAACATCCGGCACACCTGGTCAACCGGCAGATAGACCTTGTCCCGTCGTATGACAGGAGCCGAGGCGAGCTGCAAAACCCGTTTCGGGGTGTCCCCTGCGGCGGAGGCGATGACCGCGAAATCGCTGCCTTCCAGGAGTATGCAGCTTGTTACCGTGTCGCCGAACGCTTCGTCGATCTGCATCTGCTTGCCATCGAATACGCTGCCGAGGCGAAGGGCGCGGGCAAAGGAACCGATGTCCGCCAGAAAAACGCCATCCGGCTGGGTACTCCCCTGTACTTTGATCGTATATCCCTGTTCAGGGCCATTGATGACCTGCAAGAACACCACCTCCTCTCCGGAAGGCCCGGCCAGGAGGCGGGAGGCAAAAAGCACAAAAAACAGCAGAAGGCTCAGTGGCCTGATAAATTGTCTGGATAAAGAGTCTTTCATGATATGCGTTGAAATCGTCGCTATGCATTGGGGCGGAGTTGAACAACGGTGTCACAGCATGGCCTCTCTCGCTTAAGGCGATGAGCCGTGGCCTGTGTTGTTCGTCGATTGGGGTAATAATAAGCAATAAATCCCTTAGCTTCCAGCGCAGATCGAAGCCTGTTGCCATAAATTCTTGAGCGCACCGGCAATAACCGCGAATCTTGCAAAGTTTGTTTTTTGGCGGGCAAGCCCTATCTTTTCCGTCATTATTTGCAAAGGCATCTCCCGGCTGCGGCGTCGGGTTGCCCGCAATCCCAAAGCAACAGGGATCAATCGCAATGGCTTCAAAAAGCGCAACCCCTTCGGCCAGGAACAGGACCCTCATCGTTGTCGAGTCTCCATCCAAGGCGAAAACCATCAACAAATATCTGGGCGACGATTACACGGTCTACGCTTCAGTCGGTCATATCAAGGACTTGCCGAAAAAAGAGATCGGCATCGACTTTGACAACCACTACGAACCGCGCTATGAAGTGATCGCTGGCAAGGAGAAGGTGGTGCGGCAGCTCAAGAAGCTCGCCGGGGAGGCTGACAAGGTGCTGATTGCCACTGACCCTGACCGCGAAGGCGAGGCCATTGCCTGGCACATCTCCAACGAGATCGACTTCGCGAAGAAACCTGTCTTCCGTGTGCTCTTCAACGAGATCACCAGGAACGCCATCATCGAGGCTATCGGCCATCCGCAGCAGATCGACTACCGGCTCGTGCGCTCGCAGCAGACCAGGCAGGGGCTCGACAAGATCGTCGGCTACAAGATCAGTCCTTTCCTCTGGAATGTGGTCTACCGTGGCCTTTCGGCTGGCCGCGTGCAGTCCGTGGCGCTCCGGCTGATCTGCGAGCGCGAAACCGAGATCGAGGCCTTTACGCCGCAGGAGTACTGGACGATCTACGCCGACTTCACCATGGAAAATGGAGAGACCTTCCGGACGAAGCTGGTAAAAGTCAAAGGCGAGAAACCCGACATTACCTCCGGCGAGCAGGCCGAAGCGATCGCGTCAGCCATTCAGGGCAGGCTGTTTGCGATTGGCGAGATCGTGCCGAAGGTGATCCAGCGCAAGCAGCCGCTGCCGTTCACCACCTCGCTGTTGCAGCAGGCCGCCTCGAACCAGCTCGGTTTCGGCTCGCAGAAGACGATGCGCACCGCCCAGCAGCTCTACGAAGGCATCGACCTGGGCTCGGAGGGCGCGACCGGTCTCATCACCTACATGCGTACCGATTCGACCCGCATCAGCGGCGAGGCGGTCGCTCAGGCGCATGACTACATTTCGCAGCAGTTCGGCCCGGAGTACAAGGGCTTCGGTGGCCAGGGCAAGGCGGGCAAGAACGCCCAGGACGCGCACGAAGCGATCCGGCCCACCTCGGTGACTCGCACGCCCGAATCGCTCCGCCGTCACCTGACGCCCGACCAGTTCCGCCTCTACGAGCTGATCTGGAAGCGCTTCGTGGCCTCGATGATGGCTCCGGCCAAGATCGAGCAGACTCGCGTTGATGTGGAGGATCAAAAAAAGGAGTTCGTTTTCCGCGCCACCGGCAACAAGGTGCTCTTTCCCGGTTTTTTCCGGGTCTATGACGATCAGCAGGAGCTCGATTACGAAGCGCAGAAGTCCACCCGTGAAGAGCTCGAAAAGGAGCAGATCGTCAAGCTGCCTGAGCGTCTCGCTGTCGAGGAACAACTCAAGATGGCCGAACTCGACCGCCGCCAGAGCTTTACCCGTCCGCCCGCCCGCTACACCGAGGCGAGTCTGGTCAAGGAGCTCGACAACTACGGTATTGGCCGCCCATCGACCTACGCCTCGATCTTCTCGACCCTTCAGGATCGGCGCTACGTCGAGCTTCAGAAGAAGAAGATCATTCCAACCGAACTGGGACGAGATGTCTCGGTGATTCTCGTGGCAAACTTTCCCGATCTCTTCAACGTCCGCTTCACGGCGGAGATGGAGGACGAGCTCGACAAGGTTGCCTCGGGCGACGACGAGTACGAAAAGGTGCTCGACAGTTTCTATCGCCCGCTCGAATCGGTGCTGAGCCACCGCAAAAGCGATCCGCTCATTCCGCAGAACCGAGATGCCGTGCTCTGCGAAAAGTGCGGCAAGGGGCACATGATTGTCAAGTGGACGACCAGCGGCAAGTTCCTCGGCTGCTCGGACTATCCCAAGTGCAAGAACATCAAGGCGATCACCACCAACAAGGCCAAACCGAAGGAGACCGGCGTGCGCTGCCCGGTGTGCGGCGAAGGGCATATGCTCCTGCGCAACGGCCGGCTCGGTCCGTTTCTTGCCTGCTCCAACTACCCGAAGTGCAATACGCTGCTCAATCTCAGCAAGCAGCGCCACATCGAGCCGATCAAGACCCCGCCGATCACCACCGATCTCGCCTGCCCGAAATGCGGCGCGCCGATGTATCTCAGAACCGGCAAACGAGGGTTGTGGCTGGGCTGCTCGAAATTCCCCAGATGCCGTGGCAGGCTTTCATGGAACACGCTCGATCCGGAGACGCAGGTCCGCTGGGAAAAAGCGATGAACGAGCATATGGCGGCCCATCCGTCCGTGGCCATCACGATGCTCGACGGCAAGCCAGCGCCGATGAACCTGCCCATCGAAGACATCATCCTCCGTGCCGAGGACGCGGGCCTCATCAGCGCCCCAAGCGAACAGCCGGAGGCTGAAGCCACGGCGTGAAGCGTTGGGAGTGATGGCTTTAGAGGTCAAAGAGTACCTGTAGGTCATATAAGTCCTATAGGAATTATATGAAAACGGCTGCCAGGAAAGACAGCCGTTTTTCTTTTGGGGAGATTGTTAAAGAAGGGATTCTCCTCACATCCACAGCAGCGCCAGCCGGTAGGTGATGAACGACGCGATCCACGCCACCGCGAGCACATAGACGGAGTAGAGCAGCACGGGCTTCCATGCACCGACCTCTTTTTTCATCACGCCTACCGATGCCACGCAGGGGATGTAGAGCAGCACGAACACCATCAGGCTCAGCGCCGTGGCTTTGCTGAAGCCGGGATCGCTCCGAAGAATTTGCGACAGGCTTGTCTCTCCGGCGGCGTGACCGATGGAGAAAATCGTGCCGAGCGTCGAGACCACCACCTCCTTGGCGGCCAGGCCCGTCACCAGCGAGATGCCGATGCGCCAGTCGAAGCCGAGCGGGCGGATGAGCGGTTCGAGCAGTTTCCCGCTCCGTCCGGCGAGCGAGTATTCGAGCTGGCTTGCTTCGATGCGAGCTTCGAGCGTCTGCAACTGCTCCGCTTTCAGCTCCGGTGCGACCGCCGTTGCCTCGATCTTCGCCTTCTCTTGTACAAGCTCCGCGTCGAGCGCCGAGCTGCGCGGGAAGTTGCTCGCCGCCCAGATCACGATCACCGCGCCGAGAATCAGCGTTCCGGCTTTTTTGAGGTACATCACGGCCTTCATCCGCGCCTGAAATACCACCGAAGTGAGCGTCGGCCAGCGGTAGGGCGGCAGCTCCATCACGAACGGCTCCGAGTCGCTCTTCAGCACGGTCGATTTCAGCAGCCACGCCGTCCAGAGGCCGATCATGATGCCGAGCAGGTAGATGCCGAACATCACGTTGGCGGCCATTGCTGGCGGGAAAAACGCTCCTGCGAGCAACACGTAGACCGGTAGCTTCGCGCCGCAGCTCATGAAGGGAATCGTCATGATGGTGGCGAGACGATCCGACCGGCTCTTGAGTGTTCGCGTCGCCATGATGGCCGGAATCGAGCAGCCGAAGCCGGTGATCATCGGAATGAACGACTTGCCGTGCAGGCCGAAGCGGTGCATCACCTTGTCGATCACGAAGGCCGCGCGCGCCATGTAGCCCGACGCTTCGAGGAACGACAGGCCCATGAAGAGCAGCACGATGTTCGGCAAAAACACCACCACGCTGCCGACGCCGGAGATCACGCCGTCAACGAAGATCGAGCGCACCATCCCCGCGGGCAAGTGCGGCGCGACCGTTTCCGAGAGCAGGCCGAAGGCGTAGGCGAGCGCCTCCATCAGCGGCTTGCCGAGCGTGAAGGTGAGCTGGAAAATCGCCCAGACGACGAGGAAAAAGACCGGCAGGCCGAGCACGCGGTTCAGCACCACCGCGTCGATGTAGTCGCTCGCCGAGGCGCGCGCGGCCTTCGGCAGGCGTACGCACTCCTGCATCGCGCCGCGCACGAAGGCGTGGCGATCCTCGGTGATGAGCGCCTCCGGATCGGTGCTGTGCAGAATGCCGCACTCCGTGATCGCCTCCTGCAACGCCAGTTCGATCTTGACCCAAACCGGGTATTTCTGCACCTGGGTGTAGACCTCACGGTCGTTTTCAAGCAGCTTGATGGCGAGCCAGCGGTGGTTGGCCGCTGCGTCGAGTTCGCGCTCGTGAGCCAGCAGGACGGCGATCTTGTCGATGGCCTTCTCGACCTCGGCGCTGAAGGTGATTTTGTTTTTTCTGATCTCGATCCGCCCTTCGCTGACGCTGACGATGTGGTCGAGCAGCTCGTCGAGTCCTTTGCGGTTGCGCGCGGAGATTGGCACGATGTGGCTGCCGAAGAGCCGTTCGAGCTGGTCGAGATCGATCGAAATGCCCTTTTCCTCGACCTCGTCCATCATGTTGAGCGCTACGAGCAGATCGACCTCCATCTCCATGAGCTGCACGGTCAGCATGAGATTGCGTTCGAGGTTGGTGCCCTCGACGACGTTCACCACCACATCTGGTTTCTCGTCGATGATGAAGCGGCGGGTGACGATCTCCTCCGGTGAGTACGGCGTCAGCGAATAGGTGCCGGGCAGATCGACCACGGTGATCCGGTAGCCGCGGTAATCGAGATAACCTTCGTGCTTTTCGATGGTTACGCCGGGGAAATTTCCTACGCGCTGGTGAGCGCCGGTCAGCGCGTTGAACAGCGAAGACTTGCCCGCGTTCGGATTTCCGGCAAGCGCGACCGTGATGGTTTTATGCTGGCTCATGCGCGTTTTCCGAAACGGTGGCGTCTGCGGAAGCCCGGCCATCCGTGCTGATGCCCTTCGTCCCCGGCCAGTATGTGTACGGTAATCCCTTCGGCCTCGTTGCGCCGCATCGTGAGCAGCATCCCGTTGCAATTCACTTCTATGGGATCGCCGAGCGGAGCAAACCGCAGCACCTTAAGCTCCGTTCCTCTGACAAGACCCAAATCCATGAGGCGCCGCCTGACGGCAGGTTCTGCCGCCACCGAGGTCACCTCCGCCCGATCTCCGGCTTTCAACTCCGATAACTTCATCTCTATTTAATCCTCAGAAAATCAATGGCTTGTATTGTTGCCTTAAGTAGAATTAGTATAAATAACGGCCCGCGCAGACGAAAAGTTTTCCCGTATTGATGGCGGGACAAAATTTCTGAAAAAAACAGGTTCTGCGATTAATCCTGCCCGTGAGCCACTTCTCGGCCCGCAAAGGGAGGCCAGCCCATCGTTTTGCCGCCGATCAGATGCGCATGGATGTGTCCGACGCTTTGCATGGCGTCTTCGCCATTGTTGAACACCAGCCGGTAACCCGATTCGAGCACCCCGGTTTTTTCAGCCACGATGCGTGCGGCAAGCAGAATCTGCGCGGCGATCTCCGAATCGCCATCCTTCAGATCGCTGAGCGACCGGATGTGCTCCAGCGGAATGATGAGCACATGGATGGGCGCGACCGGGTTGATGTCGTGAAATGCGGCCACGTGGTCATTTTTGTAAACCAGGTTGGCCGGAATGTGCCCGGTGGCAATCTTGCAGAAAATGCAGTCTGGATCGTAACGTGTCATGGTGTTGTCGATTTATGAATGCTGAACTACTGTTTCTGGATGATAGACAGGCTCATGCTGCCACCCGAACCGATAAGCACCACCGTGATCGCCCCTTTGATTCCGGTCACGCTTCCCCGGTCGCCCTCCTTTTCCGGAACGATCATCGAGGTGGTTTCAAACCCTTTTGCCTTGAGCGCCGCTTCGTAATCCAGAAGAGCATGTTCCGGCAACCGCTCGATGGCCATGTCCCAGCTGTTTCCTTCAGGCGTTTCGGTTCTGATGATCTTTCTGATTGTGCCGTATGGATATCTTGGCACATCGGCGGGCGCATCATCCGGCCAAGGCTTTACCGCATCGGTAATCTCGACCGAACCTTTGCCAGATTCGATCGTGACGGCCGTGGCATTATCGGCAGCCGCGGAAACCGGCTCGGGCGCAGTGTTTTGCTGTTCAGGCGCCTTTTGGTTGCAGGCCCCGAGGATACTTGCAAGGGAAATGAGGTACAGACCTTTGGCGGTTTTGCTGAATACCTGCCGGCTCATGATTTTTCCTGATAGGTGGATGATAACAGCTTCATGCAGCAAATGTAATATAAAAAGAGCGCCGACTGCGGCAACTTCGTTCACCCGGGTAGCATAAAGGCTGTGCGATTACTACATTGTCTTCGATAAACTCCGTTAACATTCGTTCTCCCCCTTCGCCATGCTCCAACAGGCAAAATCCGGAGAACGTATTCAAACAATGGAATCTGACGATGATCAAACGACGCATATGCCACATGTTTGGCACAATGATCCCTCTGCTGCTCGCTACCCTGTTCATGGCTGCCTGCAACGGAAACACCCCGAAGCGGGTCACCGACATTGACGGCAATACCTATGGAACGGTGAAAATTGGCGAACATGTCTGGATGGCTGAAAACCTGCGAGTGACCCGTTACCGGAATGGCGATCCCATCGCGGAGGTGAAGGAGGGCGCCTCGTGGGCCGCCCAGACGGCCGGAGCGCGATGCTCTTACGATAACAGCCCGGAAAACGGTAAAACATACGGCTCGCTTTACAACTGGTATGCCGTCAGCGATCCGAGAGGTCTCGCTCCCGAAGGCTGGCACGTGGCTACCGACAAGGAGTGGCAGGCGCTGGCGGATGCTCTTGGCGGCGAACAGGAGGCCGGTGCTGGCTTGAAAGCTCCTGGAAAATGGGGCAATTCATCCGGAGAAACCCAAAGCAGCGGTTTCAATGCCTTGCCCTCCGGCGCTCGCCGGGATGCCGATGGTGTTTCCCTCATGCTCGGCCAGTTTGCGCGCTTCTGGACCTCCACGCCGGCCAGTAACGGCAAAGCTCTTGCCCGAGCTTTCGGCTTCTACGACAACGCCCTGCGCGGCGGAGAAGTTGGCCCCAGGAATGGCTTTGCCGTGCGGTGTGTCAAGGATTGACGATGCGCACATTTTGCCCATCAGATACCAAAACGGCAACTACTCGCTATCTTCCATCAACGGTTCTTCTTCTGTCGTCTCCGCTTCAGCGGCGGTGGCGACGAGCACTTCGGCGATGCGGAGGGAGCGGCGGCACTCTTCGATGTCTGGGCGGCGGTCAGCGAATTTGACCAGATCGGCCTCGTCGAGCAGCTTGATCAACTCCTGGCGGATGTTGATCCTTCGGGCGGCAAGTTCATCCGCGATCTCCTGGGTGACCATTTCCAGCGCGCCGAACTGGTAGCGCTTTTGGAGAAATTCCCGCAGGATGTTGCTGAGCGATTCGTATCCAGCGGCGGGCTGCAAGCCTTTGGAGAGTTGACGGCGGATCGCGCGGAGTCTGTTGCGCGCGGCTCGTACCGGGTCGTCGAGATGACGGCGCAAAGCGGTGACGAGCAACTTGACAAAGTATCCGGCAAGCCCCAGCGCCGCCAGCGAGAGCAGCACCGGTACCATCAGCCACGTCGGAAAAGGCGCGCTGACCGGCGGCGCGATAGGGCGCAGCTCCGTGACGGTCGAGTCGGTCATGCTCAGCACCGTCACCGATTCGGAGGGGGTGATGACGAGACGTTCCGGTCCCGCCGCCGAAGCGTGTCCCGAGACGACCGTGAACCCCGGCAGCGGCTTGCGGCCCGAGCCGAAGACAGCGAGTTCGGTATCCATCCGGAATTCGGCGCGGCCATCTGGCAGGTTTTTCGAGAAGGATTTGGTGCCGGTGATCTCGAACGGCGTGCCCTGGCCGGCTTTGAGCGAGGCCACGGAGATCGAGTCACGGCGGTCGTGCTGCACGGTAATGATGTAGCGCAGCCGTTCTCCGGCAAAGAGGCTGTCCGGCTCGGCGCTTACCCTCACGTCGGCGGGACGGAGCGTGGCATTCGCGGAGGCTGGAGGTAGCGCCGTGCCGAGGCCGGCGGCCATAAGCAACGCCGTAAGTTTCGATTTACACCCTGCGCTCACGGTGCCGGAAGAATGCGTTCAGGCCGCCGATGATCGACTTGCCGGTATCGAGAAAGACCGCATCGACCTTCATGCGGCTCAGTTGCCGCTGCACCGCTTCGCGCTTCGCCCGCTGCTCCTTGGTGTAGCGGGCGAGAAAAGCGCCGCTCCCTGCATCGATTGTCAGGCGCTCGCCTGTCTCCGGATCGACCAGATCGAGCAGCCCGGAATGGGGAAGCTCGTGGTCGAGCGGGTCGCCGATGTGGATGAGCACGAATTCGTGGCGAGCGTTGAGCAGCTTCATGCCCCGCTCGTACTCCGAACCGAGCAGGTCGGTGAGCAGGAAAATAATCGACTTGCGCTTCTGCGTGCGGCGCAGGAATGAGAGTGCCGCATCGATGTCGGTTTTCCGCCCGCATTGCCGCATCGAGAAGATTTCGTTCAGAATGACCAGCGCGTGGGCGCGGCCTTTGCGGGGAGGAATGTAGGTCTCGACCTTGTCGCTAAAAACGAGCAGCCCCACCATGTCGTTGTTCTGCACGGCGCTGAAGGCGAGAATTGCCGAGACTTCGGCGGCCAGCTCCTTTTTCAGCCGTCCGCTGCCGAAGAGCATCGAACCGGAGCCGTCGAGCACCAGCATCAGGATGCGCTCGCGCTCCTCGGTGAACATCTTGACGTACAGGTCGTTCTTGTGCGCCGAGGTGTTCCAGTCGATGGTGCGCACGTCGTCGCCATACTGGTACTCGCGCACCTGGCTGAACTCGATGCCGCGCCCCTTGAACGAGGAGTGGTACTCACCGCTGAACAGCTCGTTGACCAGCCGCCGCGAACGGATTTCGAGCTTGCGCACCATTGCGGAAAGCTCGCCAGGATCGGGTGCTCTGTTCCTGCCGTTCCCCACGCGGGAGTCTTCAGGGCACCTGGACATGTTCGAGAATGTTTCTGATGAAGTCCTCGGCCTTCATGTTTTCGGCCTCAGCTTCGTAGCTCGGGCGAACGCGGTGGCGCAGCACCTCATAGACGATGCTCTTGACATCCTCCGGTGTGGCATAGGCGCGGCGCTGCAAAAAGGCGTGAGCTTTCGAGGCAAGCAGAAGGAAAATCGAGGCTCGCGGCGACGCGCCATACTCGATCATCGTCGAGAGGGAGCCGAGGCCGTAACGCTCGGGCGATCGGGTGGCCGTGACCAGATCGACGATGTAGCGCTGCACCCGCTGATCGACGTAGATGCGATCCACCAGGCTCCGCGACCGGAACACCTCCTCCGGCTGGACGACCGCTTGCACCTCGATGGGAGCCTGCACCGCCGACGCCCGTTGCATCACCTCCAGCTCCTCCTCGAAGGTCGGGTACTCAACAATCACCTTCATCATGAATCGATCGAGCTGCGCCTCCGGCAGCATGTAGGTTCCCTCGTGCTCGACGGGGTTTTGCGTGGCCAGCACCATGAACGGTTCGCCGAGCGGGTAGGTGACATCGCCAATCGTCACCTGCTTCTCCTGCATCGCTTCGAGCAAGGCGGACTGCACCTTGGCTGGCGATCGGTTGATCTCGTCGGCGAGAATCACGTTGGCGAACACCGGGCCCATGCGCGGGTGGAACTCCATCGTTTTCGGATTGTAGATCATGGTGCCGATCAGGTCGGCGGGCAGCATGTCGGGTGTGAACTGGATGCGGTGGAACGAGAGGTTCATCGCAGACGCAAAGGTTCGCACGATGAGCGTCTTGGCAAGACCCGGCACCCCCTCGAGCAGCAGGTGGCCGTTGGCGAGCAGGGCGATGATCACCTTGTCGATGACCGCGCCCTGGCCGATGATGGTGGTGGCAAGCACCTCCCGCGCCCGGTCGATAAAAGCCGACTCCTCGGCAATCTGCCGTCCAAGCAATTCAAGATCCGTTTCCTGTTTCATGGGTGAGAGATGAATATTCGCGTGCTTTCAGTGAACAATGTGGACGTTATGGACGACGTGGACAACTATTAACTATCAGTTGTCAATTATCAACTACTCTTCACTCCTGCCGGAAAACGCCCTTGATGCCAACCGCCAGCAGCACGAGACCGATGACGAGTGATGGCCAGGAGACCATGTCACCGATGTAGAAGGCGCTGTTGAGCAGCCCTATACCTGGCGCGAAAAGCAGCACGAGATCGGCTCCGATCAGAATCATGAACGCCTTCAAAAAGCTTATCCTGCCGCGCGGTTTGCTATTGTTCTCCTCTTTCTTAGCTTTGGCCATTACGCATTTCCACTCTTGAGCGATGAATATTTTAGGGATAGAAACCAGTTGCGACGAAACCTCGGCGGCCGTCCTCAGCGATGGATCGGTCCGGTCGAACATTGTCAGTTCTCAGCGATGCCATACCGATTTCGGCGGTGTGGTGCCGGAGCTGGCTTCACGGGAGCATGAGCGGCTGATCGTCTCGATCGTGGATGCCGCCATAACCGAAGCAAATATAGCAAAAAATGACCTCGATGTCATAGCCGCCACCGCCGGGCCGGGGCTGATCGGTGCGGTGATGGTGGGGCTTTGCTTTGCCGAGGGCCTGGCCTGGGCGCTTGGCAAGCCCTTTGTGCCGGTCAACCATGTCGAGGCGCACATCTTTTCACCCTTCATCAGCGACGAACCTGGCCACCGCGAGCCAAAGGGCGACTTCGTTTCGCTAACCGTCTCCGGAGGCCACACATTGCTGTCGGTCGTGCGGCAGGATCTTGGCTACGAGGTAATCGGACGCACCATCGACGACGCGGCGGGCGAGGCGTTCGACAAGACCGGCAAGATGCTTGGCCTCGGTTATCCGGCGGGGCCGGTGATCGACCGGCTTGCCCGCGAGGGCGATCCGGATTTCCACCGTTTCCCCCGAGCGCTGACCGCAAGTTCGCAGACAAGCAAGAGTTACCGGGGCAACTTCGACTTCAGCTTCTCCGGCCTCAAAACCTCCGTGCGCACCTGGCTCGAAGCTCACGACTCGGAGTATGTCCAAAAGCATCAGGCTGACCTTGCAGCCTCGATTCAGTCAGCGATTGTCGAGGTGCTGGTCGAAAAGACCGTTGCCGCCGCGCTCTTGCATAAAGTCAATGCCATTTCGGTGGCGGGCGGCGTGAGCGCCAACTCCGGCCTCCGCTCGGCGATGCAGGCTGCCTGCGACCGGCACGGCATCGATCTCTTCATTCCCGCGCTCGCCTACTCGACCGACAATGCAGCAATGATCGCCACCATGGCGCAGTTGATGATTGCGCGAGGCAAGTACCGGATCGAGGATAATTCCTATGGCGTAGCGCCTTTTGCCCGCTTCGAGGCAGCGAGAAAAGGGGCTCGTTGAAATAGTTCGGGAAATAAATTATCTTCGGGTTCGAAAAAAGCGCCCTATCCGGCCCGAATTCCGCCGGAGGGCCAAGCTCCGAATACCAACCGCAAGCCACTGACCATGTCTGACACCATCCTTGCCCTGATGCTCTTCGCCCCGCCAGCAGGAGGCGCGACGCCGAATCCGTTCGTCCAGCTCGTACCGCTCGTCCTGATCTTTGTCGTCTTTTACTTCTTCATGATCCGCCCGCAGCAGAAAAAACAGAAAGAGCGCGAATCGCTGCTCAACGATATCAAGCGCGGCGACCGGGTTGTCACCATCGGCGGCATTCATGGGACCGTCGCCGGGATCGAAACCGAGAAAAAAACGGTTCTTGTGCAGGTTGCCGACAACGTCAAGATCAAGTTCGAACGTTCGGCGATCGCCAACATAGAAAAACAGGAAACCGGCGACAAGCTCGCCTCGAAGGAGTAAGAAGCATCGATGCAGGAAATACCCGCAATTCTGGTTCTTGAAAACGGCTCGGTCTATCGCGGAACCGCATTCGGCCATACCGGCGAAGCTGCCGGTGAAGTGGTTTTTAACACCTCGCTGACCGGCTATCAGGAGATTCTGACCGACCCGTCCTACACCGGACAGATGGTGGTCATGACCTACCCGCTCATCGGCAACTACGGCATTACGCCGAACGACGACGAGTCCAAAAAAATCTGGGCTTCGGCGCTGATCGTGCGTGAAGCCTCCAACGTTTACAGCAACTACGAATCGACCCGCAGCCTCGACGAGACGCTCAAAGAGGCTTGCGTGATGGGTCTTGCCGGTATCGACACCCGCAAACTGGTGAGAGAGATTCGCCAGAAAGGCGCGATGCGGGCGGTGATTTCGACCTCGTGCGATGACGTCGAGGCGCTTAAGGCGCAGGCGGCGACCATTCCCGAGATGACCGGCCTCGACCTGGTGCAGCGCGTCACCACCGGAGAGAGCTACACGGTGGACAATCCCGACGCCAAATATCACGTCGTCGCTTTCGACTATGGCATCAAGACCAACATCATCCGCCAGCTCAACGCCGAAGGGTGCAAGGTCACGGTGGTCAACGCCAAAACCACCGCTGACGAGGTGCTCACCATGAATCCCGATGGTGTCTTTCTCTCGAACGGCCCCGGCGATCCTTTCGCGGTCACTTACGCCATCGACACCATCCGCGAGCTGGCCGCACGGAACAGCAAGTTGCCGATCTTCGGCATCTGCCTTGGTCACCAGCTGCTTTCGCTCGCGTTCGGAGCGAGGACCTACAAACTCAAGTTTGGCCATCACGGCGCGAATCATCCGGTAAAGAACCTCTTGAGCAGCACTATCGAGATCACCTCGCAGAACCACGGCTTTGCAGTCGAGATGGAGAGTCTGCCGGGTGATCTGGAGCTGACTCACAAGAATCTCTACGACATGACCGTCGAGGGGATTCGCCACCGCGAGCTGCCCTGCTTTTCGGTGCAGTACCACCCCGAAGCCGCCCCCGGCCCGCACGATTCGCACTACCTCTTCAAGGAGTTCACCGAACTGATGGAGAGGTCGAAAAACTGACCATTCCCGCGGTGCAGAAGGTCTGAACGAGGCTCCTGCACCGCGCCTCTTCGTTCTGTTTTCTTTTTTTCAGACCATGCCCGACGATTACGCTGATCGGGCAAGGGGCTGATTTTTCTGATGCTGATGACTTTGTAACATTAGTAGAATATTTTTATTACCTTTTTGAGGTAAGTCATGAACTAAAACGGTATAAGCGTTTGTTAAATAATGCAAAGAGTTCTTTGTTAACGTTTAACTCAAATGGAACAATCATGAAAAAGACATCGAAAATGGTGATGGTCGCCGTTGCGCTCCTTGCCGGAGTCAGCGGTACGGCTTGGGCTAATGGTACCGAAATGCCTCCTCCGGAGCCCTCAGCCTACACTCCTCCGCCGCCTCCGCCGCCGGTCGAAGCTCCGGCTCCGGTCGTCAAGCACAGTGACGCTGGCTGGTATATCAGCGGTGCAGTGGGACTCGGTTTACCTGAAAACCTTAAAGTTCCTGTTCCTGAACAGGAGGTGATCGGCATTGCTGCGTTTATTCCCCCATCGGATGGTAAATTCAAGATGGATAACGGTATAGCGCTTACTGGAGCTCTTGGCTACAACTTCAACCCCGTAAGGCTTGAGGCTGAAGTCGGTTATCACGATCACGACTTTAGTGACATTGATGTAAATGCCACTCTGCTGACGGTGATGGCCAATGTCTACTATGACATGAATGCCGGTTCGGGCATCAAGCCGTACCTCATGGGCGGCGCTGGCTGGGGTCATACCAATGTGTCTGATGGCACAGACACGAGTGACGATGTGTTTGTCTGGCAGGTAGGCGCTGGTGTAGGCGTTGAGGTTGCTGATAACACGACCCTCGACCTCGGGTATCGCTATGTGAAACCGGATGATTTCCGTGTCGCTGATGGTGGCCCCAAGGCCGAGTGGGCGATACACAACATCATGCTTGGTCTCAGGTATCAGTTCTGACGTTTGCCTGAAAGAACGCTATCATGCACACCAATGGCAGTCCCAGTTTTATCTCCTGGGCTGCCATTGCTGCTTTATCATGAGTTCTCTTTTCTGCTTTTCCTTCTTTCTGTTCCATGTTTGACGATTACGCTGATCGAGGATGGGGCTGATTTTTCTGATGCTGATGACTTTGTGCTATAAAATTAGTAGAATATTTTATTACCTTTTTGATGTAAATTATGAGCTAAGACGGTATAACCGTTTGTTAAATAGTGCAAAGAGTTCTTTTTTTGACGTTTAACTTGAATGGAACAATCATGAAAAAGACATCGAAAATGGTGATGGTCGCCGTTGCGCTCCTTGCTGGAGTCAGCGGTACCGCTTGGGCTAACGGTACGGAAATGCCTCCTCCGGCGCCGTCGACCTACACTCCTCCTCCGCCTCCGGTTGAAGCCCCCGCTCCGGTTGTAAAAACCGAGAAAACCGGGCCGTATATCAGCGGCGCAGTGGGTATTGGCATTCCCGGCTCTTTCAAGACCGACTACAGTGAGTACTATGAGATACAGGGGGAAGACCCCCCGGAGTTGGTTCGTATTTTAGACACAGAGAATGGCTCCAGCTTCGACATGGACAACGGTCTTGTGCTCAATGGTGCGCTCGGCTACAATTTTGGTTCAGCAAGGCTTGAGGCAGCAGTAGGTTATCAGAAGCACGACATTAAAGACGAAGATGAGGATATCTCTCTTCTGACCGTGATGGCGAACGCTTACTATGATATGGATGCCGGTTCGGGCGTCAAGCCTTACATCATGGGTGGTCTCGGTCTGGCCCATGTCGATATGTCCTGGACATCCAGTGATGAAGATGTGTTTGCCTGGCAGGTTGGGGCGGGTCTGGGCGTTGAGGTTGCCGAGAATACCACCCTTGATCTCGGATATCGCTACCTGAAACCGAGTAAATTCGATACCCATTACCTTGGCGATGGTAAAATTGAGTGCCACAACATCATGCTTGGTCTCAGGTATCAGTTCTGACGTTTGCCTGAAAGAGCGCTATCATGCACACCAATGGCAGTCCCGGTTTTATCTCCTGGGCTGCCATTGCTGCTTTATCATGAGTTCTCTTTTCTGCTTTTCCTTCTTTCTGTTCCATGTTTGACGATTACGCTGATCGAGGATGGGGCTGATTTCTCTGATGCTGATGACTTTGTGCTATAAAATTAGTAGAATATTTTATTACCTTTTTGATGTAAATTATGAGCTAAGACGGTATAACCGTTTGTTAAATAGTGCAAAGAGTTCTTTTTTGACGTTTAACTTAAATGGAACAATCATGAAAAAGACATCGAAAATGGTGATGGTCGCCGTTGCGCTCCTTGCTGGAGTCAGCGGTACCGCTTGGGCTAACGGTACGGAAATGCCTCCTCCGGCGCCGTCGACCTACACTCCTCCTCCGCCCCCGCCTCCGGTTGCAGAGCCTGCTCCAGCTCCAGTCGCGAAGACCTGTGAGCCTGGCGCGTATATCAGCGCTTCTGTCGGCATCGGCATTCCGGAAGACGTTGAATACCAAGACGGCTACAAGGACGAAATGAAGAACGGCTTAGCGCTGAATGGTGCTATCGGTTACGATTTCGGCGGTGCCAGACTTGAAGCTGCTGTAGGCTATCAGAAACATGATTTTAAGTACTATGATGACGATCTTTCCCTGCTGACCGTCATGGGCAATGTTTACTACGACTTTGATGCAGGCTCGGGCGTCAAACCATACCTCATGGCTGGTGCTGGCTTGGCACATGTCGAAGCATCTTGGGCTGATAGTGATGACGTCTTTGCCTGGCAGGTCGGTGCAGGACTTGGCTTCAAAGTCGCTGAATGCACGACGCTCGATCTGGGATACCGCTATCTGAAACCGAGCAAATTTGAAGTCGATGGATACCCCGATCAAAAGTGGGCTGTTCACAACATCATGCTTGGTCTCAGGTATAACTTCTGATCCACGCCTGAAACATCAAGTGCAAATCAAAACCGGAAGCAGCCATTGCTTCCGGTTTTTTTTGTCAGGCCCGTCACGATTTTCTGCCTTCTGGATGATGCGGAGCATTCACCGCTCCATCAATCGCTTTACAGCTTCCCTGAAATGCTTATATTGTCCCCCTGTCTCAAATCGATCCTCGACCGCTGATTTGCGGGTTTCCGCCGCTTCGTCGTGGCCGGTTTTCACCATCAAACGAAAAGACGCCGTTCAGGCAATGCTTGGTTCATGAAAAAACGACTCTTCACCCCTGGGCCGACGCCGGTACCGGAAAATGTCATGCTTCGCATGGCCGCGCCGATCATCCATCACCGGAATCCTGAATTCATGGAGATTCTGGAACGGGTGCACGAAGATCTGAAGTACCTGTTCAGAACGACCCAGCCGGTAGTGGTCATGACCTGTTCGGGCACCGGCGGCATGGAGGCGGCCATTTCGAGCCTCTTCAGGCAGGGCGACAAGGTCATCACGATCAACGGCGGCAAGTTCGGCGAACGGTGGGGCGAGCTGGCACGAATCTACACGGGTGACTGCGTCGAGGAGAAGATCGAGTGGGGCACGGCCATTTCCCCGGAACGAATCGCCGAACTGCTCGACGAGCATCCGGACGCGATGGGCGTCTGCATCACCCATTCGGAAACCTCCACCGGTACCGCATCTGATGTCAGGGCTTTGTGCGCGGCCATCCGGGAACGCTCCGACGCGCTGATCCTCGTCGATGGCATCACCGCCATCGGCGCGCACGAGTTCCACTTCGACGACTGGGGTGCGGATATCTGCATCACCGGCTCGCAGAAGGGGCTGATGATGCCCCCCGGTCTGGCGCTGGTGGCCGTCTCGGAGCGGGCGCAGGACATCATTCACAACCGCAAGCATCAGCCGCAGTATTACCTGAGCCTGCGCAAGGCGCTCAAATCCCATGCAGGCAACGACACGCCGTTCACTCCCGCGGTTTCGCTCATCATCGGTCTCGACGAGGCGCTACAGATGCTGCGCGCCGAGGGGATCGAAAATGTCTGGGCGCGCCACGAAGCGCTCGCGGGCGCATGCCGCCTCGGCTGCCAGGCGCTCGGCATGGAGCTGTTCAGCCAATCTCCCTCGTACGCCGTTACAGCGGTCTGGCTGCCCGAAGGCGCGGACTGGAAGCAGTTCAACAACACCCTGAAGGTGCGCAACGGCATCACGATCGCGGCAGGGCAGGACGAATTCAAGGGCAGAATCTTCCGGATTTCGCACCTTGGTTACTACGATGAACTCGACATGCTGACCCTGATGGGCGGGCTTGAGCGGTCGCTCAAAATGATGGAGATTCCTTTCAGGGTTGGAGTTGGCGTAAGCGCCGTCCAGCGGGCGTTTCTCGGAGAGTAGGGGCCGGTTGTTTTGCGGAATGGCCGGGTGAGGTTGACTATATTGCAGAAAATGCCGCCATGCAACGAGCACTGTTGTTACTGATCGCGCTCTTTTCCTTCGATGCGGTCAGGTCGAACCTCGAACAGTACAACCTGTTCCGGAAAGCGAACCGGCAAGCCCAGGCCGGTCACTACGCGCCGGCCATTCAGCAGTACCGGCAGTTGCTCGACCGCTATCCGGCGGGCCTGTTGCGATGCGAGGCATCCTTCAATCTCGCCTGTGCCGAATACGGCATGAAGCACTACCGCCGTGCAGCCGAATTGTTCGCAGCACTTCCACCCGGTGACGCCACACTCAGCAAGACCGCCGGTTATAACCAGGGTAACGCACTGGCGATGGAGGCGTTCCGAAGCCGCAATGGCGCAGCCCAGGAGGCGTTGCTTGGCCGGGCGCTGGCATTTTACCGGCGCGCCCTTCTCGATAATCCACAGAATGCCGACGCGCGAATCAACTACGAAATCGTGCTGCGTGCAATGCAGCACCGTCAGCCGCCACCGCCTGCACCACAAGGTGGCGGTTCTCCGGGGGGCAACGGGCAGGATGGCGGCGGCGCGGTCTCGCAGCTGATCCTCGAAAATGCCCGCCAGGAGGAGGCGCGCCAGATGCGCAAATATTTCAAGCCTTTGCCGACGAAACCGTCGGAGAGGAACCAACCGGACTGGTAAGCCTCATGGCGCGAAACAAGCAAGTCGCCCTGGTCTTTCTGCCCTCCGACAGCGGCGTCGACGGCGCTCGCTCGCTCTACGGCGACACCGAGCCATCCGGCCTGAAGCGATGGCTCGACAGTGGCGTCCGGAACCTCATCAAGCGAACACAGTTCGCTATTCCGCCGCTTGCCCTGATGATCCTTGCCTCGATCGAGGTGCTCGGTGTCGAACAGACGCTCTGCGACCTCCGGTTCGAGGAGTTTCCCTTCGACCGGCAATGGGATCTGGTCGGCATCAGCGTACAGACCGGCATGGCCTCGAAGGCTTTCGAGCTGGCCGACCGCTTGCGGAGCCGGGGGGTCAAGGTGGTGCTCGGCGGCCCGCACGTCACCATGTTCCCCGACTCATGCCGCTCGCACGCGGATTGTCTCGTGCACGGCGAGGCGGACGACCTCTGGCGCGACGTGCTCGAAGATCTCGTCACTGATTCGCTCAAAGCCGAGTACCGCCCGGACGCCCCTCCGGACTTGCAGCTTCACCGCCCGGTGAGTCGCACCTTCCTGAAAAAAAGCCGCTACTTCACCACCAACCTGATCCAGACCGGGCGTGGCTGCCCCTACCAGTGCGATTTCTGCAATGTGCACGTGCTGAACGGCCGGGTGCTCCGGCAGCGCAAAATCGACCACATCGTCGATGAGGTGCAGCGCTTCAGCGAGGAGGACAAGCGCATTTTCTTTTTCGTCGATGACTCCATCAACGGCGACCAGCTCTTCGCGCGGGAGCTTTTCAGCAAGCTGATTCCGCTTGGCATCAAATGGTTCGGCCAGGCTACCACCACCCTCGGCCAGCAACCGGAACTGCTCGACACCTTTGCCCGCTCCGGCTGCCGCGCGCTGCTCGTCGGTATCGAAAGCATCGAGCCGTCGAGCCGCGACGCCCATCGCAAGACGCAGAACCGCACCGACGAGCTGGCAGGCAACATCCGGGCGATCCGAAAGAGCGGCATAAGCCTTTATGGAAGCTTCATCTACGGTCTCGACGGTGACACGCTCGACACGCCGCGCGCCATTCTCGACTTCATCGAAGACACGAGCCTCGACGTGCCAGGCATCAACACGCTGCGCCCCATTCCCGGCACCAAGGTGTTCGATCGCCTCCGCGAAGAGGGGCGGCTGCTTTTCGACCCGGAAGACATCACCGCGTTTCGCTACACCTTCGGCCAGGAGATGCTCTACCGCCCGAAAAACATTCCGCTTCCGGAATTCATCGAAAGCTACTCCGAGTTGACGCGCAAGGTCTTCAATATCGGCAACGCCATCCGGCGCGGCATCGACGCACCGGGCATCAACGCCGCGGTGCTCTTCTTCAATCTGTTTTACACCCACCTCTATCGTCTGTCGAGAAACGACCTTCTGCGGCAGCTCGAAACGCTTCATAACGCCTGAAAGTGTTTTGAGAGGAGATGAATTATGATTAAAATGAATTTCATTTTATTTTTTACAAAACACCACCAACGACAACACCGATAATTTCAAGGAGAAAAACATGAAACGTTTTTTGCCACTGTTCGTGACCGGACTTGTTTTCCTCGGCGGATGCGGCCTGGAAAAGCCGCCAGCCAAACTGGCCGAAGAGATCAAAAACGCTGAAAAACCGGCAGAAGAGGCCGCAGCTCCTGCTGCCGCTCCTGCACCAGCACCGGCAGCGACCCCGACCGACCCGGCTCTTGCTGCTGGCAAGACCGTTTATGAAGGCGGCTGCAACGCATGCCACGACGCAGGCATGATGGGCGCTCCAAAACCGGGCGACAAGGCTGCCTGGGCTCCGCGCATCGCCAAGGGCGAGGAATCCGTGATCAAAAACACGATCAACGGCCTGAACGGCATGCCCGCCAAAGGCGGCAACACCGCCCTGACCGACGAGCAGCTCACCAACGCCGCGAAATACCTGATCAGCATCTCGAAATAAGCGAGCGCAGTTTTTTCAGGAGGCCGAGAAAAAGCTCGCCTCCTGAAAATTTTAATGAAGAAAAACGTAGGCCGTCAAGACAGAAATTCTCTGTTTTCTGTTGGTGTGCCCTCTTCTGAAATCATTTGGAGGTCAGCGCTCAAAATGATAAACTTCGTATCGTTAAATCGTCATTCACTCATCAAACAGCAATTAAAACTCTCAACGGAGAAAATAGCTATGTCCCGTTTCGTTTCAGCCGCTCTTGTCGGCGCCGCCCTGCTCGTTTCTGGCAACGCTTTCGCTTATGATGCCGCTGCAGGTAAGGCCACCTATGATGCAAGCTGCGCAACCTGCCACAAGACTGGCATGATGGGCGCCCCGAAAGTTGGTGATAAAGCCGCATGGGCTCCCCGTATCGCTCAGGGCATGAACACCCTGGTCTCGAAATCGATCAAGGGCTACAAAGGCACCAAAGGCATGATGCCTGCCAAGGGTGGCAACGCAAAACTGACCGACGTACAGGTCGGCAACGCCGTTGCTTACATGGTTGGCCAGAGCAAATAAGTTCTCTTTGCATACCAGCGGAAAACGGGAGCCAGCCTCCCGTTTTTTGTTGCCCACCGATCCTTCGATTCACTCCCGCCGGTGATCCGATATTTTCTTATCTTTGCCTGTAGATCGTCGAGCGAGGAATCATCACAACGACTGGCATTAACCATGGACACCGAACTGCTCGGTTATGCGGCAGGCATTCTGACCACCATCGCATTTCTTCCCCAGGCGATCCAGATGATCCGGACACGACAGGCGCGTGACATCAGCATGACCTGGGCCGGAACCATGACCGCCGGCGTTTTTCTGTGGCTTTGCTACGGCATCATGAAGCAAAGCTTTCCGATGATTTCAGCCAACAGCATCACCCTGCTTCTGCTTTTCATCATCCTTTTTTTCAAAATCCGGGATCAAGGCAATTCCAACTCCTGAATATCATCTTTCCATCATTATGGCACGACTTTCCATAGGGTTTATCGGCACCGGACGCATTGCCCAGGCGCTTATTTCCGGACTTTCACACGACCCGAACATCGTTATCTGCGGCTACGACAAGATGCCTGATGCACTGCACTCGGTATCCCTGCAATACGGCGTCAATGCCGAGGAGTCAATCGAAAGCCTCGCGCGCGACGCGGAGATCATCGTCATTGCCGTCAAGCCGTACCAGATGGCCGAAGTGCTCGCAGAGCTGAAACCCGCACTCCACGGGCAGCATCTCATTGTCAGCGTGGCGGCAGGAATCTCGACAGGCTTCATCGAATCGAACTGTCCTGATGGCACAAGGGTGGTGCGAGTGATGCCGAATACCCCGGCGTTTGCGGGTGAGGGGATGACCGCCTTGTGCAAAGGGATGCACGCCACAGCGGACGACCTTCTGGTTGCCGAACGGATTTTCAACGCGATTGGTAAGACGGCCATCATCGAGGAGAGCGGCATGGACGCCGCGACGGCGGTGTCGGGCAGCGGACCGGCCTACATGTTCAGGATCATCGACTCCCTTGCCGAAGGCGGAGAGGCGTGTGGTCTTGACCGCAACACCGCGCAGCTCCTGGCCGCCCAGACGATGCTCGGCGCGGCGAAAATGGTGCTCTCGGGCCACAAAAGCCCCGAAGAGCTGGTGCGAGAAGTGACGACTCCCGGAGGTACCACCGAAGCCGGGCTGCAAGCGATGGAACAGCGCGACCTGCGTGGAGCGCTCATCGACACGGTCAGGGCCGCCGCCGTCCGTTCGAAAGAGCTGATGAAATAGGCGGCGCCGATGTTCATGCGCCTCTGTTTTTGGCTGCTGCCGCTCCTGCTGATGCTCCCGGTATCAAACGCACGTGCGGCGAACTCCGGAAAGCCTTCCGGCGGCAAGCTTTTCGTCGAATCATCGCTTGACAACGGTTCACCATGGGTGGGTCAGGAAGTCCGGCTGACCTACACGCTCTTCTTCAGCGGTACCGCGCCGCAGATCGAGGACAAAAGCCTGCCGGAGCATTCGGGCATATGGGTGCGCGAACTCGCCCCGGAAAACTATATCGACAGTACGCCGGTATCCAAAAACGGCGAACTTTTCCGAAAAGCGGTTGTCAAGCAGCTCAGACTGGTTCCGATGCAGAGCGGAAAGCTGCCGGTCACAGGCTACCGTATACGCTGTCTCGTACCGCGACAAGGCGAGGCGTCACTCGACAGCCGCAACGACACCGAGACCATCGTGGCCGCGCAGCCCGCCATCATTCAGGCAAGGGCGCTGCCAAAGCCCGCGCCCGCAGATTTCAGCGGAGCCGTCGGCCACTTCACCCTTTCGGTTTCACCGGAAAATAGCACGGTTCATGCTGGCGAACCGCTAAGCCTTTCAGTCGGCATCAGCGGCAAGGGAAACCTCGATACTCCGCCGCCCCTGAAGGTTTTACTGCCGGAAGGAATCCGGCAAGAAGTGTCGGTCACATCGCCCGATACGGCTTCTGCAAAAGGTTCGACCTCATCGGTGAGCACAAAAATGCTCCTGATTGCGTCGAAAGAGGGCGCATTCAGGTTCGTTCCGCTAAAGCTCACCGTTTTCGATCCTGAAACCGGGCGCTACGAAACCATCGCGTCAAACGCCATCGTGATCAAGGTCATTGCCGGTCAGACCGCGATGATGCCGCCGCAATCTCCGCTCCCAGGTGTCATGCCACCTCCCGCCGATCCCGATCCGCTGGGCGCAGTGATCAGGCCAATCATCATGAGCATGGGCGTTGCCGTTCTGGCGCTCATTTTCGGTCTGCACCTCCGTTACATCAAGCGGTACAAGCGTACCGGAGTCCAACAAAAAACGAGTGAAGCAGCGGAACCAATCAGACCGACAGCGACGCCTGCGCCCGCCACTCAGACGAGCACTGGTGGCAAATCACCGCAATCCCTCCGGAACGAGCTGTACGGCGCTGTCAAAAAAAATGGAATCATGAACCCCGCGGGCCTGACCTCAAAAGAGCTTGGCAAGCTGCTGAAAGAAAAAGGGGTAAAGGCGCAGACCATTTCGGCGCTAACGGAACTGCTTTCAGGCATCGACCACGCTCTCTACTCGCCGGGCAAAGTCTCTCCGGAAAAGCTCGAAACCATGAACCGGGACGCCAGCCGGATCATAGCCGATCTCACTCGTTCCTGATATTATGGACACGCAAGCCTGTCAGGAACCGTTCAGCCCTGACAGATGCAGGGCGACTTCAGGATGATCGGTGATGATGCCATCGGCACCAAAACGTTTCATCCTGAACATATCTTCTGGGTGATTAGCCGTCCAGACAACCACCTTCGCGCCAAGACCGTGCAGCCATGACACCAGCGACTCATCGACCAGATCGAGCCGGGGATTGACATACTCCGGCACGAACCCGGGGCGCTCCGGGAAACGGTCGAAAACCGCCCGTTCCTCCACAAGCAAACCGTAGCAGAGAGTGGGGGCGAGATTTCTGGCGGCAACAAGAATGCGATCGTCAAACGACTGAAGCCGCACGCGGCGCTCAAGCTCCGAGGCTGCGATCTCCCGGATCACGAGCGCGGCATACTCCTCAGGCGGAGGATGCACCGTCCCGTCCAGACCCGGCCACGACTTCACTTCGAGATTGTAGATCATCTCACCCGGACGCCCGGCACGGCGAAGCTGCTCTTCTACCGTGCGGAGCACCTTGGACAATTCCGGACGAACCGCCCTGACACTTTGCTGAAAAGGGAAATTTGCCGAAGCCTCGCCGCAATCGAGCTGCGCGATCTCGTCATAGTTCATGGCGTAGAGATAATGCTTCGACGGATTGTCACCAGATGCGCAGCTCACCCACGGATCGTGGGACACGATCAGGCGGAGGTCCCTGGAAACATTGAGATCGAGTTCAATCACGCGACAGCCAAGGTCGGCCGCTTTGCAAAACGCCTGAAGGGTATTGTCTGGATAAAAAGCCCTGGCTCCGCGATGAGCCTGAATTTCAAACGTCATAGGAACGGCTTGATGAACTTCACAGGCCAAAGGCCTTCCTCGCCGGGTTCCTGCTCGATGGATCTGTGAAAAGGCAAAATCTTTTTGCGCGATCTATCAAAATGAGGCCTGACGGCTTCTGTGGCAGCTCAGGCGCTCTTGTTTCCGTTCGAAGCCCGGAACGGTTTGGGCGCAACGGCTTTTTTGCTTCTCTTCTTCTGAATGTTCTTGCCTGCAGGCTTGGTACCGTTCACCGGAACAAGCCCGTGAGTACCGTAAAGACCAGGTGAGGTGTTGGTGCGGGTCTTGTTGAATTTGTTCTTACGATACTTTTTTTCAAGGTCGGCGTAAGGACTCGGTGGGTCCGGCGACGTATTGAAATTATTATAGTTAGGCTCGTCGAGAGCCTCGTCAGCCTCATCCAGGACCACGTCAGGATGAATCTTATTGTACAAGTTGGTATACGTTTAGTTTACAAAACCTTGAGCGGCAAACAGCTTTGGGGCGTTTTCGGCAAGGACTTGTAGTTAACAATTTCGCCCGTAAAAAGCAAGATGGTGTTTTGCTGTTGTGATGTCGTCAGAATCGTTTGCAAGGGGCGAGGGGTGGCTTTGCCATTGTTTGTTGTCGTTGCAAATCGTAACTTTCATTCCATTAAACACAACCATCAAACCTGGAGATCATCATGGACATTCGCCGCCTGATTCTGGCATTCATCCTGCCGCCCGCAGCCGTCATGAACAAAGAAGCCGGCACCATCATGCTAACCGGCATTCTTACCCTCTGGGGTTGGATCCCCGGTGTGGTGGCAGCCCTTATCATGATCTCGAAGGAGCAGTCCGGCAAAACTGCGGAAGCGTAAAGCTCTTTCGAACTCCAGTAAGTACACTGGCGACCCCATAAGAGTTCCTCACCGGCCCGGCTTTTCTGAAAAAAAGAAATCCGGGCCGAGTGTTTTTACCAATGTTCAGCACATCGACTCCTGATCCATACAGCGTCTGAACCTTTCAGTTCAGACGCTGCAGAGGCTCAACCAGCGACAACCATGTCTTCATCCAGCCACAAGCGCATCATCGGAATCGATTTCGGCACCAAGCGGATCGGAGTGGCGCTGAGCGATCCGTTGCGGATGTTCGCGCAGCCTCTTGGTACGTTCGATATGGAGGGACTCGTCAGGGCGCTGTCGAGGGTGCGGGACGATGAGGGAATCGAGCTGGTCGTGGTTGGCTATCCGATGAGCGACAAGGGTGAAGAGAACCGCATGACCGGTGTGATCGACCGTTTCGTCGCGGAGCTTCGGGAGTCGTTTCCGGGCACTTTGATCGAGACTTTCGACGAGCACCGCTCGTCACGCACGGCGATGAAAATCCTGGCCGCTTCGGGAAGCAGCCGGAAGAAGCGCAACGAGAAAGGACGGCTCGACACCGCCGCAGCCTGCCTGATTCTGCAAGGATACCTCGACAGCCATTCCTGAGCGCACCAACACCGTGCGTCAAGGGATTTTAGGTTTAACATTTCACACGGGCTTCTGTATCTTTACCGTTAGGTGTCTGGTGTTTGCGGATACCCGGAATTTCCTTTTTCACGCATCATTGACCGATTTTCCCTCATGACCAATTCGGAAACCCTCGCGATGTTCAAGTCGAGCGGCGCCTTGCTCGATGGCCATTTCCGGCTCACTTCTGGCCGCCACAGCAACTCCTATTTCCAGTGCGCCAAGGTGCTGCAATACCCGGAATATCTTTCGGCGATCTGCGGCGAAATCGCCGGATTTTTCAGGGAGAGCGGCATCACGACGGTCATTTCGCCCGCCATTGGCGGCATCGTCGTCGGCACGGAGGTCGGTCGGCAGCTTGGCGTCAAGACTATCTTCGCCGAACGCAAAGAGGGAACGATGATGATCCGGCGCGGCTTCTCCATCGACCCCTCCGAGCAGGTGCTGGTGGTCGAGGATGTCATCACCACCGGTGGCTCCGTCGCGGAGGTGATCGAGCTGGTCAAGGCCGCCGGAGCCACGGTGGCGGGCGTTGCCTCGGTAGTTGACCGCAGCAACGGCAAGGTGCGGCTTGCGGACAAGCAGTTTTCGCTGCTCACGATGGAGGTGGTCAGCTACGCGCCGGAGGAGTGCCCGCTCTGCAAGGAGGAAATCCCGATTTACGCGCCGGGCAGCCGAACCAATCCCCAGGGCTGAGCAGCCAGATGCAGCAGGGCATCCACACCATTTCGTTCGTCGGACTCGGGCTTATCGGCGCATCGCTGATGCAGGCGCTCAAACGCGCTGCCGGGGCGACAGGGCGGAAAATCGAGATGATCGGCTTTGATCCGGGCTTCGACGCAGCAGACATCGTGGCGATTACCGGCGAGTGCGGTCTCGACCGCTTCGAGCCTGATCCGGCGAAATTGTACAACGCTGATCTCGTCGTGCTCTGCGCGCCGGTTGTCACCAACATCGCCCTGCTCGATGAGGCGAAGCGGCACATCCGCAAGGATACCTTGGTGAGTGACGTGTCGAGCACCAAGGCTGAAATCGCTGCCAAAGCGCAGGAGCTCGGCATCGAATTCATCGGGATGCACCCCATCGCCGGGCGTGAACAGCAAGGCTACCAGGCGGCCTCGCCAGAGCTGCTCGACGGCCGACTCGTGATTCTCTGTACCGAATGCGCCACTCCTGAAACAACCCTTGCCACAGAACTGGCCGGGCTGCTCCGGGCCGCCGGATGCTCGCCGCTCTTCATGAGTCCGGAAGAGCATGACCGGGTCTACGCCAACATCAGCCACCTGCCGCAGCTCATCTCGACCGCACTGATGGCTCACTGTCGTGAGAACGTCGAATGGGCAGGCCCCGGATTCGCGTCGATGGCGCGGTTGGCTGGAAGTCCCTGGGCGGTCTGGCGGGACATCGTGGACACCAACAGAAGCAACATCGCTGACGAGATGGAGACATTTTCCGCGCTTCTTGCCGAAGTCGCCGGAGAGGTTCGTGGCGGCAACTTCGAGGCGCTCGAATCAAAATTCCGCGAAGCGAACGATCTCTATCAACGCCTTCAGGAGAGGAGCTGCCCATGAAGTTCGCCATCTTCGTGAACATCACCAGGGAGAAAGCGCTGGAGCTGGCCCGAGAGCTGACGGCGTGGCTCGATGCGCGGTTGCTTGACTACGTCTTCGATCCCCAGTCGGCCAAAGCGCTCGGCTGCGGCAAATGGGAGGAGAAGGCAGACCTCAGCCAGCACTGCGACGCCTTCGTCGCGCTCGGCGGCGACGGCACGCTTCTGCTTGCCTCGCACTACTCTCGCTCCAAGCCGGTGGTGGGCATCAATGTGGGCGACCTTGGCTTCCTGACCGAGTTCAGCCCGGACGAAATGTGGATGGCCATGGATCATCTGGTGAGCGGCAACTACTCGATCCACACGCGCTCGCAGCTCGAAGCCACGCTTGAATCGGGAGAATTGCTGACTTCGCTCAACGACGTTATCTTCGAAAAAGGCTCCGCTGCACGGCGGCTGCCAGCCTTCACCATCCTGCTCGACGATGAAATGCTCGGATCATACCGTGCCGATGGCATCATCATCGCCACCTCGACCGGTTCGACGGCCTACTCGATGTCCGCAGGCGGCCCGATCATCGCCCCGAAATCGAATGTGTTCGTCATTACCCCGATCTGTCCGCACATGCTGACGGTCAGGCCGATCGTCATCAGCGACGACAAAACCATCAAGATTTCGGTCGATTCGCAATCCGGGGAGTTTCCGCTGAAAATGGATGGCATCCAGAAAAAACTGCTCGCTCCTGGTGAAGTGGTCACGGTGAAAAAGTCGCCACACCACATCAATCTGGTGGCCAACGAAAAAAGGAACTACTGCGAAATCCTTCGCAAAAAGCTGCTCTGGAGTCACGAACATCCCACGGGAGAGTGACTTCCACAGTCTCCTCCGATACCCTCTCATTATCGATCAAAGAACGAGTTACCCTTCTTCCATGACCCGACACCTTTCCCCCTTCTGGCTGAACCGGCTGCTCGGCATTCCCTCCTCGACGCCGCTCACCCCCCGCGCCATGGCATCGACGTTGCGCGTGGCCTTCTGTCCGTTGCAGGAAGAGAGCTCCCGGCTTGACCGCTTCATCACAGCGTTGCGAGAGTCGTTCGTGGAGTGCGGGGTAACGATAGTCGAAGAGGCTGCAGGTGACGGACGGGATTCGCGCGTCGAGGCGGGGACGGCGCTCATCGCGCCGGGCAGATTCGAGGACCATCAGCTGCCGATCAGCCGCGTCTCGACGCTCTACAACAACCTGATCGTCGGCGTCTACGACGAGCCGCCGCCGGTGCATGGTGGTCAGACGCCGCAGGAGACGCTCGACGCGGTGGTCGGCAAACTCGCCTGGGAGATGGTGCATCTGTTGATCTACGTGACCGAAAATTCGTGGACGGTGTGCAGCATGAACGGGGGGATCACCACCTTTGACACGCCGTTGCCGGAGTCGCGTGACGTACTCGAATCGCTGATTCCGAAGCTCACCGCGCAGGTGGTGCCGCCACGCGATGGCGAGCTGGAGCTTCGGACCGGAGCGCTCGACACCTCGGCCCCGGAGTTCCTGAAGTTCGCCGCTGATTTCGTGGAGTGCGGACGCATCTGGGCGGGAAACGAGCGCTTCATGAACCACACCTCGCGCGAGTCGCTCGACTACCGTAACGGCTTCTGCCGCAAGATCGTCTCGCGCTACCTCGACGAGCGCAGCGGTATGAGCTACGGTTTCTTCGCTCGCCAGCTCCCGGTGAAGGTCGCGCCTGCAATCGAGGCTGATGACCTCGGCGGAACATCAGTCGGCGACGCATTGGCGCCGGTGACAATTGCCGGGAAAAAGCTGATCGTGCCCGTGCCCGGTGTGCGTATCCTTACGACACGGTCGGGATGTCGGAAAACCGCCATCGACCCGCGCCATGACCTGGTGGTGATCGGTCTCGACAACGGACGCGCATGGCTGGCCACACCTGCCGGGTTGCCGGCGGGCCTCGTTTCGAAGCCCTCGTTTGACACGCTGACCATCATAGCCCACGCCGTCGGCAATGCGATGATTGCCAGCATTCTGCTCGCGCTCGCGCCTGGCAGCCGCTTTCCCGGTCTGCTGGCGCGCTTTGGCTGCGGCATGACGCACTGGCACTACTATCCCGACGAGGACATGATTCCGGACGGCTACGTGGTGCACGGTTTCGACAATCCGCCGGTGTCGTGCTCGACACCGCAATCGGCGGCCTACAGCCTGCTCGGCAAGCTCGACGCGCTGGAACGGGCGCTCGAAGGCGGTACCGACTACCTCGGCGACGTGCACATCGAACCGGGCCACGGCACCAACGTGGTCGGCACGAGATCACTGGCCAAAATGGCGATGTTTCTGAACGCCGATAGCTGCGTTTGTTCGCAACGGGAGGGGTGAGGAGGGGCCGGTTCTAACTGGCTTGGCAGTGCGGGTCTTTTTCTGGAAATCCCTGTCGATATCGGGATCGATTCACAGGCGCAACGATTTTCGATCCCGATTTGGACTTTTCAACTACCCCTGAGCCTGCTTTTCGCTGTACTCCCAGCGGCCCTGGTGGTCGAGCACCATCTCGACGATCTCGCGAACGCAGCCGCGTCCACCTTCGAATACCGAGATGTAGGCGACGCGGTTGCGAAGGTACTCCGCGCCATTGATCGGCGTCACCGGCAATCCGGCCTTTTTCAGCAATTCCAGATCGTCGATATCGTCGGCAATGCAGGCGCACTCATCGTCCTGCAGGCCGTGGCGGCTTTTGAATGCTTCGTAAGCGTCGAGTCGCTCCTCGCCGTCGAGGAAGAGATCGACCGGCCCCGCGGCTTCGAGCATCTGGCGGAAGGCTCCGGCCTGCCGCCCGGCGATGATCGCCACCTTCATGTCGAGACGCAGCGCCTCGCGGAGTCCGGCCAGGTCGCGGGCGAAAAGGGTGGGGATTTCGCGCCCCTCGCCGTCGAGGGTGATCGCGCCGCTGGTGAGAACGCCGTCGAGGGAGATGACCAGCGCCTTGATGCTATCGAGGGCGGCGTTGATCTGCGAAGAGGGGTCAGCCTGGTAGGGCTGCATACCGAAAAACTGGAAAGAGCTCAAGAGTGTATCTGGTTAACGTGAATGAAATTCTTCCCGGATCGACTGCATGCAGCGCTGAAGCTGCATCAGCTCCCGCACCATTTCGCCGAATCCGGCGAGCGGAGCCTGGGTCGAAGCGTCGGACATGGCGGTAGCCGGATCGGGATGCACCTCGAAAAAAAGGCCATCAACTCCCGTGGCAACGGCGGCGCGGGCAAGCGGCATGAGGAACCGGCGGTCGCCTCCGGAAACGCCTGCCCCGGCACCCGGCAACTGGACGCTGTGCGTGACATCGAGAATGACCGGCCAGCCGGATTCGGCCATGATTGGCAGCCCCCGGTAATCGACCACGAGATTGTGGTAGCCAAAGGTGGTGCCCCGCTCGGTAAGCATAATCTTTTTGTTTCCCGTCGCGGCGGCTTTGGCCGCGGCAAGAGCCATGTCTTCCGGCGCGAGAAACTGCCCTTTCTTGATGTTGACGGCAAGCCCCGTCGATGCTGCGGCCACGATCAGGTCAGTCTGGCGGCAGAGGAACGCGGGAATCTGGAGCACATCGACATAGGATGCCGCGAGTTCGACCTCGGAGGTTTCGTGAACATCGGTTAGCACCGGCATCCCGAAATAGTCCCTGATCTCGCGCAGGATTTCAAGCGCCTCGCGGTCCCCAATGCCGGTGTATGAAGAGGCCGACGAGCGATTCGCCTTGCGGTAGGAACCTTTGAAGATGACGCGCACATCTTCCTTTTTGCGGATGCGGTCGAGTTCGGCGGCCACATCCATCGCCATCCGCCGGTTTTCGATAAGGCAAGGCCCCGCGATGAGGAACAGGCCCTTCGGTCCTGGCAGCGATACAGGGCCAACCGAGAACTTTTGCATCCTTTGTCCTGTTTGATTAAAAAAAGTTAACGCTAGTAACGAGTGACGCCGGTTTGTTTTGACTTGATAAATCAGGCTGTAAATTTAATCAATAATTTCTCTTTTCACTCTCCAACAGGAATAGCTGTTTATGAATACCGCAGATACCAGACAAAGGCTGCTCGACATCGAAAAGCAGATCGCGAGCCTCAGGGAGGAGCAGGCGACCGTCAAGGCGCAGTGGGAGGCAGAGAAGGAGCTTATCCATACCTCCCGCCGCCTCAAGGAGGAGCTTGAAGACCTGCGTGTGCAGGCTGAAAATTATGAACGCAGCGGCGACTACGGCAAGGTCGCCGAGATTCGCTACGGCAAGATCGCCGGGATCGAAAAGGCGCTGGAGGAGAACAACCGCAAGATCGAAGCGCGGCAGGCCTCTGGCGACCTCATCATGAAGGAGGAGATCGATTCGGGCGACATCGCCGACATCGTCTCGCGCTGGACGGGCATTCCGGTCAGCAAGATGCTCCAGTCCGAGCGCCAGAAGTTGCTTGGCATCGAGGCCGAGCTGCACCGCAGGGTGGTTGGCCAGGATGAAGCTGTCCGCGCGGTCAGCGACGCGGTCAAGCGCTCGCGCGCCGGAATGGGCGACGAGAAGCGCCCCATCGGCTCGTTCATTTTCCTCGGCCCGACCGGTGTCGGCAAGACCGAGCTGGCCCGCACGCTCGCCGAGTACCTCTTTAACGACGACGACGCCCTGATCCGCATCGACATGAGCGAGTACATGGAGTCGCACACCGTGAGCCGCCTGGTCGGCGCGCCTCCCGGCTACGTCGGCTATGAAGAGGGCGGCCAGCTCACCGAAGCGGTGCGGCGCAAGCCCTTCTCGGTGGTGTTGCTCGACGAAATCGAAAAGGCGCACCCGGATGTGTTCAACATCCTGCTCCAGATTCTTGACGACGGGCGGCTGACCGACAGCAAAGGGCGCACGGTGAACTTCAAGAACACCATCATCATCATGACCTCGAACATCGGCGCGCAGCTCATCCAGAGCGAGATGGAGCATCTCGAAGGGCGCGATGCCGATACGGCACTGGCCGGGTTGCAGGAGAAGCTCTTCCAGTTGCTCAAGCAGCAGGTGCGGCCCGAGTTCCTGAATCGCATCGACGAGGTGATTCTCTTCACGCCGTTGACACGCGAAAACCTGCGCGAGATCGTCACCATCCAGTTCAACCGGATCAAGGAGACCGCCAAACGCCAGCGCATCACGCTCGAAATTTCGGACGAGGCGCTCATGTGGCTCGCCAAAACCGGCTTCGACCCGGCATTCGGCGCGCGCCCGCTCAAGCGCGTCATGCAACGGCAGATCACCAACCACCTTTCGGAGATGATCCTCGCCGGTCAGGTTGGCGAAGACGACACCGTCGAGATCGGGCTGGAGAACGATGCCATCGTAATGAAGAAGAAATAACAACAACCCTCGGGCTGGTCTCATCTAAAAAAGGCCAGCCCGTTTTTTTATTTCCATGAAAACGACTCTCCTCGCGGCGCTGCTGCTTCTTTTGAGCTTCACCTCCGCGCTGGCCGCGCCATCCACGCCCGACAGTCTTTCGATCAAAATCGGCCAGATGCTCATGATCGGCTTCCGTGGCATGGAGGCCAAAGACGATTCATCTATCGCCGCTGATATTCGCGAGCGGGGCATCGGCGGCGTGGTGCTGTTCGATTACGACGTGCCATCCAAATCTCCAATTCGCAACATCGAGTCGCCGGAGCAGCTCCGGCGTCTTACCTCGGAGCTGCAAAAGCTCTCGACCACTCCGCTCTTCATCGCCGTCGATCAGGAGGGCGGGCGCGTCTGCCGCCTCAAGCCGTCGCGCGGCTTTCCGCCGACTGTTTCCGCCGCTTACCTCGGCAAGCTCAATAATGCCGACAGCACATGGCAGGTCGCCGGATCGACCGCCGCCTTACTCAAAAGTCTCGGTATCAACGTGAATCTCGCGCCGGTGGTTGATCTGAACGTCAACCCAAGCAATCCCGTCATCGGCAAGCTCGACCGGAGCTTCTCGGCAGATCCGGTTGTCGTCGCCCGGCAGGCTCGAATGGTCATCGATGCGTTCCACCAGCAAGGCATCATCGCCGCGCTGAAGCACTTCCCCGGCCACGGCAGCTCGACCACCGATACGCACAAGGATTTTACCGATGTCACCGCCACCTGGTCAAAAAAAGAGCTCGATCCCTACCGGGCGCTGATCCGTGAAGGGTATCGCGATCCGGTCATGACCGCCCACGTCTTCAACGCAAAGCTCGACAGCCTCTACCCGGCGACGCTCTCGAAGGCGACGATTGAAGGCCTGCTTCGCAAACAGCTCGGCTTTCGGGGGGTGGTACTCAGCGACGACATGCAGATGAAAGCTATCGCCGACCGCTATGGCCTCGAAGAGGCGATCCGGCTGGCGATTGACGCAGGTGTCGATGTGTTGATTTTCGGCAACAACGTCAGCTACGACCCGGAGATCGCCAGTAAAGCAACGAGCATCATTCGCCACCTCGTTGAAAAAGGGGCTATTTCGCCGGAGAGGATTAACGAATCGTACCGGCGTATCATGACCTTGAAAACCCGAACTATCATTTCCCGCCCATGAAAACCCTCTACCTCGTACGCCACGCCAAGGCGGGCTGGGAAGATCCGGCCCAGTCCGACTTCGACCGCACCCTCACCAAGCGAGGCCACCGCCAGGCCGAAGAGATGAGTGAGCGCCTGCGCAAAAAAGGCATCACTCCGGAACGACTCATTTCAAGCCCTGCGCAGAGAGCACTCGAAACGGCGGAGATTTTCGCGGACGAGCTGGGCATCGAGCGGCGGGAGATTGTGCAGAAGATCGAAATCTACGAGGGCGGTATTGATGCACTTGCCGTCATTGTCCGGTCGCTTGCGGACGAGGACAATACGGTCATGCTCTTCGGCCACAACCCGACGATCAGCCATTTCGTCCAGTGGCTCACCGGCAAACCTGCAGATGCAATGGACACCTGCGGCATCGCGAAGATTGATATGCCGATAGGCCACTGGCGGGAGGCCACCGAAAAGAGCGGGACGCTTGCTTGGTACGAGTATCCGGAAAAGGAGTGATGATCTGAAATCGCCGGAGAAGAATGCTCAGTAGTGCTCGGGTTTGGGATCTCTTTCCATCAGATCCAGAATGGCTTGCTGGGCGGGTTTGTCTTCGAAGAGCATCTCATAGACAGCGCGGGTGATCGGCATTTCGACGCCGAGGCGTTCGGCCAGTTTGAGCACAGCTTTCGAGGTAAGCACCCCTTCAGCCACCATGCTCATCTCGCTGATTACCTCGTCGAGCTTCCGGCCCCTGCCAATCTGCTCGCCCACATAGCGGTTGCGGCTGTGCTGGCTCAGACAGGTCACGACGAGATCGCCGATGCCTGAGAGGCCCGAAAGGGTCAGTGGATCGGCGCCGAGCTTCGCGCTGAGGCGGGAGATTTCGGCCAGCCCGCGGGTGATGATCGCCGCTTTGGCGTTGTCGCCGAAGCCAAGTCCGTCGGAAATTCCGGCAGCGATGGCGATGATGTTCTTGACCGATCCGGCAATCTCGACGCCAACGAGGTCGTTGTTCACATAAACGCGGAATCCGTTGGTGTGAAAAGCCTCCTGAACCAGACGGGATGTTTGTTCCGAGCCTGAGCAGACCACGACGGTTGTCGGCTGCTTCTGGGCAACCTCCTCGGCATGGCTCGGACCGTAGAGCGCCGCAACCTGCTCCGGTTTGATGCCGGGAAGCGTTTCAAGCAGTACCTCGGACATGCGCTTGCCGCTGTTCAGCTCGATGCCCTTGGCCACGTTGACGATGACTTTCCCGTCGAGCGGCAGATCGGCAAACGCAGCCGCTGTTTCCCTGAGCGCATGAGAGGGCACGGCGGTAACAATCATCTCAGCAGCCTCGACAGCTGCGTGAAGATTTTCAATCACGCGCAGATTTTCGGGGAAAACGACTCCCTTCAGGTAGCGTTTGTTCTCGCGATCGGCCTCAAGCGCCCTGGCGAACTCCGGGCGATGTGCCCACAGCCGCACCTCATGCCCCTTGTTGGCAAGCAGAATGGCAAGCGTGGTTCCCCAGCTTCCCGCGCCGAGAACAGTGATCTTCATCGTAAACAGCCTCTCAGCTTTTTCGCCCGAAGCTCAGGCGGTTTTCGGTTCCAGAAAAGAGGCGCCTGATGTTGGCGCGGTGGGTGTAGATGATCGCCACGGCTACAATGCCTCCGAATATGAGCAGATGATAATCGAGGCTGTCATGGACAAACCAGTGGTCGAAAAAGCGGTAATCGAGGCCGGAGCCGAGATCGAAGACATATTTGCGGATGGCGATGATCAGCGGGAAGGCGATGGCCGCAAGAATCGATCCTACCGAGACGTAGCGCGAAATCGTAACGGCCAGAAGGAAGATGCCAATCACCATCAGCATGCTTACCGGTGCGATACCGATCAGCATACCGGCGGCGGTGCTGACCCCCTTGCCCCCCTTGAAACCGGCAAACACCGTGAAAACGTGGCCGATGACGGCGGCCATGCCTGCGATCAGACTCAGGGCGATCTCGTTCATGTCGGGAAACGCGCCGAGGGGGTGTGCCTTGAAAAAGCCGACCACCGGCACGGCGGCGATGGTACCTTTGGCGATGTCGATGAGCGTTACGACCAGTCCTGCCTTCCAGCCGAGCACGCGGAAGGCGTTGGTGCCACCGGCATTGCCACTGCCGAACTGGCGGATATCGATGCCCTTGAGCAGCCTTCCGGCAATGATGCTGGTCGGAATGGAGCCGATCAGGTAAGCGGTGGCGATAATAACAAGAAACGTCAGCATATCAGTCTCGATTAAATGACAGACAAACACATAATCGAATGGTCAGGCCTTGACGACCTCTCCAACAATGTAGGCATTTTCATCCTTCGACTTCAAGTAGCCCATGATGTGATCGACGCGATCTTTCGCGACGATCATCACCAGACCGAGGCCCAGGTTGAAGGTGCGGCGCATATCCTCTTCGGGCACCGAGCCCTCCTTGCGGATCAGGTCGAAAATCAGCGGTTCCGGCCATGAATTCCAGTCCACCGAAAGGGCGAGGCTTTCCGGCACGATGCGCATGGTGTTACCCATGAGCCCGCCGCCGGTGATATGCGACATGCCGCGCAGGTCGCCAGTGCCAAGCAGCGGTTCGATGACCGGCAGGTAGGAGCGGTGCACCTTCAAGAGCTCCTCGCCGACCGTACCGTCAAGCCCGGCAAACGTCTCGTTCATCCGCCCCTCGAACACCTTGCGGGCCAGCGAATAGCCGTTGGTGTGCAGGCCGGTCGAAGGCAGGCCTATCATCACGTCGCCCGCCTCGATTTTCGAGCCGTTGATGATGTGCGGCTGATCGACCATGCCGACAATCGTACCAGCGAGATCGAAATCCTCCACGTCGTAGACACCCGGCATCTCGGCGGTTTCGCCACCGATGAGCGCCGCACCGTTCTCGCGGCACGCCTTCACCATGCCGGTCACCACGGACGCGGCAATCTCAGGCTTGAGCTTGCCGCAGGCATAGTAGTCGAGGAAAAAGAGCGGGCGGGCGCCGCAGACCAGAATGTCGTTCACGCAGTGGTTGACCAGGCAGGAGCCGACCGTGTCGTACTTGCCGAGCTCGATGGCGATCTTGAGCTTGGTGCCCACGCCGTCGATGCTGCTGACCAGCACCGGCTTCTCATACTTCGCGAAATCGGGCTGAAAGAATCCGCCGAACGCGCCGATATCGGTCATCACCTGCGGGGTGAAGGTCTGGCGGACATGAGGTTTGATGAGGCGGACGAACTCTTCACCTGCGGAAATATCGACTCCGGCTTTCTTGTAATCCATAGCTCTTTTTCGTGATTATCCTTTTAATTTCTTTGCGTTTGCGGTCTTAGCTGCCCGCCGGTTTCTCGAAAATCGCGTCGCACTGCGATTCCGCGAAGAACTCGCAGTGCAGACCTGCAACCGCCGCCTGCACGTCGCTTTCATCAACCACCACGCCCACGTTAATCTCCGATGCGCCCTGCGAAATCATGCGCAGGTTGACGTTGCGAAGCGAGTTGAAAATCCTGCCGGCAACGCCCTTCGACATACGGAGATTGTCGCCAACCACGCTGACCGTGGCCACCTTGTGCTCAATCTCGACCTCACCGAGCGCGCCGAGCGCCTTGATGAACGGCTCGCTCACCACGGCATCGTCAACCGTCAGGGAGACCGACACTTCGCTGGTCGAGATCATCTCGACCGAAATGCCAAAGCGCTCGAACACGTCGAACAGCTCGCTCATAAAGCCGTGGCGGCCAAACATCCGGTTCGAGCGGATATTGAGAATCGCCTGCGCTTTCTTGACGGCAATGGATTTGACCAGACCGCCGTGGCTCTTTCCAGCCAGCAGCTCCGGATCGTTGGTGATCAGCGTGCCTTTGGAATCCGGGTGCCAGGTGTTGAGCACATAAACCGGAATGTTCTTTTGGACCGCCGGGGCGATGGTGTCGGGATGGAGCACTTTCGCACCGAGATAGGCCAGCTCGGCAGCTTCGGAGAAGGTCATGACCCTGATGCTCTTCGCCTCCGGAACCATTCGGGGATCAGTCGTCATGACGCCATCAACGTCCGTCCAGATTTCGATAGACTCCGAATGCAGCCATGCGCCGAAAAGCGCTGCCGACAGGTCGGAGCCTCCGCGTCCCAGCGTGGTGGTACGGCCCGACTCTGTCGCGCCGATGTAGCCCTGCGTCACGACGACTGTGCCCGCATCGAGCAGCGGCTTGATGATCTCGCTGGTGTTTTTCTGGCAAGTCTCGGCGAGTGGGCGGGCAAAGCCGAATCGGTCGTCGGTGATCATCACCGTCCGCACGTCGATCCACTCGCAGCTCACGCCCGCTTCGTTCAGCGCGGCGGCGAACACGGAGGTCGAAAGCAGTTCGCCGAATGAGCAGAAGCGGTCTTTCGAGCGCTCGGTCAGCTCGCCGACGATCTCGATGCCCTCGGTGAGGCGTTCGAGCCGGGTGAGATAGACATCGATCTTTGCGATCACCTCCTGCTGGAGCTCCTCGCTTCCGATCAACTCCCCGATCAGATCGAGGTGAAACTGGCGAACCTCGCGAACAAGCTGCTGGGCCTCTTCGAGACAGCCGGAGCCGGCTGCATCGGCGATCTGGATCAGTTTGTTGGTAATTCCGCTGCACGCGCTCAAAACGACGAGCGGCGCGCCCGATTTCTTCTTTTCAGCGACGTTGGCGATCACCTGTCGCATGGCCGCAGCCGAGCCAACAGAGGTGCCGCCAAATTTCATGACTACCATAATCTCAATCGAAAGAATTGGATATTGATCGTTTCAGGATCGTTTTCCGGTTCGGATTTACTATACTTCCATGATCGGCACACTTCATGAATCCGGAACACCGGAAATCCAGTTTCACCGGCCCCATGAACGAGATCACCCGGTTCGCTCCGAAAGGCGCAAAAGCGACAAGCATACTCAGAACACTGGCGCTCATGGTGCTAGCGTTCCTCATGCTTACGCTTGGCGCATGCCAGAGCATACGGCCTCTCTCCGATCGCATGGAGAGCAAATATAGTTTAAAAAAGAGAAAAACTTCTATCTCACGCCTCCGTCCTCAAGGCCAGGAACGGTGCAGTGTTCCGGTACAGGTTTCCGAACGGGCCTTCAGGGCGATGCTCGATTCTATCGAAGAAACCAGAGGAGTGAAATATCGCTTTGGCGGAACCACGCCGGAAGGATTCGACTGCTCCGGCTTCGTGCAATATCTCTACAACCTTTCGTTCCAGATGATCTTGCCCCGTACCTCGAATGATCTCGCACTGGTGGGCCCGATCATTCACAGAGATCGCCTGCAACCCGGTGACCTGGTCTTTTTCGCCGCCGGTGACGAGATTACCCACGTCGGAGTCTACCTCGGTAACGAACGCTTCGCCCACGCATCTTCAAAAGCAGGCATCAGCATCAGCACGCTTTCCCAGAGCTATTACGCCACCCATTTCGCCTTCGGCACGAGGATCATCCGGGTTGAGTAGCCACGCGGATGATCCTCGTGCCGCGGTTCTTTTCCATCAGTCCCAAAAGTCTCGTCAGCCCCCATCGTTCCATTCTCGCCGTTTTGCTATCTTCCCACACAGCACTCACTCACAGTAACAACATCGTCAATGCAGCCGCCGAAAACTCACAACCATATCGAACTCGCGTTCGAAATCGACAGCGACCTCTACGAACTCTATATCGCCGTGCTTTCCCAGGTCGGCATCGAATATTTCCTCGAAGATGATCACAAGCTGCTCGCCTACCTTCCCGAAAGCGACTGGAACGCCGACAAGGAGGCATCCATAAATATCATGCTGCAGGAGACTTTTGGCTCGGTGCCGCGCTTCACGGCATCGTTCATGGCCGACCGGAACTGGAACGCCGAGTGGGAGGCGCACCTGCAGCCGGTGGAAATCTCCGACCGCTTCCTGATCATCCAGCACCAGAAGGAGTACGATGTCAAACCGGGGCAGATTGTCATCGCGATCAATCCGAAGATGTCGTTTGGCACCGGCTATCACGCCACCACACGCCTGATGTTGCGCCAGATGGAGGAACTTGACCTCGCCGACAAAAAGATCATGGACATCGGCACCGGCACGGGCGTACTGGCCATCGCGGCCCGCAAGCTCGGCAACAAGAATCCGATTCTCGCCTTCGACAACAACGCCTGGGCGGCGGAGAACGCCGTCGAGAACGTCGCCGAAAACGACGTGGCGGATATCCGCGTGGAGCTGCTCGATGCCGAAGAGGAGCTGGCCGCAAACCTTGAAGAGGGCTACGACCTGATTCTGGCCAACATCAACAAGAACGTACTCGACCGCATCCTGCCGGCCATCCGCCGTCACGCGCCGAACGCCCAGGTGCTGCTCTCCGGCGTGCTGGTCTATGACGAACCGTGGCTGAAGCAGCTGCTCAAGCGGATCAAATACACCAACGTCAAGACCATTTACGAAGACGAATGGCTCTCGGCGCTCGTTGAACCAAAAAACTGATTGAGACCGACGAGTCAGAATCAGGGTGGCGAACTCTGCCCCGCCCCGGCTTGAAAGCCGGGGCAACATGAATGTAAGAGATTTGAATGTCCACGGGGCTGAAGCTCCGCTGAATGCAAGGTCGGGTTCTCGCTAATAATTGTAAAACCATGCCCAACGCAACCGAACGCATTGCCTGCATCGATGTCGGCACCAACACGGCCCTGCTGCTGGTCGCCGATCTTGACGCTGCGGCCAGCAACATCGTGACCGTCGATCACCGCCAGACCATCGTGCGCCTCGGCCAGAAGGTCGATGAACACCGGATGATCCACCCCGAAGCGCTCGACCGGCTGACTGCCTGCATGACGGAGTACCGGAATCTGTGCGATGGACTTGGCGTGCAGCGGATTCTGGCCGTCGGTACCAGCGCCCTGCGTGACGCGGCCAACCGCGATGACATCATCGCGACGGTGAAGGGCGAGACCGGCATCGAAATCCGCTGCATTAGCGGAGACGAGGAGGCTGCGCTCACCTTTTTCGGCGCGGTGGCCGGGCTGCCGGAGGTGCCGGAACCGTTCACGGTGATCGACATCGGCGGTGGCAGCACCGAAATCATCATGGGCACAGTCGAGCAGGTTGACAGCGCGGTCAGCATGAACATCGGCTCGGTGAGAATGACCGAACGCTTTTGCGCCGCGCAGCCCCCGTCGCTGGAGGAGTTCGAGGCGGCAAAAAAGGAGATCGACCGCAATCTCGCCAGAAGCCTGCCGCCGTTTTTCGCGGGTCGCCAGCAGGTTTTCGGCGTCGCGGGCACGCTGACCACCATTGCACAGGTGTGCCTCGGTGACCAGCATTTCGACGCGGCGAAAGTGCAGGGCTACCGGCTTGAATACGATGCGGTGCACGAGCTCCTCGACCGGCTCCGCGCGATGAAGCTCGACGAGATCGTGGCGCTCGGCATTCCCGAAGGGCGCGCCGACGTCTTCACGATGGGCGTGCTCATCCTGCATCAGTTCATGCGGATGCTCGGTGTCGGCAGCCTGACGGTGAGCATCCAGGGCCTGCGCTACGGCGTGGCGCAGCAGGAGCTTCAGAAGCTTCTGATGCTTCGCAACCGGAGCTGAAGCTCACGGCTTTCTGCACGAGAGCCAGACGAGACTGCCCGTAGCGCTTTTCGTGAAAAAGAGATAGCGCTCGCTGCTCTCCCCGATTTTGTACCGCTTGCGCAGCTCCTCGACCGACAGCGGAAAATCGCGCCGCTGGATGGCCGCATTCGTGATTTCCAGCGCGGCAAGCTCCTTCCGGAAACTCTTCTGCCTGAACGGACGGCACTCCTCGATACGGAAACTTCTGCCCGGAAATGGCTCGATCAGCTGATCCGACGTGAGATAATCCACCGTGCGATTGAGAAATTCAAGATGGAATTGACGCGCAAGCTCGCCCGTCAGCCGCGCCTTGATGATCGCCGTGTCCGGCTCGTAGAGCCACGTGCCGGGCGCTTCCGCGACCACGCGAGCGGGCGGCACGTCACCGGATGAAACGATCTCGAACGTCTCGCTTCCGAGGCACACCGCACGAATCTCCGGCGTCCAGCCAGCTTCGCGTTCGCGGTAGAGCAGCAGCAGCACCTCCTTGCACTCCCCATCCACCGACACGGCGATAACTTCCGAGAGCGTCGGCAGTTGTGTTTCCAGACCGCCGATCTCCAGCGCGGGTGACGCCTTGATGCAGACCCGTCGTGCCTTGCGGAGCAGCAGGTCGTGCAGGCGCACCACATCGGGACTCGACGCCGATAGTCCCGCCGAGCGCCCGCCGTGCTCGCGCCGCGCCGGATCGACCAGTACCCAGTCGAACGAATCGTCGGCATACCCTGCCAACAGTTCCTCACTGTCGCCAATGAGCGTCTCGACATTCGTCACCCCCATCATGCGCCGGTTCGCTTCGGCCAGCCGCGCCAGCGCCTCGTTCCGCTCGCACGACACCACCGAGTCGAAGCGCCGGGCGAGAAAGAGCGTGTCGATTCCTAGACCGCCCGTCAGATCGATTGCCCTGTGCCCCCGCATAAGCGATGCTTTCCACTCCGCTGCCCGCTCGCCGGAAGCCTGTTCGAGGCCGAGCCGCGTATAGAGCATCGGAAAGCGCGACAGCGATGGCAGCTTCGCGGCCGCTTTTTTCCGGCAGGCAATCTGCTCGGCCATCGCCCGCACCGGCAAATCGCTCCTTCCGTGAAATTGCATCGCAAACGTCGCCGGATCGTCACTGGCGTGGGCGTCGATCAACGCAAGCACCTGCGGATCGAGCAGGCTGTTGAGTTCGTCGAGGGTCATAGTGAAAAAAGATTTCATGGGGAACGCCGCGTTGCGCGGGAACATTCCCTTGCTGCAGGATCCATTTTTTGTTCATATCACCCGGTTTCAGCAGCCGTTGTCTCTGTTTATTTCGAAAGCAGTTGATGGTCCTAATAAACTGAAAGGCCGCCTGATCACCATGTGCTTTCGTGGTGGCTACGAGACAGGAACTTATGGAATTGATCTACTTTTTTCTACTTTTCGTCCTGCTTTACCTTCCGTTACGAATGACTGTTGAGTGACTACCAATGAGCACTGTTCCTGAAGAGGATTTTTCCGGAAATAACGATGACTCGTCTCCCTTGCCGTCCGGCGGCGGCCTGAAATCGAAGCTGCTGGCAGCGTTTCCTCCTTTTGCGAGCCGGAACTTCCGGCTCTATTTCGTTGGGCAGATCGTCTCGATGATCGGTACCTGGATTGAGATCGTGGCGCAGGGGTGGCTGGTGTTCGACATGACCGGTTCGGCCTTCTGGGTGGGCGTCGCGGCGGCGGCATCGACGATTCCGACGCTGCTCCTGTCGCTTTTCGGCGGAATGCTCGTTGACCGCTATCCCCGCAAGGCGGTGCTGCTCTGGTCGCAGGTGCTCTTGATGCTGCTTTCCTTCATTTTTGGCGCAGCGGTTTTGCTCGGGATGGCGACACTTTCCTTCATTCTCGTGCTGGCGTTCCTGATTGGCAGCGTCAGCGCGGTCGCCACACCGGCCATCCAGGCGTTCATCAGCGAGATCGTGGAGCGCAAGCATTTGCCGGTGGCGGTCGCGCTGAACTCATCCATCTTCAATGCGTCGAGGGTGATCGGTCCGGTGCTGGCCGGGTTCATGATTACCTGGATTGGCACGGGCGGCGCGTACATCGCCAACGGTGTGAGTTTTATTGCCGTCATCGCGGCCCTGCTGGCAATCAGGATTCCGAATCCCGAAGCCCGGACGGTTTCCGCAGAACATCCTATCCAGTCGATACGTGACGGCATCCTCTATGCCTGGACGCATCCGCTCATCAGGACGATCGTACTCTTCGTCGCGGTGGTCTCGATTTTCGGCTGGTCGTTCATGTCGATGCTGCCGGTGGTCGCCAAGCGGGAGTTCGGTATCGGAGCCGACGGCATGGGGTATCTCTATTCAGCGTTTGGGCTTGGCTCCCTTTTTGGCACGGTGGTGGTATCGGTGTCGAGCGGGCGGGTGCGCAGCAGTCTCATGGTGATCGGCGGGGTTCTGACCTTCGCGCTTGGGCTCCTCTCCTTCACCTTTGCCACCTGGCTACCGCTGGCACTTTGTTGCCTCTTCATTTCGGGCCTCGGCATGTTGAGCGCCTTTGCAACCATGACCGGCACGGTGCAGCGCCTGGTGGAAGACCGCTTTCGCGGGCGCGTCATGAGCATCTACCTCATGGTTTTGCTTGGCCTGATGCCTTTTGGCAATCTGCTGATGGGTTTGCTATCGGAGCAGTTCGGTACTCCGGTTGCGCTCAGAACCGGCGCGATGGTCACCATTGCTGCCACGCTCTTTCTGTTCATGTCGCGCAGGGAGATCACAAAGGCCTGGCAGGAGTATCGCACCACGACGGAAGCTTAGCCGGAACGCTTGCGCGGGCAATGCGGTTATGGTGGAAAAACCCTGACCGCCATGAGACGAGTGACCACATTGATGTTTATGATGCTGACCGCGTTATCCGCTTGTCAGGCCTCACCGAAAGCTTCGCCAACGAAACCGGGCAACGCCATGAGCAACAATCATCCGCAGAATCCCTACTACTCCCGCACCGATACCACCCGGCTTGATTTGCCGAACGATGTCTGGAAAAAGGTGCTCTATCCCGAACTCTATGCCGTGGCCCGGCTTGCCGAAACCGAACGGGCTTTTACCGGCAAATACTGGAATTACGAAGGCCTTGGGACCTACTACTGCGCGGCCTGTGGCAATGCACTGTTCCGGTCGGATGCCAAGTTCGCCAGCACCTGTGGCTGGCCGAGCTTTTTCGAGACGGTACGTCCTGGCAGTGTCACGTATCGTGAAGATACCTCGTACGGCATGGTGCGTACCGAAGTGCTTTGCGGACGTTGCGGCGCGCACCTTGGTCACGTCTTCGATGACGGTCCGCCTCCGACAGGCAAGCGCTTCTGCATGAACTCGATCTGCCTCGATTTTGAGCCAGATCAGCCTGAAACAGCAAAGCCGCAGTGATCTTCTGCGGCTTTGCTTGACCGTTGTGCAGCATGTCAGGCACACAGTCATATCACGATATTTTTCAGTGCACCGATGACATATCCACCGTCTCTTTTTTGTCCACCCTGATAAAGAGCAGCAGTGGCAGGCAGACAGCGAAAAGGATGGCGATCATTTTGAAGGCGTCCATGTAGGCCAGGTGGTAGCTCTGGCGGGTGACGATGGCTTCGAGTGCGGCCAGTGCGCTCTGTTTCGCTTCGACCGGCGAGAGCATGTGCTGGCCAAGCATCTGCTTCATTCCCTCCAACCGTTCGACGGCGGCAGGGTCGTAGGGCGAAAGGTTGCTGAGCAGTTCCATGCGGTGCGCGGCTACGCGCTGGGCGACGTAGGTGTTGGTGATGGCGATGCCGAACGAACCGCCGAGCTGGCGCACCATGTTGTTCAGGCCGGTTGCCTGCCCGATGTCTTTACCGTGCAGGCCCGTGACGGCGAGCATCGTCACCGGAATGAAGATGAAGCCGAGCGAGATGCCGCGAATGAGCAGGATCAGGAAAAAGTTTTCAGCGCCCGATTGCAGCGTCTGGTTGCCCAGCTCCCAGCAAAACCAGAAAAAGGCGACCATGCCTACCCCCATGAGGGCTTTGGGAGATACCCCTTTTTGCAACGCGATGCCGAGCGGCATGGAGATGACGCCGGTGAGCATGGCGCTGGGAAAGAGCACCAGACCCGTCAGCAGCGCCGTGAAGCCGAGCAGGCGCTGCACGAAGACCGGAAAGACGAAGAGTGAACCGTACAGACCGAAGCCGACGATGAAGGTCAGTACCGCGCCGATGGCGAGGTTCTTGCTTCGGGCGAGCACGGAGAGGTCGACCGCCGGATGTTCGGTGTGCAGCTCGTGCCACACGAAAGAGACGAGGGAGACCACGGCGATGATGGTGAACCAGGTGATATAGGGCGTTTCAAACCAGTCCTTCGACTCGCCACGTTCGAGAATGAACTGGAGTGAGCCGATGCCGACGGAGAGCAGGCCGATGCCTGCCCAGTCGATCTTTTCGACCGAATCCTTCACTCTCGGCTCCTTGACGTAGGTCAGGGCGGCCCAGGCAGCGAGCAGGCCGACCGGAATGTTCACGAAAAAGCACCACTCCCAGGCGAAGTAGTCCACCAGCCAGCCGCCGAGCAGCGGGCCGATGGTCGGGCCGAGTACGAGGCCCATCGAAAAGATGCCGGTCGCCGCGCCGCGCTCTTCGGGCTTGAAGGTTTCGTACAGGATCGCCTGCGAGGTCGGCAGGAGCGCTCCGCCGCCGATGCCCTGGATGAAGCGGAAGAGCACCAGTGTCCAGATGTTCGTCGCCGTGCCGCAGAGCAGCGAGGCGGCAGTGAAAAGCAGGATCGAACCGATGAAGTAGTTCCGGCGTCCGAAAAGGTTGCCGAGAAATCCCGACAGCGGGATGACGATCACGTTGGCGATGGCGTAACTCGTTATCACCCACGAGACATCTTCGATGCTTGCTCCGAGGTTGCCGCTGATGTGGTTGATGGCGACGTTGACGATGGTGGTGTCGATCAGTTCGAGCATCGCGGCCACGATGACCGTGACGGTGATGATCCACTTCCTGATCCCGGTTTCGTAATGGTGCTCTGTTGCCTGTGCGCTTGGAACGGCTGTTGCAGTATTCTCTGACATTATTTCACCTTCACTTCGACGATGACGTTCATTCCGGCGGCAAGCGGCAGGTCGGTTTTTTCGTCGAAGACGATCTTGACCGGCACACGCTGGGTTACTTTCACGAAGTTGCCGCTGGCGTTATCGGGGGGAAGCAGGGCGAACTCGGCACCTGTTCCTGCGGAGATCGAATCGACATGGCCTTTGATTTCCTTGCCGGGGAAGGCATCGACCCTGACGATCACCTTCTGGCCGGGGCGCATGTGTTCGAGCTGCGTTTCCTTGAAGTTGGCCACGACCCACAAGTCGCCGCTGCCGACAATGGCGATGAGCTGCTGGCCAGGCGTGACGTACTGGCCGGGCTGGACGTTCTTTTTCGAAACCTTGCCGTCAGCCGGAGCGGTAATGGTTGCCCATGAAAGCTGGAGTTCGGCGTTTTTCAGCTCGGCCTCGGCAAGTTTTGCCTGGGCGAGCGCGGCCTTGTAGTTGTCTCCGGCGGCGGCGTGCTGTGCAGACGAGGCGGTCGCGCCCGCCGTGGCGGCATCGAGCTCCGCTCGGGAGATCACATCCTGTTTCTGGAGGTTGCGGCTGCGGCGGAGATCGGCATTGAGCTTTGTCTGCGTCGCGCCCGCGGCCACGGTTTCAGCCTGTGCCGCCGACACTGCCGCCCGCGCGCTCAGGAGTTGCGCCTCGGCCATGTCGCGCCGGATCTGGTAGTCCGAGGTATCGATGCGGACAAGTACGTCGCCCTTCTTGACCCTCTGGTTGTCACTGGCGAGCACCTCGACAACCTTGCCCGGCACGCGCGGAATGACCGGATAAATGTTCCCGGTGATCTGGGCGTTATCACTCTCTTCGTAGCTGAACGAGCGGACGAGTTTCATGCCGCCCCAGATGACGCCGATGGCGAGCAAAATGCCGAATATCGCCATGCGCACCCACGAGCGCTCCTGTTTTGGTTTGCCCGCTTCGCTGGCCGGTGTCTGTGGATTGGATTGCTGCGTTTCTGCCATGGATAGTAAATCTGTCGTTGGTGTTTACAGGATTGCTTCTTTTTGTTTCCGGTGAACCGCTTTCGCTTCATCGACGGGTTCCGGCGAGCGGAGCACCAGCACCGGGCACGGCGCGTGGCGCATCACCGATTCAGCGGTGCTGCCAACCAGCAGGCGTCCCAGATCGCTCGCGCCGTGCGAGCCGAGCACGATCATAGCAGCCCCGGTTTTCGACGCATAGTCGATGATGGTCGCGCCGGGCGAGCCGTATTCCACGGCGAAGCGCACCCGGCAGCCGTAGGCCGAAAGCAGGTCGGAATATCTTGAAAATTGGTAGAGGTGCTCCTTGAGCAGCGTGCCTCGGTCACCGGAAGCGGTGTTGCCGACATGCAGCACGATCAGCTCGGTATCGCCCGAACAGTGCTCGGCGGCATGGCGCAGCGCTCTTTCGGAAGAAGGCGAGAAATCAACCGGGCAGAGCATAATTTTCGATGGTTTTGCATGGTTTGTCGTCATGATCATCACTCCGTTTATCGCTCGATCAGATCGCCAGCGGCGCGTCTGACCGAATAAGCGTTCATCACATATTCATATCGCGACTGCAAGTTCGCCAGTTCCGCTTCGGCGAGAGCTGCTTCGGCGTCGAGCAGGTCGAGTGTCGTGGCGAGGCCATTGTCGTAGCGGATTCGCGCATGTTTGGCTGCAAGATCAGCCTGCGAAACCTGAAGGCGGGTCGTCTCGATCTTCTCCGCGCTGCTCTTCAGGTCGTTGACCGACTGACGCACCTCGGCCTGGCTTATCTGCTCGGCGTCGAGCCTCTGCTGCTCCGCGGAGCGTTTCATCGCCGCGGCCTCCCGGAGCGCGGCGCTCCTGCCGAATCCGTTGAAAATCGGCACCTGAAGCTCGACGCCCGCCGCGACGTTGGTGCGCATCTTGTCGATGTCGGGCACATAGCCGTTTTTCGTGCCCCAGGAGGCGCTACCCACGATTTTCGGCAGGAACTCCCGGGTGGCCAGATTTTTTTTGTACGCCGCGGCCTTGAGGTTCTCGCGGGCGAGCATCACCTCCGGGCGATGGTCGAGCGCAGAGGCCGCAAGCTTGTCGGCATCCATACTGGCTGCCGAAATGTCGAACGAACCCGTCAGGTTCAGTGGTGTGTTTTCTTCGAGGCCGCAGAGACGGCGCAGCGTGATCTCCTGATTCCGGAGCTTGTTCTCGTAGTCGATTTTGCGGTTTGCTGCACTCGCAAGTCGTACCTGGGTCGTCAGCAGGTCGAAGCGGGTGGCTGCACCCTGGTCATAGCGCTTCTGCATGTGGTCGAGGTTCGTTTGCAGAGCAGTGACCTCCTTTTCCTGTACCTTGACCGCCTCCTGCAAAAAGAGTACGGAGTAGAAGGTCTGGACGGTGGCCAGCGAAAGGTCGCGGAGAGTCATATCCTGCCGGATGACCGCGGAGTTTCGTCCGGCCTTGGCCATATCGACAGTGCTTGCGGTGCGTCCGAAATCGAACAGCATCATCTCGGCGGTGATGTGCGCGTCGTAGTTGTCGTTCGGCATGAACTTCATAGCGGTGCCGCCGAAAGATATCTCGGAGACCGGATCGAGGTAATGGTAGCCCGCCTTGCCCGAAATTTGCGGGAACCAGGCGCTTCGGCTTTCCGTCACTTTTGCATCGGCTGCCTTGACCTCTTCCGTGGCTTGCCGGGCTTTCGGGTTGTGTTCGCGGGTCATGCGCAGCGCCTCGTCGAGCGTCAGCGGCGTGGCGCCGGTTTCAGCCCCCAGCAATGGTTTGTTCGCCGAAAACGAAACGGCGATCAGAAGCACAGCGGCGATGGTATTTCTTTTCTTCATGGTATGTTGCGTGTTAGTATCGATACTACATTAACTACAATTTTTATGCCATAAATTTCTTTAGGCTACAATTTGGTGTAAGCCATAATTTAATAATGATTTATTCCTGGTGTTGCCTGTTGCTGTGTTTTTGGGTATTCTGATATTTTCAGAATATTCTGTAAGTAGCGTTCTGAAATAATCGGAAATTCGCCCATGAATGCCACCACTTTGCCCGAAGCGCTCAAGCTCATGCAGTACATCGGCGACGCCATCGGCACCATCCGCGACCCGCAGGAGCTGTTCCGCACCGTGACCGACAAGCTGCGTCTTCTCTTTGCGTTCGACTCGGCGGTCATCATCACTATCGACCGGGAGCGGCGCGAGGCGAGCGTCTTTTTCGAGCTGCTGCGTTTCGAGCTGCCTGAGCAGTTGCACCACCAGACGCGCTCCATCGCGGGCACCTGGCTCGAAGGGCACCTCGACGACCGCACGGTGACGGTTGCCACCATTGCTCGCGACATTCCCTCGTTCGGCGCGGACGGCGCCCCGCTGCTCTGGACGCTGCACGAGCTCGGAATGCGACAGATCGTGCTCTCTCCGCTACGCTCCGGCGGGCGGGTGATCGGCTTTCTCAACTTTGTTTCAAAGGAGGAAGAGACATGGAGTGATGCAGACCGGACGTTGCTTGCCGGGGTCTCCTCCTCTATCGCCATCGCCGTGAGCAATGCGCTTGCCTACGAAGAGTTGCGCCAGCGCGAGGCCGAAACCGCCATGCAGCTTGCCATCAACAACGCACTGTTTACGATCAAGGAGCGCAGTCAGATGCTTCTTACGGTGTGCGAGCAGATCAGCCGCCTCGTACCATGCACTTTTCTCGGCATCCGGGTGGTGGGCGAGGACGGGCACTACCGGATTTACGACAACTTCATGCGCGAACCGGGCAGCCGTTTTGCACTTTTCTCGCCGCTCGAACAGCTTGACATGAGCGTCGATGATCCTGTCGCTCGTGAAAGCGCCGAGGTGATTTTGAGGCCGGGTGTCTATTCGGGCGAGCGCTTCGACGAGCTGTGCCGGGCGTTTCGTCTTGTCGGCATGGTGCGTGAGCGCTTTAGCGTCAGTTCTTGCATCATTGTGCAGCTCTGGGATGTGCCCGGCAGTCGCGCGGGGCTGATCATTTCAGGCATCGGCGTGTCGCTTGGCGAACAGGAGCTCGCGACGGTGCAGCTTATCGTGCCGCAACTCGCGCTCGCTTTGCAGAACTACCTCGCCTTCGATGAGATCGATCGCCTGCGCCGCAAGCTCGAAGGCGAGCGCACGTATCTGGTCGAGGAGATTCGCGAGGTGCACAACTTCGAGGAAATCGTCGGCCAGAGCGCCCCGCTCGCCGAAGTGTTGCGGCGCGTCAGCCAGGTCGCGCCAACCGACGCCACCGTGCTGATCGAGGGCGAAACCGGCACTGGCAAGGAGCTGATCGCCCGAGCGATTCACAACCTTTCGCCGCGCAAGGAACGGGTGCTGGTCAGGGTCAACTGTGCGGCGTTGCCCGCTTCGCTCATCGAGTCGGAGCTGTTCGGCCACGAAAAGGGGAGCTTCACCGGTGCCGTGGAGCGACGCATCGGCAAGTTCGAGCTGGCCGACGGCGGCACCATTTTTCTCGATGAAATCGGTGAGCTGCCGCTGGAGCTTCAGGCCAAGATGCTGCGGGTGTTGCAGGAGAAGGAGCTGGAGCGCATCGGCGGGCGGCGCGTGATTCCGGTCAATGTGCGCGTCATCGCCGCCACCAATCGCGACCTCGAAAAGGAGGTGGCCGCCGGGCGCTTCCGCGAAGACCTCTACTTCAGGCTCAACGCCTTTCCGCTTCCGCTGCCCCCGCTCCGGGAGCGGCGCGACGACATCCCTGTGCTCGCCATGCACTTCGCCCGCAAGTTTGCCCGCGAGTTTGGCAAGCCGGAACGCGCCATCCGAGAGCGCGACATGCGAGAGCTGGTTTCGCGCGAGTGGCGGGGTAACATCCGCGAACTTTCCCACTGCATCGAGCAGGCGGTGATCGTTTCCGAAGGCGACACCCTGGACTTTTCCACGGCGCTGCCGCCACGAAATGAATATGTTCCGCTGTCCGCACCATCGGCGCTCATGACGATGGCGGAGCTCGAAGAGGAGATGCGAGGCATGGAACGCAAGCTCATTCTTGATGCCCTCGATCGTGCCGGAGGCCGCGTCAGCGGCGAAGGAGGTGCTGCGGAGCTGCTGAAGATCAACGCCAAGACGCTCTATTCCCGCATCGAAAAGCTGAGTTTACGCAAACGTTACAGCTGACATGACAAATCTATTTTGTTTACATTTCTTTTTGAGCGGTCATGAAATAACCTTCTTGGCTGACATTCTTCCTGTTTCACTGGTTTTCCGGTTCTTTTTGCCGGATTCAATTTTTAAATGCGAAACATCATGAAAACCATCACCCGTCGATTGTTTGCTGCCGTGCTTGTGCCGGGTCTGTTGTTGTTCTCGGCATGCGGCAAGAAAGATTCCAGTGCTCCCGGTTCCGCCGGTGTCGAGCAGGCGGCTCCCGCCATAGCCGGTCCCTTTACCGGTGTTCTTACCATGAAGACTACCATTCCCAAGGCCGGAACGAGCGATATGAAGCTTTACATCGGCCCGAAAGGGATGCGTGCCGAAAACAAGACCAACATCGGTACTCACGGCGGAGAGGTGTCCATGACCATCCTTTCGCTGAAGGATAGCCCCGACAAGATTTACATGATCAACGGCGCGACCGGCGCCTGCATGGAACTTGATGTGTCGAAGGTGAAAAAGCAGCCGGGCGGCGACCCGTACGAGAATGCCAAGATCGAAAATCTGGGCAGGGAGCGCGTCAATGGTTACGACTGCAACCATGTCAGGATCTCCTGGGCGGACAGGGATACCGTCATCGACATGTGGGTGAGCAAGGATATTCTCGACTATTTCGCTTATGCCAAGATGCAGGGGTCGGATGACCAGACCAACACCCAGCTCGCCGAAAAGCTGAGGGCTGCCGGCCTCGACGGCTTCCCCGTCAAGACGCTGCTTTCTCCATCGGGCGTAGTGACCGAGCTGGTCAGCGCCGAGCGCACTACTCCGGACGACAAGCTCTTCGAGGTGCCAGCCAACTGCACCAAGCTGGAGATTCCTGAAGTGCCCAGTTCACCTCAGGGCATGAGCAGAGAGAAAATCAAGGAGCTGCAAGAATATGGCCGCAAGATGCAGCAACAGATGCAAAAGCAGTAATCGGAACAACGATGAAACCCCCGCGATTCCGGGGGTTTCATGTTTTTTGGTCGTTGGCAATCCTGGCGAGTGTACCGAGGCTTTTTGGCTTGATGTTTTTACCCGCACACCTCGCGGATGGCGCGGGTGATGATGGGAATGCCGCGTTCGATCTCTTCCGGGGTGTTGTTGCAGTAGGAGAGGCGCATGGTGTTGTTGCGTGTTCCTTCCGGGTCGAAGGTGCTGCCGGTGACGAAGACCGCGCCGCCTTCGATGGCGCGTTTGAGTATCTCAGTGGCGTCCGTGCCTTCCGGCAAGGTCAGCCAGATGTAGAACCCCCCTTTCGGTTCGTTCCATCGGACGTAGCCGGGCAGGTTGCTTCGCAGGGCTTTGACCATGGAGGCGGCGCGGCGCTTGTACTCTTCGCGCACCGAAGCGACGTATGTATCGATCCTGCCCGAGCGGATGAATGCGTCGGCGATGACCTGGGTGAAGCTTGGCGAGCAGGCGTCGGCGGACTGCTTGATCAGCTCGCACTTTTCGTAGATCGCTTCCGGCGCCAGCATCCAGCCAAGGCGCAGGCCCGGGCCGAGAATCTTGGAGAAGGAGCCCATGTAGCAGACGTCGATGCCCTCCGGATCGATCGCCTTGATGGGTTGCAGGGCTTCGCGGTGTTCGTCGCTGAACCAGAGGTCGCCGTAAGCGTCGTCTTCGAGCAGCGGAATGTCGCGTCCCTGCAACGCTTCGATCAGCTTCCGCTTGCGGTTGGTGCTGTAGAGCATTCCCGCCGGGTTGTGGAAGTATGGCGTGATATAGAGGAACTTCGCCGGGTCGGGCGTCTCCACCTCCTGACGGAGCATGGCGATGTCGATGCCCGCTTCATCGACCGGCAGCGAGACGATCTCGGCTCCACAGGCGCGGAACGCCGCGATGGCTCCGATGAAGCAGGGGTACTCGGTCAGCACCCGGTCGCCCGGATCGACGAAAGCACGGGCAAAAATGCTCAGCGCCTGCTGTGATCCGGTGGTGATCATGAGGCGGTTCTTCTTGACGGGCAGGCCTTTGCGTTCCAGAAAACCGCCAAGCGATTCGAGCAGCGAGGACAGGCCGGGTGTCGGGCCGTACTGGAACGCGGCCTGTTTGGTCTTGGTGTCGAGGTTCCGGAACAGCTCCTCGACCTCATCGATCGGAAACAGCTCGTTACCCGGCATTCCCCCCGCAAACGAGATAATATCAGGGCGAGAAGCGAGGCTCATCAGCTCCCTGATCGCCGAGGAGCGCAGTGCAGAAACGGATTTCGAAAATCGTGGCATTGGGTTTCAATTATTGGCCTTTTCTCAGAGCTGGTACACATCGCCCGTCTTGAGCAGCTCCATCTTGTGCAGTTGCAGCACCTCGATGGCCTTCTGCGGCGTATCGGTTCGGATGACGGCGGTCGCCCGTCCTTCGCCATTGGCAAAGGCGTACATGTACTCGATCGATATGCCGTTATCGGTCAGGATTTGCAGCGCATGGTGCAGCGCTCCCGGCTTGTTGGGCATGATCATGCCGATGACGTCGGTGATCTTGACGGCAAATCCCTGCTCTTTCAGCACCTTTTCAGCCAGCTCCGGCTTGCCGGTGATGACGCGCAGGATGCCGAAATCGGTCGTGTCGGCGATGCTGAATGCCGAGATGTTGATGTCGTTGTCGGCCAGGATGCCGGTTAGCTCGGTCAGTCTTCCGGCGCGGTTTTCGAGAAACACCGAGAGTTGTTTGATGATCATGGCGTCTCCTTGTGTTAGTTGAGTTTGCGTTTGTCCACGACGCGCTGCGCCTTGCCCTGGCTACGTTCGATGGTGCCGGGTTCGACCAGCCTGACATTTGCATGCAGGCCGAGGAGGCTGGTCAGGTTGCCGCTGATGCGTTTGCGGAGACCTTCGAGCTCCTTGACCTCGTCGGAGAAGAACTGGTCTTCAACTTCGACCTGGATTTCGAGGGTGTCGAGGTTGTTCTGGCGATCGACCACGAGCAGGTAGTGCGGTTTGGTTTCGCTCATTTCGAGCAGCACCGATTCGACCTGCGACGGGAAGACGTTCACGCCGCGAATGATGAGCATGTCGTCCGAACGCCCGACGCATTTCTCCATGCGCACCAGCGTGCGACCGCAGTCGCAGCGCTCGACGTGCAGGCGGGTGAGGTCGCGCGTGCGGTAGCGCAGGAGCGGCAAGGCCTCCTTGGTGACCGCGGTGAAGACCAGTTCGCCCAGCTCGCCGTACGGCAGCACCTCGCCGGTTTCAGGATTGATGATTTCGGGAATGAAGTGATCCTCGAAGACGTGCATCCCGTGCTGGATGCCGCACTCCATCGAGACGCCCGGTCCGATCACTTCGGAGAGGCCGTAGATGTCGTACGCCTTGATTCCGAGGAGCTGCTGGATCTGCGAGCGCATCTCCTCCGTCCACGGTTCCGCGCCGAAGATACCCGCTTTCAGCTTGATCTTCGAGCGGTCGAGCTTCTCCTCCATGATGGCCTCGCCGAGGTATGCCGCGTAGGATGGCGTACAGGCGATGGCCGTCGAACCGAAATCCTCCAGCAGCTGGAGCTGCTTTTTGGTGTTACCGCCGGAGATCGGGATGACCGACGCGCCTACCTTCTCGGCACCGTAGTGCAGGCCGAGTCCTCCGGTGAAGAGTCCGTAGCCGTAGGCGACCTGGATGATGTCGTGCTTCGTGACCCCGGCCATCGTGAGCGAACGGGCGACCACCTCGGACCACATCATGATATCGTTATGGGTGTACCCGACCACGGTTGATTTGCCGGTGGTGCCGCTCGATGCGTGGAAGCGCACGATATCCTGCTGAGGCACAGCAAACAGCCCGAACGGGTAGTTGTCGCGCAGGTCCTGCTTGGTGGTGAAGGGCAGCTTTTTCAGGTCGTCGATCGAGCGGATGTCTCCCGGCTCGATTCCCCTCTCCTGCAGCTTGTTGCGGTAGAATGGCACGTTGTAGTAGATCCGTTCGACCATTTGGCGAAGGCGTTCGCCCTGCAGCGATGCCAGCTGATCGCGCCCCATGCATTCGTGATGCTCGTTCCAGATCATGGATGGTGAAGTTAGGTGTTGGAAAGCTGCAGTCCCTTGCGGAACGCCCTGATATTGATGTCGACGACCTCCTGCCCCTTGGTGCCGAAAAGCGCCTCGATGCCCGCTTCGAGTTTCGACGGCGCAATGCCGGTGAATGGTGCTCCCGCACCCAGCATGACCATGTTCGACGCCCTTGCGCTTCCGGCATCTTTGGCCAGATCGGCGGCATGAACCAGTACCGGATGCCCGGTTTTGCCCAGTTCGGCTTCGATCTCCTCCATCGGCGGGTAGCTGGTCATGTTCACGAACGGATCGAGCGAAGTGACGACGCGTCCGTCAGGTGCGAGGTATGGAAGGTATCTGAGGGCCTCGAGAGGTTCGACCGAAAGGATGAGATCGGCTGTGCCGAGGCCGATGAGGTCGGCGAAGAGCTCCTGATCCGAAATTCGCAGGTGCGACTGCACGGCGCCGCCACGCTGGCTCATGCCGTGTACCTCCGCCTGGCGGATGTTGAGGCCCTCATGGAGTGCCGCCCAGTCGATGACCGCGGCGATGCTGAGAATTCCCTGACCGCCGACACCGGCGAGAATGATGTTTTTCTGCATGTCCGTTTACTGCGCTGATGCCGCGGCGCGGCGTTTTTTCTTTGCTACCGTCTCGATGCACTCACGCTGGGCGATGACCACCGAGACGCCGTTGTACGCAAACTCGTCGCGCAGCACGGAGACGTTTTCGTGGAGATGCTGGCGCAGTGGCACGATGGTTCTGATGTGCGCCTCTTCGACGCCGAGGCCGATGCAGATCTTTACCAGCTTCGAGCCGGAGGCCGACGAGCACTGCCCGCCGGTCATGGCGGTGGTGTCGTTGTCCGCGATGATCACCGTCACCGGTGTCCGGTCGTTGACCGCGTCGAGCAGGCCGGTCATGCCGGAGTGGGCGAAGGTCGAATCGCCGATGACGCATACGGCCGGCCTCAGTCCCGCATCGGCAGCGCCCTTGGCCATGGTGATGGCAGCGCCCATGTCCACGCAGGTATGGATCGCATTGTAGGGAGCCAGGGCTCCGAGCGTGTAGCAGCCGATGTCCGAAAAGACATGGTGGTCGGCGTTCTCTTTGATGGCGATGTTGATCGCGTCGAACATGTCGCGGTGCCCGCAGCCCTTGCAGAGCTCCGGCGGCCGTCCCACGACGATCTCCGGCGTGGTGGCGGTCTCAGGCGGCTTCACGCCGAGCGCCGCAGCAACCAGGTCGGTGGTCAGCTCGCCGTCACGCGGCAGGGTCCCGTCCATGCGCCCACGTACTTTCGCCGAACCGAAATAGCTTCGGAACAGCTCTTCGTAGACAGGATAGCCCTCCTCGACGACAAGCACCTCGGAGCAGGCCTCGAACAGTTCGTTCACCTGCGTCCGTGGCAGCGGATACTGCCCGATTTTCAGCAGCCGGCACTCGATGCCGTGGGCTTTCCGTGCCTCCATCGCGTAATTGTATCCGACGCCGAAAGCGATGATGCCAAGAGGGCCGTGCCCCTCGACTGGTTGGTTGAGAAACGACGACTCCGACAGCGCTTCGAGCATTGGCTGGAGGTCGAGCAGATGGCGGTACTGTACGCGGGCGTTTTGCGGCATCAGCACGAACCGGCCGGGCGCGTACTCGGCGTTGAGAGGATTCTGCTCCAGCGAGGCTTTCAGTTCGACGCCCGCGCGGGAGTGCGATAGTCGTGTCGTCATGCGCATGATGACCGGCAGGCGAACTGCTTCGGAGAGTTCGAAGGCGTGGAACATCGCGTCGTACAGCTCCTGCTGGGATGCCGGTTCGAGCACTGGCACCATGGCGAAACGCCCGTACACGCGGCTGTCCTGTTCGTTCTGTGACGAGTGCATCGACGGGTCGTCGGCCACGGCGAGCACCAGCCCTCCGTTTACGCCCGTGATGGCCGAGTTCATGAAAGCGTCAGCAGCGACGTTCAGCCCGACATGCTTCATGCACACGAGGCTTCGCTTTCCGGCGTACGACATGCCGAGGGCAGCTTCGTACGCGGTCTTTTCGTTCGCCGACCAGGCGGAGCGGATGCCGCTTTGGCGAGCCGGTGCGGAGCGCTGGATGTATTCGGTGATTTCAGTGGACGGGGTGCCGGGATAGGCATAGACGCCGGACAGTCCGGCATCGATCGCGCCCTGCGCGACAGCCTCGGCACCAAGAAGAAGTAAACGACTGTGATTCATCTGTGGATTCTAACTTGGTCAATTGACAAAGATCAGAAAAATTTTGATTCCAAAGGAATCATAAAAAACGATAAGACTTGCCTCCGCTTACAGAAGAGCGGTGGATAGCCGTTATGGTCGGAAAGATAGTGAGGCGGACGTGCTTTTCTGAGACGTTTCAAACGCAGAGGCGTTGTTGAAATCATCGCCCATGGAGTTTGCGAAACCAGTGACGATGAAGGCTCGTTCGGTTTGATTCCATGAGAATGGTCAGGTCGAACCTCTTTTGTTCGCCCTGCGAGTGTTGTGAATTTCTGGAATGGCGATTCCTTTAACTCACTTCGCCGTCTCCTTCTTTCTGAACTCGATCGCCAGCCATTTCTCCTCGTATCCGGCGTGGGTGACTTTCATGCCGGCGAGGAATGTCGGCAGCACGACGCCTTTCTGGTAGTTGCCGATTCTGACCGTCAGCGAGTCGCCGACCTGCACGACGTTGGCCTCCATGCGGTTGTCGAAGACGAAGGGCAGGCGGAGCTTCATGATGTAGTGGCCTTCGCTGACTTTGTGAATGTCCACGTGCTCTTCGTGGTAGAAGATGTCGAGCGGGTTGCGGTCGCCGTAGACCGTTTCGCCCACCTTGGCAAGCATGTCAAGGCCCAGCACCTCGGAACGGAAGAGCGGTACTTTGGTGATGGGAATCGGCGCGAAGGAGGATTCGATCTGCTCGATGTACTTCTTCTGAATCTCCTTCCACCCCTCGAAATAGTTGCCGTCAACGTCGTCCATGTAGACTCGGTTGATGACGATCTGGTCAACCGTGATGTTGTACAGATTGAGGTAAGTGAGTGCCCGCATCGACTCCTTGACGACCATTTTCTCCGGATTCATGACCAGCCGCACGGTGGTTTTCGAGTCGTCCGAGAGCAGCTCGATGATCCCTTCGACCGACGAAAAGAGGTGATCGACCTGGTCGTAGACGTCGGTGTCGGGCACGAAGTCGTGCAGGCGGCTGATGCGTTTGGAGAGGGGCCGGATGACCGGTTTGACGACGTACTTCTCCATGTTGCGCATGAGCTTGAGCATCCAGCCGAAGGTCTCCGGAATGGAGAGCAGGCGCAGCGTCTCGCCGGTCGGGGCGCAATCGACGACGAGCAGGTCGTACTCGTTGGACTCGTTGTAGCGCTTGATGTAGGAGAGCGAGAAAAGCTCCTCCATGCCCGGCAGGACGCCCATCTCCTCGACGTAAATGCCCTCGATGCCCTGCACCTCCATCAGGTGGGCGAAGTGTTCGCGCACCACCTCCCAGTTGAGCGACAGATCGCCGTAAACGCTCACCTCCTGGCCCCAGAGATTCTCGGCCACCTTCACCGGTGACGGACCGAGTTCAATGTCGAATGAGTCGCCGAGGCTGTGGGCGGGATCGGTCGAGATGACCAGCGTTTTGTAGCCGAGAGCCGCGGCCCTGACGGCGGTCGCCGCCGCGATGGAGGTTTTGCCGACGCCCCCCTTGCCCGTAAACACGATGTTTCTCATGCCGCCTCCTGTGAGGGAATTGTTTCACCAATGTGCAGTCGTAAAATTTTACAACCAATTCGGGGGGCTGATAATTTCTGTGGAAAACAGTGGGCCGCAGGCCGTTGCAGGGGCTGTTCGCGCGCTGCAACAACAGGAATGTCGTTATTTGAGAATACGTTGCAGGAGCGAGCCCGTGTACCTGCCCGGAAGTTGGTCGTTATGGGCGTCATCCTCAGGTACTTTTGAGGACTGTTTCCCGTTTGTGCGAAATCAGGAGTAATTCCTTTCTCGGTACGCCTCTTTTTTATGCTAAAAATGAGCAGGCACTTGATTAATTATGAGCATATGGTTATAGTTGAGACGCATGACTTGCGGCACCCATTTCGGCCTTTTTGTTTCAGCAGCGAGCGAGCCGTTGCCGGAATTTTCAAGGATTATTATTGTTTCATGATCGCGGACATGCCTTCACGTAATTATCAGTGTATCCATTCCGGCGCTCTGGCTGAGGTGTCGCCGTCGCTCTTTTTTCGGCACGGACAGGGGCGTTTGAGGTGTATATTTGTTTTAAATGGTTTAACAATGAAAATCTGACTCGTTATGGCAAAGGTCGTCGTTTTGGGAGCTGGCGTTTCGGGGCATACCTGCGCATCCTTTCTCAAGAAAAAACTTGGAAAGCAGCATGAGGTTGTGGTTATCTCGCCCAACAGCTATTACCAGTGGATTCCGTCGAATATATGGGTCGGCGTGGGCCAGATGACCATCGACGATGTGCGCTTCAAGCTCAAGAAGGTCTATGACCGCTGGGGCATCGATTACAAGCAGGCGAAAGCCGTTTCGATTCATCCCGAGGGCGACGCCAACATCAGCAAGGGATACGTCACCATCGAGTACACCGACGAGGAGTATGCCGGGTACACCGAGACGGTCGATTACGACTACCTTGTCAACGCCACCGGTCCGAAGCTGAACTTCGGGGCTACCGAGGGGCTCGGGCCTGACAAAAACTCGCTGTCTGTCTGCACCTACAGCCACGCGGCTCATGCGTGGGAGGAGTTGCAGAAAAGCATCGAAAAGATGAAGAATGGTCAGAAGCAGCGTTTCCTCATTGGCACCGGCCATGCGATGGCCACCTGTCAGGGCGCAGCTTTCGAGTATATCCTGAACGTCGCTTACGAAATCTCCCGTCGCGGCCTGAGCCACATGGCGGAGCTGACCTGGATTTCAAACGAGTACGAGGTGGGCGATTTCGGTATGGGCGGCGCGTTCATCAAGCGCGGCGGTTACATCACGCCGACCAAGGTCTTTACCGAATCGCTGCTCGCCGAGTACGGCATCAAGTGGATCCGCCGGGCGGGTGTCTACAAGGTGGAGCCGGGCGTGGCCCACTACGAAACGCTCGACGGCGAAATGCTTTCGCAGGAGTTCGACTTTGCGATGCTTATTCCGTCGTTCTCCGGCGTTGGCCTGACCGCCTTCGACAAGAGCGGCAACGACATCACCGACAAGATGTTCCTGCCGAACAAGTTCATGAAGGTCGATGCGGACTACACCGCCAAGTCGTTCGGCGATTGGGGCGCTAACGACTGGCCGACCATCTACCAGACCCCGATGTACAGCAATATCTACGCCGCGGGCATCGCCTTCGCGCCACCACATCCGATCTCCAAGCCCATGACGAGCGTGAATGGCCGCCAGATTTTCCCGACGCCGCCGCGCACCGGCATGCCGTCGGGCGTTATCGGCAAGATCATTGCGCTCAACATTTCCGAGCAGATCAAGGGCAACCACAAGGAGCACCATCACAAAGCCTCGATGGCCCGAATGGGCGCGGCCTGCATTGTGTCGGGCGGTTTCGGTTCGTTCAGCGGCCTTGGTGCATCGATGACCGTCTTTCCCATCGTGCCCGACTGGGAGAAGTATCCGGAGTGGGGGCGCGACATGACCTACTCGGTCGGCGAAGCGGGTCTTGCCGGTCACTGGCTGAAGTTCATTCTGCACTATCTCTTCTTCCACAAGGCGAAGGGCTATCCGTTCTGGTACCTGATTCCGGAATAAGATGGAGCAGCATTCAAGAGACATCGATTTCAACCTAAAACTCGTGAATCATGGGTAACTATAAATTCAAGGCATACTACGACGAAGCCTATCCGCCGGTGCCCGACAAGGCGACGCTTTTCTGGCGCAAATTCATACCGTGGCAGCTCTTCAGGTTTCTCATTCTGAACATCAAGATGATCCGCATCGTCGCCGGCGGTCACTCCTGATCGTTCCATCGCGCATTCGGGAATAAGCCACAAAGCCCCGGAAGTTCCGGTTTCATCCGTGAACGTCCGGGGCTTTTGCGTGTTCCGTCACTTGAAACCGTTTGCTGATTCTGTATTTTCAAGTTGAGAGCCATTTTGTTATACAGCTCCGTCGTTCAGCCATGCTTGTGCCCGGTGTTTCCAATTCAAAACAGGAGTGATCATGCAGGTATCCGAAGCTTGCCTGAATATCATCAGGGATTTTGAAGGGTTCAGGCCAATGCCCTATCGTTGTCCAGCCGGTGTTCCCACCATCGGCTACGGCTCAACCCGCTATGCCGACGGCACGCCCGTCAAGCTCACCGACCCTCCTGTCACGAAAGAACAGGCTGATGAAATCATGCTTGAAACGCTTGAACGGTATGAAAGCGCCGTCAATCGCTATGCGCTCGTCGAACTGAACCAGAACCAGTTCGATGCGCTTGTTGACTTTGCCTACAATGCCGGCCCGGAGAATCTCCGCACCAGTACGCTGCTCAAAAAGCTCAATAAAGGCGACTATGCCGGTTCGGCAGCCGAGTTCGACCGCTGGGTCTATGGCAATGGTAAAAAACTTTCCGGCCTTGTGCGCCGCCGGGCCGCCGAACGGACTCTGTTCGAGACTCCTGTGGCGTGAAGATAGCGCTTGATATGGTGCTCCGGTTTGCCATGGCGAGGTTTTCAGAAAGGTGCTCGATGGCCGGTTTCCGGTGATGGCGTTGAGCCCGCTGGTCTGTGGGCTATCAGACGCTTGTTGGCGTCCTCTTTCTCACAAATACCGGACGACTTCGTCGAGTGGCTTGCGGCTTTTCGGGCGGGTCTGTGCGTCGGTGGAGGCGTAACCGATCGGGGTGAGGGTGAAAACTTCTTCGGATGGTTTCAGATCGAGCGCTTCGCGCAGCATTGCCGGGTCAAAGGCTGAAATCCAGCAGGTGGCGAGGCCTTCGGCATGCGCGGCCAGAATCAGGTGATCCATCGCGATGGCGAGGTCGGTTTCAAGCGAGTTCCAGCTGTCGGACTGGCGCACCCAGGCATCATTGCGGTCACCGGTGACGATGAGGATGTGCGGCGCTTGCTTGAACCAGTCGCGCTCGTAGCAGGAGCGGATTTTCGCAAGCATCTCAGGCGAGCTGACCAGCAGGAATGTCCATGGCTGAAGGTTTTTGGCCGACGGGGCGAGCCGCCCGGCATCGAGCACCCGTTCGAGAATTTGCGGAGCCACGGGTCGGCTTGTGTCGTAACCGCGGACGCTTTTGCGGGATTCTGCAAGGTCGTGCAGGTTTGTCATCGCTGCGTTTCTCCCTGGGCCAGCTTGCAGAGCATTTCGAGATCACCGCCCTTGCCGATAACGATGATCGTGCCGTTTTTCTGGATGATCTCCGCAGGGCGCGGCGTGGTGTGCAATTCGCCGCCCGGCAGCTTGTAGCCGACCACGTTGATGCGGTGGTTGTTGTACAGATCGACCTCCTGAAACGATTTGCCGACGAGTGGCGAATTGTCGCCAACCAGGTACTGGGCGATCCGGAGATTGAGGTTGTTGGCGTTGCTCAGCTCGTCGAGGTACTCTTCGAGTTCAGGTTCGGTCAGGAGGTTGGCCATGCGCTTGCCTGCCGAGCGGTAGAGCATCACCACCTTTTCAGCGCCCGCCCGGCGAAGCTTGCTTTCAGACTCGTCGCAGTCAGCTCTTGCGACGATGTACAGGTTGGGCTTGAGGTTCCGCGCGGTCAGCACGATGAAGACGTTTTCTGCGTCGTTGCCTGCGGCGGCGATCAGCCCCTTTGCCCGGTGCAATCCGGCATCGGCCAGCACCTCTTCATCCGCGGCGTTGCCCTTGATGGCCAGGAATCCTTCATCGCGGGCGCGGAGCACGTTGTCGATCATGTTGTCGATGACCACGAAGGGGATCGCCTTCGCCCGAAGCTCTTCGGCGACGCTTCCCCCGAGACGGCCGTAACCGCAGATGATGAAATGGTCGTTCAGTTTCCGAAGCATGCGTTCATTGCGTTGTTGTTCCCAATGCTCCTTCCACTCGCCTGAGACGAAGAAGACGGCCACATTGGTCAGGGTGAAGAAAAAGATGCCCGTGCCGCTGACGATCAGCACCATCGTGAAAATCTTGCCCACATCATCCAGCGGACGGACCTCGCTGAAGCCGACTGTGGCCACCGTGATGACCGTCATGTAAAGCGCGTCCAGGAGGCTCATGTTTTCGAGGTACATGTAGCCAACCGTTCCCGAAATGACCAGGAGCGCCACGCTGATGATCGAGACCGAGAACCGGCGGAGGGCGGAAATCTGTTGTGCGTCCTTGCTCAAGCGGTGATGGTGGTCATGGCGGTTAACGGAGTGTTTTCAGAGCTTGCGGATCTTGCCGAAGTCTTTCGAGATTTTCTGGAACATGTGGTTGGTCGCCGTCTGCATGATGAGCGACATGCCGGTACTGACCATGGTGCGTACAACCTTCTCGGGCACAATGCGGAAGGCCGGATAGAGCAGAAACGCGACATTGACCCGGAGGTCGAAATCAACCCTTGTCTGCTCTTTCTGTACCGGCACGATCAGCATGTCGGCCGTGACCTTGCCTTCGAAGAGGTACTTTTCAGGCATGGCGAATGTTTTGTCCTGGGCCAACGGCCGCCAGGTGATCTTCCGGCCCACCGTGAACTGGCGGATCATCTCGTCGCTCATCTCTTCGGGGTCCATCGAGGCGACCTCATCCGGAAGGTCAACAAGGATTTCTGTTTCCTGCTGGATGTTGAAGATCACGTCGAACGGGTTGTTCTGCGGATCGGTGACGCGGAAATGCCAGCGGTAGGCTTCATCCCGGTCGAGCGGCTCGACTTTGTGGCAGAAAGGGTTATAGGAGAGAATTCTCGTGTGGTCGGAGAGATAGTCAACCGTGTCATCGAAGTTCCGGTAAAACATCCATTGACCCTTGCTCTTGCCCGTGGCTTTCATTTCCAGCATATCGTCTTCTCCGGCTCACGCGCGAATCATCTCCGCATGAGCGATCTTCGTATCCTTTGGTTGAAAAAAATGGCCGGGTGGTCGGCGTGATCTCTGAAAATATAGCTACTTCCCGGCAAAATTGCGCACCTCCGCGCGTACATCGCGGGCAACGAGGTCAGACGGTTTCGGCCTGCAAGCGCTCGGCCTGGTCGTGCATTCGCAGCGCCTCAATGAGCGGGTCGAGCTCGCCCTGCATGATTTGAGGCAGGGCGTGGCTGGTAAAGCCGATGCGGTGGTCGGTCACGCGCGACTGAGGAAAATTGTAGGTCCTGATTTTGGCGCTCCGGTCGCCGGTGGTTACCATTGAGCGGCGCAGGTCGGCGCGGCTCCTTTGCTGTTCGGCGATCTGGATGTCGTAGAGCTTCGAACGCAGCATCTTCATGGCCCGCTCGCGGTTCTGGAGCTGCGAGCGCTCCTCCTGGCAGGCAACGACGATGCCGCTCGGGACGTGGGTGATTCGCACAGCGGTTTCGACCTTGTTGACGTTCTGGCCGCCTTTGCCGCCACTGCGAAAGGTGTCCATCTGCAAGTCATCCTTACGGATTTCTACGTCCACCTCTTCGGCTTCGGGGAGTACGGCGACGCTGGCCGCCGATGTGTGGATGCGCCCTTGGGTTTCGGTTTCCGGCACGCGCTGCACGCGGTGCACGCCGCTCTCGAACTTGAGGATGCCGTAGACGTCGTGGCCGCTCACTTCAAGCGAAACCTCCTTGAGGCTGCCGGGCACGGAGCCTTCGCTCACTTCGAGCGTCAGGCAGCTCCACCCCTGCCGTTCGGCATAGCGCTGGTACATGCGCATCAGGTCGGCGGCGAACAGCCCCGCCTCGTCGCCACCGGTTCCGGCGCGGATTTCGATGATGGCGTTGCGGCTGTCGGCCTCGTCCTTCGGCAGGAGCAGGATTTTGAGCTGCTGCTCAAGCTCCGGAAGGCGCTCCTGGAGTTCGCCGGCCTCCTCTTCGACGAGGGCGCGCATTTCCGGATCATTTTCGTTTTTCTGCATCGAATGCGCCTCGTCGAGCTGCTTTTTGGCTCGGCTCCAGTCGTCGTAAGCGCGCACGATCTCCTTCAGGCTGCTGTACTCCTTGTTCAGCTTCCTGAAGCGATTCTGGTCGGCTACCACCTCCGGATCGGAGAGCTGCTGCTCGATGGTCTGGAATTTATCCTTGATGGACTGAAGCTTGTCAAACATGGTTGCTCGCCGCCGCCGGAATCAGGGGTTCAGGAGGTCGTTTATCATGAAGTAGGCGAAGAGCATCAGCAGAAGAGTCATGCCGACCTGCTGGATACGCATCTTGACCTCGAACGGAATCTCCCTGCCCATGATGCCCTCGATGGCGTTGAGTACGAACTGCCCGCCGTCGAGCGCCGGGATGGGCAGAATATTGATGATCGCCAGCGAGATTGAGAGCACGGCCACGAAGTACATGAAGCTGATTGGTCCCTGCTCGGCGCTCTGGTTGGCAATGCGGGCGATCTTGATCGGGCCGCCGACCGACTTGCGGAAATCCTCCTTGCCGCTGAAAATTTTACCGAATCCCTGGACGGTCAGCACGGTGGTTTTCCAGGTCTGGTTCAGGCCGCTGGCGATGGCTTGCGGAAGCGAAAGCTTGATGCGTTCGGTCTCGATGGTCTGCTTGAGCGAAATGCCGATTTTGCCTGAGTTGTTCGGCGTCACCTCGGTGGTAATGGTTTGCCCCTTTTTGCGGATGAGAGCGGCGGTCAGCGGCTCGCCAGTCGAGTTTTTCAGATGCATCCAGGTGACGGTGAGCTTTTTGCCTGCGTTCGCGGAGATGATATCGACCACCTCGCTCCAGTCGGTCACTGGCGAGCCATTGATGGCAGTGATGAGGCCGCCCGGCATGATACCGGCTTTAGCCGCCGGATCGCCGGTCAGCACCTGGTCGATGACTGGAGGCACGGTTGGCCTGATGCCGATCGACTGGTTTCCGTTGATCCGGGAGATGATGTCTTTCGGCGCCGTGAGTGCCAACTCCTCTCCGTTTCGCTCGATAGTGTATTGCAGATTTGCGGAGGCGAGATGCTCGGGATCAAGGGCCTCTTCCCAGTAGTGCAGTTTCTGGCCGTTGATGGCCACCAGATGGTCGCCGCTTTTCATGCCCATCGACGAGAACACGGAGTTCGATTCGATGAAGGCCGGGGTGGTGATTGGCGTGTGCGATTCGCCGAACACGGCGGTGATACCGATAAAGATCGTCGCGGCCAGCACCATGTTCATCGCCACGCCGCCAGCCAGCACGATGAGGCGCTGCCAGACCGGTTTGGCCCGGAACTCCCAGGGCTGAACCTCTTCGGTCACATGGTCAGTGTCCATGCTTTCGTCGATCATGCCGGCGATCTTGACGTAGCCGCCAATCGGGAAGGCGCCGATACCGTATTCGGTTTCTCCGATCTTTTTCTGCCACAGCTTGATGCCCCAGAAATCGAAGCCGATGAAAAACCGGTCGACCCGCATGCCGAACATCCTCGCCGTGATAAAGTGGCCGAATTCGTGGGCCGTGACGAGGATGAAGATGGCGATGACGAAGAAGAAAATCGTGTTCAGTAGCTCCATGTCAAATGCAGGTCGTTCGGTTGTTTCGTGATGTTTAGCCCGGAATTATCCGATAAGCTGCCGTGCGGTTTCGCGGGCCCATTTGTCTGCCTGAAGGTACTCCTCCAGCGTGATCGGCGTCCATGCTTTGTGTGCCTGCATGGTTTTATCGACCGTTCCGGCGATGTCGGTAAAGCCGATTTTCTTGTCGAGGAACGCCGCGACGGCGATTTCGTTGGCCGCGTTCAGTACCGCAGGATAGGTCTGGCCCGCCTTGAGGGCGTCGAAGGCCAGGCGCAGGGCCGGGAAGCGCTCCATGTCTGGCTCCTCGAAGGTGAGTGTGGCGACCTTGGTGAGGTCGAGCTTGCCGATGCCGGTTTCGCAGCGCTCCGGCCAGGCGAGGGCATAGGCGATGGGAGCGCGCATGTCGGGCACGCCGAGCTGGGCGATGACGCAGCCGTCGATGTACTCAACCATCGAGTGAATGATGCTCTGCGGGTGCACCACGACGCCGATCTTCTCTGCGGGCATGTCGAAGAGCCAGTGCGCCTCGATTACCTCGAGCCCTTTGTTCATAAGGGTCGCCGAGTCGATGGTGATCTTCGCGCCCATCGACCACTGCGGGTGCTTGAGCGCCTGTTCCGGGCCGACGTTCTTCAACTCTTCGGCGGGCGTTTTACGGAACGGGCCACCCGATGCGGTCAGGATGATGCGTTCGATATCTTCCGTGCGGTGCCCGACCAGCGACTGAAAGATCGCCGAGTGCTCGCTGTCCACTGGCAGCAGTTTGACATCGTGCTTTTTGACGAGGTCCGAAACGAGCTGACCGGCGACGACGAGCGTCTCCTTGTTGGCCAGAGCGATGTCCTTTCCGGCTTCAATAGCCCTGACGGTTGGCACCAGTCCTGCCGCGCCCACGATGGCCGAAACCACCATGTCTGCTCCATCGACGGCCGCAACTTCAGCCGCACCTTCGAGGCCGCAGAGAATTTCGGGCTTGTGATCGCCGAGCATCCCCTTGAGGCGCTCCCGCGACGCCTCGTCACGCACCGAGACCAGTGACGGCCTGAATTCATCGATCTGCTTGAGAAGCATTTCGACGTCGTGGCCCTCGGCAAGGGCCGCAATCGAAAACCTTTCAGGATGACGCCTGACGACGTCGAGTGTGCTGAGTCCAATGGAGCCGGTACTGCCGAGAATGGATAAGGATTTCATGCGTAATGACATTGGCGTGAAAAGGGACGAATTCGAGGCCTGAATTTATGCTTTTTCGGAGCGTCGTACAAACAACGCTTTTCGACGCGGCGGGTAAATAGCGGATTCTGTTTGTTATCTATTGAAAATGTGTTATACTGTCAACCCTTTTTCATGGGTCTCTAGCTCAGCTGGTTAGAGCGACTGGTTTACACCCAGTAGGTCGGGGGTTCGAATCCCTCGGGACCCACCCCTTCTCACTATCTCTTTTGATTTCCCGGTTTTTGCAGCGTTTTCAGGTCAGGATGCGAAACTCCCTGCCGGAGGTATCGACCTCTATTTCTTTTACTTTGATCGAAGTGACGCTTGAGCGTGAGGGGCCGATCCGGATCTGCCGGATCAGTTCGTCCACCAGTCCGCTGTTGCCCTGAGCTTCGACTTCGACCGTGCCGTCCGGCAGGTTGCGCGTCCATCCGGAAAGGCTTCGGGCGGAAGCTTCACGCAAGACGAACATACGAAACCCCACGCCCTGCACCAGGCCGCTGACGATGAGGTGAATCCGCTTTTCGGTTACTGTCATCAGTTCGAAGACAGGTTTCTTGACTGGCGGAGCCTTTCGACGGCCTCTTCCAGTTCCTTGCGCTCCGGGTCTGTTGCCGTTTCCTGCTGGGCAGAAACTGCAGGTGATGCAGCCTCTTCAGGTTCGGTATGGAGCTGTGACATCGCCATATCGACACCGTTCTGGCAGTCGTGGGCAAGGTGTTCGCTGAACTTGCCTGCCGGGCGCTTGCCGAGAATCTCCTCGATCCGGCAGTACTGCACGATCTCCTTCGAGAGCAGCTCTTTGGCAAGCATTTCGAGCTTGTCACGATTGTCCGAAAGCATCTGGTGAACCTGCTTGCGGGCAGCCTCGACGATCTCCTTGACCTCGTTGTCGATCAGCCTGGCGGTTTCGTCGCCATACTTCTTGTCAATGCCGGGACCGCCGTAGTACGGGTTGTTGCTTTCGAGGAACGACAGGTAGCCGACCTTTTCGCTCATGCCGTACACGATCACCATGTTATAGGCGATTTCAGTCACCCGTTCGAGGTCGTTCTGCGCGCCGGTCGAAATTTCGCCGAAGATGATCTCTTCGGCAACGCGCCCGCCGAGCAGGCCGCAGATGCGGGCGATCAGCTCGCTGCGGGTCATCAGGTAGCGGTCTTCAAGCGGGATGTTCAGGGTGTAGCCAAGCGCGCTGACGCCACGCGGCACGATCGAAATCTTCTGCACCGGGTCGTTTTCCGGCATCAGCCAGCTTACGATGGCGTGGCCGGACTCGTGATAGGCCACGATCTCCTTTTCGCGCGGGTTGATCACCTTGTTTTTCTTTTCCAGACCGGCGATGACTCGCTCGATGGCGTCCTCGAAATCCTTCATTTCAATGCTCTGCTTGCCGCGCCTCGATGCGAGCAGGGCCGCTTCGTTAGCCGCATTGGCGATCTCCGCGCCCGCGAAGCCGGGTGTCTGCGAGGCCAGCGCCTTGAGGTTGACGTCGGGCGAGAGCGAGAGGTTTTTGGTGTGCACCGCGAAGATGTCGGTACGTCCCTTCAGGTCGGGCCTGTCAACCACGATTTGCCGGTCAAAGCGGCCCGGTCTGAGCAGCGCCGAGTCGAGCACATCCGCGCGGTTGGTGGCGGCCATGAGGATCACGCCCTTGTCGGTGGCGAAACCGTCCATTTCGACCAGAAGCTGGTTCAGGGTGTTTTCGCGTTCGTCGTTTGCGCCCATCATGAAGCCCTTGCCACGGCTGCGTCCGACTGCGTCGATTTCATCGATGAAGATGATGCAAGGCGCTTTTTCCTTGGCTGACTTGAACAGATCGCGCACGCGCGCCGCGCCAACGCCCACAAACATCTCGACGAAGTCCGAGCCGCTGATGCTGAAGAAAGGCACGTCGGCTTCGCCCGCAACCGCTTTGGCGAGCAGCGTCTTGCCGGTGCCGGGAGGACCGACCAGCAGCACGCCCTTGGGAAGCTTGCCACCGAGCTTGGTGTACTTTTTCGGATCCTTGAGGAAGTCGACCACCTCCATCACCTCGGCCTTCGCTTCGTCCAGTCCGGCAACATCCTTGAAGGTGATGCGGGTGTGCTCGTCGAGGTTTTCATAGAGCGCGGCCTTGTTCTTGCCGATGTTCATGAACTGCGAACCGGGGCCGCCCATTCTGCGGAACATGAAGAAATAGATGCCGATAAGAAGCCCGAAGGGCAACAGCCATTGCAGCAGTTCACTGATCCAGCCGTTGCCCGGGGTCGCTTCGTAATGGATACCTTTCGATTCAAGAAGTGAAATCAGCTGCTCGTCCCGCACGGGGTTGACCGTCACCTCGTTTTTTGATGAGTTTTTGCCCGGCATCTGGAACGCAGGCGGATTTTGCCCGGAGGGTTTGTTTGTCGCTGTTGAGAGGGAGTCCTCCTTGAGCTGAACGTAGATTTTTTCCGGGGCGAGCCTGATGGATTCGACCTTGTTCTGGTCGATCAGCTTACGGAAGTCACTGTAGGCGATTTCACGAGTCGAGCCTGACCAGAAAAAGGCGAGTTGAAAACCGATGATCAGCAGGATGACTGCTATGTAGTAAAATATCGAAAACCGGGGCTTGCGCGGCCCGTTATCCGGCTCGTTATTGTATGGATTGTTCAGCTTGAATGGGTTGTTTGCCATCGAGTGCGCTCATGATTAAAGATATTCATCGATATCGTTGCCGTTGCTCAGGTTCTTCATTTGCAATGACTTGGCAAGTCAGCAAGAGTTCTGTGGGTCAAAATGTGAAAATAATACACCATTTTATTTGACCTCCAAGATACATAACTCTGTTGGATTAATATATTCTTTTGACTAATAGTTTCTTGATCACCAGCGGCTGCGGCGCTCAGGGATGGGTGATCACTGTTCATTCATCGGGCGCCATCAGTTATATTAAAGAACGGCAGTGTGTGAACTGACCCGATAATTTTTCATGTTTTTACCATCAGTTATGAGTTCAGCAAGAGATAAGGCGAACCGCCGGATAGCTTCGCTCCAGTCGATGCTTTGTGTCGGTCTCGACAGTGATCCTTCGAAGATTCCCACGCTCTTCCATTCGATGGAGCGCCCGGTGCTTGAGTTCAACCGTGCGGTCATCAGAGCAACCGCTGCTCACGCTGCCGCATACAAGGTCAATACAGCATTCTACGAATCGCGAGGGCTTGCCGGAATGCGCGATCTTGACGAGACGCTTCAGGCGTTGCCGCCGGAGTGTCTGAGCATCGCGGACGCCAAGCGGGCCGACATCGGAAACACCAGCCGGCACTACGCGAAGGCATTTTTCGAGGCATGGCCTTTCGACGCCATCACGGTGGCTCCTTACATGGGGTTCGATTCGCTCGAACCGTTTTTCGAGTATGACGACAAACTTGTCTTTGTCTTGTGCCTCACCTCGAATCCCGGCTCTGCTGATTTCGAAGAGCGCATTCTCGACGATGGCCGTCCGCTCTACCGCGCCGTGCTCGACAGGGTCCGGAGCTGGCAGCGCAACGGAAATGCCGGAATCGTCGTTGGCGCAACCAAGGCAGGTTTGCTGCAAGAGCTTCGGCAAGAAGCACCGGAGCTGTTTTTCCTGATTCCCGGTGTCGGTGCGCAGGGCGGATCAATGCAGGAGGCTGTCAATCAGGGCGCTGATCCGGATCGCCTCAGCGCGGTGGTCAATGTGAGCCGGGCGCTCATTTTTCCGAAAGGCGATTTTCGGAGTGTTGAGGAATTTGAGGCTGCGGTGCGTCGCGAGGCGGTGAACCTGCATGGCGATATGAAAGATATCCTGTGAGTTTATGTGTATACGTTATATTCGATGAAAAAATTATACGGGGTTTTCGTCCCTTCAGAAAAGGCGCGGAAGCATCAGCAAAAGATAATAAAGATACCTGGGGAGTGAGTATATGTGCGGGATAATAGGTTACATCGGCAGGCGTGAAGCGGCGCCACTGTTGCTGAACGGTTTGAAACGGTTGGAGTATCGTGGCTATGATTCGGCCGGGATGGCGGTTTTGAACGGTTCGCTGCAGATGCTCAAAAAGAAGGGCAGCGTCAGTAATCTAGAAGAACTTCTGAATGTATCGGGTACCGTGATGCTCGGCGCGACGGTCGGCATCGCCCACACCCGCTGGGCGACCCATGGCGATCCGAGCGACCGGAATGCCCACCCTCACATGAATGTTTCCGGCGACATCGCCCTGATCCACAATGGCATCATCGAAAACTATTCGACGCTGAAGCAGGAGTTGATAGCCGAAGGCTATGAATTTGAAAGCGATACCGATTCCGAGGTGCTTGTCCACCTGATCGACCGCATCTGGAAAAACGATCCGGCGCTCGGTCTTGAAGGTGCGGTGCGTCAGGCGCTCCGGCATGTCGAGGGCGCATACGGTATCTGCGTTGTCTCCTCGCGCGAGCCGGACAAAATCGTGGTGGCTCGCAAGGGCAGCCCTTTGGTGATCGGTCTCGGTGATGGCGAGTTCTTCATCGCTTCCGATGCGGCACCCATCGTCGAGCACACCAACAAGGTGGTCTATCTGTCGGACGGAGAGATGGCGGTTGTGACGCGCGACAGCTACACGGTCAAGACGATTGAAAATGTCGAGCAGCAAAAAAGGGTGACGGAGCTCGACTTCAGCCTCGAAAAGATCGAGAAGGGCGGGTTCGAGCACTTCATGCTCAAGGAGATTTTCGAGCAGCCCGAGGTGATGCGCGATGTCATGCGTGGCCGGGTGCGTGTCGAGGAGGGACTGGTGCATCTCGGTGGCATTCACGACTATCTCGACCGGCTGAAGCAGGCCAAGCGGATCATGATCTGCGCCTGTGGCACGAGCTGGCACGCCGGTCTGATCGGTGAGTATCTGATCGAGGAGTTTGCCCGGATTCCGGTAGAGGTCGATTACGCCTCGGAGTTCAGGTACCGCAACCCGATTGTCTCTTCCGACGATGTGGTGATCGTGATCTCCCAGTCGGGCGAAACCGCCGACACCCTGGCCGCACTCAGGTTGGCCAAGGAGAAGGGGGCCATGGTGATGGGAATCTGCAACGTGGTCGGTTCGACGATTCCGCGCGAGACGCTGTGCGGCATGTACACCCACGCTGGACCTGAGGTGGGCGTGGCCTCGACCAAGGCGTTTACGGCGCAGGTGATCGTGCTCTTCATGCTGGCTATGGCGTTGAGCAAAGGGCGCACCATTTCGCAGGAGGAGATCAAGCTCAATCTGAGGGATCTGGCCGAAGTGCCGGACAAGGTTGCATGGATTCTGGAGCAGAACGACGCGATCAAGGAGATTGCCGTCAAGCTCAAGGATGCACGCAACGCGCTCTATCTTGGCCGGGGATATAACTTTCCCGTCGCGCTCGAAGGCGCGCTGAAACTCAAGGAGATTTCCTACATCCATGCCGAGGGCTATCCGGCCGCCGAGATGAAGCACGGTCCGATCGCCCTGATTGACGAGGATATGCCGGTAATCGTTATTGCCACCCGTGATAATACCTACGCCAAGATTCTGAGCAATATCGAAGAGGTGCGCAGCCGCAAAGGACGGGTGATCGCCATCGCCAGCGAAGGCGACCGGGAGATCGAGCGGCTGACGAAAGAGGTGATCTACATTCCGCAGGCCTCCGCGGCAGTACTGCCGCTTCTGACGGTTATTCCGCTGCAACTGCTCTCCTATCACGTGGCAACGCTGCGCGGCTGTAACGTCGATCGTCCTCGCAACCTTGCCAAGTCGGTGACGGTGGAGTAGCGATTTTTTTCTCGATTCAGTGCCTTCCCTTTTGCCGCGTCAGCCAGGCGAAAGGGGGGCTCTTTACCTTGATAGACCCTCCAAAAAAGATAAAGAGCAATTCGCCATGCTTTTCAGTTTTGCAGTCTGGCGACAAGCCTTGGGGGCGTAGCAGTTTACAGCAACAGAGGCTTCCGGGAATTATTTCTTCACCTCTTCCGGTTATCTGTCGAACAGTAACACCCACCCAATTCAAACCGCAGATTCATGGAAGGCCATATCGTTATCACGGGCGCTACCGGAGTGATCGGCAGCGAAGTTGCTCGCAGGCTTATCAAATCTGGCAGGGAGGTCGTTGTTTTTGCCCGATCTCCACAATCGGCAGCGGCAAAAGTCCCTGGTGCGGCGGATTATGTGCGCTGGGACTCGGATATGGCTCCGGATGGATGGAGCTCATCGATCGATGGTGCATATGCGGTTATTCATCTTGCAGGCCGGCCGCTACTTGAAACCCGCTGGACCGAGGAGCACAAAGTGGCCTGCTACGACTCCCGCATCAAGGGCACCAGGGCGCTGGTGGCTGCGATGGCGTCAGCATCAGTCAAACCCAAAGTGTTCGTCTCTTCTTCGGCTATCGGCTACTATGGTTCGTTTGATCGGTGCGAAGAGACCGACCCATTGACGGAGAAGGCCGCGCCGGGCAAGGATTTTCTCGCTAAAATCTGTTTCGACTGGGAAAAGGAGGCTCGTCCGGCGGAAACGCTTGGTATGAGAGTTGTTCTCCTTAGAACCGGTATCGTGCTTTCCTCCAAAGGGGGGATGTTGCAGAAGATGATGACCCCCTTCAGTTACTTTGTCGGCGGGCCGGTTGGCTCCGGCGATCAGTGCCTGTCATGGATTCATCTCGATGACGAGGTGTCGATCATTCTCCAAGCGCTCGATAATGCTGACTGGAGCGGCCCGGTTAATGCGGTTGCTCCTGAACCTGTCAGCATGAAAGCTTTTGCAGATTCGCTTGGCTCGGTGATGCATCGACCATCCCTGTTTCCGGTGCCGAAGCTGGCGGTTCAGATACTTCTGGGAGAGGGTGCCGACTATGCCGTCAAGGGGCAGAAGGTTTCGCCGGAGTTTCTCAAAGAGCACGACTTTCATTTCGCCTGGCCGTCGCTGAATGAAGCGCTTGCCGATCTTGTTTCAAGAGGCATTTGACCGGCAGCGTTTACCTCTGACCCCCGAAGGGGACCGCATCGGTGTCAAGGCCGACACGTGAAATATAAAAAGCGGGTCAGGCCTTTTCTATAAGCCTGCCCGCCTGAAAAATCTTTTGCGTGAAGCAGTTGGTGCGCTCAGTATTGCTCTCTTCTGGGAGGACGCTGCTCGCGAGGCCTTGCCTCGTTCACTTTTATGGTGCGGCCTTTAAAGTCCTTGTCGTTCATGGCGTCGATCGCTTCGCGAGCTTCACTTTCGTTCGGCATGTCAACGAACCCGAAGCCTTTGGAGCGGCCAGAAAATTTGTCAGTGATGATGTTGGCGCTATGCACCTGCCCGAACTCGGAGAATTTGTCGCGCAGGTCTCCATCGGTAACGCTGTACGGCAGATTGCCAATGTAAATGTTCATTGTGGGACGGTAGAAACATGTGCTTCGATAAAAAAGAAACGCCACGAGATAACCAAAGCACCTGTTTTCTCGCAAGCGATCAGCCAACCACTGGCTAAATAATTCTATAATTTACCTCATTAAAAAATCGTTTTCAAAAAGAAAAACGTTTTCACCGGGTGATTCCACTGTGAAAATTCGTTCAGAAACGATTCTTTTTCGCCTTTCTATCTCGCTGTCTGCTGGTATTGTTGCCCGATGGTTAATCCCCCGCTTTCATGCAGGAAAACTTCAAATATGTTGTTATAATCGCCGTATTCTACCTGTTCGTAAGAAAATGGCTTAAAAATTTGCCTGTGCTTTAATATTTAATTATAATTCGCCGTCTTTCGTAAAAGATTTAGGTATTTGAAATTTTTAAACAAGAAGGTTATGGCGAAAAAAATCAGTGCGGTGCTATTGCTGTTTTTTGCGGTGATGATGGCTCATGGCACCGTTTGGGCTGGCGAGCCGGTGACGACCGATACCGGCACGACTTCGTGGATGCTGACCTCGACGGCTCTCGTGTTGCTCATGGTGCCGGGATTGGCCATGTTCTATGGGGGGCTGGTCAGAACAAAAAATGTTATCGGTACCATGATGCACAGCTTTGGCGCCATGGTTGTCATTGGCGTGCTGTGGCCACTGGTCGGATACTCGCTCAGCTTTGGCCCCGGCATTCTGGGCGGCCTGGTTGGATGGGACCCGAAATATTTCATGTTGCAGGGCATTGACGAAACCATCATGGCGAGCCACATCCCTGAATATGTGTTTGCCATGTTCCAGGGTAAATTTGCCATTATTACTCCCGCGCTGATTGCCGGGGCGTTTGCCGAGCGGGTCAATTTCAAAGGCTATCTGGCATTTATCGCGTTGTGGTGCATTCTGGTGTACAGTCCGATCTGCCACTGGGTTTGGGCTGCCGACGGATTTCTTTTCAATCTCGGCGCCATGGGCGCAATCGACTTTGCTGGAGGCACGGTCGTTCACATCTCTTCCGGTGTGACTGGTTTGGTAGCTGCGCTTTTCCTTGGCTCACGCAGGGGTTATCCAAGAAATGTGACTTCGCCGAACAACCTGGTCATGACTCTGGTCGGCGCAGGCCTGCTGTGGGTGGGATGGTTCGGTTTCAATGCAGGCAGCGCCATCGCCAGCGATCTGGCCACGGCTCGCGCGCTGACGGTGACCCAGATCGCCGCCGCATCGGGCGCGTTCACCTGGCTCATTATCGAACTGGTGCATCACAACAAGGCAACCAGCCTTGGCCTGGCGTCGGGCATTCTGGCCGGTCTGGTGGCGATCACTCCTGCCGCAGGCGTCGTGCCTCCCTCTGGCGCGTTTGCGCTTGGCGCTATTGCTGCCGTTATCTGTTACCTTGGCCTCATGCTGAAGGGCAAGCTCGGTTATGATGACAGCCTCGATGCTTTCGGCGTGCACGGTGTTGGCGGTATCGTCGGTGCTATTTGCCTTACTTTCTTTATCCGCCCGTCATGGATGGCTGACGCCGCTGTCAAGGCTGGTGGTAGCTGGACCGTCTGGCAGCAGCTCGGAGTACAGGCTACCGCTGTTGGCATTACGGTTGTCTACGCGGCAGTTGTTTCACTGGTGATCCTGTTCATCGTCGAGAAAACCATCGGCCTGCGTGCCAAAGAGAATGATGAAATGTCCGGCCTTGATCACAGCATGCACAGTGAACAGGGATATGGCCTTATCAATCCTAACTAATTACCAAAAATGAAACTGATAACCGCCATCATACAGCCCGACAGGCTCGACCATGTTCGCGAAGCGCTGATTCAGGCTGATATTACAAGGATTACCGTCAGCCGGGTCTCTGGTCACGGACGCCAGGAGGATATCGAATACTACCGCGGCCAGAAAATCGCGCCGAACCTGCTCCCGAAAGTTCGTCTCGATATCGCCGTCAATGACCAGTTTGTCAATGTCACCGTTGATACCATCGTTGCAGCCGCAAGGCACGAAAGCGGCGAGATCGGCGATGGCAAGATTTTCATAACATCTATGGAGGAGTGCGTGAGGATCAGAACCAACGAACGAGGAGGTAGCGCTATCTGATTGATAACTCTTTTGTTATCTGTCCGCTAAGCGAAAAGAAAAAGCCGCAAAGGAGAAATCCCTGCGGCTTTTTCTTTTCATACCGATTCTTTATTTCATCTGTTTCCAGTCAGGCGTGGTGGCGTCGAGCCAGCGGGCAGCATCCGGATCTCCGAGCCGGGCGGCGCGGGTGAAATCCTGGAGTGTGCCGGTACTGTCGCCGGTTTTGATCCGGGCAATGCCGCGATGGAAAAACGCTGCCGCCATTTTCTGGTCAAGATTTATGGCCTGGGTGAAGTCAGGGATGGCCTCGGCGTAATGACCGTTCATGTTTTTGACCACGCCGCGATTGTAGTAACCTGCTGCCTGGAACAAGGGGTCACCGAGTTCGATAACCATGGTGTAGTCGGTGATTGCTCTCTGGAACTGGTGCAGCTTTTGCCATATTGCGGCCCGCATCTGGTAGGCCATGACGTAACGGTTGTCATTATCTATAGCCTTGGAGTATAAGCGGATCGCCTCATTGAGATTGCCTGCACGGTGCATTGAAAGAGCCTCATTGAAATAGCTCTCAGATGATTGTGCCGCACACGGGCCTCCAAGCAGGACGGTGGCTGCAGCAGCAAGTACGATAAATGTCGTAAAGCGCTTCATGGAGTCGTGGAACGGAAGTGTTTGGTTTCGTGCAGTTTTGCCGTGAACCGGAAGCTTTTGGATAAAAATACCGATCACGGTTCGAAAAAATAAACGGAAAGTCTGTACCTTACACAGTAAACAGGTCTGCTGACGGCATCTTTGTTCCCGCTCTTGCCAAGTGGTGGGGCGCATTGTCGGCCCACTCAATCCGAAATCAACAGGGCTTGCATGTTTCGCATCAGTCTTGAAGAATTCGAAGGCCCCCTTGACCTTCTGCTGTTTTTCATCAAGCGTGACGAGCTTGATATCTACAATATTCCGGTTTCCAAAATCACTGGCGATTTTATCGCCTACATCCACGCCATGCGTCGGCTGAATCTGGAGGTTGCCGCCGAATTCATCTACATGGCCTCGATGCTCATGAGCATCAAGGCACGAATGCTGCTTCCCCGTGCGGAACCCGAGGCTGGCGATGACGGGGAGTTCGATCCGAGAACCGAGCTGGTGCAACGCCTGCTCGAATACAAGCGGGTCAAGGAGGGCGCCTCGGAACTGGAGCTGATGGCGCTCGACCGGGAGCGGATGTTTCCGCGCGGCTACTTCGAGGAGCTGGAGCCTGCGGTGATCGACGAGATGGACGAGCCGGTCAACCGTCCGACCCTCTATCATCTCATGCTGGCATACCAGTCGGTGCTCGACAACATGCCGAAGGTGCGGACGCAGAATGTGACCGATGCGCCGGTGACGGTCGAAGAGCAGAGCGCCCTGATCATGGCGCGCCTCGGCGAGCGGGTGCAGGTCTCCTTCACCTCGCTGTTTCAGGAATTCCGGGAAGCGATCGTGATTGTCGTGACCTTTCTGGCCGTGCTCGAACTGTGCCGTAACCGGAAAATCTCCGTCATCGTCAAGGAGGGCGTCAACGATTTCTGGATTTCACAGAGAGACCATGCCGAATAACCTTTAAACTCCATAAGCCATGCCTGAAATCGCGCCGTTCAAGGGGATTGTTTACGGCCCCGATCTCTCCGGGGATGCAGCAAACCTGATTTGCCCGCCATACGACGCCATCCCGCCAGCTATGCAGCAGGAGCTGTATGCGCGTTCCGATTACAATGCCGTGCGGCTTGAGCTGCCGTCCGAGGCCGATCCCTATGCTGCTGCGTCGAGTCGCCTGCGCGAGTGGCTGGTCTCCGGCGTTCTCGCGCAGGACGGCGAGCCTGCGCTCTATCCCTGCTTCCAGACCTTTGAGGACGAGCATGGTGTGACCCGCACCCGAAAAGGAGTGTTCGTCGCGCTCAGGCTGTACGATTTCTCCGAGGGTGAGGTGCTGCCGCACGAGCGCACGCTGTCGGGACCGAAGGCCGACCGGCTGAAGATGTTCCGCGAGACAGGGGCGAATATCAGCAGCATTTTTGGCCTGTATGCCGATTCCTCCCGCCGGGTTGATGAAGCGATCAGCGAGTTCGCTGAACGGAACGCACCGTTGATCGACGCCACCCTCCAGGGCGTGCGCAACCGGCTGTGGCGCGTCGCCGATCCCGCGCTGATTTCCGTTGCGCAGTCGGTGCTTGAAGAACAGAAAGTCTACATCGCCGACGGTCATCACCGCTACGAAACCGGCATCGCGTACCGGAACGAGCGGGCAGCCTCGAATCCCGGCCATACCGGTCGGGAGCCATATAATTATATCATGACCTACCTGTCGAACATTTACGACGAGGGGCTCCTGATTCTGCCGATTCACCGTCTCGTGCACGGCATCGAGTCGTTCGATCCGGAAAGTTTCATCGCCCAGCTCGACCGCTGGTTCACCGTATGGGAGCTGCCCGGCAGGAGTGCGCTCGACGAGTTTCTCGAGACGGGCGATTCGGCAAAGGTTTTTGGCATCGTGCTGCCCGGCATGGTGCTCGGCATTTCGCTTGATCCGAAACCTTCTGAGGTGCTTTCGGCGCCGGCGCCGAAAGCGTTGCAGAGCCTCGATGTGGTGGTGCTGCATGATCTGGTGCTCGGTCAGATTCTCGGCATTTCATCCGAGGCGATGGCGCGCCAGAGCAATCTCACCTACACGAGCAAAACGGCCGATGTGTTCGAGGCCGTGGCTTCTGGGAAGGCACAGCTCGGCATTGTGCTTCGTTCCGTTCGGGTCGAGCAGGTGATCGATGTTTCCGTTTCGGGCGAGGCGATGCCGCAGAAGTCCACCTGGTTCTACCCGAAGGTGATGACCGGCATGGTGTTCCATTCACTGGAGAAGGGGGCATGAGGGGAGAGTTTTTGTCGAGGTCGGCGGATGAAACACGCGAATATGCCCGGAGGTTCGCTTCCGGGCTGAAACCTGGCGATACGGTGTGTCTGACCGGCCCGCTCGGCGCCGGAAAAACCGAGTTCATGCGTGGCATCACCGAGGCGTTTGGCTGCGAGGAACAGCTTTCCAGCCCGACCTTTTCGCTGATGAACATTTATGAAGGATCGTTGCGAGGGCAGCCTTTCGAGCTGCACCACTTTGATCTGTACCGGCTCGAATCGGAAAAGGAGCTTGATTCCGCCGGGTTCGACGACTATCTTTCCGGGCCTTTCCTGTCGGTGGTCGAATGGGGTGAACGCTTCGCCTCGCTCGACAGGCGCTACACCCAGCGCGTGCAGTTCTTCATCGCCGGGGAGAGTCAGCGGAAAATTGTCATAACCTGAAAGCGGCTTTATGAAGATTCTTGCCATCGAGTGTACTCACGGTTTCGCCAGCGCGGCGGTCAGCAACGGCGAGCGAGTGGTCGAGCGCCGTCTTGCGGAGTGGCAGAAAACCGCCGAATCGCTGGTGCCGCTCGTCATGCAGGTTATGGACGAGGCGGGCTTGACGGTGGCTGAACTCGATGGCGTTGCGGTCTCATCCGGCCCCGGCTCCTTCACCGCGCTGCGCATCGGCCTCTCCGTGGCCAAAGGAAGCGCCTTCGGCGCAGGTCTGCCGCTCGTGCCGGTGCCGACTTTGCTCGCCATGGCGGACGCCGCCGCGAAACACACCGCGGCAACGCATATCGTGCCAGTGATTCCGTCGAGGGCTGGCGAGTATTTCTATTCGATTTTCTCTCAGGAGGACGGAGTGCTTTCCGAGATCGACAGTTCGCGTTGCCTCGTTTCCGAACTCCCCGGCCGGCTTGCCGCCCTGACCGGCAGCCTTGCCATTGTCAGCCGCCCGTTTGACCTCCTTGCTGAAGAGGCCCCTTCGCTTGCGCCGTATCTTCTCGACGCATCCTTTTTCAGCGCCGCAACCCTTCTCTCCCATGCTTGTAAATCGCTTGCGGAAGGTGCCGCGGGAACGGCCGCCGGGACGCTTCCCGATTACCGGCAGGCGTTTGTACCTGCGCAGCGGCAGGGCTGAGCTGACGCGTTACCACCCGTTTTTGCCATGCCGGAACAGGTCGTTGCCGGCGGGTTACTGTTTTGTTTCATGGTTAGTTCAATAGCGCATTATTGCTATATTGACTGGCGGGAATGCTTCCCTGCTGAACGATTTTTTTTCATTAAAACGGTTATCTATGTCCCGTTCGGAACATGTGGCCTCTTCCGGCGTCGAAGCCCGTGAAGTGGCGATGAGTGAGTTGCTTGCCAGGAGAGTTGCGGAGTTGTCGCTTGAAAAGAAGGGTGAAGATGTCAAGATTCTGGATGTCCGCGGCCTGACGAGCGTGACCGATTTTTTTGTGATTATTACCGCCGACTCGGAGCGTAAAGCCAAGGCGGTAACCGATTATATTGTTGATGAGATCAAGGAAGAGGGCGAACGTCCGATGCACATCGAAGGTCTCGATACCCTGCGCTGGGTGCTGATCGACTATGTCGATGTGGTCGTGCACATCTTTCAGCCCGACGATCGCAAATTCTATGATCTCGAATCGCTCTGGTCCGATGCTCCGGTCACGGTCGTCACTGCTCCGGAGCCATCAGGCGAGCAGGAGCTGCCGGAAGACTGACGGGCCATCTGCCGGGAACGCTCCGGAGCTTTACGTTTTTCAAGCTATTTTATACATTACGCCATTGTTTTTCAGGGTAAATCAAAGTCAGGGTATCGATTATGCAGCGTGAGAAGATATTGCCGATCAGTATTGAAGAGGAAATGCGGGATTCTTATCTCGACTATTCAATGTCGGTTATTGTCAGTCGAGCGCTTCCCGATGTCCGGGACGGTCTGAAGCCGGTGCATCGCCGCGTGCTTTACGGCATGCACGAGCTGGGTCTGCAGGCGGGCAAGCCGCACAAGAAATCGGCTCGTATCGTCGGTGAAGTGCTCGGTAAGTACCACCCGCATGGCGACTCCGCTGTTTACGACAGTCTTGTGCGCATGGTGCAGGATTTTTCGCTGCGTTATCCGCTGATCGACGGCCAGGGCAACTTCGGCTCGGTCGATGGCGACTCCCCTGCGGCCATGCGTTACACCGAGGTGCGCATGAAGGCCATCGCTGGCGAGATGCTCAAGGACCTCGACAAGGAGACGGTTGATTTCTCGCTCAACTTCGACGATTCGCTCGAAGAGCCAACGGTGCTTCCGGCGGCGATTCCGAACCTGCTGGTCAATGGCGCTTCGGGTATCGCGGTTGGTATGGCGACCAACATTCCGCCGCACAACATGCGCGAGGTGGTCAGCGGCCTGATCGCGCTCATCGAGAATCCCGAGATCGAGATTGGCGACCTGATGAAGCACGTCACTGCGCCAGACTTTCCCACCGGCGGTATTATCTATGGTTACGAAGGCGTCCGTCAGGCCTATCTGACCGGTCGCGGCAAGGTGGTGATCCGGGCGCGGGCGCTGGTTGAGGTGACGCAGAAAAACGGCCGCGAGTCGATCATCGTCACCGAGCTTCCATATCAGGTCAACAAGGTGAGACTGATCGAAAAGATCGTCGAGCTGGTGCACGACAAGAAGGTCGAGGGCATTGCCGATATCCGTGACGAATCCGACCGCGAAGGTATGCGCCTGGTGATCGAGCTGAAGCGTGACGCCGTGGCCAAGGTGGTGCTGAACAATCTCTACAAGCACACCCCGATGCAGGATACTTTCGGGGTGATTATGCTGGCGCTCGTCGATGGTGTGCCGCGTGTCCTGAACCTCAAGGAGATGATGCAGTACTACATCCGGCACCGCAACGAGATTGTACTGCGTCGTACGCAGTATGACCTCAACGCTGCCGAGAAGCGCGCGCACATCCTCGAAGGTCTCAAAATCTGCCTCGACAACCTCGATGAGGTGATCTCGACCATCCGTCAGTCATCCGATACTCCGACTGCTCAGAGCCGCCTGATCGAGCGTTTCGGTCTGTCCGAAGTGCAGGCCAAGGCAATTCTCGAAATGCGCTTGCAGCGTCTGACTGGCATGGAACGCCAGAAGATCGATGACGAGTACCGCGAAACCCTCGCGCTCATCGAAGAGCTGAAATCGATTCTCGAAAGTCCGGCCAAGCAGATGGAGATCATCAAAGCCGAGCTGCTCAAGGTCAGCGACGTCTATGGCGACGAGCGCCGCACCGAGCTTCGTCCGCAGGAGGGCGACTTCTCGATCGAGGATATGATCGCCCAGGAGGATGTGGTCATCACCATTACCCACGACGGCTTCATCAAGCGCTTCCCGGTTTCTGGCTATCGCCGCCAGCACCGCGGCGGAAGAGGCGTGGCTGGAGCGCAGGCGAAGAATGAGGATTTCATCGAGCACATGTTCATCGCCTCCACTCATAATTATATCCTCTTCTTCACCACCGCCGGACGCTGTTACTGGCTCAAGGTGTATGAAATTCCGGAGGCCGGACGGGCCGCCCGAGGTCGTTCGCTGGCGAACATCATGGAGCTTCCGCCCGGCGAGAAAATCAGAACCTATATCAATATCCGGAACTTCGACGATCCTCATTTCATCATCATGGCCACGGCCAATGGCATCGTCAAGAAAACCGATCTTGCACAGTACTCCAATCCTCGGCGGACCGGCATCAATGCCATCCGCATCGAGGAGGGTGACGAGCTGATCGAGGCGCGCCTTACCGATGGCGACCACCAGATCATTCTGGCCAAAAGCTCCGGTTACGCCGTCCGTTTCCCTGAATCGGAAGTTCGCGCACAGGGCCGCGACACGGTTGGCGTCAAGGGAATCACGCTCGACGAAGATGAGCGCTGCATTTCGATGGTCACCGCCAAGCGCAACGACACCTCCCTGCTTGCCGTCACCGACAACGGCTACGGCAAACGCAGCAAGGTTGAGGATTACCGCATGACCAAACGTGGTGCGCGTGGCGTCATCACCATCAAGGCGCATGAGAAGATCGGCAATCTGGTCGGCCTGCTCGACGTGAACGACGAGGACGATCTGATCATCATCACGACGAACGGCATCGTCATCCGCCAGCACGTTTCGGACATCAGGGTGCTTGGCCGGAACACCTCGGGGGTGCGGCTCATCAAACTCGATGCTGGCGACCAGATTTCAGCCACGGCACGGGTACCCAAGAGCGACGACGACTCGGCGACCGAGCCGCTTGGCGACGAGGGGCAGATCGACCTGGAGTTCTGAGCACGGATTGTTTGTGATCGAAACCGGCTGACGAAAGAGGTATTGATCGGAGAGCCGGGCGTTCTCCGGAAATGAATTCGACTGTTATCACTTAATTATCATTAGAAAGGTATGGCACGCCCGAAGAATGTAAAGCATATTTTTGTCACCGGCGGGGTGATCTCCTCTCTTGGAAAGGGTATCCTCTCTGCCTCGCTTGGCCTTTTGCTCAAGTCCCGCGGATTGCGCGTGGCGATCCAGAAATACGATCCCTACATCAACGTCGATCCCGGTACGATGTCGCCCTACCAGCACGGCGAGGTCTACGTGACTGACGACGGCGCGGAGACTGACCTCGATCTTGGCCATTACGAGCGCTTCCTCGACGAACCGACCTCGCAGGCCTGCAACCTGACGATGGGCCGCGTCTACAAGTCGGTCATCGACAAGGAGCGGCGCGGCGAATATCTCGGCGGTACGGTGCAGGTCGTGCCTCACGTGATCGACGAGATCAAGGAGAAGATGGGCGACCTGGCCAAAAACGGCAGCTTCGATGTGCTGATCACCGAAATTGGCGGTACCATCGGCGATATCGAGTCGCTTCCCTTCCTCGAAGCGATGCGCCAGCTCAAGCTCGAACTTGGCGAGCACAACCTGCTCAACATCCACCTCACCTTCGTGCCGTACATCAAGGCGGCCAGCGAGCTGAAGACCAAGCCGACGCAGCACAGTGTCAAGATGCTGCTCGAAACCGGCATTCAGCCCGACATTCTGGTCTGCCGGAGCGAGAAGCCGCTGTCGAGGGAGATCAAGAACAAGGTTGGTCACTTCTGCAACGTTCATGACCTGGACGTTATCGGCCTCAACGACTGTGATACGATCTACGAAGTGCCGCTCATGCTGCTCAAGGAGCAGCTCGATCTGCGCGTCATGAAAAAGCTGGGGTTGAAGAAGTTCCGCGAACCCAATATGGAGTACTGGAAGAACTTCTGCGAAAAGGTGAAGCATCCGAAGGATGGCGAGATCACCATTGGCATATGCGGCAAGTACACCGAGTATCCCGACGCCTACAAATCGATTATCGAATCGTTCATTCATGCCGGTGCCAGCAATGACGTCAGGGTGTCGGTCAAGATGCTCAGGGCTGAAGATGCCGAAGATCCGAAGTTCGATATTTCGAGCGCCTTCAAGGGGATCAGTGGCCTGCTTGTCGCGCCTGGTTTTGGCGACCGTGGCATCGAGGGCAAAGTGCGTTTCGTTCAGTATGCACGTGAGAACAACATTCCGTTCTTTGGTATCTGCCTCGGAATGCAGTGCGCCACCATCGAATTCGCCCGCAACATCTGTGACCTGCCTGACGCCAACTCGACCGAGTTCAACAAGCGAGCACGTTTTCCGGTCATCGACCTCATGGAGCACCAGAAAAAGGTCAAGGAGAAAGGGGGGACGATGCGTCTCGGCAGCTATCCTTGTATTCTGAAGGAGGGCTCGAGAGCTCATGAGGTCTATGGCAAATTCCTCATCAACGAGCGTCATCGCCACCGCTACGAATTCAACAACCAGTTCCGCAAGCTTTTTGAAGAGAAAGGGATGATTTTTTCAGGCACCTCGCCGAACGGTGATCTGGTAGAGATCGTTGAACTGAAGAATCATTGCTGGTTCGTAGCTGTGCAGTTCCATCCCGAGCTGAAATCGCGAGTGCAGAAAGTGCATCCGCTTTTTGACGGCTTCGTTCATGCTGCCAAGGAGTTTGCACAAGGCAAGCGCCAGCTCTCTCTTGAGGTCGAAATGCCGAGGCTCAGTTCCACGGAGATGGAGAACGCAGGCTGAGTATCTCGCCGTCGCTGATTTTATATTATGAGTGGACATTGCTGGTGGAGAAAACCGCGGGCAATGTCCATTTTCTTTTTTGTGGCAGCCGGATGCAGCACTCGTATTCCGGCGGGAATTTTTTGAAACCGAGAGTGCGTTATTAGCTTCCCGTACAGTGCCGTAGAGGAAGGTTTTTCTGCGCTGTTCCCGGTGTTCTATTTTTTACCTTTTTTTGAGGTTTTTCTCAGAAAAGATTTGGAGGAGAGGTGGAGGTGTATTACATTAGGAGCCTTCACTTGAGACGGGGACGTTTCGAGAGGGGGAAAAGGCCCGAAAGGGTTCTGTTA
>LUZT01000015.1 GCA_001602925.1 Chlorobiales bacterium Clorobi_01 | reverse complement strand
TGTATAAGAGACAGATTTTAAATATTGCAGGTAAGATTGTACATCTCGATCATCTTTTCAGCAAATGCCTTTCCGAATGCCCTGCACTGCTCGAATTCAGGTTCGTGAGGCTGGAACTTGACCATCACGTTCTGGTCGAACACCTTGAGCTTGAGGTTAGCCAGATTGCTCTCGATGATTTTTACCCCCTCACCACTCCAGCCATATGAGCCGAACGCTGCGGTCAGTTTGCCACGGTCGCGCAACGGATTGAGCACGGCAAAAATGCTGTAGATCTGATGAACGATGTTCTGGTTGATGGTGGGAGAGCCGATGATGATTCCCATCGCGTGTGCGATCTTTTCTTCGAGTTTCTCTGCCGACATGTTCTCGATGTCACACACATCCACATTGAAGTCACACGCTGACCGCAAACCTTCGGCGATCTTTTGCGCCAGCACCGAGGTGTTTTCGTATGCGGAGACGTATGCAATGAGAATACTCTTTTCGTTCGGCATCGCGATGGCTGCCTGCGAATAACGCTGCGAAAGATCGACATACTTTTTCCAGTCAGATCTCAGAATAGGTCCGTGACCAGGACAGACAACGCCGATATCAAGTGGACGTATTTTTTCAATTGCCTGAAGCATGTATTTGCTGAACGGCCTCAAAATGGCGTCAAAGTAGTATTTAAATGCGTCGTCGAAATCACCACAGAGGTCATCATACATCGCTTCGTTGCAGTAATGGCAGCCGAAGGAGTCGCAGGTAAAGAGTACCCTATCCTCTTCCAGCCAGGAGTAGATCGTGTCAGGCCAGTGCAGGTTTGGAGCACCAATGAAGTGAATCGTCTTGTTGCCGAGGTCGAGCTTGTCGCCATGCTTGACCACGAGATGCTTGAAGTCGTGGCCGGTCTGGTCGCGCAGGAACTTGATGGCGTTGCCGCTACCGACCACGGTGGCGTTGGGCGCAACGGAGAGCAGGTTGTGTACGTTACCCGAGTGGTCGGGTTCGGTGTGATCGACGATGATGTATTCGATCTCTTCAGGATTGACCACCTTTTTCAATTTTTCGATATAGGTCGGCCAGAACTTCACCTTGGTCGTTTCAACCACCGTTTTTTTCTCGGCGTTGATGAAGTAAGAATTGTAGGTAGTGCCGTATTTGGTCTCCATGACGATATCGAAGGTGATCAGGCCCGGATCAAGCACGCCAATCCAGGAGACATCGTCGGTAATCGGAAGTATTTTGTCGTCAATCATAAAATATTAAGGTTGAGTTTTGTTAAGTATTGATTTATAATTATAAAATCGGTTAAAAAGTTTAAAAAATAAGGGATATTAAAACGGGGTTTCATCCCGATAAATATCCTGTGCATCGAGAAGACGAATTTCACGAACAATCTCGATTCCTTCAGGAGAAAAGGCAAACAAGGTGTCAGCCGAAAAGATCGTGCTGAAATCCTGTGGTCTGAAGAACGGCAGGAACTTCTGTGCGAATTCATCGAGCCGTTTCAGATAGAAACCGGTGTTTTCATCAGGTTGTTCCTTTTTCCACTCTTCGGCGAGTCTCCCCTTGTCGACAAACGTCGCTGGATTGCCTGTTCCAGCGATGTAATAGGTCATACGGTCGCCTTTTGAAATATCGAGACCCTTACGGAGAGCAATTTCGTAAGTGATTGATTTGGAACGCTTTCCAGAACGAACATCGGCTGCGTACTGGTCGAGTGGGGTTTTCATTGATTCTGTTCTCGAAAAATCGGTGATGTCGAGACGATGGTTCAAAAGATCGTCGCGATACCGGACGTACAGATCGTGAAGACCCTGGATGTCGTCCCTGAGCAGGAGAATGAAGCCTTCCCTGATGAAATCACGTCCGAACTTTTCACCGCTTCGGCTTACAAAGGCAGATCCTTTCAGTTTCAGTTTGTCATGGTAATCGAGCAATACGTAGTTCTTTTTCATGTAGGAGATCATCTTCCTGAAACGTCCGTCGAAGGAAATCCTGATCCCTGCTGGCATGGTCGAAGAAACATCCTCGACAAGGCGGCGCTCATCATCTTCAGAAACCACCTGTGGCGGAGGGACAAGGAATATTCCATCGGTATCGACTTCGATGACCTGGGCGCCACGTGATTCGAACTCCCTGATCATCGATCTGGCGATTTCCTGACCTTTTGTTGTGACGCGATCAGCTTCTTCGAAATCGTTGAAAATGCCACTGCTGAATCCAAGATAACCGTACATGGCGTTGATGATGATCTTGAAAGAGGATTGCATGGCGTCGAAATTGTAGGCAACGGATCGATTACCAGCTTCACTTTCCTCTTGAGCGCGTTTCTTGGCTACAAAACGTAGATCCCTGAGATCCTTGAGAATAGTAGGAAATGCTTTGAGTGTGTCGGTTTTCGGGCAGACCCCGAACGAGAGCATGATAGATGGATAGAGCGATTCGACGTCTGCATAAACGATAGGGCCGAGAATTCCTTTGACAAATACTTCGGTAAAGCCCCCGGTATGTTGCTGACCAATAGATGGCCGGGGGATGGAGACTTTCAGACGCAGATATTCACGGATCATAATCGCTTCGATTTTGGCCGCCGGGCCAAGTCTCGAAGTGTTGGCATAGGTGTAGGGTACCATGCTGGTCATGCTGAAATTGGTACCGGAGAGCAGGGCTGCGATTTCACGGGTTTCACGCACATCGTCGAGCGCGTAGGCCAGCAGCGTCTCGGGATTGTTGTCCCAGGTCGAAGCGATATCCTTGTAGCTGACGTAGGTTCTGTTCGGAGAGGCGAACCCGAAAAATTTGGCGACGGCTTTCAGCCCATAACTTGGAAGAATACGTTTGGATGTATCGTAATTCTGGACGAGAAAGTAGGTATCGATAACGTGCCTTCCGGGAATGTCGAAAAACTGAAAATCAGACGAACGTTCAGCGAAGCGAATGGATGTCGGATAGGAACGAGGCATCTGGCCGTCACGTCCAATGGCGAAGCGAACCCCGTTGAGTTCGCATCTTCTTTGAAGATAAGGAAGATCAAAACCGAAAATATTGTGCCCTTCGATGACATCGGGGTCTTTTTCTCGAATGATTGTAACCAGCTCTTCAAGAAGTGCCTTTTCACTTCTTCCTTTCGAGTGAATGACATGCTCCCACGAGCGGTTGTCGCTAAGAGAGACGATGATGACCGGGTCTTCGCCAATTCCTTTCCGGTTTCCGTCATCCCTGTCGGGGCGGTAATAGGTTTCAATGTCGAGTTGTAGGCGATAAATGTCATCAAAGAGCATTCCCTTGAACAGGGTTTTACCGGTCTGCATCAGATACTGGCTGATGGCATCGCCCCGGCTGTAGGTCAAATGGCTGTTAAAGTTTGAGCCGTTCTGTGAATCACTACTTGAAGAAGAATCCTGAGAACTGGAGTTCACAAAGTCGAGCGCCGCGCGATAATTTTTCCAGCTTCTGAAGATGGCGAGATACCGGTAGTAGTTTGTGCCGTCAAGCGGGATCAGCCAGAATTTTTCTTTGTCAAAGGGGGTAAAACCGTCAAGCAGTTCATTGTCCGAAAGAAAAAAGAATGGATAGAATGGCTCATCTCGACGGGTGACAACATCCGTTTTTCTGATAAACAGCCGTATTTGCGAATCATTAAGCTGGTACGCTCCAACAATGTTCTCCTCGGGGTCTTTACCGAAAAGCAGTTCATTCCCTAAAGAAAAATTGGCGACGTTGTTCATGGTACCAGAGAGCAAGATTGAATAAATGTTTCACGTGAAACAGCGTCACCGGCCAAGCCGGATCATGAGTATTGAGACGTCGGACGGAGAGACCCCGAGAATTCTAGAGGCTTGACCGATGGTCGAAGGACGGTGCTTCAGTAGTTTTTCCCTTCCCTCGCTTGAAAGGGAGTTCAGTGAATCATAATTGAAATTATCCGGAATATGCAAGGAATCAAGACGGGCTATACGGTCGGCTACAAGTTGTTCCCGCTTGATATAGCCTTCGTACTTTATCTCGATCTGCACCTGTTCGGCAACCCTTGGGTCATTGCATAACTCTTCCGCAGCGGATCGAACAGATAGCGAGTGCTCCAGAATATCCTGGAGGCCAATGCCAGGGCGTTTGATCAAACTCAACGCGCTGGCAGGGGTTTTGAGTTCCTGTAGGCCCTTGTTCATCAGCAGTGTGTTGATCTCCGCTGGCGTTACTTTGGCCGTTTTCATCACTTCAAGACAGTGTTGAACGCGCTTGATAATTGATTCCGTTCGATGTAGAGCGTCTGAGGAGACCAGATTGCAATCGTATCCAATTTTCCGCAGCCGTAGATCGGCATTGTCATGTCGCAGGATCAGTCGATGTTCTGCTGATGAGGTGAACATGCGATAAGGCTCCTTGGTCTCCTTGGTTATCAGGTCATCGACAAGTACACCAATATATGCCTGATCACGCCCCAAGACGATCGGCTCTTTGCCAAGAATTTTGCGAACCGCATTTATCCCCGCCATTAGGCCCTGTGCAGCAGCCTCTTCATAACCGGATGTACCGTTAATCTGGCCGGCAAAGAAGAGGTTTTCAACGGGTCGGGTCTCCATTGTAGACCTGATTTGCCAGGGATGGAAAAAGTCATACTCGATGGCATAACCGGGGCGAATCATTTTGGCTTCTTCAAGTCCGGGGATCGATCGCAGGCCTGCGATCTGAATATCTTCGGGCAGAGATGTCGAAAACCCGTTGACATACATTTCTACAGTATCAGTACCTTCAGGTTCCAGAAAAATATGATGGCTCGATTTGTCTGGAAAACGGAAAATTTTGTCTTCAACTGACGGACAATACCTTGGCCCAACACCTTGAACCTTACCGGTAAAGAGCGGAGAGCGGTCAAAGCCGGTTCGCAGAATGTCGTGCGTCTTTTCCGTTGTTTTGGTCAGATAGCAACTGACAAGGTTTCGGTTGGCAACGCTTGTTGAAGAAAAAGAAAATGGTACCGGATCGACATCTCCGGGTTGCTCAGTGACAATGTTGTAATCGACACTTCTTGAGTCGATTCGCGGCGGCGTGCCAGTTTTGAGCCTCCCGAAAGAAAATCCGAGCGAAGCGAGAGATTCGGTCAGGCCTTCAACGGGCGGTTCTGCCGTGCTTCGTCCTCCCGGGAAGTGGTCCATGCCGATATGAATCAGGCCGTTCAGAAAGGTGCCGCAGGCAAGAATAGCGGCTTTGGCCGGGATTGCTCGGCCTGATCGAACTGTTACAGAACTGAACTTGCCAGAGTTTGCCGAAACTCCAATAACCGTATCCTGCAGTAGGTCGATGTTTGGTTCATGCTCGACAATCCTTCTCATGTAAAGGCTGTACTGTGTCTTGTCTGCCTGTGCGCGCGGTGAGTGCATTGCTGCGCCTTTGCTGCGGTTGAGCAGTCTGAACTGGATGCCTGTGGCATCGATAGCTTTGCCCATTTCGCCGCCAAGTGCGTCGATTTCCCTTGTCATTTGGCCTTTGGCAACGCCACCTATCGCCGGGTTGCAGGACATGCGGGCAACCGCCGAGAGGTCAGAGGTAATGAGAAGGCAGTGCAATCCGCCACGTGCGACGGCGAGTGCTGCTTCGCAGCCGGCATGGCCAGCCCCGACAACTATGACATCATGCATGAAAAAAGAGTTGTTTCACGTGAAACATCTAAATATGGTTGTTGAAATAACTATTGAAATTCGGGTCGTCCAGATAATATTTTTCTATCCTAAGTATAATTAATATAATATTTTAATTGGTTTTTGGGGTGCTCTGGCAGCCTCCTGCCGATGTCGCAGAAGCTGATTGCATCAGTGTTTGTTCGCCAGTCAGTTGTCCATTTTTTCAACAAGCTTAGAGTGCTTTGGCTATTCGACCAGGCGATCAGCTTGTTTTGGTTGGCAAAAGCCTCATTATAGTAAAAAATGGTTAAAGAGGTCAGCATAAGTGAGAGGGTATTCTGAATGCCATGATAGGCTATTGCAGATAACTGTAATTAAAATTTACATGATTCAAAGGATTCACTTTTTAGTAATGATGACCTTTACGGGTCTGAGCAGCTGAAAGACGAGGGAGCGTCTGCGCCAATCGTAAAAACGGTTGATCTGTTTTTTTTGTGTTCAGTTGCGGGAGGTAGAATAACCGATGGATAGGTCTCCCAAGGCGGAGGCGGCTGCAAGGGGGCTAAGCCGCCTCATGGTATTGCCTCGCACCATATGGGGGCGTCAGACGCTGCCGCTAGCTTCGAGTTCGCGCTTGAGGGCTTCGCGCTCGATTTCAAGCCGGCGAAGCTCTCGGTTAATTCGGTCAAGTTCTTCGGGTTCGCTGTCGATTTCAAGCCTCAGGCGCGAGGAGGCTTCATCAATCAGATCGATGGCCTTGTCCGGCAGGAAGCGGTCTGCAATGTAGCGATTCGAAAGCTCTGCGGCCGCCACCAGCGCGGCATCCTTGATGCGCACTCCGTGGTGGATTTCGTATTTCTCTTTCAGTCCGCGCAGGATCGACACGGTGTCCTCGACACTTGGCTGATCGACTACGACTGTCTGGAAGCGCCGTTCAAGCGCTGCGTCCTTTTCAATGTGCTTGCGGTATTCGTCGAGTGTGGTTGCTCCGATACAGCGCAACTCACCTCTTGCCAGCGCGGGCTTGAGGATGTTGGCCGCGTCCATCGAGCCTTCCGCCGATCCCGCCCCGACCAGGAGATGCAACTCGTCGATGAAAAGAATTACCTCGCCATCGGAGGCCTGAACCTCCTTGACCAGCGCCTTCAGTCGCTCCTCGAATTCTCCCCTGAACTTGGTTCCTGCCACCAGTGCCGCGATGTCGAGTGCGGCGATCTGCTTCGACTTGAGGTTCTCCGGTACGTCGCCTCCCACGATACGCTGGGCGATGCCTTCGACGATGGCCGTTTTGCCGACGCCCGGCTCGCCGATGAGTACCGGATTATTTTTGGTTCGGCGGCTCAGAATCTGGAGCACGCGGCGGATTTCGTCGTCGCGGCCAATCACCGGATCGAGTTTCCCCTTTCTGACCAGATCGTTCAGGTTCCGCGAATATTTTTTCAGTGACTGATAGCTCTCCTCCGCATTCTGGCTGGTTACGCGCTGGGAGCCCCGGAACGAGGTGAGCACCTTGAGTATGGCGTTGCGGTCGATTCCTGCATCTTTCAGGAGTTTCGAGACTTTGACCCCCGCTTCGCTCATAGCGATGAAAAGATGCTCGGAGCTTATATACTCGTCCTTGAGCTGCTCTGCCTCCTTGAGGGCGGTGTCGAACACCTTGCCGAGATCGCTGGAGATATACTGCCCGGTTGCTGACGCTCCGGTCACTTTGGGAATTCTGTCGATTTCCCGATCGACGACGCTGAGGAGCGTATCGATGGGCGCTTCGAGTTTTCGCGCTATCTGGCAGGCAATATTGTCATGATCGCCAAGCATAACGCTCAGCAGGTGCTCGGGTTCAATCTGCTGGTTCTGCTTGCTGCTTGCCAGCATTGACGCTGCCTGGAGGGCTTCCTGCGCCTTGACGGTAAATTTGTTCGGATCGAAATGCATAGTTGATCGTTTCTTGCTGTTTTCGGTACGTTCTTCATGGTCGCGGCAAGCTCAAGAGCTGGACCTGCCGCGCCTTATCATCATAATAACCGCCAAAAAAGCAAAAACGTCACACCGTGAAATCAGGAAAGTAATCTTCCGTGATCCTGAATGCAGGGCGCGTCTTTAGATCAGTGATGCATTCTGCCCGGTTTAACCGCGGTCAATACTTTTTGGCAGGTTCTGCATGAAAGAGCGCGTGATGAGTTTGACGATCTCGCCGCCGGTAACCAGAAGTTCGGCGCCCTTTTCGCGGATGTGGATCTGTGTGGCCACCTGATCCTTGAAATAATCGACGCTTGCCGGATCGTAATTTTTGCCGCTCACATAGTCGTCGATGAGCGCTTCGGCCTGGCTGTAGGGCAGATTGAAAACCTTTACGCCAAGTTTGGCGCGTTCAATGGGATCGAGAATTCTCTGACCCGATGCTTGCTGCTCCATATCGCTGCGTTTCCTTCTGGTGTAATGAAAAGAGTGAGGCGCCCAGAGCCGCTACAGCTCTGGCTTCCGGGAATTTAACAATCTTTCGGACAAGATGCCAGCTCCGGCATCTCCCGTCGGGGAAGTTCAGGCGCTTTGTTTGGCCGGACGTCGAACATCGGTCATCATTGACCCCGATACGAACAGCAGCAAAGCGGCAAGGATGGTCTCGCCGTGCACCGGCACGCGCTGTCCCGGCGCCATGATCCATCTCGCCTCAGCGGCCTCGGCGGCAATGTCGTCAGCGACGGTATCGTGCACCGGTGCATCGGGACGGCTGTAGTAGAATTTTCCCTCCGCCGTTTTGATGAGACTGGCAAGCAGTTCAGGTTTGAACGAAGTCAGGACGATTTTTCCTTGTTGGTCACGTTTTGGCCCGCCCGGCATCGGTATTGGCACTGGCTGAACTCCTCCGACGCCGATCACATGGAGATGCACGCCTCGGGTTTTCATCGCTGTGGCAATATCGCCAAGATCGTTTCCATGGTCTTCCCCGTCGCTTGCCAGCACCAGCACTGTTTCGTTGCTCGACAGTTCGCCTCCCGAATTCGTAAGCTTCAGTGCCGCGTCGAATGCCCGGCGGTAATCGGTGCCCTGCGTTGTGATCAGTTCTGGCGTCGCCATATCGAGCAGGATTTCGAAATCCTCTTCGTCATCCGTCAGCGGGCACTGCACGACGGGTGTTCCCGCAAACAGCAGCAGCGCCTTTCGGCCATCGCCAAGGCGGCGGCTGATCTGAAGCAGCTCTGTCTTGGCGCGCGTCAGCCGGTCGGGAGCGGTGTCCCGCGCGAGCATGGAGCTTGAAATATCGAGCATGAAAATGATATCGATTCCTTTCTGACGCACCGCTTTCTGGCCGCGGCACAGTTGCGGACCAGAAATTGACACGATCATCAGCGCGGCGGAGAGCAGGAGCATAATCCTGCGGAGCCCAAGCTTCCTGATGCTTACGGCAGGCAAGATTCCTGAGCCTCCACCTGTGGCGTCGATTTTTGCCCAAGCCGAGAGCTTCCGGCGAACTCCATAGAACACCAGAACCGCAAGTGGAACGAGCAGCCACAAAAGGAGGAGGTAGCCTGGTCTTGAAAAGCACATAGTCAGGGAATCCTGATAAAACGGGTTGCCGAAAGAGCCTGTTCTGCAAGCAGCAGGCACACCGCCGACAAAAGCAGCCACGGATACAGCTCCATGGTACGGCTCGGCATTCTGCCTTTCAGGCGTGTTTTTTCGAGGCGGTCAATATCCCGGAAGCTTTTCATCAACCCAAAAACATCTCCGGCGCTGAACATGCGTCCTCCGCTGATGCGGGCTACGGTTTCCAGCTCGCTTCGCCCTTTCCTGTTCAACGCTGTATTGCTGGTGTTCTCGAACGCTCGAGCCTCTTTGCCTGCAAAAACCGTATAGATTCTGATTCCATAGTTGGCCGCAAGCCGGGCCGCTGTCTCCGGAGTGACCTCTCCGGCGTTGTTTTCACCATCGGTGATCAGCACGAGAGCTTTTTCTCTCGATGATGAAGCTTTGAGACGATTGGTCGCAGTCAGGATTGCCGTGCCAATCGCTGTGCCTGGCTCATCGAAAAAGCCTGGCGAAACGGTTTCTGCCAGTCGTCCAAGCACTTCGTGGTCGAGCGTCAGCGGGCAGCGCGTAAAGCTTCCGCCGCTGAACACCACCAGTCCGATACGGTCTGCCGGGCGGTTGTCGATGAAGCGCATCGCCGCGGTGCGTGCACCTGCGAAGCGGCTTTTACCCCCGAAATCGGGCGTGTTCATCGAATCCGAAACGTCAAGCGCAATCATAATGTCGATTCCGACGGTGTCGCGCGAGGAGGGCGGAAACGGTGCACTTGGCCCGGAGAGTGCCAGTACGATCAGCACCAGTACCAGCCAGTGCAGCCATTCGGGAAATTTCGAGAAGAGTGACAGCGCGGCAAACCCCGAGCCGCGTAGCTCGGAAACCGAGGGGAACAACACGCCCTGCCGGTTCTTCCGCCAGAACAACCGGTAAACAGCCGAACCGGCAATCGCCAGCGGTAGCAACAGAAGCCACCAAGGCTCATCGAACCGAATGCCACTGACAATGGTGAATAAAGAATTCATCTTCAGGCCGCTTTTTTCTGAAGATGCAAAATCCCTCGCATATCCCCTGCATCCATCCATGCACAGACCGCATCAACCAGAAATTCTGAATTATTTTGCGTTATGATGGACTCCCATTCAGAGGCGCATCGTTTGCGGCTGCCATTTTATGAGTTTATCGGCGGCTTGCCATTTTGAGGCCGTCTCGGAAGTGAAACCGAGGCGGCCTCGGGGAAAAAGGGATAATGAGATGTGTTCGCTTCCGCTATCCTTCCGATATTTTCATTTTCCGTCAGGATTCAGAAGCCGAACCGGTTCAACGGCTCTTGCATCAAAAAAAGCGCCTGCGCATCCAGAGAAAACTGTGCAGGCGCGTCTGAATTCAGGCGAGTCGATCGGGTTGATCAATCGAGATCGATGGCGTTTCTGGTCTTCTCGCGGCGATTCCTCTCTTTCTGGTTG
>LUZT01000014.1 GCA_001602925.1 Chlorobiales bacterium Clorobi_01 | reverse complement strand
CTGCCGGGCCACCCGGTCGCAAGCATCGCGATGATGACGAAAAGCAGCAGGATGCTGACCGACAGCAGCAGAATCAGCAGGTTCATCGGACGTGCTCCCCTTTGCCGATGGCGTCGATGAGCGACTGCCCCATCGCACGGTTTGCACTAACAAGCCCCTCGCCATCAATGATCGACTGACGGCCCCGATAATCGAAACAGCAACCGCCAGCCTCACTGACAATCGGAATGACCGCCGCACAGTCCCACGGACTCATGATCTTGTCCACGGCCACCTCGGCCCGGCCCGACGCGACCAGCATGTGGCCGTAGCAGTCGCCCCAGCCGCGCACCAGCCCGGCGCTCGAACGCAACAGATCGACCGGATGGGCCGATTTCGGATCAAGCAGATACTCCTTTTCGGTGAATACAACCGTGGCCGCCGCCGTCTCCGCGATGGCAGAGACCTGGATTGACGATCCATTCATGAACGCTCCGCCTCCAACTTCGGCGTGGTAGCGTTCGCCAAGCGCGGGAAAATTGATGACGCCGAGCCGAAGCAAGCCATCGACTTCGAGCGCAATCATCACGCCGTAGAGCGGCACGCCGTGGATGAAGGCGCGGGTACCGTCGATCGGATCGATGATCCAGCGCCGCCCGTTGCCTGAGGGGCGCTCGTCAAACTCCTCGCCAAATGCGCCATCGTCCGGAAAGCGTGATGAAATTCCCTGCCGTATCAGCTCCTCGGCTTTGCGATCCGCATCAGTCACTGGCGTATCGTCGCGTTTCGAAAAGACCTGGAGCGACCGTTTACCGAAGTAATCGAGCGTAAGCCTGCCAGCCTGTTCGGTCAGTTCGAGCGCGAGCTGAAGTTCGGGAGTCATAGGTGAACAGTCCGGTTAAGTGTTTGGGAATGCGAACGATGACGTAAGATAATCAACTGAGGCCGAACCTAACGATATGCAGTGAAAAACGCAAGGGCGCCTTCACGATGTTGACGGATTTTCTTATCTTCGTTTTTCTTTCCAACAAAATCATCCAGAACCATGAGCCAGCTCGACCTCCTCAATATCGTTCACCGCCCGAGAAGACTTCGCAGAACCGCTGCACTCCGCAATCTTGTTCAGGAAAACACCTTGACGGTCAACGACCTTGTGTTCCCCCTGTTTGTCATGCCCGGCAGCAACGCAATTGAAGAGGTTTCGTCCATGCCCGGAAGCTTCCGCTTCACCATCGACCGCGCTGTCGAAGAGTGCAAGGAGCTTTACGATCTCGGCATCCAGGCGATCGACCTGTTTGGCATTCCGGAACAGAAAACCGAGGACGGCAGCGAGGCTTACAACGATAACGGCATCCTCCAACAGGCGATCCGCGCCATCAAGAAGGCAGTGCCCGAGCTGTGCATCATGACCGACGTGGCGCTCGATCCCTTCACCCCCTTCGGCCACGACGGCCTCGTCAGGGACGGCATCATCCTCAACGACGAAACCGTCGAAGTGCTCCAGAAGATGGCCGTTTCACACGCTGAAGCGGGTGCTGACTTCGTCTCTCCGAGCGACATGATGGACGGCCGCATCGGCGCGATCCGCGAGGCGCTCGACGAATCCGGCCACTCAGATGTAGGCATTCTCTCCTACGCCGCCAAATACGCTTCGAGCTTCTACGGCCCGTTCCGCGACGCGCTGCACTCCGCGCCGCAGTTCGGCGACAAGAGCACCTACCAGATGAACCCGGCCAACACCGAAGAGGCGATGAAAGAGATCGAACTCGACATCATCGAGGGCGCGGACATCGTCATGGTGAAACCAGGCCTGGCCTATCTCGACATCGTCTGGCGCACCAAAGAGCGCTTCGACGTGCCGGTCGCCATCTACCACGTTTCGGGCGAATACGCCATGGTCAAGGCTGCCGCCGCCAAAGGCTGGCTCGACGAAGAGCGCGTCATGATGGAGTCGCTCCTCTGCATGAAGCGCGCTGGTGCCGACATCATCTTCACCTACTACGCCAAGGAAGCCGCCAAGAAGCTGCGCTGATCTCCGGCTGAGTAGATATGCTTTACGCCCGGCGCACAATCGCCGGGCTTTTTTATTATCTTTCTGCACATATGAAACTTGAAGTCGCAAACCAACGGATGAATTTTCTGCCATTCTGAACGCAGCGAAGCGGAATGAAGAGTCCGGCTTCTTCCGGATCAGAATAAAGAGATCTGTGACCTTGCGGCCGAAGAAAAACGATACATTTATCTCTCTCCGCACTCCATTATGATCCGTTATTTCACCGCAGGCGAATCGCATGGCCCGGCGCTTTCGGCCATCGTCGAAGGACTTCCCGCAGGCATCGCCCTCACCGAATCCGACATCAACGACCAGCTCGCCCGCCGCCAGCAGGGCTACGGACGCGGCGGACGCATGAAGATCGAGACCGACCGCGCCGAGGTGCTCTCCGGCGTGCGCTTCGGCAAAACCATCGGCTCGCCGGTGGCGATGCTCATCCGCAACCGCGACTGGGAGAACTGGACGACGCCGATGGCGCAGTTCGAGGATCACGCTGCCGAGGTGCAGAAGATCACCATCCCCCGCCCCGGCCACGCCGACCTTACCGGCCTCATC
>LUZT01000013.1 GCA_001602925.1 Chlorobiales bacterium Clorobi_01 | reverse complement strand
AAATAACAGAACCCTTTCGGGCCTTTTCCCCCTCTCGAAACGTCCCCGTCTCAAGTGAAGGATCCTAATGTAACACACCTCCACCTCTCCTCCAAATCTTTTCTGAGAAAAACCCTTCTTTTTCTGACAAAAATTTAAAAACCGGGCAATATGGGTAGACTAGACCAAACTTCCCCTCGACCATCATCTTCGGCCACCAAGTACCCTGAAACGCCAAAGGGACGCTCACGCGCCCCTTTGTACCATAATTCTATGCCAGACAAGCTTTTACTGCCAGCCACCGACGATATCGAAGATTTCGCGATCGCCAATCGGCTTGGGCACCGAGGCAATAGGCTTTTCGGAGAGAATCTGGTCGGCAATCTCGTTATAAGGCGCGAGGCACTCTGCCAGCTCTGGCTCGTTCGGGTCCATCGCGAAGAGCGTCTTTCCAGCGAAGCGGCTCTTGCGGATCAACTCATGGTACGGAACCTTGGCGAGCAGGCGCGTGCCGACCTGTTCGGCGAACTGGTCGAGCATGTTGGTGCCGCCGCCTTTGGTGTAGTCAACACGGTTGGCCACGATGCCGGCGAGCTGCACCTTGTAACGCACGCTCTTCTGCTGAATGGCCATGCAGAGGCGGTTGGCCGCGAAGATGCTGTCGAAGTCGTTGGTGGCGATGATAACCGCATAGTCGGCATAGTTCAGCGGGGCGCTGAAGCCGCCGCACACCACGTCGCCGAGCACATCAAAGAGAATAACGTCGTACTTGTCGTACAACCCCATCTCCTGCAACAGCGTCACCGACTCGCCGACGACGTAGCCGCCGCAGCCGCTTCCCGCGGGAGGCCCCCCCGCTTCGAGACCGTCGATACCCGCAAAACCGGTTTCGACGATATCTTCGGGTGAAAGCTCCTCGTGGTGGAAATCGACCTCTTCAAGAGCCTCGATGACGGTTTTCTGGAGCTTTCCGGTAATTGGAAAGGTGCTGTCGTGCTTCGGGTCGCAACCGATCTGGAGCACCTTGGCCCCCTTGAGCGCCAGCGCTGCCGAAATGTTTGCGCTGGTCGTGCTCTTGCCGATCCCGCCTTTTCCGTAAACGGCCAATACTAAACTCATGGTATGATAGAGGTCAATTGGTTTATCGATTTTTCAGATTTTCCTGTTATCCGCCGAGATGCTCCTTCGCCTTGCGGAACACATCGGCCGTGACAACAGGCTCGCCGATTTCGCGGGCGTAGTTGTCGGTGTTCTTGCGCACCTTCTTCCGCACGAAAAAAGGCACCTTGCCAAGCATCTTCTCGGCTTCGGCGGTCCAGCTCAGTTCGCCGGTTGCCGTTGCGGTCACGACCGCAGCTTCTGACGGAGCCTCTGCGGACGAAACTGAGGAAACCGTGCCGTTGCCCGACATCGTGGGTTCGGTGAACGCTTCCGGCTCCTCCTCCTCGTATTCGAGACCGGCGTCGCCGAAGAAGTCTATCAGGTGCTTCTCCAGACCGAGCTTGGCCGAGGTGTAAACCCGGTCGGCCATCACATCCGCGCCATCGAAACCGAAGAACGGATAGTAGCCGAGCAGGTGGTTTTCGATATGGGTGGGCGTCGAAATGACCATGCAGGGCACGTCGAGCTTGCGGCAGCTGTGCCGCTCCATCTGGGTGCCGCAGACCAGCTCCGGCATCTCCTCCTCGATGAAGGCCGAAACCTCCTGGAACTTGTCGGTCACCATCAGCTCACCCGGCAGGTAGCCTTCGAGCTGCTCGCGCACCCAGTCCGCCTGCTTCGGCAGGTAGGTACCCGCGCCGATGATCTTCATGCCGAGTTCGTCCTTGAGGAACTTGGTAACGCCCACAACCTGCGTGGCGTCGCCGAACACGAACGCGCGTTTGTTGCTGAAGCTCTCCATGTCCGCCGTACGCGCGAACCACGGCACGCCGCTCGGAGCGCTCTGGCCATCGAGCGAAAAGTCGCGCAGCTCCGGCATTGCAATCGGAGTCATGCCCTTCTCCGCGCCGATTTTGTTCACCTCGGCGATAATCGCCCGGAGCCAGCGCAGCGTTGCGTTGACACCCAGCGGCGCTTCGGTGATCGAGGGCATTCCGAACTTCTCCTTGAGGTATCCGGCAGCCTGGCAACCGATCTCACGGAACGGCGCGATGTTAACCCACGCGGCGGGCAACTTTTTCAGATCGTCGATACCTGCACCCCAGGGAGCCACCACATTCACCTCGATGCCGAGCGTCTTGAGCATCCGGCGAAGGCTGGTAAGGTTGGAGCGTAGGTGGAAACCGAGGGAGGTGAAGCCGAGCAGGTTGACCGAAGGTTTTTCGGTTTTCGGCTGTTCGGTTGCGAAGCGCCTCACCAGTTCGGTGAAGAGTCCTTCGGCGGCCTCGTTTTCAGCCACGCGGAACGGGTTGACCGCATAAACCATGATCTTGCTTTGATCGACGCCGGAAGCACGAGCCATCTGGCCGAGGTCCTCCTGGAGCAGCGCCGTGCTGCAACTCGGGGCCACCACGATCAGCTCCGGCTTGTAGTGCTTGTCAACCTGCTCGACCGTGCCGGGCAGACGCGAGGTGCCGCGCGCCAGATCCTGGCCACGCACAACGCTGATGGAAAGCTTCGGGAATTCGGGCGTCCGTTCGAGCATGGTGTAGGTCGCCGTGATATAGTCGTCACCCTGCGGGGCGTGGTAAACGGTATGGACCCCTTTCATACTGTTGGTCACACGGCTGACACCGTGCAGCGCGGTCCCTTCATACAACCAGAAAGCTAAACGCATGTTGGTTCGTTGGTTTTCGTCTTGAAAGTTACTGAGCGCTGGGCATCACCCCTTCGAGCCACACCGATTCGTCGAACTCCGGCAGGCTCTCGCGGCGCAGGAGCGGCGAAACGAACAGGTTCGCCAACGTGAACACGCCCGACCAGCTGTGGATCGACATGAGCGTGAACTCCATGCTCCACTTCACGATGAAGCCGTTGCCGACGAACGGGTTGGCCGTCATGAGCGAGGTGACGATCATGTCTGGCCTCGTCGCCTTGATCTCTTCGAGCTGGCGATGGAAGTTGGGCTGCTCGACCACCTTGACGCCTTCGAGCGCTTCGAGTTCGCGAGCGTGGAATTTCTTGTTGATGTAGGCGCTGCTGCACTCGACAACCTCCGCGCCAGCGTTCTTGAGGAAGCGGGCCAGCGGCAGCTCCATCATCGTGTCGGCGGTGAGGAAAATCTTCTTGCCCTTCAGCAGATCGGTCTGCGGCTTGATCTTCTCCCACGCAGCTTCGGCGCGATCGGAGAGATCGACCGTGATGCCGAACATCGCCGCGAGGTCTTCCCAGAAGGTCTTGGTGCCGTCGGGGCCAAACGGGAAGAGCGAGGTGAGCACCTGCGAGCCGCGTTCGCGGTTCAGGCGCGAGCAGACGCGCGACAGATAAGGCTGGATCGGCGCAAGCACCGTGTCGGGGCCGATGGCCGGAAGCTTGTCGAACCGGCTCTCGGGCAGGAATCCGCCCACCGGAATGCCGAGCTGTTCGGCTTCGGTGCGCAGGTCGTCCGCCGTGATGTCGTTGACCGAACCGACGAAAACCACCTTTTTCTCACCGACAGGAGCTTCGGGGCAGAATGGCACGAGCGCCTGAAGCACCGAGTCCTCCGCCTGCGTGAAGTTGAATACCAGACCGCTGGCCGGAACGAAGAGCACGGGCGTCTTGTCGGTGCTGAGATGATGGGCCAGCCCCTTGAAATCGACCTTCATGACTTCGGGGGTACAGGACGAAAGCAGGAAGATCACCGACGGATTGTGGTCGCGCTTGATTTCCTCGATCACCGCTTCGAGCTGAGGTTCCGCGCGGGAAAGATCGGCCTCCTCGATGAGCGCGATGCCGAATCGTGGCTTGGCGAAGATCATCATGCCGAGGGCGTTCTGGAGAAAGTGCGCGCAGGTGTGGGTACCGAGAATGAGGAAAAAGCTGTCCTTGATCTTCTGGTAGAGCCAGCCGACGCAGGCCAGACCGCAGAAGCTGTGGGTAACGTTATCCTCTTTGAGAATCTGGCAATCGCTTGAAACCGGCATCATGGCAGTATGACTTTATAGGATGGTGCTGGCTGCTCCGAAATGGCTCCGGGCGCTCAACCCTGGAAATTGAGAACTCGAAGATAAAAATATTTTTCATTTATCCGGCTTAACCGCTTTCCGGGCCTCGACCGACGCAACCTTGTCACCGATGGCTACCGATTTGTCGCGACGATCGTCGATCTTCATCACGGTGTAGACCCTCGCCACACCCTCGACGAAGCAGTATTCGTGAAGCTTTCGGGCAATGGCGAACAACTCGTCCGCCGAACCTTCAACGATAGTGCCCATGTCGTTCAGCCGGAAGGGCAGACAACTCTCTTCGAGCAGCGACTCGAGTCCTGCAATCCAGGCACTCAAACCGCTGCCCGCCGTACCGAGCGAAATTACCGTGATTTCGAGAAGAGCCATGCCGCTACCGAAATAAAATTGGGCCAAAGCCCTTGTCTATTTTGCGTTATTCATAAACCCCGGACTAAAGTCCGGAGCAACTTTTGAGAGTCCTGACAAGACGGACATATACCCATACATGCCGTTCAATTGCCCCGGCGTTCTTATACTCAGGAGGGGTTCAGCCCGACGGACATTCATCCCCTCTTACATTCATGTTGCCCCGGCTTTCAAGCCGGGGTTACGGAGCAAAAAAAAATCTTGGCTTCAGCCCAATCTCTTACTTGAAGACCGTCTCGTCCCTGCCCGGTCCGACAGAGATGAAGGTCACCGGAACCTCCAGCGCCTCTTCGAGGAAGTTGACGTATGCCTGAGCGTTGGGATGCATCTCCGCGAAGCTCTTTGCCTTGGCATTCGAAGCCATCCAGCCCTTGAGCGACCTGTAAACCGGCTGCACGCGCGACAGGGTCTGGTGCTCGGTCGGGAAGTCGAAAATCTCCTTGCCGTCGAGCATATAGGAGGTGCAGACCTTGATCTCCTCAAAGGTGTCGAGTACGTCGAGCTTGGTCAGCGCCAGTTCCGTCACGCCGCTGACGGTGAGCGAGTAACGCAGGGCGACAAGGTCGATCCAGCCGCAGCGCCGCTTGCGCCCCGTGGTCGCGCCGAACTCGCAGCCGATCCTGCCAAGCGCTTCGCCAGTCTCGTCGTCGAGTTCAGTCGGAAAATCACCGTTGCCCACCCTCGTCGTGTAAGCCTTGCAGACGCCGATGATCTTGCCGACGTGGTTCGGCGCCACGCCGGAACCGGTGCAGGCACCGCCGGAGGTCGGGTTGGAAGAGGTCACGAACGGATAGGTGCCATGATCGACATCGAGCAGGCAGCCCTGCGCGCCTTCGAGCAGCACGGTCTTGCCCGCCTTGATCTGGCGGTTCAGGTAGAGCTGGGTGTTGGTTACGTAGGGATCGATCGCCTTGTCGAACTCCTCGTACTCGCGAATGATCGCCTCAACGTCGATCTCCTCCTGCTCGTACACCTTGCTGATCAGCTTGTTCTTGGCCGCGAGGTTCTCGCGCAGCTTCTCCTTCAATACGTCGCGATCGAGCAGATCGACCACCCGGATGCCTTTGCGGGCGAACTTGTCCTCATAGCTCGGGCCGATACCACGACCGGTGGTACCGATCTTGTTATCGCCGCTCAGGCAGGACTCGCTCAAGCAGTCGAGCCGCTTGTGGTACGGCATAATCAGGTGGGCGTTGTGGCTGATGTAGAGACGCCCCTTGACGTCGTAGCCCAGCTCTTCGACTTTTTTGATCTCATCCATGAGCGCGTTCGGATCGATCACGACGCCGTTGCCGATCACGCAGATGCAATCCTTGTTGAAGATGCCCGATGGGATGAGGTGAAGCACGACGGTTTTGCCGTCGAAGCAGATGGTGTGACCGGCATTCGCGCCGCCCTGGTAGCGCACCACGATGTCGTATTTGTCCGAAAGGTAATCGACCAGCTTGCCCTTGCCCTCGTCGCCGAACTGCGTGCCCACAAGCACGGTAGCAGACGCTGCCGGCCTGCTGAATGTTTTTTCTTCCACGTCGCTTGTTTTTACTGAGTAAAAGTATCGATCGAAGCCAGAAGCCTGTCCCGGCCACTGCCCGACAAAGACGAATAATTTACAATAAATCTGGCATTCGGTGCACAACTTTCAATCGTGCGGCGGGCTTTCGACTTTTCGGCCTGCTTGAGTTTGTCCCACTTGGTGAGCACGATGCCGAACGGCCGCCCGCAATAGTCAAGAAACTCCATCATCTCAAGGTCGGAGGCCATTCCCGGATGCCGCGAATCCACCAGCAGCACCACGAGCGCGATCTGGTCACGCTTGACGACATAGTCCGTCAGCAGCTTCCCCCAGCTCTCACGCTCACCCTGCCCGACCTTGGCATAGCCATACCCCGGCAGATCGACGAAGTAGAGGTTATCGTTGATAAGGAAATAGTTGATGAGCCGCGTCTTACCCGGCGTCGAACTGGTCTTCGCCAACCCCTTGCGGGCGCACAGGGAATTGAGCAGCGAAGACTTCCCCACATTCGACCGCCCCACGAACACGATCTCCGGGCGGCCGTCCGACGGAAGCCCGTTCAAGCTGGAATAACTACAGAAAAAGTCGGCGGTGGTGATGTTCATGGACGCGGATGATGGGTACGGAGATACGGACTATTCCAAGGTGTGATGCCCGGAGTCTCGTGCTGGTTGCCAAAGGTGTGAAACTAAACAATAGCGGGGGGAAATCCCAAAGGGATGGGAGAGAGGACAATCACCCCATTAGAACGCACTCACATCCTCATTTTTACTCTCACTGAAAAGAGTCAAACGATTGAATCTCAGAGTATTTTCACATACGGATCAACGCCCTAAAGATTCCCCTAATGAGTTTCATTTTTCATGATAAAACGGCTTTCTTTACCTACTATCAAATATCATTCAGTCCACCGTCAACATTTTTTATCAAAATATTAACCGTCTTATTTATCGCCCTCATAATTTCCAATACAGTGTTACGATCTTTTATGCAGTCGAGTATCTTCCCTATATTTGACACCTCATCACTATACTCCATATTTGCAGCATGCGAGAAGCAATTCCTATAGTAAGAAATATCCCTAATCGTATTAATTTCCTTTCCAAAACCGGCTCCAACTATTTTATCTTCCGAATTATTATTATAGCATATAATCAAATCAATTAATGACCCCAACGAACTGTCGTTTAAATCAACACTCCCTAGCTTCATCTTTTTTTTACTATTATTATTTAAATTCTCTATGTGACCCTCAAATTCTTTTCGAGAGCCATATTTCGCTGCTTTTTCAGCCAAAAAACTTTTTAGACAACGTTCTGCCCATAACGCAGTTCCTCTTATCAATGAATTGCAACGCACATACAATTCTTCTATTTCATTATTTTCAATTTTTTGCACACCTCCTACAGAAAAATATTTCTCATCCACAAATAACGACACACCATAGACAAACTCATAAAAAGAGGGCATCCACTGCTCTACATATACACCATTCAAGCGCTGATTAATAATAGCATCCCATCCCGAACAAGAATAATATAATTCAGCGACCTCATTCATATATGTACTATTCAATCTTTTAATTACAAACGGATCTTTTCTATTCTTATTTTTTCTAATTATATCTAAAATAATTCGAGCAACATCAGCGTTCATACCAACCGTCTCAAATAAAGAATTAAAATCATCATTCGTAATTTTTTCCGCAATAGGGACAACGCGTGTCATACAATTATAATCATCCAACTCTTCATATATCTTTGCAATACGTACCACGATACCCGTAACATCCATCAAATGACCAACAACGTGCATTATATACTTAGCATCAGCAAATGAACTCTGAGTATCACCTTCTTCTTTCCCTATCACATCAATTGTTCTAACAAACGTATTTTTATAAAATTCTTTTATAACCCTATCCTCAAATACCTTTCGCTCTGTATGAGCAGCCTCATATCTATTCGTATCGAGCATAATATATATGGTACTCACTTTTTTTACTCTCCCTGTCTGTAACAAGTAAGTCACTATGAGAGACCTCAGGCAAAAATATCTTATACTTGCAATACTCATCATATTTTTTTAAATCAATTGCACAACCAGATAAAATAGCACGAATATGCGCTAATTCTTTCTTTATATAATTCGGAGTCACAGAACTATCTAATTCTAATCTATCCATCTCTTCGCCCCGAAACTTTAAATGCTTGTTAACCTTTATGATATCATGATTAATCGCACTGTATCCCAAATTTTCGCTATTCATAAATTTTGAAATCCGCGCTTCTATATATTTTGAGTCTTCATCATATGACTTAACCAAAATATCATGATACCCAAAAATAGCAGCACAACCGACATTCATATTATTAATTGCTTTTTTTAGACGAACATAATTTTTTGTTCGGTATAAAAAATAATAACATGACAGCCCCAGCTTTGCTAAAAAAACAGGATTAATAACCGGATTTCTACTTATATCTCGTTTAACCACAAAATCAGCACCATCATCTGCCATTTCATGCAAGACAGCAGATCTTATAGCAGAATTCTCTCCTTTTGTTGGCGTAGGCTTTATTTTATATGCAGAACAATTAATATCCGCTACAACGACTCCCTCAACATCATGCCCAAGATATTCACTTAAATGATGCCCCTGAGATGCTATCATAGCAGTACCACCATATGCAGAATCTTCTGACCCATATTTATGCGAATTATTACAAAAACATGTTACGATGGATTTTTTCTGCAAACCACCTATTGACCTTCTTAATATTATCTCACCAGTCTGGTAAAACTGATTTATATTACTCGAACACGCAGAAACAAAAATTAACCCAGGGAAATCATATTCAATATTATCCACAGCGCTACTAATGTAATCAATGCAATTAAAAACCTGAAAATAATGCCTATTTTCTTTACCATCTACTTCCAAAAACCAATTAAACCTATAATAAACTAATCGTTCATCATCACCTTTTACGCCTCTTAAATCCAATAAATAATCAGCGTCCTCTTCAGATGGCGAAATCTTATATTGATTATATTCCCGAATACCATTAATTGCTTTTGATGGAAATATAATTTTACTAATATTAGCACGCTCATCATCCATATAATAATTAACAATACATATCGTATTATTATTTTCAGAAAATTCTTTAAATAACGGCACCATATCCGGGTGTAATGCATATTCCGGAAAAACCAATATATCAATATGCCTTTCCGATCGTAAATATCTATCCAGTATACGCCTTATTTTTACAAGCTTTTTCTCATATGCATTTTTCGTCCATCCAAAAACAGGATAATCATGACCTCTGATAGGTGTAATCTCATCATTAAATGGTGAGGTTAACTGAACCAACGCAACTGTAACGCCATCGCCAGAAAACATCTCGCCATTAAACCATATTTCTTTTTTATTATATTCCATACCAATTAATTTGATTGGAGATAAAGGCTAAATCCTGCCAAAAAGATTACGGAAATCAAGTATATAAGCAAACATATCATGAAATTCAGCAGACTTATTTCTGTACATTTCATTAGTGGAAATATGAGGGAATATGAGGCATACGAGCAAACGAGGTAACAAAATCTGGTACCCCCAACCTTAAATTCCAATCAGTCCCTCAAATAAATGCCTGCATCTATATCAACAAAAAGAAACACATCGGCAGTCAATAATGACTATCGGAACATCATCGCATATCAGGAACCGTCTCGGAAGGGGTAAAAAATAAGCCTGACGGCATGGCTTACATTTCTTATGTACGAAACATACAGCTGATTTTCAAGAAATTGAAAATCTTTTTGTTACCCCTATGGCACTGTGAAGTAATTGAGGAGCGTCACAAGAGGCACCGCTACCTGGCACGAAAGGCATTTAGCTCCTCTCAAAAGCCAGAGCAGCGGTGGCCGAAAAACGTTATTTGTAGCTGAAATTCTTCTTGGCAGCCTGCGTGCGCAGGTTTTCGAGAATCACCGAGCCGAGGCTCTTTGAATCGGCGCTCTCCTGCTCTTTCTGCTGAACATAGGCATCCCGTTTTTTGCTGAGTTCAGAGATCTGCGCTTTCAGGTTTTCGCGCTCCCCTTTTTTCTGCTGCACATACCTGCCGATCTCTTTATCAGATTTGCCTTTCAGCTCATCGGGAAGACTCTCCTTCTTGAGTCCCTCGACCGTAACTTTCTTGTTGTCGATGGCATCGACAAGATCCCAGCCGGAAGCCTTGTACAGAGACGAACTTTTCGTGGCAGCACGTTCAGCCGCAACCGGGGCGGACATTGCCGATGCGTTCGCATCCTGCTGTGCCTGCCGGGCCAGTCGCTCTTTGCCCTTTTCGCCATAGGGCACATAGGTATCGTTGATCTTCCTGTTGAGCATCATGAGGTCATCATCATAAGGCGTCACAATGCCCGGTGTGCGCTCGTCGCTGTCGATGGAGAAATAACTGCCGCCACCGATTGTGGCACCTCTTTTCCAGAGCCCCTGAACACCGGCATAATAGTCGCCGCAATAGATGGTATTAACCGCGACATCACGCTCGGCAGCCCAGCGGCATGCCGCCTCATAGCTGACATCGCCCTGGTCGAAAGGCTCATTGCCGGCGATGTAGATCAGTTTCAGCCCGTCACGGGAGCTGTTCCATTTCAGCTGGTTCAGGCTGCTGCCGATCACGTGGCCACAATACTCCAGACCACCATAGGTTTTCAGCGAAAAGAGCGCTTCGGAGAGCAGATCGAGATCCTCGGTGAACGGGACGACCTGACGGATGTACCCGGATCTGGGAGAAAGCCCGTTGTTGCCATACTCGTACAGAGCAACCTGCAGGCGGATGGGTTCGCCCCTTTTACGCATTCTCGACACCTCGTTGACAATCCGCCAAAGCTGGCTCTTTGCCTGGCTGATCAGGCCATCCATGCTGTTGCTGGTATCGAGCAGCAGAGCGAGCTGCACCAGCCTGTAGTCCGAGGGGCACTGCCCTTTGACTGGCCTCAGGTTGTCATACTCCTGCGCATACTTCGCGAATGCCTTTCTCAGAGACTGATCGCGAATTTGCCGCGCTTCGGAACATCCGGCATCGCTTGCAGGCTTTGCTTCGAGAATTGCTTTACCGGGAAGAACGGTGGTCGCCAGCAGCAGCGAGATCAGTTGTTTTTTCATCGTGGTGTTTGAGTATGGGTTGGAAAAAGCCTACTCACCTTTGACGCTGCTCACGATACCCTCTTGTGCACTCACTCAAAAAAAACAGGAACTTCCACGCCCCGAAGTGATCATCACCCGCCAATTCCGCCATAGCGAATCCCTGCCAATGTGGTCATCTCCTGCTTCCAGCTTACCAGATCGGAGACGGTGAAGCGATTGAGGTGATTGTGGCCGCAGGCTCTTGCCATGACCTGCATCATGGCGACCGAGTTGCGCAGGAAGCGGTAAACCCTTTGCGCGGCCAGGTCGATCTTGAGGCGCTGGCGCAACTCGGGGTCTTGCGTCGCGACGCCGACGGGACAGTGGTTGTTGTGGCAGGCTCTCATGCCGAGGCATCCGGCGGCCTGGATCGCCGCGTTGCCGAGGGCAACGGCGTCGGCTCCGAGGGCGAGCGCCTTGATGAAGTCGGACTCGGTGCGCAGGCCGCCGGTGATAAGGAGGCTGATGTGGGTGGCGGCGCTTTGGTCGAGGTGCCGCCGCGCCCGCGCAAGGGCCGGGATGGTCGGAACGGAGATGTTGTTTTTCAGCAGGTTAGGCGACGCCCCGGTGCCCCCGCCGCGCCCGTCGAGGATGACGTAGTCCGCGCCCGCTTCGATCGCGAAGTCGAGGTCGGCCTCGATATGTTGTGCCGAGAGTTTGAAGCCGATTGGGATGCCACCGGTCGCTTCACGGACGCGCGCGGCCCGTTCGGCGAACTCTTCCGGCATGCGCAGGTTGCGGAAGTGCGCCGGAGCGTGGGCATCGCGATGCGGCTCAAGACCGCGAACGCGGGCGATCTCCTCGGTGACTTTGTCAGCGGGCAGCAAACCGCCCACGCCGGTTTTGGCGGCCTGCCCGGCCTTGAAGTGGAACGCCTGGCAACAGGCAACCTGTTCGATCTCGAAGCCGAACTCCGCAGGAGCGAGCTCATAGAAATAGCGGGAGTTCTCGGCCCGTTCGTCTTCAAGCATTCCGCCTTCGCCAGAGCAGATGCCGGTACCGGCAAGTTCAGCCCCTCTGGCCAGCGCGATCTTGACCTCGCGGCTGAGCGCCCCGTAGCTCATGTCGGTAATCAGCAGGGGAATTTCGAGACGCAGCGGCCTTTTGGCGCAAGGCCCGATGACGACATCGGTTCCCACGTGGGCATCGTCATCGAGCGGCTGGACGGCGAGCTGGGCGGTGAGTATCTGAATGTCATCCCATTTCGGCAGCTGGTCGCCCGGCACGCCCATCGCCGAAACCGCGCCCTGCGGCGAAAAGCTGGCAGGATCGGTTTCGGCAAGCTGATGAATGTGACTGTTGTGAGGCTCCTCTGGCCCGCCGTGGGGGTCGGCGTAGAGGCCCTGATACTTTTCGCGATCATAGGGCTGGGGATGCCGACACGCCCACTCCGTCACCTCGTTTTCGTCAACCAGCACCGCATCGGCCTCCCGGTCGATCCACGCCCGGAACCGGTGCAGCGCCTCCTCATTGTTGTACTCGCTCACGCCGGTATCGAGTCGATAATCCCAGTTGTGCAGACCGCAGATGAGGTTATCGCCTTTCACGAAACCGTCGGCCATGAGACCACCGCGATGCAGGCAGCGCCCGTAGAGCACCGAGACCTCGTCGTCGTGCCGGATTATGACCAGATCGACCTCGCCGACCAGCGCATAGCCCGGCTTTCTCTCCTGCAATTCGCTCCAGGTCGCGACCTTGACCTTCTTCGGTGATTCGCTGTGACTCATTTCGGATATGGACTTATTGTCTGTGCTTTTCTGTGCTGCCGGAAAAGATGTAAAAGAAGAGGGGGATAAGGAGAAGAACTATCATTTGACGCAGAGATGCAAACCGGCAAACACCCGCTCTGGGACAAAAAGAGTCGGAAAATGGAGAAGTGTGATACAAGTTCCGCATACCCCCCTGCTACTGCCGTTATGGCGTTGAAAGCGGCCCGGATTGAAAGGGACTCTGGACGGCTCACTGACCAGAGAGGCACGATCTTCCCGACATGATACCGTGTGTTCAGCGGCCGGGCGTCGAACCGGTCACATTTTAGAAGGTAATCAACAGTGCGCTGTTATTCCATTTACGAACGTGCGTACAGGAGAACAGCCGCAGAGAATGCAATTGAAAGGAATTCATCGGGAGAAGGAAACGGCATCCCCGGCATCTTCCGCCCCGGGCATTGCCGTCGTGTCGGCCTCTTCCAGTGCCAGTTTTCCACACTCCGGGCAGTAACCATGCGTAAACTGGGTGTTCGAGTGCTGACTGAAGTACACCTCCAGATCCTTCCACTCGCCGTCATTATCGTGAATCTTTTTGCATTCGGCGCAAATCGGCAGAAAAGTCTCAAGAATCGTTATTTCCGAAAGCGCCCTCCTCAACTCTTCGGCAACTTGGCGCTCGCGATCAAGCATTTGGCGCTGTTTCGAAAAGGCCCATCCGAACACGATATATGCGGCGGAATAAGTCGTAGTGTTCCAGACTTCGTACAGACTGGTGAAATAGTGATGCCCGGCAAACAAGTCTTCACAAAACCATGCGATTCCGATCAGCAAAGCTGTGATAACGGCAAACCGAAAGCCAAGATGCCAGGCGGCAAAAGCAATTGGAATAAAATAGAAGGCAAAAAAACTGAGGTCATGGCCCGAAAACCAGTCTAATCCGCTGATCAACACCACACCGGCAATGACGGCCCCCTTTAGCGTCCAGGGCGCTATTTCTTTCATCATGTCATTTTCCTTGTTTAGTACCTTCCGGTGTGGAAAGCAACCGCAATACGGCTTCTCCGATACGGTAAAAACCCATGCCCGGCAAGGACTTGAACCCACGCGTGGAGGTGAACTCTGATTATACCGTTGGACACAAATCATCGAAAATTTGAAATCGACGATCGAGCGACTCTCGAATTGATTGTCAGCTTTTCGAATGCACTTCGCACGGCGACCTTTATGCCCCTCAGACTTCCTGAGGGGAAATATAACATACATATGATATTATCACAATAACACATCGAAAAATAACGCCATAATTACTGATTGCCACAATACCAGCGATTCTTCCCTTCGGCCCATTGGCTGTCTTAAACTGCACTCTCTGGCTGTGGTGAGATAAAATGCCTTACGTGCTCCCCCTAGCTCGTTTGTGAATCCGTTGACAGAGCAAGCATACCGGAACAATTCAGCAGAGGTGGCCGCTGAAAAGCCTTGCCTTACCGAGCCAAATGTTTAACTTTTAAAACATTTCCCGGTCATAAACCGGGATTCGGCAACTCTTCATCGCTATCCGGATGTCCTCTCTGCATATCTACAACTCGCTTACCCGCACAAAGGAACCCTTTGAACCCATCAATCCCGGTCTGGCGACCATCTACGTTTGCGGCCCGACCGTGTACGGCCACGCTCACCTCGGCCACGCCAAAAGCTACGTGTCATTCGACGTGGTGGTGCGCTGGCTGCGCCACGTCGGCGAAGAACAGGGCTACAAGGTGCGGTACGTGCAGAACATCACCGACGTAGGCCACCTGACCGATGACGCCGACGAAGGGGAGGACAAGATCCAGAAACAGGCTCGGCAGGAGCGCATCGAACCGATGGAGGTGGCGCAGTACTACACCCGCAGCTTCTACGAGGATATGGACCGGCTCGGCGTCGAACGCCCGAACATCGCGCCGACGGCGACCGGCCACATCCCGGAGCAGATCGCGCTGGTCGAGCGCCTCGTCGAAACCGGCCACGCCTACGAATCCAACGGCAACGTGTATTTTGACGTCAACTCGTTCGAGGGGTACGGCAAGCTTTCGGGCCGTACCGACCAGGAGGCGTTGCAATCGGGCGGGCGCGTCGCAGAGCGCTCCGACAAGCGTAACCCTTCGGACTTCGCGCTCTGGAAAATGGCCGAGCCGGGCCACATCATGAAATGGCAGTCGCCTTGGGGCGAGGGCTATCCGGGCTGGCATCTGGAGTGTTCGGCGATGGCGATGAAGTACCTCGGCGACACCATCGACATCCACGGCGGCGGCATGGAGAACAAGTTCCCGCACCACGACTGCGAGATCGCGCAGTCCGAAGCGGCCACCGGCAAGCCCTTCGTGCGCTACTGGATGCACAACAACATGGTGACGGTCGATGGCGTCAAGATGGGCAAGTCGCTCAAGAACTTCGTGAACCTCAAGGAGTTGTTCGGGAAATTCGACCCGCTGGTAATCCGCTTCTTCATTTTGCAATCGCACTACCGCTCCCCGCTCGACTTCTCTGAGGTAGCAATCAAGGCATCGCAGTCGGGTTTCGAGAAGTTGCAGGAGGCCTACAAGCGGCTGGTGGAATCGGCGGAGGACAAGGGACTGCTCGACGTGGCCTCGTTCGAGCAGAAAATCACCGACGCCCTGAACGACGACTTCAACACGCCAGTAGCTATTTCAGTGATCTTCGAGTTCGTCAAGGCGCTCAACAGCGCTCTCGACAAAGGCGGCCTCGACGCCGCATCGAAAGCTGCTGCGCTGGCGATGCTCGACGCCTTCGCCGGAGAAGTGCTCGGCATCCTCAAAAGCCGCGACGAACTGCTGGCCGGAGAGAGCGGCGAAAGCGCGCAAACTCTCGACGACGTCATGGCTGTGCTGCTCGAACTCCGCAAGGAGGCTCGCACCAGCAAGGATTTCGCCACCAGCGACAAAATCCGCGACTTGCTCCTCCAGCGAGGCATTGAAATCAAGGACACCAAAGAGGGCGCCACCTGGTCTAAGAAAAAGGGCTAAACGAAAAAAGCCGGAACAACCAACTCCGGCTTTTTCATTGCATCTCTTTTCATTCCGATTCTTTCTACAGAAACCCTTCCAACCCCGGCTCCCGCCTCATCATCTCAACCGCTTTGACCACCTTTTGCGACTCGCCCGCCTTGCAGATAAGCAGCGCGTCGGGCGTATCGACCACGATAATGTCATCCACGCCGATGCTCACCACCGCCTTGCCATGGGGCTTCCGGACAAAGACGTTTTTCGAGTCGATCATGATCGACTCGCTGCCATCCATGTCGCGTCCTTCGAGGCCAAGACCAATCTTGATCACCTCGTCCCAGCATCCAAGATCGGTCCAGCCAAAATTCCCGGCAAGCATATAGACCTTCTCAGCCTTTTCCATGATGCCGTAGGCAATCGAAACAGGGTGAACCCAGCTATAGACATCCTCGATGACCGACTCCTGCCGCTCGGTACCGATAAAGGCGTGAACGTTCTGCATATCTTCATACAGATCGGGCAGCGAGCGGCTGTACTCCCGGCTGATGTCATCGACGTGCCAGATGAAAACACCGCTGTTCCACCAGAAGTCCTGGCTTTGCAAAAAATGCTCGGCAGTAGCCAGATCGGGTTTCTCGGCAAAGGTTTTCACCCGGAAGAGTGCAATGTCATCGTCATCCGGATCGTCGTTTTCCTCCCCGATCATAACCGATGGTTCGACCTGGATATATCCATATCGCGTCTCAGGCCTGTCAGGATGGATGCCGACCGTGATCAGCCCTCTCTGTTTCCGCGCAAGTCTGACGCCCTTGGAGACCGTCTTCAGGAACTGCTCTTCGTCAAGCACGAGATGGTCGGCAGGCAGTACGATGGTGACAGCGTCGGGATCGCGCTTGCGAATGAAGGTCGTGGCCAGCGCGATGCAGGTGGCCGTATCCTTGATGGTGGGTTCGATAATGATGTTATCGACATCAAAATCGGGAAGCGAGTCGTTGACCAGGCGCCAATGCTGCTTGCCGGTGATGATGAGAATGTTCTCCATCCGGACGGCACCGGCAATTCTTTCGACCGTTTTCCGGATCATCGTTCCGCCGTCGAAGAAATGGAGAAACTGCTTTGGGGATTTCTTTCTCGAAAGGGGCCAGAGCTTGCTGCCTATACCTCCGGCCATAACCACCGCATAGACATGTTTGTCGGCAATCTGCTTCATTACTTCATAATCTTGCTGATCTCACAACGCTTTCACCAAAAATCCTGTTTTATCAATGTACGACATTTTCCACCAGTGCCGGCGGGCATTTCCCCGGGGCACAGAACATTTGCCATTGGCGTTAAAATGTCGTTTTTTTCCTGTTGTATGCTTTTTCATCACCATCGCAGCCGAACTATTCGTCATGCAGAACGACCTGCACCTGCTCGAGAATCTCTGCCGTCAGCACGGCATCCCTGTTACCAAAAATGCTCTTACACTTCTGGCGCGCTATGCCGGACTTCTCGAAGCCTGGAACCTCAAGGTAAACCTCGTCAGCCGCAAGGAACATGCGCCGGTCATCGTCAAGCATGTGTTTCACTCGCTGCTCATCGCCCGCATCCACGACTTCAAACCCGGCGAAACGGTGCTCGACCTCGGCACCGGCGGCGGCTTGCCAGGCATTCCGCTGGCCATCCTTTTTCCTGAAACCTCATTCCTGCTGGTCGATTCCACCGGCAAGAAGATCGCTGCCTGCAAAGCAATGATCAAGGAACTTGGCCTCGAAAACGTCATTGCCCTGCATTCAAGAGTCGAAGAACTGAAAGGTGTGATCTTTGACACGGTGCTCAGCCGTCAGGTTGCGCCGCTCGAAGAGTTATGCGCCTACAGCGCCAGGCTGCTCAAACGCGATGGGGTGCTCATCTGCCTCAAAGGCGGCAACCTCAATGAAGAGATTGCCGAAGCGGTGCTGTCAAGGGAGAAGCATCTGGGATTCCCCGCCTCAGTGGATCAGCTTCCGATAGGAGAAATCGATCCGATGTTCTCAGAAAAGCAGATAGTCATCGCCCGCTGGTGATCGAGAAGATCGAGCGAACGATGACTACCGTGTTTTTTTCTACAATCCGAGAAGGTGTCGCCTTTATTCGGCGGCGTCACCACCCTCGTTCTCCTGCGATCCGGCCTCGGCTTTCTTGGAGCCTTTGACGCGCTTTGCGCGATCCTGCTTGGCAGCTACCGGTGCTGCGGACGGAGCCTCGGCATAATCCACCAGCTCGATGACGGCCATCTTGGCGGCATCGCCATAGCGAGGAGCGAGTTTGATAATACGGGTGTATCCACCGTTACGCGAACCGATTCTGCCCACGATCTCTTCGAAAAGTTCACGGACGGCCTCTTTGTCACGAAGGGCACCGAAAATCTCACGCTGGGCGTGGTGGGTTCCCTTGCGCGCCTTGGTAATGATCTTCTCTACAACCTTGCGGGTTTCCTTGGCTTTCGCCTCGGTGGTTTCGATACGCTTGTGGATCAGCAGCTGCGTCGAAAGGTTCGACAGGGTTGCTTTTCTATGGGCGCTCGTTCTTCCGAGTTTTCTTGCTGGCTTGACTTTACGCATTTCTTGTTTCCGCTCTCATTGATGTTCAATAAAACAAATGACCCTTCTCAACCCTTCATCTGGTAACGGGTAATATCCATCCCGAACTTGAGGTTGAACTTTTCAAGCTGTTCCTTCAGTTCGGTCAGCGACTTCTTGCCGAAATTTTTGTAGTTGAGCAGCTCGTCTTCCCTTCTGGAGACCAGGTCACCAAGCGAATCGATTTCGGCGAGCCTCAGGCAGTTGTGCGAACGAACCGAAAGATCGAGGTCCTCGATTTTGGTCTGCAGGAGCTTGCGCATGCTTTCGAACTCGTCGTCGAGCTGTTTGTACTCCTCCTCGGAGAACTCCTCTTCAGTCGGAGAGAAGTTGGCAAAAAAGGTGATGTGATCGTTGATGATCTTGCCGGCGAGGCTGATCGCGTCATCGGGAGTGATCGAGCCGTCGGTCTCGACATCAAGAACCATCTTCTCGTAGTCCGTACGCTGTCCAACGCGGGTGTTCTCGACAGTCAGCTTGACATTCCTGATCGGAGTGAAGATCGAGTCGATGGCAATGAAGCCGATCGGCATCCCTTCGCTACGATTCTCCTCGGCAGGTACGTAACCGCGTCCCCGTCCGACATAGATGTCGATGGTGACGGTTGCCTCAGAATTGATCGTGGCGATATGCAAGTCCTTGTTGAGCACTTCGAACTCGCCATCCTGGGCTACGATATCTCCGGCAACAAAATCTTTCGGCCCGGCAAGCGTCAGGGTTGTTTTGCAACTGCGCTTGCAGCTTGACCTGAAACGAACCTTCTTCAGGTTCAGCACAATCTCGGGAACATCCTCACGAACGCCCTCAATCGTTGAAAATTCGTGAAAAACCCCATCGATTTTGATCCCGGTGATTGCTGCTCCGGGAAGAGAGGCCAGCAGAACCCTTCTCATGGCATTGCCCAGCGTAACTCCGTATCCCCTCTCCAGCGGCTGGGCGATGAAACGCCCGAAACTGCCGGTGTGGGTCGTTTCATCCACATCGATCTTTGCAGGCATCTGCATCTGGTATATCATAGTCTTGCTACCTTAAGGATTCAAAAAAATCACTTGGAGTACAACTCAACAACAAGCTGTTCGTTAAAGGGCTCCTGTACATCCACACGCTCGGGAACTGCAAGAAATACGGCTTTTCTGTTGGCTTTGTCCACCTGGATCCATGCGGGAATCCTCGACTCGGATGCCTTGTTCAGCGAATCAGCCACAGCGTCGAGATTGCGGCTTTTCGGACGGAACTCGATCTGGTCGCCGGGGGCAACGAGATAGGACGGAATATTGACCTTCTTACCGTTGATCAGGAGATGACCGTGAGAAACGAGCTGACGGGCACCTGCACGCGACGGAGAAAATCCGCAACGATAAACAACGTTATCAAAACGCCTTTCGAGAAGCTTCACCAGGTTGTCACCGGTAACACCTCGCTGGGCAACCGCTTTTTTATAATAGTTTCTGAACTGCTTTTCGAGAATGCCATAAAGATATTTCATCTTCTGCTTCTCTCTGAGCTGCAGCGCATATTCCGACACTTTGCCCTTGCGGGACTGGCCGTGCTCGCCGGGAGCATACGGACGTCTTTCGAGATATTTTTCCGCCTTGGGAGAAAGCGCTATCCCTAACCTGCGTGATACTTTGGTAATTGAGCCTCTGAATCGTGCCATAGCAATTGCTTCATTGATAATTCTTGATAATAACCGTCAGACCCTTCTGCGCTTGGGCGGCCTGCAACCGTTGTGCGGCAGGGGCGTAATATCGCGGATAGTCTTAACCTCCAGACCCGCGCCCTGAAGCGCCCTGATGGCGGCATCGCGACCCGCACCGGGGCCTTTGATGAACACATCAACGTGGCGCATACCAAGATCAAACGCCTCCTTGGCAGCCGCCTCGGAAGTGACCTGCGATGCGTACGGGGTATTTTTCTTGGAACCCTTGAAGCCGTTCTTGCCGGCGCTCGACCATGAGACCGTATTGCCGAGTGTATCGGTAATCGTCACCATGACGTTGTTGAACGAAGCCTTGATATGGACGGTACCTTCTGGGGTAACCTTGACTTTCTTTTTTTTCCTGCTCGCTGTTGCCATGAGTCTGTCGGTGTTTTATCTCTCTTGTTGCTTTATTGCTCCGGGCCTTACTTCTTGCCTGCCTTCTTCTTGCCGGCAACCGTCTTGCGCTTGCCTTTTCTGGTACGGGCATTGGTGCTGGTGCGCTGGCCGCGGACCGGAAGTGAACGGCGGTGGCGGAGACCACGGTAACATCCGATATCCATCAGACGCTTGATGGAGAGCTGCTGCTCAGCGCGAGCTTCACCCTCGACCGTGTACTCGTTACCGATGATTTCCCTGATAGCGTGCGCCTCTTCGTCACTCAGCTCGGAGATTTTCTTTTCAGGAGCGATGCCGGCTTTGGCGAGTATGTTCTTGGCAGATGTTTTCCCGATGCCATAAACATAGGTCAGGCCGATGACCGCATGCTTGTTCAATGGCAAATTAACCCCAGCTAACCTCATATTTTTTTCTCAAATCTGTTGATTGTTCCTGAAGATCACCCCTGGCGCTGCTTGTGGCTTGGATTCACCTTGCAGATCACAAATCGTTTTCCTTTGCGCTTGATAATCCTGCAGTGCTCGCAACGTTTTTTGATAGACGAATATATTTTCATGGTAAACCCCACATGCTATGATTGTCCGGTCTGTCCAAAATATGAAAAGGCATGTAATGTAATAAATACATCCTTAATAATCAACCGGATAAAGGACGATTATTTCTGTTTTTTACTTGTACCGGTAGGTAATCCTGCCTTTGCTCAAGTCATAAGGAGAAATCTGAACCTTGACCTTGTCGCCGGGAAGGATTCGGATATAGTGCATCCTGATCTTGCCCGAAACGTGAGCAAGCACTTCAAGGCTGTTTTCAAGCTTGACCCTGAACTGTGCATTGGGAAGCGCTTCAAGAATTTCGCCTTCCACCTCGATTGATTCTTCCTTGGCCAATGTGTATCTCTCCGCTTTCTGATCGTTATAATATGATTCTGATGCTTGCCCTGCCTGCGTTACTTCGTCAGGATTTCCGCCTGACCTTTCCCGATGGCGATGGTATGCTCAAAATGGGCTGAATAGCTTCCATCCTCGGTCACCGCGGCCCAGGCGCCCCGCTTGCTGACCGCACGGCGGGAACGCCCGAGCGCGATCATCGGCTCAATGGCCATCGTCATACCGGAACGAAGCTTCACCCCGGTATGAGGTCTTCCGTAATTCGGTACTGCCGGTTCTTCATGCAACTCGCTGCCGATGCCATGGCCAACCATATTCTCGATCACACTGTAGCCAAATGAGCGAGCATGCTTTTCAATCGCTGCCGAAATATCATGCAGACGGTTTCCCTCGACAGCCTGCTCGATGCCGAGATCAAGACACTCACGAGTAACATCAACCAGTTGCCGCACCGCAGGATCGACCTCGCCGATGATGTACGTCCGCGCTGAATCTCCATGGTAACCGCTCTTGTATACTCCGCAATCGACCGAGACGATTTCGCCCTCGTGAATAATGCGCTTCGTGCTCGGTACACCGTGAACAACCTCCTCATCGATCGACACGCAAAGCGTCGCCGGATAAGGCGTCACGCCAGACTCGCCTTTCGGAACGTAATTCAGAAAACTCGGCACAGCGTTATGATCTCTGATGAACTGCTCGGCAAGCTCGTCAAGACGCTTGGTTGAAATGCCGGGCCCAATCTCGTTCTCCAGCATGTCAAGCACGCGGGCGACCAGTCCTCCAGCCTCCCGCATCAGTTCTATTTCCCGTTCGCTCTTGATGGTGATCATGACCCGTCTCTTGCTTACCGGCGTCCGCGCGCCTTGGCCGTCTTCATGAATCCGTCGTAATGACGCATCATCAAGTGACTCTCGACCTGCTGAAGCGTATCGAGTCCCACGCTGACGACGATGAGCAGACTGGTACCACCGAAAAACTGGGCGAACCCGGGAGTCACATTGGCGAACTTGGTCAGAAAAGTCGGTAAAATTGCGATTACAGCAAGCGCAATGGCCCCCGGAAGCGTGATCCGGGTCAGGATGTTGTCGATGAACTCCTCGGTGCTCTTGCCGGGACGGACGCCAGGAATGAAACCACCCTGACGGCGCATGGTATCAGCAACCTCCTTCGGATTGAAGGCAATGGCTGTATAGAAATAGGTGAAAAAGACGATCATCAGACCGAAGATCCCCGCATACCACCAGGAGTCATATGCAAATGCCGCCGCAACTTTCTGCATCGCCTCACTCTCGGGAAAAAACGAAAGAAAGGTGCTTGGCAGAAACATGATCGACTGGGCGAAAATGATCGGCATGACGCCCGCCGTGTTGATCTTCATCGGGATGTACTGCGTACCGCCACCATAAACCTTGCGGCCAACGACGCGTTTGGCGTGCTGTACGGGGATCCTTCTCGTGGCGACGGTCAAGAGGACGACGATAGCCACAATGGCCGCCATCACCGCCATGATAACGATCTCGACGATCCAGTTCTTGCTGCCAAACGAAACCGACTGGACTTCAGCAACCAGCGAGGCCGGGAACCTTGCCAGGATACCGATCATGATGATAAGCGATATGCCGTTTCCGATCCCCCGTTCCGTGATCAGCTCGCCAAGCCACATGACAAACACGGTGCTGGCAGTGAGAATAATGACCGCGGTGATGGTAAAGAAAAAACCCGGATCGGGCACAACCACCTTACCGAACGATGATGGACTTGAAAGGTTGACACTCACGCCCCACGCCTGCAGCAGCGCTATAAGAATAGTGCCGTAGCGAGTATACTGGTTGATCTTCTGGCGTCCCTCCTCACCCTCTTTCTGGAGCTTCTGCACATAAGGAGTCACCGCGCCAAGCAACTGGATGATGATGGAGGCCGAGATGTACGGCATGATGCCAAGAGAAAAGATCGAGGCGCGAGCGAACGCGCCTCCGACAAACAGGTCAAACAGACCGAACAGGTCGTTGGAATGAGAGGTGGTTGCACTCGCTACCGCAGAGGCGTCAACCCCTGGGATGGTGATATGCGATCCCAGCCTGTAAACAAACAGAAGCAGGAGGGTATACAGTATACGCTGCCTTAACTCCGGGATTTTATTGATATTCCTGATACTCTCAGTAAGCTTCATGGCAGCTCATTCCCTGATTCAAGACTTGACCGATTTCTTCTCTTTCTTGACCTTGACAACTTTGGCTTTGGGAGTCAAAAGAGCCTCTTCAAACGGCAGACCGTTGACCTTGGCAGCCTCTTCGAGGGTGCGGTACGCCTTGACGATCTTGCCGCCAGCCTTGGCGATCTTCTCTTCGGCACTCTTGCTGAAGAAGTGTGCCGTGATGGTCACTGCGGAAGTAAGCTCACCGTTGCCGAGTACCTTGAAATACTCCTGGTTGCTGGCGTTGCACAGGTGCTTGAGATCGAGCACGCTGATCTCTTCGCCAACAAGCCCTTTCTCGATCCACATCTGAATCTGGGCGACGTTGACGCAAGCCACAGCCTTCTGGTTGGGAGGAGTGAAACCGAATTTCGGAAGTCTGCGGTAGATCGGCATCTGACCGCCCTCGATGACCGGACGCTGGTAGCCGCTGCGCGACTGCTGACCCTTGTTGCCCTTGCCCGCTGTCGTACCATTACCTGAACCGGGGCCGCGACCGACCCTCTTTCTTGCCTTGACTGCGCCTTTGGCAGGGCGGAGTGAACTTAAATCCATTGCTTTGATTCCCGACTGTCTTTATTGATTCTGTTAAAGCTCTTCAACCTTGACAAGGTGCTGGACGACGCGAATCTGACCTCTCGTGCAGGCGTTGTCCTTGATTTCGACCTTGTGGTTCGGCCTTCCCAGACCGAGAGCCTTGATCGTGTCTTTCTGCTTCTTGGTGCCGCCGATAACGCTGCGCACCTGGGTAACCTTTATCATTTTCTCACTCATGATCACCTTGTCTCCTTTTTAGCTTTCAAATACCTCTTTCAGGCTCTTCGAGCGGCGCTCTGCCACATCGTTGGCGTCAGAGATGCTCTGAAGTCCCTTGATAGCCGCCTTGACCACGTTGTGCGGATTGGAGGAGCCGAGAGACTTGGTCAGAATATCATGGATGCCAGCCATTTCAAGCACGGCCCTGACGGCGCCGCCAGCGATCAATCCGGTACCAGGGGTCGCCGGCTTCATCAGCACTTTGGCCGAACCGTATTTGGCGACGATCGGGTGGGGAATGGTTCCCTTGACGATCGGCACCTTGATGACGTTCTTTTTGCCATCCTCTACGCCCTTGGCAATAGCGTCCTGAACTTCGTTCGCTTTTCCGAGCCCGTATCCAACATGACCTTCCTTGTCACCGACAACCACAATAGCGTTGAAACCGAAGCGCTTGCCGCCCTTGACCACCTTGGCGGTCCTGTTGATGTGCACCAGCTTCTCTTTCAGATTCAACTCACCGGGCTTGATATTCCTGTCAGATTTTTTCGACATGTACGTTCTCTCTTTGAAAAGTTTTAAAAGATCAGGCCTGCTTCACGGGCGCCGTCGGCCAGGGCCTTGATGCGACCGTGATACCGGAATCCGTTTCTGTCGAAGACGACACTGGAAATACCCTGTGCAAGAGCCTTCTCGGCAATCTGCTTGCCAATCGCTGCACTCACCTCGGATTTGGTACCGGTAAGCCCGGCATTCTCTTTCGACATGGTCGATGCCGCCATAAGGGTCTTGCCGCTCTCGTCGTCGATCAGTTGCGCATAGATCTGCGAAAGACTCCTGAAAACGCACAGTCTTGGCCTTTCCTGGGTGCCACGCACGACAGCCCTGCTGCGTGCCTTGATTTTCTGCCTGCGGGCAGTTTTATCTACTTGGCTCATTATCTCTAACCGTATAAATGTTTTTTACCTGACTTGTTTCGCTCATGCGGCGCGGCGGCTTACTTGCCGGCAGCCTTGCCTTCCTTGCGGCGGATGACTTCGCCTTCGTACTTGATACCCTTGCCGCGATATGGCTCCGGTTTCCTGAAGGAGCGAATCTTTGCGGCGATCTGGCCAACCAGAGCCTTGTCGATACCGCTGACAAGAACGGTGGTCGGATCCGGCACCTCGATCTTGATCTCGGCAGGAGCCTGGAAGTAGATCATGTGCGAGTATCCGAGGGTCAGCGCCAAGAGGTCGCCCTTGAGCTCAGCGCGGTAACCGACGCCGGACATTTCGAGTTTGCGGGTGAACCCTTTGGTCACACCCTCGACCATGTTGCTCACCAGCATCCGGTATAGTCCGTGCATGGCACGAGCGCGCTTGCTGTCGTCCTTTCTCTGGACAGTCACGGCGCCATCGGCAACCGAAACGATAACCTCATCGACCAGAGCCTGGGAAAGCGCTCCCTTCGGACCGGTCACGTTGATCATATTCTCCTTGACCTCGACCTGAGCCTGATCGGCAAGCCTGATCGGCATTTTTCCTATTCTTGACATGGTAAACTGATGCTCTTTGGCTTGTGAAATTAATAAATACGGAACAGCACCTCGCCACCGACGTTCTGTTCGCGCGCTTCCTTGTCGGTCAGGATGCCTTTCGAGGTCGAAAGGATGAAAAGACCAAGCCCGCCGAGGTATCGCTTGATATCCTTGCCCTGATAGACCCTGCGGCCAGGTTTGCTGACCCGGCTGATCTCCTTGATGGCGTGCTGGCCATCCTGCATGTATTTCAGCTCGACACGAATGAAAGGAAACTGCTCGGAGGTGATCACCGTGTAGTTCTTGATGTATCCTTTCTCGAGAAGAAGCTTCGAGAGATTTTCCCTGACTCTGGTATAAGGAATATCGGTCGTCTTGTTTTTTGCACTTCCGGCGTTTCTGATCCGGGTGATGAAATCGGCTATGGAATCCGTTACGGGCATGGCTCTAACAGTTGGTTACATTCGTAAATGAACAGACATCTTTCTCTTGATCTCCGCAGGCGCGCTTACCAGCTCGCTTTTCTGACACCGGGAAGCTTTCCTTCGAGGGCCAGTTTGCGGAACATGTGGCGGCAAAGCCCGAACTTCTGGTAGTTACCGCGGCCACGTCCGGTCAGGACGCAACGGGTGCGAACCCTCGTGGCTGAGCTGTCTCTCGGAAGCTGGCTCAGTGCCTGGTAATCGCCTGCCGCTTTCAGCTCCTCACGTTTAGCCGCATACTTTTCGACGAGCTTCTTCCTCTTTTCGTTTCGTGCAATGATGCTTTTCCTTGCCATCTTGGTACAGGGCTATGATTTATTGGTTCTTTTTCTTGAACGGCATACCGAGCAGGCTGAGCAGCTCGTAGGCCTCTTCGTCCGTTTTCGCAGAGGTGACGAAGCTGATATCCATACCGTTGATTCTCGGCACCTTGTCGATGTCGATCTCAGGGAAGATAATCTGTTCGCGGATACCGGCATTATAGTTTCCACGGCCATCGAAGCTCGTATCGCTCAGGCCACGGAAATCGCGGATCCTCGGCACAGCGACCGAAATAAAGCGATCCATGAACTCAAACATGATCTTGCGGCGAAGGGTAACGCGGCATCCGATGGCCTGTCCCTCGCGGAGCTTGAAGTTCGAGATAGCCTTCTTGGCCTTGCGAACCTGCGGCTTCTGGCCGGTGATCTGGCCAAGCTCCTGCATGGCGGTTTCGAGCAGCTTCGGCTCCTGTGCGGCTTCGCCAACACCGATGTTCACCGAAATCTTCTCAAGGCGGGGCACCATCATGATGCTCTTGTACTTGAATCGCTCCATCAGTTTCGGAACGACGGTCTCACGGTAGTAGACCTCAAGGCGGGCAGGCATAGCAACTTCCTGCTCTACACTCTCTTTTTTTGACATCTTTGCTTGTACTTTTTACACAGGATGGTCTTGGTCATCCTGCCTTTTAATGAAATCTCTTTCAGCTCTTCTTGACGTTCGAGGCATGAATCGGAAACTCGCGCTCGATGATCGACCCCTGGGGCGTTCCCTGGGTCGGACGCATGTGGCGCTTCCGGATGTTGACGCCTTCGACAATCACGCGGCCTTTCTGAGGGAACACTTTCAGGACTTTGCCTGACTTGCCCTTGTCGTTACCGGCAATGACCGTTACCTCATCGTTTTTCCTGACGTGGAGCTTGACCTTTTTGATACCAGTTTTCATGATTGACCTGTATGATAGTAATTCTTGAACGTGAGCGGGAGACGGGACTCGAACCCGCGACCAACAGCTTGGAAGGCTGTGACTCTACCAGCTGAGTTACTCCCGCTGATCGGCTCTCAGAGAACCTCTGGAGCCAGCGAAACGATCTTCATATATCTTTTGTCGCGAAGCTCGCGCGCCACCGGGCCGAAAATACGGGTGCCTCTCGGCTCGCCCTGTGCGTTGAGCAGCACGACGGCATTCTCGTCAAACCTGATATAGGAGCCATCCTTTCTTTTCTGCTCCTTGACGCACCTGACCACAACTGCCTTGCAGACATCTTTTTTCTTGACGACGCCGCCAGGAACCGCAGCCTTGACCGATACCATGATCTGGTCTCCAAGCGCGGCATAACGCCTGCCGGTACCGCCGAAGACATGAATGCACCGTACTTTTTTCGCTCCGCTATTATCGGCGACAACCAGATTAGTCTCTTTCTGGATCATCCTGCATTAACCCCTTTAAATGATAGTGAATCCGTTACTTGGCCTTTTCGACGATTTCAACAAGCCGGCAGCTCTTGTTCTTGCTGAGCGGCCTGCATTCGGTGATCCTCACCAGATCGCCGACACCAGCCTCATTGTTCTCGTCATGAGCCATCAGACGGGTTGTCTTCTTGAAGTACTTCTTGTAGACCGGATGCTGAACCCTGCGCTCGACGGCAACAACGATACCCTTATCCATGCTATCGCTTACAACCTTGCCCAACCAGCTCTTCTTTCTGCCCCTCGTTTCAGCTCCACTTGACATTGCTGCGTTGTCCATTTGTTATTCTTCCTGTTGAAACCGGTTATTGTTTACTGACGCACCCACTGTCAGGCGTTGCTTTTTTCCTGCCTGTCGATCTGGGTGAGTCTGGTTTTCATCCGGGCGATATCCCGCTTCGAATTACGGAACACCATCGGGTTCTGCGCCGGTTCGATCGCCTGGTAAAAGTTGAGATCGGCCAGTCTGTTCTCGAGCTCTTCAATCTTTGAGAGGAGCTCTTTTTTGTCCATGGCCGCTATTTCATAGTTTTTCATAATACGCTTCTCTGGCGGTTAGATTGCACGTTATCCTTCGTAATCTGGCCTGACGATGAACTTTGTCTTGATCGGCAGCTTCTTGGCGGCAAGCCTGAAGGCCTCTACAGCGACCTCACGCGGCACGCCATCCGCCTCGAACATCACGCGGCCCGGCTTGACGACGGCAACCCAGAACTCCGGGGAACCTTTACCGGAACCCATTCGGGTTTCCGCAGGCTTCTTGGAAACCGGCTTGTCAGGGAAAATCCTGATCCAGATTTTTCCGTCCCTCTTCATATAACGGTTCATTGCGACGCGAGCGGCTTCGATCTGGCGGCTGGTGATCCATGCCGGCTCCATAGCCTTCAGGCCGAAGGAGCCAAACGTCACCGCCGTTCCACGCTGGGCGTTGCCCTTCATGCGGCCACGCTGCGTCTTTCTGTATTGAACCCTCTTTGGCATTAACATACCGGCAACTCCATTCTCAGTTTCAAATTATATGGTACTTGTGTCAGGTCAGGCCTTCTTGGCGGGACGGCGGCGGCGTTTTGCTCCGCGCCCATCGCCACGACCCCTGCCACGGGAATCACCACGGCGTTCCTGCATTTTCTTCATCTCTTCCTCTTCGATGGCGTCGAGCCTCTGCACGAGAACCTCGCCCTTGTACACCCAGACCTTGATGCCGATAGCACCGGCGATGGTGTGAGCGGTCACGCTTGCGTAATCCACATTGGCGCGGAGCGTGTGAAGCGGAATCTTTCCTTCTTTGTACTGCTCGGCACGGGCAATTTCAGCACCGCCAAGACGGCCTGCACAGCGAATCCTGACGCCTTCAGCGCCGGCACGCATCGCCTGCTGGATCGCCATCTTCATGGCACGGCGGAAGGAGACACGATTTTCGAGCTGATAAGCGATATTCTCACCGATCAGTTGCGCTTCGATTTCCGGCTTGATCACTTCGACGACGTCGATCTTGACCTCTTTGCCGGTGATGCGGGTCAGCTCCTGGGAAAGGTTATTGATCTCTTCACCCTTGCGGCCAACGACAGCGCCCGGACGAGCAGCATAGATATTGATCTTGATATGCTTGGTCGTGCGCTCGATAACAATCTTGGCAATACCGGCCTTCTCTTTTTTCAGCCTTGCCTGGACGTAGTTGCGAATAACCTGATCCTGCTTGATCTTTTCGGCGATAACCGGTCCGTCATCGTACCAGCGGGAAGTCCAGTCTTTGATGATTCCCAGTCTGAATCCAGTTGGATTTACTTTCTGACCCAATGCTATCTCCTTGTTTTATTTGGTTACCTTGTTCTCAACCTTGTCCACGACGATGGTCAGGTGATTCGAACGCTTGCGAATCCTGTAGGCGCGGCCCATCGGAGCCGGCAGGAGCCTCTTGAGCGAAGGACCTTCATCGACGAAGATCGCTTTGACGAACAGCTCGTTATCGCTGAGCCTTTCGTCAGGATTGAGCTGCGACCAGTTCGCCACAGCCGATTTGAGCGTAACCATCACGTTACGGGAAGCGCTTTTGGTGGAGTTGTGCAGGATGGCTTTCGCCTGATCGACCTGCTTGCCACGAACAAGGCCGGCCACGAGCCGCATTTTTCTGGGCGACGTCGGTGTATGCCGTAAAATTGCTTTAGCTTGCATGATATCTCTTACCTTTCCGCGTTATTCAGTTTATTTTTTCCTGGGTGCCGAACCGCCCTTTTCAGCCTTGCCGCCCGCATGGCCGCGGAACAACCTGGTCGGAGCGAATTCGCCAAGTTTGTGGCCGACCATGTTTTCGCTGACGTAAACCGGCACATGGGTCTTGCCGTTATGAACCGCTACGGTGTGACCGACAAAATCAGGAGAGATCATCGAGCTTCTCGACCAGGTTTTCACCACCTTCTTCTCACCTTTGCTGTTCATATCAAGGATCCGCTTTTCCAGCTTGAATTCGATGAACGGGCCCTTTTTCAATGATCTTGGCATAATTCTCTCTGCTTGTTGTTTGTTACCGCTATGTTACTTGGCTTTTCTGCCGCGGACGATCAACTTCGTCGAGGCTTTTTTCTTATTTCTGGTCTTCAGACCCTTAGCAAGCTGCCCCCAAGGAGACTTCGGATGCTTTCTGCCGCCACCAGATTTCGATTTACCTTCACCACCGCCCATCGGATGATCAACCGGGTTCATGGCCATACCGCGGGTCTGGGGACGAATACCGAGCCAGCGGCTGCGTCCTGCTTTACCGAGGCTGATGTTCTCGTGCTCAGCGTTTCCAATAACGCCGATGGTTGCACGGCACTCAATGCGAACTTTCCTGATTTCACCTGACGGCATCTTCAGGGTTGCGTAGTTGCCTTCACGAGCGGCAAGCACAGCATATGCGCCGGCTGACCTTGCCATCTGTCCGCCTTTTCCGATCTTCAGCTCAATATTGTGTACATCGGAACCGATCGGGATGTTTTTCAGCGGCATGGTATTGCCAACCCTGATATCCACCTTTTCGCCGCTTTCGATGCGGTCGCCGACCTTCAGATTTTTGGGAGCGAGAATATAACGTTTTTCTCCATCAACATAATGAAGAAGTGCAATCCTTGCGGATCGGTTCGGATCGTACTCGATCGCCGCAACTTTTGCAGGCACGTTGTCCTTGTTGCGCTTGAAATCGATGATACGGTAGAACCTCTTGTGACCGCCACCCATGTGGCGAGAGGTCACGCGACCGTTGCTGTTGCGTCCTCCGGTCCTTTTGATCGGCACAAGAAGGCTTTTCTCGGGAGCACTCTTGGTGATCTCATCGAAACCTGCATATGAGGCGAACCTCGTGCCCGGAGTGACCGGCGCTAATTTCCTGACTGCCATCGTACTATTTATCTTATCCTGTTGATAATCTTATTTCTCGCTCTTTTCAGCCGGCTTGGCATAGTAATCGATCGTCTGGCCGTCGCCAAGGGTTACGATCGCTTTTTTCCAGTCGCTCTTCTTGCCGGCGATGAGCCCTTTGCGGGTGTACTGACGCTTTGACTTGCCGAGGCAGTTGATGGTACGGATGGAAACGACATCGACACCGAACTTCTCTTCGACGGCTTTCTTGATATCGAACTTATCGGCGTCCATCTTGACCTGGAACACATACTGGCCTTTCTGCTCGGTGAGTTTCGTGCTCTTTTCAGTCAGCCACGGCCGCAGCAACGGGTTTTTCATTGCAATCTTCTCCTTTTTACTGGCAAACGGTAATTACCCTAATGTTTCTTCTATTTTCTGCAGGGCGGCCTTCTGGAAGAGCACGGCCTGGCTGTTGAGAATATCATAGGTCGAAGCCTGATCGGCGACCATGACGTTGAGCTTCTCGATATTTCTGCCGGAGGTGCTGACCACGTTGTCGTGATGCGGCATCATGAGCAGGGTCTTCTTTTCGGCAAGACCGAGATTTTTAAGCATATCGGCAACCGGACGGGTCTTGATCGCCTCAAAACTGAAATCATCGACCACGACGATCTGACCGGCAGCGGCCTTGGCGCTCAGCGCCGAACGGCGGGCGAGCTGCTTGACCTTGCGGTTGACCTTCTGATCGTAGGTGCGAGGCTGTGGGCCGAAAATGGTACCACCGCCGACCATGAGACCGGAGCGGGTTGACCCCTGGCGGGCATTACCGGTGCCTTTCTGGCGAAACGGCTTCTTGCCGCCACCGCGAACTTCGGCGCGGGTCTTGGCTTTATGGGTACCCTGGCGGCGATTGGCAAGAATTGCCTTCACATCCAGGTACATAGCATGTTCAGAAACTTCAACGGCGAAAATCTCATCGTTCAGCGTAACCACTTCACCGGTTTCTGCGCCTTGTATATTGAGTACTTTTAATTCCATGGTTCTCTGCACTCACCGTTTACTTGGTTGTTGAAACAATCTTGACATAGGAGTTCTTCGGTCCCGGCACAGCGCCTTTCACGACGATGAGATTCGACTCGGGCATAACCTTGACGATCACAAGATTCTGAACCGTCTTGTTCTCTCCACCCATTCTGCCTGCCATTCTGGTGCCCTTGAAGGTTCTCGAAGGGTCGGACGAACCACCAACCGAACCCGGGGCCCTGAGCCTGTCGGACTGACCGTGCGTTCTGGAACCGCCACCGAAGTTGTGACGCTTGACGACACCGGCAAAACCTTTACCCTTGGTGACACCGAGCACATCGATCTTGTCGCCTTCCTTGAAGACATCGACGGGCACGGTAGCGCCAGCTTCGAGTTCCCCGGCAATCAGGCTCTTGCTGACTTCGGACAGAATGTATCCGGGATTCTTGCCAGCTTTTTTGTAGTGGCCTGCCAGAGGCTTGGAGACCTTTTTTTCATCACGCTCGCCAAAGCCGAGCTGATAGGCTTCGTAGCCATCTTTTTCCGTGCTCTTTACCTGAGTCACATAACACGGCCCGGCCTGAATCACCGTGCAGGGAACAGCTTCGCGTTTATCATTGTATAAACGGGTCATGCCGATTTTTTTCCCGAGAATCGCACCCATATCCGATTAGCTTTTCTATTTACTTTAAAACACTTTATGACTTGATTTCCACATCAACGCCGCTCGGAAGCTCAAGCTTCATGAGCATATCAATCGTTCTGGCCGTCGGGTTGATGATCTCGATCAACCTCTTGTGCGATGAAAATGCGAACTGCTCACGGGATTTTTTGTCCACATGAGGTGAACGGTTGACCGTATAAACATGAGTTTTCGTGGGAAGCGGAATGGGGCCAAAAATGATGGCATCCGTCTGCTTGACCACATCGATAATCTTTAAAGCCCACTTATCAACGAGGCTATGGTCGTACGACTTGAGCTTGATCCTGATCTTTTGCTGAACAGCCACTGGTCTATCCCTGTTTCGATGGTTTCAATAAAAAAGGGGCGAGAGCGCTGCCTCGCCCCGGGATAACAATCAATCGATCACTCGACGATCTTGGTTACCGAACCGGCACCAACCGTACGGCCGCCTTCGCGGATAGCGAACCTGAGGCTCTCTTCCATGGCGATAGGAGCGATCAGCTCGACATCGACGGAGAGGTTGTCACCAGGCATAACCATTTCGACGCCCTCAGGAAGGGTCACCGAACCGGTAACGTCGGTGGTTCTGAAGTAGAACTGCGGACGATAGCCGTTGAAGAACGGCGTGTGACGGCCACCCTCCTCCTTCTTCAGGATGTAAACCTCAGCCTTGAACTTGGTGTGCGGGGTGATCGAACCCGGCTTGGCGATAACCATGCCGCGCTCAAGCGCATTCTTGTCAACACCACGAAGAAGCAGACCTGCGTTATCACCTGCCTGACCTTCGTCGAGGATCTTCTGGAACATTTCGATACCGGTAACAACCGATTTTGCGGTCGGCTTGATACCGACGATCTCGACTTCGTCGCCAACCTTGATGCGGCCCCTCTCGATACGGCCAGTACCGACGGTACCGCGACCAGAGATGGAGAACACGTCTTCGACCGGCATCAGGAACGGCTTGTCAACGTCGCGGACAGGCTGCGGAATGTAGCTGTCAACGGCGTCCATGAGTTCCATGATCTGCTTCTCGCCTTCGGCATCACCGTTGAGAGCAGCAAGAGCGGAACCTTTGATGATCGGAATATCGTCGCCAGGGAAACCGTACTCGGTAAGAAGCTCACGAAGCTCCATCTCGACCAGCTCGAGAAGTTCCGGGTCAGCGATGTCAACCTTGTTCAGGAAGACGACCAGCGCAGGAACGTTCACCTGACGGGCAAGCAGGATGTGCTCACGGGTCTGGGGCATCGGGCCGTCGGTACCGGCAACGACGAGGATAGCGCCGTCCATCTGGGCAGCACCGGTGATCATGTTTTTGATATAGTCAGCGTGACCGGGGCAGTCGATGTGAGCGTAGTGACGGTTTGCGGTCTGATACTCGACGTGTGCCGTCGAGATGGTGATACCGCGCTCTCTCTCTTCCGGAGCTTTGTCGATGTCACCGAACTCACGGAAAGCGGCCATGCCCTGCTTGGCGAGAACGCTGGTGATTGCGGCGGTAAGAGTGGTTTTACCGTGGTCAACGTGACCGATTGTACCAATATTTACGTGGGGTTTATCCCTCTTGTATGACTCTTTAGCCATAACTCTTCTCCCTGTCGGTTATCTGTTTAGTGATGCGGTGATGAAAAACTGTTATTCGGAATCCTTGCCAACCCTCTTCTCTTGCAGTGCTTCGGCGATGTTGCGAGGAACCTCGCGATAGCTCTCGAACTCCATCGAGTAGTTCGCGCGGCCCTGGGTCATCGATCGGAGATCAGTCGAGTAGCCGAACATTTGAGACAGCGGCACTTTTGCGCTGACAAACTGGGCACCAGCACGCTGGCCCATGCCTTCGATGTGACCGCGACGTCCCGAGAGATCGCCCATCACATCGCCGAGATACTCTTCCGGAGTGATGACCTCGACCTTCATGATCGGTTCGAGCAGCACCGGATTGGCCTTTTTGGCCGCACCCTTGAAGCCGATTGAACCTGCAATCTTGAATGCCATTTCCGAAGAGTCAACCTCGTGGTACTTACCGTCGATCAGCGCAACCTTGATATCCTGCATCGGGAAGCCGGCGACGACACCGTCTTTCATTGCCTGCTGGATACCAGCGTTAACTGCGGGGATATACTCTTTCGGAATCACGCCGCCCTTGATCTCATCGGCAAACTCATAGCCTTTGCCCTCTTCGAGCGGCTCAACCCTGAGCACAACCAGACCGAACTGACCTTTACCGCCAGACTGGCGAACAAACTTGCCTTCGTATTCAACCGTACCACGAATGGTTTCGCGATAGGCCACCTGCGGCTGACCAACGTTGGCCTCGACCTTGAATTCGCGCTTCAGACGGTCAACCAGAATCTCGAGATGAAGCTCACCCATACCCGCGATAAGCGTCTGACCGGTTTCCTCATCAGTTTTCACCCTGAAGGTCGGATCCTCTTCGGCAAGCTTGGCAAGAGAAATGCCGAGTTTGTCATTATCCGCCTTGGTTTTTGGCTCAACCGCAATCTCGATAACCGGCTCGGGGAAGACCATCTTTTCGAGTACGATCGGCTTGCTTTCGTCGCAGAGCGTATCTCCGGTCCTCACGTCCTTGAGACCGACGGCAGCGGCGATATCGCCAGCATACACAGCATCACGCTCCTCGCGCTTGTTGGAGTGCATCTGCAAGACGCGACCAACACGCTCCTTTTTGCCGGTAATCGAGTTGAGGACGTAGCTGCCTGCATTGAGCACGCCTGAATAGACCCGGAAGAAGGTCAGCTTGCCGACGAAAGGATCGGTCGCGATCTTGAACGCAAGCGCAGCGAACGGCTCCTCGTCTTTCGGCTGACGGACAATCGGCTCTTCAGTTCTCGGATCGTGGCCCTCCACCTCACCATCATCGACCGGCGAAGCCAGGTAATCGATCACAGCATCCAGCATGAACTGCACGCCCTTGTTCTTGAAGGACGAACCGCAGAGCACCGGAATAATGGTCACGCCCAGGGTAGCCTGGCGAAGCACGGTGCGGATCTCCTCTTCAGTAATGTCCTCACCGTTCAGATATTTTTCAAGAAGGGTTTCGTCGAGCTCGGAGACAGCCTCAAGCATGTTGATGCGCCAGGTGCGAGCCTCGTTTTCAAGATCGTGCGGAATTTCAACTTCGGTGTAGGTGCTACCATCTTCCTTGTCGTAGATAATCCCCTTCATGCGGATCAGATCGACGAAGCCGGCGAAGATCTCGCCCTGACCGATCGGGATCTGAATCGGCACCGGGTTGGCACCGAGACGCTCGCGAATAGCCTTGACAGCCTCGAAGAAATTCGCGCCGACGCGATCCATCTTGTTAACATAGGCGATCCTCGGAACGCCATACTTGTTAGCCTGACGCCAGACGGTTTCAGACTGGGGCTCGACACCACCCACAGCGCAGAACAGCGCAACCGCGCCATCGAGCACACGAAGGGAACGCTCCACCTCGACCGTGAAGTCAACGTGGCCGGGAGTATCGATAATATTGATCCTGTGATTGACACCGACGTAGTTGCCGTACTTGGGAGTCCAGAAACAGGTGGTCGCAGCGGAAGTAATCGTGATACCACGCTCCTTCTCCTGCTCCATCCAGTCCATGGTGGCGCCACCTTCGTGCACCTCACCCATCTTGTGCAGACGACCCGTGTAATAGAGAATCCTCTCTGTCGTCGTGGTCTTGCCCGCATCGATGTGGGCCATGATACCAATATTCCTGACTTTATCTAACGCAACCTGCCGTGCCATAAATCGATCGTTTTTTAAGTAATTCCTTCTTGCCTACAGACTCAGAACCTGAAGTGAGCAAATGCCTTGTTGGCCTCAGCCATGCGATGCACCTCGTCGCGCTTCTTTACCGAAGCGCCCTGCTCGTTGGAAGCATCGAGCAGCTCAGCCGCGAGTTTCTCGGCCATCGAACGACCGCCACGACGGGTCGCAAACTGCTTGATCCAGCGGAAAGCCAGTGCGGTTCTCCTGGAAGCCGGAACCTCCATCGGAATCTGATAGGTAGCGCCACCAACCCTTTTGCTGCGAACCTCGACCAGCGGAGCGACATTGCCCATCGCCTTGCGGAAAACCTCAAGAGCATCACCACCTTCAACCTTGTTCGCAATAATATCAAAAGCATCATACACAACCTTGGTCGCAACAACCTTCTTGCCATCGAGCATGATCGCATTGATCAGACGAGCAACCGTCTCATCGTTGTAACGAAAATCGCCGCCGCGCAGTCCGTATCCGGAACCCTTCTTTGCCATTATAATCCGAGTTAAGATTCAGTTTTATTTCTTCTTTGCAGGAGCAGCACCGGGCTTCGGAACCTTGGCCCCGTACTTGGAGCGGCTCTGCTTGCGGTCAGCGACGCCCGACGTATCGAGTGAGCCGCGAACGATATGATAACGGACACCAGGAAGATCCTTCACCCTTCCGCCACGGATCAGCACAATGGAGTGCTCCTGGAGGTTATGACCCTCACCCGGAATGTAAGCCGTCACTTCAATCTTGTTGGACAGCCTGACACGAGCGACCTTGCGAAGCGCGGAGTTCGGCTTTTTTGGGGTAGTCGTGTAGACACGGGTGCAAACACCCCTTTTCTGAGGGCATTTTTCCAGAGCCGGTGAGGCGGTCTTTGACGCCTTCATACTTCTTCCGTGCCTGATAAGCTGCTGAATCGTCGGCATACAGTAAACTCTTTTCTATTTCGTTTGAGACTTCCGATGAAAAATCATTCAGGGAAAACCATAAGGACGACCAAAGTAAAAGAATTACCTCAAAAAACAAAATCTCATCTATCGTTTTTTTGACTTACCTGCCTCTTTTATCCATTTTTATCGGCCACCAAACCCGAATAAGATTAAATTGAGCGATTCTCATCTGCTGAATACCAGGCAAAACCTGCCCCGTGAACGTTTTTCTCTTGGAATTGAATCCGGTTTACGCCGTTTCCTGAAATCCCCTCCCCTCACGAGGCTTGTGTAACCAAGCTCCGGGAACGATGCCAGTCAAAAAATCGTAGATTGAGCAAAACGGAACGAGGCGCGCGAAATGGGGCCACGGCCTTCCAGAACCTGAGACATGAAATGATGATTATTTCGAAAGAGGCCGTCACCCTCATCCATACCGACACGCACATCGCCGGAATTCCGGAAGAGAAGCTTTTCGAAACGCTTACCGATGAGGAAAAAGAAAAAGCCGATCGATTCCGTTTCGACAACGACCGACATAACTTTGTTCTCCGCAGAGGTCTTCTCCGGCTCCTGCTCGGCGAGACGCTCAGCATTGAACCGTCCCTGATCCGGTTCTCCAGCACGCAGGTCGGAAAGCCGTTCATGACCTTCCCCGAAAACATTGGCCTCTACTTCAACCTCTCCCATTCAGGCCGTCAGATTGTCTACGCTTTTTCAAAACACTCTGAAATGGGCGTCGACATCGAAAGGATACGAACAGTGGATGACATCGATCTGCTGGCCCGCAAATACTTCTCCGCCGAGGAGTACGCGATCATCGTCAACCTGCCCAGTCGCGAAAAAAACAAGGCATTCATCCGGATATGGAGCATCAAGGAAGCCCTGATCAAAGCCAGCGGCTGGCCGCTCGAACACGGCCTTGCCGCCTTCGATGTCGCCACGCAGTACCGCATGACTCGCTTCAAGATGCCATTCGGAGCCAACCGGAGCCTCACCTGCATCACGCCCGTGTTCGACTACATGTGCGGCTTCGCCACCGCTCTGGCCATCCAGCTCGACAACAACGAACCGTTGAACCTTCGCCGCTACTCGCTGCAAAACGGTGAGTATATCGAACTCTGAACAGCTTATCGACTTCGTGCTCTCACAACTCTCCCGCGATCACCATCAGCAAAAAGGAACGTAAGAGAAAAAACATGGAGCCTGTTCACAAACGAAGAGATAGCTATAAACGGCAGGCGATACGCTGATATGCTTGCGCTCTTTCGACCGTAACCTGAAACAGACTCACTCAAAGTCGAGCAATAAAAAGAATAACCCGGCATTCATTCTTGACAGATAAACAGGCTAATGAGAAGTGAGTTGGTTCTCTCTTGCGTTTTGCTACAGCGAAAAGATCGATGTCAATCCTTCACACACCGCACGGCGAAGCCATTCCCGGGGCCAACTTCTCCGCCGCGCAGGGCGTTGTCGTAGAAGCCGAAAGCTCGGGCGAGAGCTTTGCCGTTACTGGCCGGCGTGAAGGTCCAGAAGCGCGCAAACTGGCCGAGCATGAGGGAAACACCGTCAGCATCCCGGCGAGCACCGGAGGGCAAGGCGCCGCAACCGATCAAACGAAACCTTCTTGTGATGGTTGACGACAGCCTTTTTGCCAGTCCAGTGATGGCATTCGACAACTCCGGGAAAAAGCGTGGTAAGAAGTAACGTTATGCGTTGTAAGCCCTTCAAAGGTCGAAAGAAAACGCCCACTCCATTACAGCCGCAATCTGCCAACAAAAAAAAGAGTAGCGTTGCTACGCTTGTCTGCACTCACCAGAACTGTTCCATTTCACCCATCCATTACCTAACTTATGCGCTGCAACAACAACGGCTATCAACCCATAAACCAATCACCATGCAGCGACTGCTCTCTTCAAGCCGGTACCTTGTAATCATCGCAGTTGCGGGAACGTTTTTTGCCGCACTGACACTGCTTCTGTATGGCGGTATTTCGGTGGTTCAGCTTATTGCCGATACGGTCATGCACGCAGAAATTTCCGGTAAAACCGGCAAGCTGCTCGTGCTCGGCTTCATTGAGAGCATCGATCTGTTCCTGCTCGGCACAGTCTTTTTCATCATCTCGCTGGGGCTGTACGAACTGTTCATCGACGATACACTCGAATTGCCACACTGGCTGGTCATTCATACCCTCGACGATCTGAAAAACAAGCTGATCGGCGTCATCGTCGTGGTGATGTCGGTCGTCTTTCTCGGCCATGTGGTGCAATGGCACGGTGAACAGGAGCTGATCTGGCTTGGCGGGGCAATTGCGCTCGTCACCGCAGGACTGACCTATTTTGTCGGCAGCAAGAAAAAGTAGGTGCGGATGTGTTTGTGAATTTCAGTCCGGTCAGGTTTCCCCGCATGTGGCCGGGCCTGATAAACCATTCCTTCAGAACCATTTCCTCGACCGGTAATATTTCATGAAACCCAGAACGATCAGCACCATGAGGCCGAGCACGGCGTAGTAGCCCCACCAGAGGTTCAGTTCCGGCATATATTTGAAGTTCATGCCGTAAACCCCGGCAATGAACGACAGCGGCATGAAGATCGTGGCGATCATGGTGAGAAACTTCATGATTTCGTTCATTCGGTTGTTGACGCCGGCCAGCCAGGTTTCGTGCATGCTGGTGACGATCTCCCGGAACACCTCGACCGTGTCGATCACGAGAATGACGTGGTCATACACATCCCGGAAATAGTGCTCGACCAGGTCCCCCACCACGGCGAAGTCGTCTCTCGCGACGCTGCCGATGATCTCCCGCAACGGCCAGACCGCTTTGCGGAACATGATCAGCTCCCGCTTGAGCGCGTTGAGGGCATTGAAGGTCTCCTGACTGAAGGTGGCCATCAGGTCGGCGTCCAGCATATCGATCCGGTTCTCGATCTCTTCGAGTATCGAGAAGTAGTGGTCAACAACCGAATCGACGAGGGCGTAAGCGAGAAAATCGGCCTCGTGCTTCCTGACTTTGGCGCTGCTGCTGCCGATCCGCTGCCGGAGAGCTTCGAACGTGTCGCCCGGCTTTTCCTGGAAGGTGATGAGCCAGCCGGGGCCGAGCACGATGCTCAGCTGCTCCTGGCCGATTTCGCCGGTCTCGCGGTTGAAGTCGAGCATCTGGAGCGACAGAAAGAGGTAACGCTCGAAATCCTCGACTTTCGGGCGCTGGCCAGTGTGCAGGATGTCCTCCTGCGTCAGCGGATCGATGCCGAACAGCTCCCCAAGCTTTTCGATCACGCCAGTTTCGTGCAGGCCATCGACGTTGATCCAGAGCACCTTGAACTTCTCTTTCAGGGCGAAGCACTCCGCGGCATCGCTGACGGACATCGTGACCATCTGTTTTTCGTCATAGCCGATGACCGTGATTTCAGCCTTCTCGACCTTCTGTTCGCCGATATGGATGAGTGAGCCCGGCGGCTGGCCGATCGATTTGTGGCGGCTCCTGAAGAGCCGTTTTTCATGCTTCCGCTTGTGGGAATGTCCGTGAAGCGGATGTGGTGCGGGCAGCTTGTTCTTCATCGGCGGCTCCTCAATGGTTACCCTTCTTCGTTCATGAGGCAAACCGGTTTGACGGCCTGCCGGTTCCGGATTGGCGAAACAGCAGATCGAATCAAAAACCCGAACAATAAAGCATCAATGCAATGGCTGGCTGGCGATCGCTCTCGTCAGCTCCTGCATGACGGTGCCGATGGCGTGCTTCTCCCGGAGCCAGTCAGGCGTGCTTTGCAGGTTCCCGAACGACCAGGCGGAAGCCATCGCACGGAACAGCTCCATGATCGCTTTTGCGTCTCCGACGGGCGCAGACATGCCGCCGGCATCGAGCACCAGCCGCGACGCTTCGCCATCGGGCGCGATGACGCACAAGGGCAGGCCCATGCCAAGCGCGTCGGCCAGACGATCCGGCACAATGCTTGCGCTGGCGGCGGAGTTCCCCAGCACGGCGCAGAAAAACGCTGTCTTCCTGCACTCCTCCAGCTCACTGTCGATTCCGCCGGTTTCATCGACGGTGAAAAGTTTCTGGACCGGTTTCTTGGCAGTGCGGCGCAGAAGCTCCGGCACACCATCGCCGAGAAGCACGATCTCGATGCCTCCGGCGATGATGCCGTCTGCCTGTATCCAGGCCTCAAGGCCGGAGACGAGCGCCTTGAGATCGGCAACAGGCAAATCGGCCACCAGCAACGCGATGCGCAGCACTGTGCCTGAACGGTTCGGCTCCTGCCGCCTGAATGCCGGATGTGACGGATCGAAGGCTGGGGGCACGATGGTCACGAGGTTGTTGTCGAGCTTGCCGTGGTATTTTTTCAGGAAATACTCCTTGAGAAGGCGGTTCGGCGTCAGGATCGGCACGCCCGAGAGCATGACCTGCTCCTCGGCTTTGGCCGCCGCGGAGGAACGGGATGCAGCGGGCTGGGGCATCGAGGGATCGAGCGGCTCGGTGATGTCGAGCATGATGTTCAGCGAGTGCTTCCGGGCGATATCAAACGCGAGCATGAGCGGCTCCAGCGGTGGCCCCTGGGCATAGAGCAGCTCGATCTCCGGATCCTCTTCGAGCAGCCGCTCGACCGTGGCCGTGGCATTTTTCAGCCAGAGTTCGCCGTCAGTCGCGCTTTTGAACGATTTGGCATGACGTCCCTTGAACAACCCCGTCGTACCAGGAACCTCCTGCCCATGCAACAGTGCGCACCGGCCTGCCGCGTCGAGTTCACCAGCATCGAGGTCGGGGGCAATGCGGCACACCTCATTGACGGGATTCGCGCCAGACTTCACGCCCCCAGCCATGCCGGCGATGGCGGGAGGGGCGACGACGACCGGCTCCCAGCCAATGGTGGTGAAATTTGAGGCGAACTTCCATGCCCTCGATGCACTGCCGGTGACGTATGGCGGAAAGTTGCGGGTAAGGATCAGGACTTTTCTCACGGCTTGCCCGAAGGTTTGATGGTTTTCGAGGACGTTCTTACGGTAACGATTCCGGCGGCGATGAGACCGAGCGACAGGAGCGTGGCGACGAGCGAGACCGTCCGGCCCGTTTCGAAACGGCTCCGGTCATAGACGAACCGCACCTCGTGCTCGCCCGGTGGCACTACTATGCCACGAATGATGCCATCGATTTTGAGCGTCGGCTGCTCGTGGCCATCGACCGTGAGCGTCCACCGTTCGGGATAGAAGACTTCGCTGAGCACGAGCAAAGCGTCGCCCTCCGCGCGAACCTTCATCGCGATCGATTCGGCGCTCCGCTGCATGGAGAGCACCGTGCCGGTCGAAAAACGCTTCATCCCCTGCCACGGAGCTCCGGTCACAAACGCTCCGCCGTCGGCACCCCGCCCGGCCATGACAGCCGCGATGGCCTCATCGTCGCTCTGAACGGCGACAGCCCACGGCGCGAACCAGGCTCGCGGCATCGAGCCCGCAAGCTCATACACCGCAACCGGCACTTCGCCGGAAATGAGATTGAGCTTCCCGGCAGCCACCGCCTTCAGCGCAGGATTGTCGATCGGTGCAGGGCTGAGCACATAGCCTACGTTCAGCATCCGCAAAACATCGAGGTTGGCCAGATTGTCGGTACGGGCGAGCAGCTCCTGATAGACTCCGAGCTTGGCCGCATGGTAGCCGCCAACCGATTCGATACCAGCAAGACTGAACTTGTTTTCGGTGAAGAGGCGGCCTGCCGGATAAATCCGGAACACGCCCGGGCGGCTGGCAAGGAAGCGGGTGATCTCGTCACTTTCGAGCGCCCGGTCGAGCGCCGCGCGCTCAACCAGCGGTGAAGCCCGCAGCGAGCGCTCATCGGGCGAGACGATGCGATGGTCGATCCAGACGAGGTCGGCGCACGACAGCGCAACCAGCACGATGGCTGCCAACCGCGCCCCAGTCATGCCCCGCGCAGCGATCCACAACAGGCCGGCAACGGCTGCCGCCACGACGATCAGCACGAACAGGCTCCCGCTCCACAGCTCCCAGCGAAGATTGCCGACCATCGTAACCAGATCGTAGTTATCGATCTGCACCGTAGGAAAGGCAGCGCGGAGGAGTTGTTCGAGTCCCCCTTCAAAGGTGAGGAAGAGCACTGCCGCCACACCGATGAAGAGACCGCCCCACTTGAGCACGGGAGACGATTCTGCCAGCGGCCTGTCGAGCCACGCCTGAAGCCCATACCCGGCAAGCAGCGCAAGGCAGAGCGCCACGACGACGAGCACCATCGACGGCACCCGGAAGGAGCTGAACTTTGGCGCGAAGTGGTAGAAAAGGTCATACACCGGGCTGAAAAAGTTGCCGAATGAGAGCAGAAGCGCCAATGCCGTCATGGCGGAAAGGAACAGCACCATCGGCTTTTTGCGACCGGCGACGACTCCGGCAATGGCGAAGCCAAGCACGACGAGGCCCGCGTAGTGGGGAAAATCGGTGAAGGGCATGAAGCCCCAGTAGGTGATGCCGCCAAAGCCGAACGCGCCGGGCATCAGGTAGGTAATCAGCTCCAGCGGATGCATCGACCACAGCGTTGCGTAGCGATAAGCCTCGGCGGCATCGCCAGCCCCCGAACGCGCCGAGAAAGGCAGATAGCCGAGCGCAGGCAGATAGACCTGCAAGGCGATAGCCACGCCAAGCGCGAGCGCCGCGAGGGCGAGCACTCCGGCCTTGCCCTTCGGAGCGCAGGGCTTCGCGTCGATCAGAATCTTCATCACGAGCAGCGGCACGGCAAGCATCCAGGTGTACCACGCGATCTGCACATGCGCGCGCTGGAGCTGCAAGCCGAGCATCAGCGCCAGTAGTCCCGCATCGGCAAGGCGGCCCTTTTCGCCGAGGCGAAGCGCCGCCCAGAGCACCCACGGCATGTACGCCGCCGTCATGAGCTGACTGCCGTGACCATACACGAGCATGGCGGTCATGTAGGGATTGAGCATAAAGGCCGACCCCGAGAGGAACGCAGGAATGCTGCCGAGACCAAGCCGCCGCGCGAGCACGAAGCCGCCCATTCCGGCAAACACGAGATGCAGAAGCTGAATGTACATCGGGTCGAGATGCAGGAATCCGAACAGCAGGTTCGGCAGATAGAGGCCACTCAGGTAGCTGAAAGCCTCGACGGTCGGCATTCCCGAAAATGTCCAGGGCTGCCAGAGCGGATAGCGGCCGGATTGCGCCTGCAATGCTTCGAGCGCCTTGTCGAGCGCCATCGGCGTGACGCTGTCCGGCGAACCCGGCACGAAGCGCAGGGTAAGAAGCGGGCAGAAGGGCACGACGAGCAGAAGGGCAAACAGGGCTATGGCGGCCAGGGACGGCCAGGGGGCTTTTTTCACGGCGCAGCGTTCGTTCTTTGACGTTTCAGAAAAGGCATAAACTTCAAAATAACTTCCATCTCCTCCTGTTCCAACCGGAGCGCCCGGATCAGCAGTACATACACGAAACCTCCCGCTGCGCCTGCCACGGCAAGCAGCATGAGCGGCGGTAGCGACGGGGCCCCGTACCTGATTGCAAGCATGATTGCCCCTGCGGCGATACCCGCCGCGAGTGGCTTCCAGAGTTTGCCCGAAAGTGCCGGAATGCCCAGCTGAGAGCGCAATTCAGCCATTCGCACGATGGTCAGCAACGCCATGACGGCGAGCGTCGAGAAGGCCGCCCCGTTCAATCCGAATCGAGGGATCAGGAGCCAGTGCAGGAGAGCCTGAAGCAAAAGCGCCCCAGCCTGATTCATCATGCTCAGCCGCTCCCCGCCGCTCATGGCAAGCACCGTGTTGCCGAGACCAAACGAGGCATACAGAAGCGACGTGACAGCCAGAAGCACCAGCGCTGTCGATCCCGCATCGAAGCCCTTGCCAAACACGGAGAGCACCTCGTCAGGAAAAAGCACGAGCATCAGGAACGGCACCATGACGAGCATCACAATCCAGCGGTTTACTGTCTCGTAGGTCTCCCGAATGCCCGCATTTTCCTGCCGCCCATGGTATCCGGCGATTATGGGGGCGGCGATCCCGGAAAATGCAAGCAGTACAGAGCGCAGTAGCCCGGCCGTGCGTGCGGCGGGCTGGTAGAGGCCAACCGTGCGCACGTCGGTCAGAAAACCGAGCATCACCACGTCGATCCAGTGTGACAGGATCGAGAAAAGTGCCACGGCAAGCAGCGGCAGGGAGAACTGCCACAGCTCCCGGTTGCCGTAGGCGCGGCGCACGTCGCTCAGGCCGATACCAGTCACTTGCCTGAAACCCGGCAGAATCCAGACGAGTGCCGCCAGCGGCGCAAGAAGAAACGGCAAGGCCAGCGCCGCGCTGACGCCCGAAGCATAACGGGCGACAACCATCGTGAGCACCAGCAGCACTGGCTGAATCACCTGCGTGGCCAGCACCTTGGGCAAAAGGTTGTGATGCGCCTGCATGGTAACCCCTGCCATGATCGTCATCACTGACAACGGCAATGCCGCCGCCGCGCTGCACAGCGCCAGCTGCATAAGCCAGCCTCCGTGCAACAGCCCTGCGACATGCCCCGAAAAGAGCAGCACCAACGCACCGACAAGCATCGACGCAAGCACCGAACGCTTCATGGCCGATGCGATGACGCTCTTGCGCTCCTCGCCCTCCCGCTGGCTGACGAAGCGCAGCAAGCCTGCATCAAGGCCGCCTACAGCCACCACTTCGCCCACCTGCATCACGGCGACCACAAGCGCGTAGGTGCCGAGAGCCTCCGCGCCAAGCAACCTTGCCGCCGCGAGGTTGTAGCCAAAGCGGAAGAGCTGGCCGAACGCGAATCCTGCCATCGCGATACTTCCCTCCCTGGCGATGGTCACTTCCCGTTTCACGAGAGCCTCCGTTGCATGGCGTCACGCAACTCGTTCACCATCGTTTTGGCAAGCGCCTCCCAGCTGTGCGCTCTGGCGAATGCCTGCCGCGCCGCTTTTCGCCCGTCGGCCAGCGCCTGCGTCACGAGCCGCACGAACTCCTCGGGCGTCGAGGCAACATGGGCCACGCCGCTCGCCTTGCGGACAGCATCGCAATAGTCGATGGCAAGAATCGGCACTCCCGCCGCCGCGTATTCGTAGAGCTTGTTCGGATTGGAAGCTCGCTTCAGTGGACTCCGTTCGAGCGGCATCAGCGCCAGATCGAAGCGCTGCACCCACGCCGGAAGCTCGTCGTAGCCAACCTTGCCGACCCAGTGAACATTCGGCAGGGACAACAACTCAACGTGCCTATCCGCCCAGTCATGCGCATATGCCGGGCCAACGAGAACGACGCTGTACTCCGGCCAAGCGCGGGCGACCGAGGCGACGAGATCGGCATCGATCCAGTCCATCGCGCCAGCGTAGCCGAGTATCGGCCCCGGTAGCGAGCGAAGCTTTTCCGGCGTTTCGGGACGCGGCGCGGCGAAGTGGTCGAACTCGACGCCGTTGCCGAGTTCGACGCAGCGCTGCTCCGGTCGTGGACTGAGCTTGTCGAGCAACGGATTGCTCACGTAAAAAATCAGGTCGGCCTTTTCGACAAAGCGACGCATGGATTCGCGTAGCCACGGCTGGCCGGGCGTGAAACCGGGGTGATCGTCGTTGGCATCGTAAAAACGCACCCGGCACGGCATCGAGGCGACCACCCCGCCCCAGTAGATGTTGCTCAGCCCGATGAGCCGCTCAGAGGACGAAAAGCCGAGCACCTGGCACCAGAATGCGGCGAGCATCCGGCCAGCAAGCGTGACAAGCCAGCGGATAAGCGCGTTGTTGAAAAGCTGCGGCTCACCCGACGGAATGTTCTTGAGGAACGGCACGGTCACCACCATCACGCGCCCGCGCTTCGCGGGAAGCCAGTGGTTCCGGCGGCCAACGGCGAACGGCTCGACAAAGAGGATGCGCCACTGTTCCGGAAAGCGGTTGAGCAAGCGTTGCTTCCGGGTGGAGAGAAAGTCCCACTGGATTTCGGAGAACCAGATGAGATCGATGTGCTCAGCGCCGTGCCGCAAGCTCGTAAATCCTGATTTTTTCGAAAATGCACCGCAGAAGGGGACGGACGCCGCGCAGGCAGAAGAGCGGCGAACGGATGCCAAACTCCGCGCTGCGCACTACCTCAAAGCCAGTGCGTGACAGAAGCGCGGCGAGCGAGCGCTTCGGCATTTCGTGGAAGTGATCGGGACTTTGCAGAAAACCCGGCTTCCACGCTGGAGTCGAGAGAAACAGGCGCGACGACGGGGCGGGATCGAGCGCGGCGCGAATCTGGAGCAGGAGGTGGAGCGGGTTATAGAGGTGTTCGATCACCTCGAATGCCGTCACCACCGGATAGCGAGTGGCCACGTTGAGTGGCTCGGTGTCGAGATCGACCGAGGTCGTGTCGAAGCGGCAGCCGAAGTGCGCTTCGAGCATGGCGGTTGCGGGCGTGCGGTCGCCGATGTCGAGTCCCGCCTGCGCCGGAAGCGCGATTGCTTCGGACGCCGCGACGAACGCCAAACTCTTCTCCCACCGCATCCGGTGGGCCGGCTCAGCGCTCCAAGCGCCATCAACGACCGTCCGAAACTCCTGGCCGCGCGTCATGCCTCTTCCCGCTCTTGCGATGACGTCCGCCTGAAAAACTGGAAGCGCAGCAGACCGAGCAGCGCGCGAAAGGGCAGAAGCAGCGGATAGAGCACGAGGCCGCCGATCATGCCGTGCTTGGCGAAGAGCGTCATCGCCGCACCGCTTTTACGGAGCTGCTTGCCGAGGTTCATCTCACCGCCGGAGGAAGCCGAAACACGATGCCAGATACGCGACGCGGGCTGATACATGACGATGAGGCCTCGCTTGCGCACCTTGATCGACAGATCGACGTCCTCGCCATACATGCGGAAACGCTCGTCGAAACCGCCTGCCGCATCGAAATCGCGAGACCGCATCCCGAGGCAGCACCCGGTGGCGTACCAGACCGGCTCCGGCGTATCGAAGCGCGGCCCGTCAGGCTGGCGAATGCCGGTGTGTTCGATCAGGCCGGTCGCTGATTCGAGCACGCCGCCCGCGTACCAGATGCGCCCCGGATCGTCCATGTAGAGAATTTTCGGCGCGGCGATGCCCACCCACGGCTTTTGCAGTTCGTCGAGCAGAGGCTGAAGAAAACCGGGATCGACGACGGTGTCGTTGTTCAGGAACACCACGTTGTCAAAGCCGCGACCGCGCAGCGAACGGAATGCCGCATTGTTGCCAGCTGCGAAGCCGAGGTTGCGCCCAAGCTCGAGAATCTCGACCTCCGGAAACGCCTGGCGGACGAGGCCCACCGTGCCATCGGTAGAACCGTTGTCCGCCAGAATGACGGTAAACTCTGGCTGCCGCACCTTCGCGAGTGAGGCGAGGCAGGCGAGGGTATCGGCCGCACCGTTCCAGCCCAGCACGATGACCGCTGTTTTTCCGCCATTCATGCCGATCTCCGGCTGCACGTTTTCAGAAAAGCTGCAGCTTGCGAAGCGAATTCGCGCCACGAATTGCGGCGGCGGAAGTCGTCGATGCCCGCCTTCAGCGGCAGGCGCTCGCGCTGGCGGAAAAAGCCGAGAATCCCGTCAGCCAGTGCCTCGGCGCCCTCCTCGCGGACGAGCCAGCCAGTACATCCGTGCTCGACCTGATCGCCGAGGCCACCGGTGTCGCAGGCGATCACCGGCACGCCGTGGCCGAGCGCGAGTGGCACGATGCCCGATTGAGTGGCCGAGCGGTAGGGCAGCACCACCGCATCGGCGGCGGCCATCAGCGTGGCGACCTCATCGGCGGGCACGTACCCTTCGCGGAATTCGACCGCGCCATCGATACCGAGCCGTCGGGCCTCTTCCCGAAAACGCGACGAGCCGAGAATGAACTCCCCGGCCACGACAAGCCGCGCCGACGACTCGCGTTGAAGCACGAGCGCCATCGCTTCGAACAAGGTGTCAAGGCCCTTGTATTCCCGAACGTAGCCGAAAAAGAGCAGCACAGGCGCATCCTCCGGCAATCCGATCGAACGCCGTGCGTCGGCTTTTGATGGCGCGGGGGTCTGCCGTTCGTAGAGCGGATGGAACAGGCGTAGCGTTTTCGCCGCCGGAGCAAACGCCCGCAGCTCCGACTCGACCGTTTGGGAGAGGGTAATGAATCCGTCGGACGACGAGACAAGCAAGCGCTTCAGCATCGATTCTCCCGAAATGGGTTCATGAGAGGTGAAGTTGTGGAGCAGCACGAAGGTGGGCAGTCCACTTGCCCGGCGCATGAGCGCGCAGAGCGGGGCGAGAACGCCGCTCCAGTAAGCGATAAGCAGCACATCTGGTTTGGTATTGCGAAGCTTTCGAGCTGAAGAGAGCCAGCTCAGCGGATTCATGAGATCGAAGGTGAATGGTGAAGCTGGCATGTCAGATTCTCCAGGCTCTGTCGCCGTGCGACCTTTCATGAGCCATCGCGGATACAGCCGCCGGAAAGGCACCGGCACCACCTCGCATCCCGCCGCTTCGAAGGCCCGGCGCAACTCATCGCTGAATCGGGCGATTCCACCCTTGACCGGCGGAAACGGACTGAGCAACGCTATCTGCAAGGGCGTCAAGGGATCAGATTCCGGTTTGGTTTGGCTTTGATGCTACGCTTCGCCGAACCCCTGTTCGAAAAATTCGATGAGATGCCTGGCCGCTTCTGCTTCGTCCTCGCCCTCCAGTTTGAGCACCATGCGCGACCCTTTGGGCGCGGCCAGGCTCATGACGCCGATGATCGACTTGGCGTTGATTTCCGAGCCATCCATCTCGATGAAAAAGTCCGACTTGAATCTGGAGGCGAGCTTGACGACCGCCGCCGCTGGCCGGGTGTGCAGACCCGCGCTGTTTCTGATAATCACTTCCTGGACGATCACTGGTACTGGCCGGTTAAAGGTTATGACTGGATTAGAGCTGGCTGGGCCTGATTGGCCCCTTATAACGTTTTGACCATGGCGATTTCGTCACATGCCATGAGTTTCGGGCAATTGGTGCAATCACGCCAGATTTTCTGGGGAAAATACTCCTTTTCGATCTCTTTGTACCCCATTCTCTTGAAAAATCCGGGATTCAGGGTCAGTACGAATACCTCTTTGACTCCCTCTTCGCTCAGCACAGCCTCTGCCTTTTCTACCAGAAGACGCCCGATTCCCTTGCTTCGAAACTCTTCGAGCACGGCGAGCGAGCGGATTTCAGCAAGTTTCACCGTGTAAAACGCGATGGCGCAGCATCCGATAACTTGCCCTTTGTAGTCGGCCACGAAAAAATCACGGATATGCTCGATAATATTCTCGACCGGGCGCTTGAGCATGATCCCCTCGCCCGCATAGCCCTCGGTGATTCGTGAAATGGCCGAAGCGTCGGCAAGACGCGCATTTCTGACGCAGGTATCAGTTGCCGGCATGTTCAGAAGGTGACTGGTTCTGGAGAGAGACCTGCCGCCACAGCTCATCCTTGAGCGCCTTGAGTCCCTGTCCCGCCACACTCGATATGGCGAGAACCTTGACCCCTTTTTCAAGCTCCGGCATGGCAAAATCCTCAGGCGCAATATCCATCTTGGTGATCACCGCGAGTCTTGGCTTGGAGAGCAGCGACGGGTCGAACTTCTCCAGCTCCTTCAGGAGCGTGGCGTACTCGGCGGCAATATCCTCCGTATTGGAGGGAACCATGATGAGCAGCGTCTTGGTGCGCTCGATGTGGCGCAGGAACTGGATGCCCAGGCCGCGCCCTTCCGCCGCCCCTTCGATGATGCCCGGAATGTCGGCCATGACGAAGGATTTGTAGTCCTCATAGCGCACAATGCCGAGATTCGGCACCAGCGTCGTGAACGGGTAGTCGGCGATTTTTGGCCGCGCCGCGCTGAGCACCGAAATCAGGGTCGATTTGCCTGCGTTGGGAAAACCAACGAGGCCGACGTCGGCCATCAGCTTCAGCTCCATTTCGAGTTCGTACTCCTCGCCCGGCTCGCCGGGCTGGGCGAATCGCGGAGCCTGCCGGGTTGCCGTGGCGAAGTGCTGGTTGCCCCAGCCACCGCGTCCACCCTTGGCGATCATCATCTCCTGTCCGTCCTCGACCATGTCGCACATCACCTCGCCGGTCTCGACGTTACGCACCACCGTGCCGCACGGCACGCCAATGATGACATCCTTGCCATCCTTGCCGCTCTTGCGCGCGCCAAGCCCGTGCCCGCCGCGGTCGGCGATGTAGGATTTGCGGTACTTGAAATCGAGCAGGGTGGCAAGCTGCTTGTTGGCGCGCAGATAGACGTGGCCCCCACGGCCGCCGTCACCGCCATCAGGCCCGCCCTTGGGCACGAACTTCTCTCTTCTGAAACTCACGCAACCCCGGCCGCCGTCGCCAGCCTTCACCGAGATTTTCGCACTATCGACAAACTTCACGCTTCCGTCCTTTTTGTAATAATCGCTATCGTTACCTATGTTACTCTCAATTTTAAACCAGACCGACCGATGCCCGCTTCAAGCAAATCCCGCAAGAGTGCCGCCCCGACCATCGAAGAGCTGATCCAGCGCCTCGAAGAGGTCACCCGGAACATCGAAAACCCGGACACCGGGCTTGAAAACTCCATCGCGCTTTACGAGGAGGGAATGTCGGTCGCCGAGGAGTGCCGCAAGCGCTTGCTGGAGACCCGCAAGAAGCTTGAAACGATCAACCCCGCCGAGGCCGCCCGGCCCGCCAAACCTGAAAGCGCTCCCGAAAGTCCCCGCATGAACGATCTGTTCGGCACGGAGAGCTGACGGGTCTACCCTGCTCAGGCGTCGAGCATCGACTTCAGAATATCGTTGACCACCTTCGGGTTCGCCTTGCCCTTCATCTTCTGCATACACTGACCGACGAAGAAACCAAAAAGCTGCGTTTTGCCGCTGCGGTACTGTTCGAGCTGCTTCTGGTTCGCGTCGAGAATCTCCCTGATGGCCGCCTCGATGGCTCCCGTGTCCGAAACCTGCGCCAGCCCCTCGCGCTCGACAATCGCTTCCGCCGTCGCATCGTCCTGCTGCATGATCTCGAACACCTGCTTGGCGATGGTGTTGCTGATCGCGCCCGTGTTGATGAGTTTGATCAGGCCGCCGAGCCGCTCCGGCGAAATGGCGAATTCGTGAATGTCGAGATACTTCTCCTTCAGCGTACGCATCACCTCGCCCATCACCCAGTTCGACGAAGCCTTCGCGTCGCCCGACACCTTGAGCGTTGATTCGAAATAGTCGGCCAGCTCCCGCTCCACGGTCAGCACGCCCGCATCGTAGGCCGGAATGCCGAACTCCGAAACGAAACGCGCCGCGCGATCTTCCGGGAACTCCGGCAACTCCTCCTGCATCCGGTGCATCATGCCGTCGTCTACCAGCACCGGCACGAGGTCCGGATCGGGGAAGTAGCGGTAGTCGTGGGCATGCTCCTTGCCGCGCATCGAACGGGTTTCGAGCTTGTCGGCGTCCCACAGGCGCGTCTCCTGCACAATCGTGCCGCCGCCCTCGATCACCTCGATGTGGCGCTTGGCTTCGTACTCGATGGCGCGTTCGACGTTGCGGAACGAGTTCATGTTCTTGATCTCCGTGCGGGTGCCGTACTCGGTCGCGCCAACCGGCCTGACCGAGACGTTGGCGTCGCAGCGCAGGCTGCCCTCCTCCATGTTGCCGTCGGAGACACCGAGGTACTTGACGATCTGGCGCAGCTTCTGCAGGTAGGCCGAGGCCTCCTTCGGCGTGCGCATGTCGGGGTAGCTCACGATCTCCAGCAGCGGCACGCCGCAACGGTTCACGTCGATGTAGGTGTCGTCGCCGATGTCGTGGATCGATTTGCCCGCGTCCTCCTCGATGTGAATCCTCACCAGACGAACATCCTTGCCCCCCTCTTCGAGATCGATATGGATCATACCCTCCGAGCAGATCGGCTCCTCGTACTGCGAAATCTGGTAGCCCTTCGGAAGGTCGGGATAGAAGTAGTTCTTGCGTGCCAGAATCGAGTGGCGGGCGATGGTGCAGTTGGTGGCCAGGCCGAGCTTGACGGCGTCCTCCACCACACGGGCATTCAGCACCGGCAGCGCGCCGGGGAGCGCCAGGCAGACCGGACAGACGTTGGTGTTGGCCGATTTGCCGAACTTGGCGGAGCAGCCGCAGAATGCCTTGCTTTCGGTATTGAGCTGACAGTGGACCTCAAGGCCCACGACAATTTCATAGTTCATCAGAAAATGAGATAGTGATAAAAACCTTGTCGAATGCCGGTCGAATCACCGGTACTGCTCGAAAGTGAACTTCTGGCCGCCAACGGTGAGTTCTCCCATCAAACCCGCGTTAGGCATGGCAAAAACGGCCACGCCGTTCGAGTAGTCGGTATTGGTCGCCATGCCAGCCCTGACGGCCACAACGGCAAACTGGGCACTCAACTCGTAATTGCCTTTGGTGAAGTCAGCAAGCGCCGCCCGGTCCTTGAAGAAAATGATCTCGGAAAATGATTGGCCGCCAAGCTGGGGCCCCACATTGAGCATCGTCACGGTCGAATGACCGATGGGCCTTCCCTGATCGAAAACCACCCCTTTGCCGTGGCCGCCGCCGACGATCATGAACCCGCCCTTGTAGATATCAGAAAAGACCGCATAGCCATAAGCCCTTGAAAAGAAACGCTCAAGAGATGGATCGGCTTTCCTGAACTTCCCGATTGTCCGCTCGGCATTATGCTCGTCAGCCGGATCCCAACCCGCGCGAGCCGTTCCAAAAAGCATTGTCACCGCCGCCAAAGCAATCAGCAGCGCCCGCATCAAATGTACTCTCTTCATCATGGCAACCGTTTTTTCGTTGGACAAATAAACACAAACCGGCAAAAAGTTGCAATGCAACACCAGCTTGTAATGTACGATTTTCCAGCCTGAAAACCCGGAGCGAGCCGAAGCGCAAAAAGCCGGAAAATCAAAGAGTTTGACGACAGAACAGGGGTGATTCTTTCGGGGAAGCAGATGTATCAAAGTCAAACAAAGATTAGTTCCAGAAGGGATCAGAACGCCAATCTTTCGGGAATCCCATCTCTTTTTCCTGCCGCAACGGACAAGCAGAAACTAGCCTTTTCAGCTCGTTTCTGAACTCATCTTCGACATCTATACGGCGCAATACGTATTGCATGCATGATAGAACGGCGTACAGCTTATATGGCAACAGCTGCCGATTTCTGATAAACTGGTGCTTTGGATGGCTCGGGAATAACACGTGAGAAGTTAGTCGCCGGTTCCAGAGACGCCCATGATGTGCACAAATATTTCGCACTTGGCTAAAGCAAAGCATCCAGTTCTCAAGAATCTCGACCTTGTTCAGGCCGAAATACGCCGTGACGGCAATTTTCTCAGGGCCTTTCTTCAGATTCTGAAAAATTCTCGATAAAAGGCTGAAGCTGCTGACTTCGAGGCTCATCCAGGACGGCGGCGCAGCTGGACTGGTATATTTGGTCTTGTAATGATCGATAAAGGTTTCGGTCGATCGATCGATTTCAGCTCTCAGGGAATCCATGAGACTACTGTGACCAGCAGGATACCTGAAAAGCGAGCCATTCAATTGCCAATGGCTTCCGTTGGAAAGCGACCACTGGTGGATAATCTGCGTTCTTATGGCGATCTCGATTTGCTCCAATGCTCCAAAAACAAGGCTGCGCAGCTTTCGGTCGAAAAGGTACAGCTCGTAAATCTCCTCGAAGGAAATCGGGGATTTGAAAAAGTGATTGCAGTCTGAATTGTCTTGAAACGGGTAAGTATAAGCTCTGAAGCGGTAATAGCTTATACTGGAAAAACAACGCTCGGCAAATGACTCGTCGCCAAAGGTTAAGCCTCTGGTTTTGAGCTTTGCGATCTGAGAAGAGATGGATTCAGGGGGTTTGGAATAATTCATTGGCCTTCGTCTCGAATTTGAGCGAAGGCCAACGAACATGCGAAAACCTGCCCGGGTGCGCTGTTCAGATGGGTAGCGTGGCAGGTATTATTGGCGTCAATGTAACGAAAACCACTATGATTGTCAAGGCGTTCCCTGCTGCGATCCATCTTCTCCCGAGCGTGATATGAGTGAGTAATCGACATTATGACATAGAGTTGTCTTTGCAATTAAAAAATGTAACAAAATTATGACAGACCATATCCCCCTCTTCACTGCCCCTCAGATGACGAACTTTTCGCAATCTCGATCTCCCGCTTCCGCGCCTCGATCCGCTTCACCACATCCTTCGCCACTTCGAGAATCTCCGGAGCCGTGCGAACCTCTTGCCCGCAATAGAGCCGCAAGCCTGCAATCAGCGGTTCGAGATGTTGCGCTGCGGGTGAATCCACTAAAATTTGCAATGTTTGCTTAGCATGTTCTTGAGCTGCTAAAACTATAAATAATTCTGTCGCTTGTTTCATAGTCTCCTCATCATGATCACCAAGAACTACAAACCACTTTGTTAATACTAACGCATAACGGGAGAGCGCATCAAAAAACATTCTCAGAAAATCTTTGATTTTCTGAGCCATTTCTGGATTAGTATCAATTAACACGTAATGATATGCAATCAGCTGATCGGCTGCTTCAATTGCCCTTATAACATTATTAAATTTTTCCATAGAGTATGCACGATAGCGAAGCATTTCTTCCCTAAGAAAACTGTCAAGATAAGGTGATTCTAATACACCATTAGATAATAAACTTGCAATTTTAATGCGCTGATCCTCGGTAACCAACCTTAATATCTCAGCAAGTGCAAAGACATGATCCCTGCATTGATCCGGCGGAAGCCCATTCAATTCATCCAGCACCAGCTTCGCCGCTGCGACTGGCTCATACAATCCAACCATGAACCGCACCGCAGCCTTGACCCTCGTCGATGGCCCTCCCCTCCGGCGCATGAGGTAGTAGATGTTGTAAATTCCTTCCGAAATCAAGTACCACTTCTTCCGCTTTCCTTCGTTCTCGACAACTACCTTTCCCTTGCTGGCAAGGCGTTTCAGAAACGCGCTGGTCGTGTTGACGTCGAGTCGGGCGACCTCGGCGATTTCTTTTGCGCTCGATTGTTTCCACAACTCCGCAAGCGAGAGATAGACCTTGCGCTCCATCGGGGCCATGTTGTCGAGGTGGCTTTTGAAATAGTCGGTGTGCTCGTCGATCAGGTCGATCAGGTTTTCGAGCAGATCACGAAATGAGCGCTTCTCTCCAAACCGCGCGACCAGCGCGATCAGACGCGCGTTGCCTCCGGTCAGGATTCTGATCGGGCGAATCTGCAAGCCCGGCAAGGGCGCACCGGTAATGAGAGACCAAATCGTGTTGCACTCTTCGTCGTTCAGCGGCCTCAGATCGTGAATCCGGAACATCTCGAACATTGCCTTTGCGGGATGATCAATCTGCTCGAATCGCGCCGTCGCTGTGGCCAGCAGCATGAGGCGCGGTTCGTTCATAAGCGTGTGTCTCAAAGCCCAGGCTTCGGTCTCGCTGGAGAATTCGGAGAGCAGCATGTCGAGATTCTCCACGATGAGTAGAATGCGCTTGCCGATGCTGTCGGCATAATCGAGCAACTGGCCAAGCGCTCGCTGGGCGAGACGTTTCTCGTCGGGATCGCGGCGCAGTTCGTGGTACGACTCCATCCGTTGCGGATCACGGGTCTGCTCGGCGAGATGAAACAGCGATTCAAGCCAGAAATCGGCAGCCGAAAGGGCGTTGTAACTCTCTTCGGCGAACACGAGCGGATACCACGCATTGCCCAGCGCTTCGTCACGCACGATCTCAGCGGAGACGCGCCGCACAAGCGTCGTTTTGCCGCTGCCACGCGGGCCGATCACCAGCACATGCTGGTTCGAGGCTGCCGTATTTTCGCGAACGATTTTGATGATCATCTGCAAATCCGTCTGCCTGACCACGAAATTCTCGACAAGCTTTTCGCTTTCGAGAAATGCCGGATTGTATTTCACGAACTGCCTTACCATCGCTTATTTCCTCCTTGTATAAAACTCTTCATGCGCTTTTTTCCACCAGTCCCTGAGCAGGTTCGATTCATAGACATAGCCGTCACATTTCTTCCTTAGATAGCCGTCATGCTGGAGAATCCGCAGCATTTCGGCAAGCGCTTCATCCGGACAGCTTTCTGACGAAGCATACTCCTCGCGAAGCACCAGAATCACTGGGGCGGTCAATATGCCGGACACCGATGTTTCAGTTAGTATAGCTTTCACCAACGGCAAGCGATCTTTCTCGAAGTACATCGAAAGACGCTCCTCGTAATGCGTTAGCTCCGCGTGTCCCCGAAGCCCGAGCATCTCCGTTTCGTACAACTCGTTCACCTCGGCAACCGTCAAGCGCATATCATCTCGATAGACGCAGAATTTGTGAACACACGCGAAAAAAATCTGGACGTGATGCGGAATACAGCAACCAAGCTTTTCAACCATCGCCAGTTCCGCATTTTCCTCGAAGATGACCTCTTCATGATTTGCCAACGCTCTGAGGCATCCGACAGCCGTTTCATCATTCCAAGGTTTCAGATCGTATGGCTGGTAATTGTTGATGACTGCGCTTAATCCGGCCTGATGTAGCACCGGCTCCAGCCCGATGCTACCGGAAAGCATGATCCGAACCTTGCCCTGATGCTCGATACTGTTTTTGCGAAGCCACGACATGAAACGGTCAACCTGTCGGATATTTTCTTGCGTTATTCCTTCACCGCCCTCGCGCAACATGCGATTCACCATCAGTGGCAACTCGTCGATCATGAGCAGCACCGGCTTTTCCGATTTCGAAAGAATTCTGAATAACGCATCGCCCTTTTCTATCCAGTTGCCAGAATCGAGACCAGCCCGCAGCTTGATGCCAATATCCGCATAGCTGACTTCTTCAAGACTGCCGACAACAGTTTTCAGAGCATTGGCAAACAAACCAAGGCCCTTTTCCCATAAAGACTTGTGTGGTTTGAGCACCAATGCAAGTTCCGCAATGGCATCTGCCGGAACTGACTCCTTTTGCAAATCGAGGTACAGGCAGACATACCTGTTGCTCAACAGTCGAGCCAACTCCTTCATAAGGCTGGTCTTGCCCATCCGCCGCTGGGCAACCAGCGAAATGTGCGCCCCGTCATCGATCATTTGGGTCAGAATCCTGATGTCACCTTCGCGCCCCCAGAACCGGTCGCCATCGACCCAGTTCCCCTGAGCCTGCCTGAGTTTTCTTGTCATGAGCTTTCTCCAGTACTTCCACACCAACAATTAAATTGCCAACACTTTTGCTGGCATTATACAAAAACACAAGCATCCAACAAAATTGCTGGCAACAATCATAAAACGACATCTCGCAACGCGGAAGAAGAGTATCAAACTGAGTGAATACGGAGTGCCTGAAAGGGCAACTTGACGAGAAGGAGTTATTTCTCTGACAAAACTTTGCGATAAACGTCGAGATCACGGTCTGAAAAGCAGCAGAAGATTACCTTTTCGATACCCCTTTCGTCCGCGAGCATTTCGCGCACTGTCGTGATGGCGATGGCAGCGGCCTGTTCGATGGGATAGCCGTAGATGCCGGCGCTGATGGATGGGAAGGCGATGGTGCGGCAGTGGTGCTCGGCGGCGAGCTTCAGCGAGTTGCGGTAGCATGAGGCGAGGAGTTCAGCTTCGCTGTGGTTGCCGCCGCGCCAGACCGGGCCGACGGTGTGAATGACAAACTTTGCGGGCAGCCGGTAGCCTTTCGTGATTTTCGCCTCGCCGGTTCGGCAGCCGCCGAGCGCGCGGCAAGCATCGAGCAGCTCCGGTCCCGCCGCCCGGTGAATCGCCCCGTCTACGCCCCCGCCACCAAACAAGGAGGAATTTGCTGCATTGACAATGGCATTGACCTTCAGCGTGGTAATATCAGCCTTGATGGCATGAATCAGAGCTGGTTGCCGCATGGCTTTTCCGATTGGCGATCACGGACTGCCGTCCATGCTGTCCGCAGGAAGAATGCGTCTTTTTTAGGAAGCAGGCTCTTCCTCTTCCTTCACCTCTTCAAAATCGGCATCGACCACTCTTGGAATTGGCTCTCCCGAGTTTTGGGCGGTCATTTTTTCCCAGTCGAGAAACTCGTTGAGGTCGTGGTTGATCGAGGCGAGCACGGCAGTGAGCACGGCGGCGTCGTCGAAGAAGCCGACCAGCGGGAGAAAGTCGGCAATCGCGTCGAACGGGTTGATGAAGTAGAGAAGCGCCGCGACGGCGAGAATGACGGTTTGCCAGGGCACAACCCGGTACTGGCGATTGACGTAGGCACGAACAAGCCTGATGATTGCCTGGAACTTGTCGGTCAGCTCGCCGAATGGCGATGAGGTGCTCGCGCTGCCAACCATGTGCAGAGCGGTGTCGATGACATTCCTGATTTTTTCAGGGTCGCGCAGGGTCTCTTCGGCGGCCTTGCGGGCGCGCTCGAAAATGCGGCCTTCCTTTTTGCTTTTCATGCCGGAGTGGTGCGTATCGTGCAGGGGTGCGCCGCCGGAGGATCAGCGTTTGCCTGCCTTGAGTAATTTGCGTTTTTCCTCCGCCGTCAGGGAGTCGTAACCCCTGCTCGAAATCTTGTCGAGAATCCGGTCGATCTCGGCTTCGGAGGTATCGTCATCCTTGCCGCCGCCTTGCCAGAGAACCGGCCCTTTCGTTTTTTTTGGCAGAGAGAAGTTCCGGAACATCCGCTTGATCGTCCATTCATTCCGCCGGATCACGATGTAGATATAGCCGAAAAGCATACCGCCAAGATGGGCGAAATGGGCGATGTCGCTGCCGCTGCCCATCGTCCGGTTGCCGAGGCCCGAGATGAACTCGATCAGGGCGTAACCGGCCACGAAGTACTTTGTTTTGACCGGTAGGAGGAAATAGAGGTAGATGTAGCGGTCGGGGAACATCATGCCGAACGCGAGCAGCACGCCGAAAATGGCTCCGGAGGCGCCAATGGTCGGGTAGGGGCTGCCATAGGTCGCCAGCAGATTGATGAGCGCGGCGCCAATGCCACAGGTGAAATAGAAACTGACGAAGTTTCTGGTGCCCCAGTAGTTTTCGATTTCAACGCCGAACATCCAGAGCGCGAACATGTTGAAAAAGATGTGCGCAAAGCTGCCGTGCAGAAAGAGATAGGTGATGGGTTGCCAGATTTGAAAAGAGTATCCGGCCGGATTATGTGAACCCACTGGCCAGAGTGCGCCGAATGTTGCGAGGGTAGGGCCGAAAGCGCTGTTCTGGAAGAGGAACACAATCACATTGGTGATGATGATCGCCTTGATGGCCGGCGGCATCACCTGGAAGCCGCCGGGCGAGTATGGCTGGTCGTATCGGGTCATTCAGCAGAGTTTGCAATGAGGGCGCGTCTGGAAAACATGCAGACCGGTGTCGAGCCGTTTTTCAGACGCGCCCATGATTGTTCATACGGTTCGGAAATCGCTTGCGTGACGATCAATGCTCGTCAGGGTCTAATCGTTCAGGGCTGCGATGCCCGGCAGCTCCTTGCCTTCGAGGAATTCGAGGCTGGCGCCGCCGCCGGTCGAGACGTGCGTCACCTTGTCGGAGAGGCCAGCCTTTGCGATGGCCGCCGCCGAGTCGCCGCCGCCGATGATGGTGATCGCGCCCGCTGCGGTTGCGTTGGCAAGCGCCTGGGCGACGGCGAAGGTGCCCCTGGCGAACTGGTCGATCTCGAACACACCCATCGGGCCGTTCCAGAGCACGGTTTTCGCGTCGAGAATTTCCTTGCTGTAGGTTTCGATGGTTGCCGGGCCGATGTCGAGGCCAATCATGCCTGCGGAGATGGCGTTGACCGGTTCGACACGCGAAGGCGCGTCGGCGGAAATCTCTCCGGCCACGACAACGTCTTCGGGAAGGAGCAAGCGCACGTTTTTCGCTTTGGCTTTTTCAAGCAGGGAAACAGCCAGTTCGAGCTTGTTTTCTTCGACGAGCGAGTTGCCAACGTCGAGGCCCTGAGCCTTGAAGAAGGTGAAGACCATCGCGCCGCCGACAAGAACGGTATCGACTTTCTCGAAGAGGCTTTCGAGCACGTCGATCTTGCCGGAAATCTTCGCGCCGCCGAGAATGGCCACGAACGGACGCTGTGCGTCGTTGAGCGCCGTACCGAGATAGCGCAGCTCCTTTTCGATGAGGTAGCCCGCAACGGCGGTCTGCATGAAGTGGGTGATGCCCTCGGTCGAGGCGTGGGCGCGGTGCGCCGTGCCGAATGCGTCGTTGACGTAGATTTCGCCCAGCGAAGCCAGCTCCCTGGCGAAGTCAGGATCATTAGCCTCCTCTTCGGGGTGGAAACGGAGGTTTTCGAGCATGAGCACGTCACCGTCCTGCAGGGCGAGCACCTGCTGCATCACCTCGGTGCCGATGCAGTCACCAGCCATCGTCACCGGGCAGTCAAGCAGCTCGGAGAGGCGCTTTGCTGCCGGTGAGAGGGAGAATGCCGGATTGACCTTGCCTTTCGGTCTTCCGAGGTGCGACATCAGAATCAGCCTGCCGCCATTGTCGATGACCTTGCGGATTGAAGGCAGTGCCTCCACGATCCTTTTCTCGTCGGTGATGTTCCTGTCCTGGTCGAGCGGCACGTTGAAATCGACTCGCATCAGGACGCGTTTTCCCTGTAACGATATGTCAGACAATGTCTTTTTCTGCATTTCCCTGTAAGTTGGTTGATGAAACTAAAAGTGTTTGCCTGCGTGAATATACATAATATCCGGCATCCGCGGTATACCCGGAGCGATTCGTCAAGGCGTGCCTCCGCCGGGGTTCTTTTGCTGCTCTTTTCTGGCGGCCCTGTAGCGCTGGACGTTCCGGGCATGTTCGGCAAGCGTGGTGGCGAAAGTGTGGCCCCCCTGGCCGGTCGCGACGAAGTACAGGTAACCGGTGTTCGCCGGACTCAGCACCGCGCGAATCGACGCCGCGCCGGGATTGCAGATTGGCCCCGGAGGCAGTCCTGCGTTCCGGTAGGTGTTGTACGGCGAGTCGATAGCGAGATCCTTGTAGTAGAGTGGCCGACTCTCGCCCGGAATGGCGTATTGCACCGTGGGATCAGCCTGCAAACGCATGTTTTTCTTCAGACGGTTCAGATAGACGCTGGCGATGACCGGTTTTTCCTCATCGAGTGGCGTTTCGGCTTCGACGATCGATGCCAGTGTGAGCAGTTGATTTTCATCGAGGCCCGCCTGTTTCGCCTCCTGCTTCAGGCTGTCGGAGTAGAACGCGCGGAACCTTCTCGTGAGAAAGGCGATCACCTCCTTCGGCGTGCTGGCCCAGGCGAAGTTATACGTGCCGGGAAAAAGATAGCCTTCGGTGCTCTCGCCTTTGATACCGAGCGAAGCGAGCAGGCGCGGGTCTCGTGAGGCTGCAATGAATGCGGTCGAGTCGATATCGAGGTTGGCGGCTATGATCCGGGCGATTTTGCTCTGCTCGACGCCGTTCGGGATCATGACCCGCACTTCGTCCTGCGGGCGCGAATGAAGATACCACAGCAGGCCAAAGACCGAGTGGTTTCCGGAGATGGTATATCTGCCCGGCTTGATCTTGTGCAGCGGCGGAACAAGCGCCCCGGCGGTCAGCAGCGGCCAGCGGAAGCGAACCACCCCGGCATCGTGCAGCTTTTCGACAATGCGGCGGAATCCCTCCCCCCGGTGGACAGCGATCCTGGCAGGCTCTTCCTTCGGCGGCATGGAGTTGATGCCGGGTATGAACAAAAGCGTCACCACGACAGCCGCAATGGCCAGCAATGTAACCCTTGGTGCGGTTGCGCGAAAGGGTGCTTTTCTGGGAGGCATCAAGGTTTACGACTTATCGGGAGGAATGGTTCTGCTGACCATCCTTGCACTCCTGCTGGAAGAGGCGCGATTCATTGAGAATGGAGTGGTAGATCCGTTCGAGCGCCTGGCTCATCGCGGGTGAATCGGTATGGGCAAGAACGTTGATGAATACCTCTTTTTCACGCTCTGGCTGAAGCACGGTCTCTCCCATCCTTGATTTTACGGAGCTGATATTTCCGGCGAACTGCAAACGCTGGCACAGGAGGGCAGCTACCTGCCGGTCGATCTCGTCGATTTTGCCTCTCCATTCTTCAAGCTCCCGCCAGTGATCATTGTTCATTGCACGGCTTTCGGACATGATACGGTCGTCGGTTAAAGGGGGTCGGTTAAACGATTAACCTTGTAGTATAACAAATTGTCTCAAGAAACAGAGGCAGATTATCGCCTTCACCGCTTTCTGGCGAAGAGGTGAAGCCAGTAATCGACCTCCTTGTCGGAGAGCGGCCCCGAAGCGTTTTTGTTCATCTTTGCGCCGGACTGTTGTCCTTTTCGCCGCCCGTCTTCATCGATGGCAATGCCCATCGCCGCCAGCTCATCGATAAAGGTTTCCGAATCGACGCACTTTGCGCCATACGCTTTCGAGTAGCGCTGGATTTCACGGTCGGAGCTGACGACAAACGTCATGGTGGCGCGTACGCCCAGCGAACGGACATGATCAATAATCCACCGGTCAGCGGATTTGACGGTGCCGCTGAAGGTAACATCGACTGCTCCGGTCAAGGTCAACGGTTTCGGCCCGTTGCCCCCGTCGTATACCAGGATGACATGACGCCGGGCTTTCTGCCGGTACCGGGCAAGCATCGCTTCGAGCCGTTCCCGCAGATCAGCCATAGAGGCTCCTGGCCCGGCTTTTCCAAGCTTGTGAATCAGATTGTATCCGTCAACGACGGTCTCCCGGTAGCTCGATGACATGATTCTTTCGATGCTTTTTGCTCTCCGAAAACAGAAAATATCGCCTCCTGCTGACAGGCATGATAAGTCGAAAAATGCAATCAGCCCGCGAAGCTCAAGGAAAAAACGCCATAAAACGGCTTACACAACATGTTCTGTCGGATTATCTCAAGAACAAAAAAGAAAACAGTGCATGATCGATGCAAACGCAAGCTCCTCATGCTGTTCATTCACTCTTCAGGCAAGAGTACAACATCTCCAGCGACGGTTTCCCGGCATCAGGGATTACACTATTGATCCTTGTGAGGCATTCCGGTTTGGATGCTCGACTCGATTCCGGGGTCAGCTTCCGGAGATCGACCATCCTGTCAAGCTCCCGTGCCAAGAGGGAAAAAGATGGGATATCGCTCGCACTCACAGCCGTAACCCTTGATCTGCCAGTAGAACGGAGAGGTGATGACGGATCGATCGGGCAACAGGTTCATCTGTCGCCGTGAATGATGGGGTACTCCGTCTTCAATGGTTGATTTTCTATTGCTCTTCAGGCGCTGTCTCCCGAAAGTAAAAAGAAAATGGAGGATCGCATGATGAAAATGCGGGCGCTCGGACGACGCGGCATCACTCGCCCCTGAGGCTGCCGGAAACGTCAGGCTCGGGATAATCGACCGAATCAGGCCTGCTGACGGTTCCGGCCGGATCGACTTCGTCAGAGCGCGAGGAGAGACCTGGGCGTTCCGGCCCTCCCCTTTCGCTCTTGCCATCCTGCTTTTTGCGTGAAGCCTTGAGATGGCACCGGTAAAAAAACGGAGAATCCTCTGCTCCTTTCATAACACTATCGTTTTTTGAACAAGGCTAAAAACTTATAGTCCCGAAAACCGTCGATATCCCGCGGACCACTGCTCCATCCGCATTGAGCAAGAACTTTACACAATACTACCCGGCGGGATCGATCCTGACGTCTCGATGCATCTGAAAACTGGCCACGGACTCCATTTCTCAGGAAAAAATCGGTCATGGGGAATTTTTTCTTACTCAGAGCCTTATTTTCAGGTATGGTGACCTCGGATTCCTCCAAGGTCAATCCATGGCTTCACATAACCAACCACACACACCGCCATGAGCGCTCACATCTATAAGAAACTCGAAATCGTCGGCTCCTCGGCCACAAGCATCGAAGAAGCTGTAAACAACGCCGTTGCCAAAGCCGCTGAAACCATCAGGAACATCCGCTGGGTCGAGCTGGTCGAAACCCGCTGTCACGTCGAAAACCAGAAAATCGCCTACTGGCAGGTCACCTGCAAAATCGGTTTCACCCTCGACGAAAACTGATCCGCGCAAGGGAATTACACTACATGTAAAGAGAGACTGCCCCGGCGTCATTGCCAAGGCAGTCTTTCTGCGTTTATGCCATCGTCACACAAGGCTTAACATTCTCTACTGAGAGGGAGACTCCCCCCTCGTTCTATTTTACCGATCAATACCTCCTCACAGCATGTGCGTCAAGCTCAGAGCCCAGTTGGTCTGGCTGTGCGAAATCACCGTCTGGTCGCCATTGGTGGCTTTGACCTCGGGAGCCCAGCTGAACGCGGCAGCAATGCTGGTAGCGTCGTTCACGCGATAGCCGAAACCAAAGGTGTAGTGATTGGTCGTAATGGCCGGAAAGAGCGGATTGAGATACTCGTCCGGCACCGGATTGGTCGAAAAGCTGGCTCCAGCCCGCAGCGCAAGTTTATCGGTGGCCTTGTACTGCACGCCGACCGACCAGACCGTCTGATCTTTCCAGTCCTGCTTCATCGTAACGTCGAGATTCTGCCCGGCAAATCCAGGGTTCGAGTCGTCGGCGATGAAGGTCATCTCGAATTTGTCCATGACCGTTGACCAGTCGATGAATTTCACATCGCCCGTGATCAGGAACTTGTCCGAGGGGTTGAGCGCAATACCGGCGGCAAAGGTTGCCGGCCACTCGAAATTACGCACCTTGATTTTACCGGTCACAGACTGCTCACCAAAATCTCCGGCAAACGAAAGGGTTGCCTTGTTCGTTTCGAGATCAGAAAGCTTGGTCTGAGAATGATAGCTCGCGCCAACGCTCACCGCTTTGCTGAACTGATGAGTGAAACCAAATTTCAGGCCGGTGCCGAATCCCACGGCTCTGCCAATCCAGGGCGAGTCGTTCGAGAAATCGAATCGGGCGTAATTGATGTCAGCACCACCACCGATAATGGCTCCCAGCGAGCTTGCCATAGAACCACTGATGGAACCTCCGTTACCGGCCATCATACCTGCCAGGTGCTGCCCGTCCATGTCCATCTGCAAGTCCATGCTGGCGATCACGACATCAAATGAGGCACCAAGCGTTGTCTGGTCGGTCAGGTGATAGGCCACCGGAAACATGATGCGTCCGACACCTACTTCGCTGCGAATATCCTCGCCACTCATTGAAACACCAGCAACGCCCTTCAGCGATGTCCCCATAGAGAACAGCGGCGAATCGTCACTGTAATCGGTGCCCATGCCGCCCTGGGCAAGCATCGCCACGCCATAGCTGAACCTGCCGTCGCGGCGCATGTAGGACATCGAGGGCATGAAGAACGAGGTCGCATCCGACCTGTCGGTAACGCCACTGTTCTCCAGCTTGATGTGTGGATGCAATCCTCTCAGACCGAAGCTGACGTTCGATGTCCCCTCCTGCATAAAACCGAGAGTGGCCGGGTTATTCATAACCGCTGAATTACCTATGTCATAGGCTGAACCGGTGCCGCCCATCGCCATCGATTTCGGGCCGTACCCTTCGAGGTTCATGCCGTTGGTGGCGAAAGCTGGCGTGGCTCCGAGAAGCACGAGAAGAGCCACAGCCGAACATGCAGTTTTTCGAATCATAATGTCTGTGTGCTGAAGTTAGAGACTTACGGCCAAATCAATCCACATAACATCGACAACCCGATGGAGGCGGGCAAGCGCCGAATGATCATGACAGATTGAGGAAAAGCCGGGTTGATTATATCCGGAGCGCAGCTCGCTCCGGGACACCTGTTTGGCCCATTGCGATTCAGCGAACCGGAATGCGCTCGATTCTATTGCCGCAACTCGCGCGTAAGCAACCGGGTCAGCAGACGGATGAAAAACTGCATAACCGGGTTGGCACCGGAAAAAATGAAAAGCGAAACGAACTGATCAGCGAAGCGAAGCTGACCGAAGAGCCAGCACCTCCCGTTTTCCTGCTCGCCCAAATATTGCCTGAGGGGAAAAATGCAGGGGTAAATGAAAACGAGTCAAATTTTCAATAATATGACTATATAACTAAAGGAATATATGGCAATATTAACAATTGTACAAACCCTAACGAAAAAACGAACCAAAATCCTTAATTAAAAAAAGCGGGCATCGCTGCCCGCTTTCGGAGTGTCTGTGAAACTGCGCCAATCCTCAGTGCTCGGCGGTATAGCGCTCGGGGGCCAGCTCCCAGTGCTCGGGAGACATCCAGAGCGTCGAGAGCAACAACTCCCGGATGTGCGTGAACTCTTTCGGAAGCCTGTCGTAAAGCTTTTCAAGCAGCTCTTCGTGCGAAAAAAGCTCCTGCTTCCACGCTTCGCGATCCACCGACATGAGCTTTGAAAATTTGTCTCTGGTGAATCCATCCAGACCCCGCCAGTCGAGCGATTCATATCTCGGCATCCAGCCAAGCGGGCTTTCCACTGCGCCGGAACGTCCGTGCACGCGCCCCATCATCCACTTGAGCACCCGCATGTTGTCGCCGAATCCAGGCCAGAGGAATTTGCCGTTCTCATCCTTGCGGAACCAGTTCACGATGAAAATCCTCGGCGGATCGGAGAGCGTTCGCCCGACATGGAGCCAGTGGTTGAAGTAGTCACCCATGTGGTAGCCGCAGAAGGGCAGCATGGCAAAGGGATCGCGGCGAACGTCGCCCACCTTGCCCGCTGCGGCGGCGGTCTTCTCCGAGCCCATCGTCGCAGCCATGTACACGCCGTAATACCAGTTTGAGGACTGATAGACCAGCGGAATGGTGTCGCCCCGGCGGCCACCGAAAATGAAGGCCGAAATCGGCACACCTTCCGGATTTTCCCATTCGGGGTCGATCACCGGGCACTGGCTGGCTGGAGCGGTGAAGCGAGCGTTCGGATGCGCCGCAGGCCTGCCGCAGTCGGGAATCCAGGGTTTGCCCTGCCAGTCGAAAAGGAAGTCCGGCGGCGTGTCGGTCATGCCCTCCCACCAGACATCGCCGTCATTGGTCAACGCCACGTTGGTGAAAATGCAATTGGCATGAAGAGTGGCCATCGCGTTCGGATTGCTTTTGTCCGAGGTACCCGGAGCCACACCAAAAAAGCCGTACTCCGGATTGATGGCGTGCAGACGTCCATCCTTGCCCTGCTTGATCCAGGCGATGTCGTCGCCGACGGTGGTGATCTTCCACCCCTCCATTTCGCCCGGAGGAATGATCATCGCGAAGTTGGTCTTGCCGCAGGCGCTGGGGAATGCCGCCGCCACATAATCTTTTTCACCCTCCGGCGACTCGACGCCGAGAATGAGCATGTGCTCGGCGAGCCACCCCTCGTCGCGCGCCATCGACGAGGCAATGCGCAGGGCGAAGCACTTTTTGCCGAGCAGCGCGTTGCCACCGTAGCCGCTGCCGAAAGAGACGATGGAGCGCTCCTCCGGGAAGTGGACGATGTATTTGGTGTCGTTGCAGGGCCACGGCACATCCTGCTGACCCGGTTCGAGCGGCGCGCCGACCGAGTGCAGGCAGGGCACGAACTCCGCCTCCTCGCCGAGCAGCTCCAGCACCTGGCGCCCCATGCGAGTCATGATGCGCATGTTGGTGACAACGTAGGGCGAGTCGGTGATTTCCACGCCGATGTGCGCAATGTGCGAGCCGAGCGGCCCCATGCTGAACGGTATAACATACATGGTGCGCCCTTTCATACAGCCTGCGAAGAGCTTGTTCAGCGTCGCCTTCATCTCCTTTGGGGCGACCCAGTTATTGGTCGGCCCGGCATCCTGGCGGCGGATGCTGCAAATAAAGGTTCGATCCTCGACCCTGGCCACGTCGCTGGGGTCGGAGCGGCAGAGATAGCTGTTCGGACGCTTCTCTTCCGACAGTTTGATGAAGGTGCCGCTTTCGACCATCTCTCCGCACAAGCGGTTGTACTCCTCTTCCGAACCGTCACACCAACAGACCGAGTCCGGCGAGCACAGTTCAGCGATCTCCCTGACCCACTGGAGAAGTTTCAGGTTCTTTGCGTAAGACGGAGCGTTGAGTTCTATGGATTGCATAATTGACTGATAAGCGATTATTGAGTAATGCAGGGCACAAACAGCACGCCCCGGCAGGCCATTCCCCCGGGGCATCTGAAATCAGGAGTCTTGAATATCTGTGTACATCTTAAGACTTACGACACAGCGGAATACCTGCGTGATCATTTTTTTACAGCCTTGGCTTTCAGCGCCGTACTGACGAGTTGCTCGAACGCGGCTTTGCTTCTTGGACCGACAATCACGCCGGTCAGCTTTCCGGATGCATCCACGACAAAGGTAGTCGGAATTCCGGTAATGCCACCATCGATGTAGCCGTTGAAGGCTCTGATCAGCTCTGGGGTAGCCATCATCACCGGCCAGGTCATGCCGTTGCTTTTCATGAAGCTCTTCACTGAAGGGACCTGGTCGTTGACCGCGATACCGACAAAGGTGAAGCCTTTGGCTTCCCACGCTCTCTGAACCTGCACCATATCGGGAATTTCAGACCGGCAGGGCGGGCACCAGGTAGCAAAGAAGTTGACGATGTAAGCCTTGCCCTTGAGAGAGGCCGATGAAAACGGCTTGCCATCCACGGTCACGCCCGAAAATGAAGGAGCCGGTACCGGGGCCGCATCAGCTTGTCCGGAAAAGGTAAACGACGCTGCAAAAACCATGAGCGCGGTCATAAAGGCGGCTAAGGAGGTGGAGATTCTTTTCATGACGGTTCTTTTGGTTACGGTAATCGTGAGCAAATTAATGATCATGCACAACAAATAGTTCTGGCTCAGAATATAGGAATCCTTGCGTTATTCCCCTTGATGCGACCTTGATATTTCTTTGTGTTTTGAGAACAAATAAGCTATATTTCGTCTCGAATTTTCTTGCCTGTGGGCAAGAAGAGCCGTATCAAGCCACCTTAGCTCAGTTGGTAGAGCAACTGTTTCGTAAATAGTAGGTCGTGGGTTCAAGTCCCTCAGGTGGCTCGCTTATGCCGAGAACCCGAGCCGGGTAACCGGAACAGAGCCTGAAAACCGGAACAGAGCCTGAGAAGGGAGTCTCGTGATTCCGGCACCAAACGTTTGATTGCAACCAAAATCCCATACTGTCACCATGCAAGAAGGTAAGATTTCCCAGATCATCGGCCCTGTCGTTGACGTTGATTTCGCTGAAGGCCAACTGCCGTCTATCCTCGATGCCCTCACTGTCACCCGTCAGGACGGCTCGAAACTGGTACTCGAAACCCAGCAGCACCTTGGAGAGGAGCGTGTTCGGGCAATCGCCATGGAAGGTACCGACGGTCTGGTCAGAGGCATGAGCGCTGTCAACACCGGCAAACCGATCCAGGTACCGGTAGGCGGAGAGGTGCTCGGCAGAATGCTGAACGTTGTCGGCGATCCCATCGACGGCAAAGGCCCTGTCCCGGCAAAGAAAACCTACTCTATCCATCGCACCGCTCCGAAATTCGACGAACTTTCGACCAAAGCCGAGATGTTCGAAACCGGCATCAAGGTTATCGATCTCCTCGAGCCCTATTCCCGCGGTGGTAAAACCGGTCTGTTCGGCGGCGCTGGCGTCGGCAAGACCGTGCTCATCATGGAGCTGATCAACAATATCGCCAAGCAGCAGTCGGGTTACTCCGTGTTCGCTGGCGTCGGCGAGCGCACCCGTGAAGGAAACGACCTCTGGCACGAGATGATGGAGTCTGGCGTTATCGACAAGACCGCTCTCGTGTTCGGCCAGATGAACGAGCCTCCGGGAGCACGCGCACGCGTCGCCCTGACCGGCCTCAGCATCGCCGAGTACTTCCGTGATGAAGAGGGCCGCGACGTGCTGCTCTTCGTTGACAACATCTTCCGCTTCACCCAGGCAGGTTCCGAGGTGTCCGCGCTTCTTGGCCGTATGCCGAGCGCCGTGGGCTACCAGCCGACGCTCAGCACCGAGATGGGTGAGCTTCAGGACAGGATCACCTCCACCAAGAAAGGTTCGGTAACCTCGGTGCAGGCCATCTACGTGCCGGCTGATGACCTTACCGACCCGGCTCCGGCCACTGCATTCACCCACCTCGACGCCACGACCGTGCTTTCACGTCAGATCGCCGAGCTTGGTATCTACCCGGCTGTCGATCCGCTTGATTCGACCTCCCGAATCCTCGATCCGAACGTCGTCGGTGACGATCACTACAACACCGCGCAGGCTGTCAAGCAGATTCTCCAGCGCTACAAAGACCTTCAGGACATCATCGCCATTCTCGGTATGGACGAGCTGAGCGACGATGACAAACTCGTGGTCGCCCGCGCCCGCAAAGTGCAGCGCTTCCTGTCGCAGCCCTTCTTCGTGGCCGAGGCGTTCACCGGCCTTGCAGGCAAGTACGTCAAGCTCGAAGACACCATCAAGGGCTTCAAGGAGATCATCGCAGGCCGTCACGACAACCTTCCGGAAGCTGCCTTCTACCTGGTCGGCACTATCGAAGAGGCGGTCGCCAAAGCTAAAACGCTCTAAACCAACGGCAAGACATGGCAAGTTCAGACAAAGCCTTCAAACTCGATATCGTCACGCCGCAGAAGCTTTTCTTTTCGGGAGAGGTGACCAGCGTCATCGCTCCGGGCCTGGACGGTTTGTTTCAGGTTATGAAAGGTCACGCTCCCCTGCTCGCCGCGCTCAAAAGCGGCAAGGTGCGGCTCTCTCTTGCTGACCGCTCCGAGAACTCGTTCCAGATCGAGGGCGGATTCTTCGAGGTGAGCAGCAACAAGGCGATTCTGCTGACCGAAGAGGTCGCCTGATTCACGGCGGCACAACAACATTAAAAACATCAGCAGTACTGAAACGTGCTGCTGGTGTTTTTTGCTTTCATGAAAATTCTGATCCCCAAAGCGCTCCGCAGGGGAGAGGTCATCGGCCTGATCTCGCCATCTTCGACCTGCGCCGAGCCGGAAAAAATCGAACGGGCCGTCACCTACCTTGAACGCTGTGGCTACAGGGTCAAGACCTCGCTGTACCTGAACCGCTCAGAGCACGACCCCGCGCATACCGACCGGTACAAGCTTCACGATCTTCACCAGATGTTCGCAGATCGTGAAGTACGGGCTATTTTCTGCCTCCGAGGCGGTGCCGGAGCGACACGTCTGCTCGACAGAATCGACTACGGCCTCATCGCCGCCAATCCGAAAATCCTCGTCGGCTATTCCGATATCACGGCACTTTCTCTGGCCGTGTTCAGGAAAACCGGCCTCGTCAACTTTTCCGGCCCCATGGCCGCCACGGAGCTTTTGGCGCCCAGCAGCTACACCGAAGAACATTTCTGGGGAATGCTGACCGATCCGGGTTATTCGAAGCACCTCACCAATTTCAGCGAACACCCGATCAGTTGCATCAGACCAGGAGCCGTCACCGGCAGGCTTGTTGGAGGCAACCTGTCGGTGCTCTCCTCTCTGGTCGGCACGCCCTACCTGCCATCGTTCAGCGGCAGCATTCTATTCACTGAAGATGTCAACGAACCTGCCTACCGGATAGACCGGATGCTTTCTCACCTCTTCAATGCCGGTCTGGCGCAGAAGTGTCAATGCCTCATGTTCGGCCAGTTCACCAAAAATTCGTCGGATGAAAACCGCGATTACCGCTTCGACAAGATTTTCACCTATTACGCGAACCGGATGCACGACGGCGCGCCGGTGATGACCGGCCTCTCCTATGGCCACATCCGGGAGCTGATGACCCTGCCCGTTGGCGCCCGATGCCGTCTGGAAATCTCACCGGAGCGATTCGCATTCGGGGCTGTGGATGCGCCCGTCTCACGCTGAAACCGGGCTTGCTGAAAAGCCTGCTGCACTATAAATTACCGTTTACTTTTCAGGCAAACCGATACCCGTCATCATGATCCGGTTGACCGCAAGCAACAATCCCGATACCAGAACAGAAGAACTGATCGCCGACGTCGATACCCTCGACGCTTGGCGCGTGGTGCTCTTCAACGACGACGATCACACCTTTGACGAAGTGATCTTTCAGATCATCAAGGCCGTACGCTGCACGAGGTCTGTCGCTGAAAAACACACATGGGAGGTGCATACCAGAGGCCGCTCGATCGTCTATGCCGGAGAAATGTCCAACTGCATCCGCGTCAGCGCCATCCTCGAAGAGATCGCCCTGAAAACTGAAATCCAGACGGGCTGACGGCAAACGTCCTTCTCACCTCCTCGACATCCCCGAATTAACTCCTGACGAACGTAACACTCTGAGCAAAAAAAGCTGTCTCGAAATTGCTTTCAAGACAGCCTCTTGTGCCAGATGAGCCGTAGAGAATTTGTCATAACGAGTCAACGGCTTGGTGTTTTTACAGGCATGATACCGTTGTTGAACGGGCGATTAATTAGCTGCGATCTTACTTAAAAACTCACTCCAGCAACGTTGCGCCCGCTGCATATCTTTCCCTTCAGCCTCAGAATAAGCCCTTTTTCCATAAATTCTACACTTAAGCTCTTTTGCGGAGACAAGCTTCTGAATCTGTTCGGGCGTGACGGTAATGTAAAACGACTCTTGAGTCGTGACGCTACGATATCCACTCAACACTTGACTATCAACAGTATTTACCGGGAATTCAATCACCTCGCCATCTGCGAGGAATTTGAGGGAGTTTTGCCCGCGCTGCACAAAAAGCCAGCTTCGATTCCATGTAAGAACCTCCATTTCAAGAGGCTTCCCTTGAGCGTAGAACAAGTTAAATCCAAATGTCCCTGAGCTGCTCGATACCACATTTTGCTGCTGCCGAATAATATGAACCTTTGAGAATTCGTCTACATGGTCATCAACCTTGCACCCAGCATAAGCCTGTGCGCCAAGCGTGGCGAACAAAAGCCCCAAAAAAACAATTTTTTTCATCATCCTCTCCCGGATTTTGCGTTGTGAAAAAGCTGTAAAAACAATGTACAAACTCACCTCTTTTTCCCAGCGCCCTGCTGCGCCATCGCGTCGAGGGCTGACTTGATCTTGCCCACATCCTCCTTCGTGATCTAGTCGATCTTCGCGATGCTGAAGCGCTTGTGCAGCCACTCTTCAAACGCGGAGAGCGCCGCCGCGCGCGTCGGCTGGCGCGTCACGGTCATCCAGAGGCCATCAAAAAGCATATAGAGCTGCGAGCACGTCGCCCGCTCAGCCACCGAACTGACGCCGCACCTCCTCTGCGGTGCGCTCGTCTGCGGGGGTGATCACGATTCCGGGCGGAACCGTTTCGTACATCCCTCTGAATTTTTTCACGCAATCTGCCGAGGCGAAGTAGATTTCATCGATGAATTCGAGGTCGATCTTCTCGACGTGATCCTGCGCGCCATGCACGTAGACGGCGAGCGGCGTGACCTTGTTGCCGCCTTCGCAAAGCTGCCCGGCCACCAGCTCATCGACATGCTCCGCGCCCGGCAGAAGGATGTGCTGGCCGGTCAGCCCCTCTTTCTGCAGCATCGCAGCAATGCCATCCGTGCTCTCCCGGTCGAGGCAGCAGTCGGGGATGATGCCGTATTCGTGGAGCTCCGTGGCCGCCAAGCGGTTCGAGGTGCAGATGGTCAGATGCGCCAGATGCCTCACGTCGCGGCCATGTTCGAAGAGGTATTTAAAGAAATACCGGACGGCGAAGCGGTTCTGGAAAAAGAGCATCGAGAATTCATCGATCCCCTCGATGCAGCTCCTGACCGCACCAAGATCAGCACCAGCGACCTGGTGGCAAGGGAATGGCACGGTGATGTAGTCGGCGGGCGTGTACTTTTTCGGAGCCTCGCCGGTCATGAGCACCTTCTTCTTGCGGGAGAACCAGTTCTCTTCGATGTACTGGCTGATGTTCTGGCCGATGATGAGCAACGCCGGTGAGTAGACCGCCTTTTCGCGCTTGCGGAACTCGTCGAGCGTGCTGGTAAAGATGCGCTGGTTATAGCGCGTGGCGTTCTGAACCACGGCCACCATCGTCTCACCGCTCCGCCCCGACGCCGCCACCTTGTCGAGCACGTCATGCACGTTCGAGGCCACCATGTAATAGACGATCGTATCGGTATCGGGCACCTGGATGCTGTTGACCGGATGACCGGTGCAGAAGGCCACCGACGAGGAGACCTTGCGCATGGTGAGCGGAATTTCGCTGTAGGCGCTGGCCCCGTGCGCCGCCGTGATGCCGGGAATGATCTCGTACTCGATACCGTGCTGCCGGAGCGTCTCGATCTCTTCGCCGCCACGTCCGAAAATGAACGGATCACCGCCCTTGAGCCTCACAACTGTTTTGCCCATGAGCGCATGGCGCACGATTTCCTGATTGATCTCGTCCTGAGCGAAGTGATGCGCATCCTTGCGCTTGCCGGTATAGATCTTCTCGGCCCTGTAGGGTTCGAGCATCTGCGGCAGCACGAGGTCGTCGAAGAGGATCACGTCCGCCTCGCGCAGCGCCCGATCGGCCTTGAGCGTGAGCAGCTCCGGATCACCCGGCCCCGCGCCCGCGATATAGACGTAGCCTTTTTTTGCGGAATTGTGCGACGAAGAGGGTTCTGTATGAATTGAATCGGTCATTGCGGATACTTCCTGACAAAATTACTGGTTGTCGTCCGGCCAGGTTTCGCTGACAAACTCCCGGAGCCGGTTACGCCACTCAACAGACTTTTTGACATTCTGGCCGTTGGAGGAGACAGCGACGGTCATCTCGCCTTTTTTGATGATGGCCGGGGAGATGAAGCCGGAGAGTTCGCGGTTATCCACCACGTTCACCAAAATGCCTCGCGCCTCGGCGTCATCGCGCACGCGGCGGTTGACCGCTTCGACGTTGGTGCTGGCATAGACCAGAAACGCACCATCGAGGTCAGAGGAGTCGTACTCCTTGTAGATTTCCGTAAACCCCTTGCCCTTGAGTTCGTCGATGATTTCGGGAGAGACGATGGTGATATTCCGGGTATATTTTTCGATGGTCTGAATCTTGTGCTGGGCAATTTTGCCACCGCCCACGAACAGAATCTTCTTGTTGTCCACCCGGATGTTGAGCGGCAGAAACACTTTCATTGATGCGTCCATTTTGACAAATATGCAACGGCCCCGGTGCAGGTTCAGTTCCCGCACCGGGGCCAGTGAAGAGATGCGTTGGCGTCCGTTTTATAACGACTTCACGCCGGATACGGCAGGCTCACTCCTGCGTCTTGACGGCGATGGCGGTCTTGAGCAGCATGGTCAGCACAAGCAGACCAATGGCCCAGATGCCGAGCGTGACCGAAATTTCCGTGGCCGTCGGCATGTAATCGACGATCGCTTCGAGCGGCGTCGGCACGAATCCGCCGAAGATCAGGCCCATTCCCTTGTCGATCCAGATCGAGACCACGAGGCCAATACATGCCGCGATGAGCGCGGCGTTGTTCCGGCGAAGCGGCGGGGAGAGAAGTACGCCCACCGAGATGATGCCAGTAATCAGCGAGAACCACATCCACGGCACGAGCGGCGCGTGACCTTCGAGACCGAAGAAGAGGTACTGCAAGCTGTGCTTGTGCGCCGGAATGTTGCTGTAAAAGGCCGTAAAGAACTCGGTGCCGAGAAAGAAGAGGTTGGCCAGCCCGGCGTAGGAGCTGAGCACGGCAAGCTTGAGGCGAGGCTCCTGACCGGCGTCGAACTTGGCGACCTTCTTCAGGATGAAGGTGATAAGGATCAGGATGGCCGTACCGGCGGCGAAGGCCGAGGCCAGGAAGCGCGGCGCGAGCACGGCGGTGAGCCAGAGGTGGCGGCCCGGAAGACCGGCGAACAGGAACGCCGTGACGGTGTGGATGCTGAAGGCCCACGGAATCGAGATGTAGATCAGCGCCTTCACCCACGGCGCGGGAGCCACGCCCTTGCGTTCAGCGCCGAGCACCGCCCAGCCGCTGATGAGGTTCAGGAACAGGTAGCCGTTGAGCACCATCACGTCCCAGAACACCATCGAATGGGGCGAGGGATAGAGCAGCACGTTGAGCACGCGGTCAGGCCGGCCCATGTCGGCCAGAATGAAGAGCATGCACATCAGCGCCGCCGAAACAGCGAGAAACTCGCCGACGATGACGATTTTCGAAAAGACCTTCTGGTTGTGCAGATAGTAGGGCAGCACCAGCATCACGGCCGAGGCGGCGACCCCGACCAGAAAGGTGAACTGGGCGATATAGACGCCCCAGCTTATGTCACGGCCCATGCCGGTGACGCCGAGACCGATGGTCATCTGCCGGGCGTACGCCGAGACTCCGAGCCCGATGACGACGAGCAGGAAGGCTACCCATGTCCAGTAGCCGCGGCCTCCTTTAAGCGCTTTCTCGATCATGGCTTATGGTTAGATGATGTAAAAAACTGACGGCAGCGTGCCGAGTTCCGGCTTGCGCTGCATGGTTTCGTTCGCGGCGAGCATCTTGCGGATCTCCGAATTCGGATCGTTCAGATCGCCGAAGGTGAGCGCATTCTCCGCACAGCTGACGACACAGGCCGGAAGCTCGCCCTTGACGAGACGCTCCGAGCAGAAGTTGCACTTCTCGACCACGCCGCGCATCCTCGTCGGATAGGTGTTGCTCAGCTCCTTGATATGCGGACGCGGATCCTGCCAGTTGAAGCTGCGCGATCCGTACGGGCAGGCAGCCATGCAAAAACGGCAGCCGATGCAGCGATGGTAATCGATTGAAACGATGCCATCCCAGCGCTTGAAGGTCGCCTCGGTCGGGCAGGCTTTGGTGCAGGGCGGCTCGGTGCAGTGATTGCAGAGCGTCAGCACCTGGCGTTCCAGCACTTCGGGATTCTGGAACTGCGTGCTGGCGGTCGGAAACGCATTCTCATAGCCGCTCTTCCATATCCACTTGACCTCGCTTTTCGTATGGCCGAAATCCGGCACATTGTGATCGTGGTGACACCGGACGATGCACTCGGTACAGTTGCCGAGGCACTTGCGGGTGTCGACCAGCATCCCCCAGCGCACCTTGCCGGGCACGGGAGCGTCGGTAAAACCCGACGAATCGGTCGGTTCGAGTGCAAACGCCGGGAACAGACCCGCTGCCGCACCCAGGCCGGCGAGAGCGCCCAGACCAGCCTTTTTCAGAAATTCTCTACGGTTTTGACTCATTGTGACACCTCCATCGGCGACAGATGACAGTTCCAGCATGTCGGCTTGACATTGGCATACTCGTGACACATAAAACAGAACATCGGATTCGAGCCGTGGCACCCGAGGCAGGTGTTCAGGCTCTTGTCGAAGTGCGCGCCTTCGGGATTGACGAAGGTGCGGTTCCCCTTGCGCACCGAATCCTTGCGCCACTTGTCGAGCACCTGCATGTGGTGTGCCCGCATGTAATCGGTCGGAAGGATGCACTTCGCGCTGTCCACCGGCGCACCACCCGGTTTTACGGTTGCGGCCGCAACTGCGGGCGAAACCTCGGCATGAGCCGGAACCGAACCCCGGTGCCCCGCGTGGATGAAGAACCATGCCGCCACAAAGACGCTCAGACCTGCGGCGAGGGCGACCAGAAACTGACTGAACTTATTCATCGTCGTCATCCTCCTCGAATCCGGCCATAGGGTTCTCTCTCAGGTCTTCGGTTCTTTTCTTTTCTCCATCCATGATGAGAGCGTTACCAACCAGCTCGTGCAGGCCGTAGACCGTCACGCCCGGGTTCCAGTAGCGCATCAGCGCCGGAAGGCTGGCGCGGTCGATGGCGCAGATCGTGACCAGCGAATCGACCTTGTGCTTCTCGCGCACGTGCGCCACGGCACTCGCTCTCGGGAAACCGCCTCTCATGCGGGTGTCCATAAACTCCTCGGCGTTCAGGCCGCTGCCCGAACCGCAGCAGAAGGTCTGCTCCCTGATGGTGTTCTCAGGCATTTCGTGGAAAACGTTGCACACCTTGTTGAGCACGTAACGCGGCTCCTCGAACATTCCCATGCCGCGAGCGACGTTGCAGGAGTCGTGGAAGGTGGTGCGGAGATGGTCGTTGCGCTTGGGATCGAGCTTGAGCTTGCCGTGCTTGATAAGGTCGGCGGTGAACTCGGCGATATGCACCATCTTGGTGGCCTTCGCGTTGGTGAACTTCGTGCCCGTGATCGGAGAAACCGGCTCCTTGAGGAAATCCGCCGGGCCGTTCATGGTGTTCATGTACTGATGCACCACGCGCCACATGTGGCCGCACTCGCCGCCGAGAATCCACTTCACCCCGAGACGCTTGGCCTCGTGGTACATCTTGGCGTTGATCTTCTTCATCATCTCGTTCGAGGTGAACATGCCGAAGTTGCCACCCTCCGAAGCGTAGGTGCTGATGGTGTAGTCGAGGCCTATGTGATGGAACAGCAGCAGATAGCCCATCATCGTATAGACGCCGGGATCACCGAAAACGTCGCCCGACGGCGTGATGAAGAGAATCTCCGCGCCCTTGCGGTTGAAGGTAGGATTGACCCGCACCCCGGTGAGATCTTCGATGTCATCCACCATCGACATGATGTTCTGCTCGAAGGTGTGCGGCTCGATGCCAAGGTGGTTGCCCGTGCGGTTGCAGTTGGCCACCGGCGCGAGAATCCAGTTGTTGTTCACGCCGATGAGGTTGAGCAGCTCGCGCACCATCATGGTAATCTCGGCGGTGTCGATGCCCATCGGGCAGAAAACCGAACAGCGGCGGCACTCGGTGCACTGGTGGAAGTACATGTGCCACTCTTTGATCACATCCTGCGTGAGCGTTCTCGATCCGGAAAAGTCCTTCAGGATTTTTGCCAGACCCGTGAAGTCGTTGCGATAAACTGAACGGACAAGCTCGGCGCGAAGCACCGGCATGTTCTTCGGGTCGCCGGTGCCGAGGAAAAAGTGGCACTTGTCGGCGCAGGCGCCGCAGCGCACGCAGCTGTCCATGAACACCTTGAACGAACGGAACCGCTTCAGGCGATCCTTCATGCCGTCGCGGATGGTCTTCTCCCATCCTGCAGGAAGCTGCCAGTCCTTGTCGGTGGCAGCCCATTTCCTCGGGTTGGCGAAGTGCAGCTCGTCGAGCACTTCAGGCTTGGCGGGGAAGCACCAGTTGCCGTCACGGAACTCCACCGGCAAATCCCACCAGTCCTTGCCGGCGAACTCCCCCTTGAGGAGCCGCGGCTTCTTTTGTTCGAACTCTTTTTTGAGTTCGTCTGGTTTGAGGGCGTATTTGTTGGACATAATTGATTATTGCTTTTCGACCGGAAGACCCGCCTTTTTCATTTTTTCGCGGAACTCGTCTTCGTATTCGGCATAAGTCCTGAACTTGATATCGGGATTCCACGGATTCTTGTGCCGTTTGGCGCGGCTGTTGTTCGGCAGGTTGCGCGTCGGGCTGAGGAAAATTCCGCCCATATGCACCAGCTTGCTGAACGGAATGTAGGCGAGCAGCACGCAGACAAGGAACAGGTGAATATAGAACAGGACGCCTATCGGCTCGGGCGCGTCGAAACCGAAGTGAGCCAGCGTAATGGCCAGCGCTTTGACCGGCATGACGTTGACTTTGGTCACGTAGCGCATGCTGATGCCGATAACAGCGATGGCGCCGAACAGGAACAGCGGAAAATAGTCTGTCGAAAGAGACAGAATCCGCATCTTTTCGTCCGACAGGCGGCGCAGCACCAGGAAAGTGATAGCAGCAAGCGCTATGGCGTCGGTGATGTAAAATGCCGGCACGGTCACATCGAGAAAGCGATCCGCAGTTTCAAGCAATTCGATTGGCAAGGGCAGCGTATCAAGGAAAAAGCGCGCATGGCGAATGACAATGATGAGCATCGACCAGTGAAACGCGAGACCGCCAAGCCAGAGCCATTTGTACGAACCATAGACGAGCTTCGGACCGCCATAAAGCTCAGCCCTGGTGTTGCGGAACAGCGAACGGAACAGAAAGACTTCGGAGAGCACCCGCATCGCGGCCATGAAGGGATTCGACGGGCACTCCAGCGGATTGGTCTTGATCCAGTCGAGCGACTGCTCCTGGCCGCAGGTGGTCGGAATGTTGAAGGGAACCGGCCTCCGGATCCAGTCCACCAGCCGGAAAAGCATACCGAGCACGAGAATGGCTGCGGCGGCATAAGGGATGACGATGGCGAAAAGATAGTCGAGCTTGCCGTAGGTGATACCGACCCAGGGAATCAGCGCCAGCACGATCACCGCGATCAGCGGTTTCAGCACTTTCTTCATGCTTCAGCCCTCCTGAGCGCCATGTGCATTTTCCGGCGGCCCTCGTCATACTTGATCTGGCAGATAGTCTCCCGGTGCTTCATGTAGCTGTCAAAAGCTTGCAGGGTCAGCTCTTCGAGGCGGTCGCGGCACGGATGGTCGCATTCGACCGGAAGCTCTTCGATCATACCCTTGAGCATAAACAAAATCGACAGGGATTTTGAAGGTGGAATATCCTGGACGGCAAGAATCCGGGTGATGCGCATGATCGGCTCGGCGGCCTGCATGGAGCGATCCGTCACGGCATCAAGCAGAACACCCAGCTCCTCGGCAATCGCCGCAGCGACCAGTGAGCCGTGGCTCATTCCGCCGGGCAACATTGCCACAACCGATGAGGTCCACCGCTCAAGCAGGACGTTCCGGTTCTCTTTAACTATCTGTTCCCACGCTCTCGTCATAAGATTGCAGAATAAGAGGTTGTTACATTCAAAAGCAGTACGCCGGCCTGCAAAAGACCGGCGGACTTGAAGCGCTTCCCTGAAAACGGGATCAGGCGCATTTGGCCATGAAGGCCTCGTAAACCGGACGCCAGGTTTTGGCATCCGCCTCGAACGGTATTTCGAGATACTGGCAAAGATAGAGGGCGTCATAGGCACCACAGGTGTCGCCATTTTTCAGCGCTTCGAGCGCCTTCTTGCCGGCTGCGGCGGTATCCTCGCCCGTCAGACGGGCCTGACGCCAGTAGTTGATCGCCTCATCGCGGTACACGGCATTCCGGGGCAAGGCCTCAGCAGCTTTCAGGTTGCTGACCTCGACCTGGCGATTGCCAAAAGCAGCCGGCCAGCCGGTCTCCTGCCAGTGCGAGGATGTTTCGATGGCCTTCTCGACCATCTGGATCATATCGTCCATCATAGTGTTTCGGTCTTTTCAGGTTACGATGCCGCCCAATTTACAGCCCGTCGCCCATGCCCATCTGGATGTAGCCGCAGGGGCAGACCAGGGAGCAGAGGTGA
>LUZT01000002.1 GCA_001602925.1 Chlorobiales bacterium Clorobi_01 | reverse complement strand
CCAGGTAGCCGTTCTCGTCCGTCTCGACGCTCATGCCATTGACTTCAATTGACATAATGATTCTCCTTGAATTGAGATAAAATGTTGAAAATGAGCACGGACGATGGCATCAGGTGATTCCTGTCCGCCTATAAACAATATCGATATGCGGTTATGTAGTTAACACAATCATTTCAATTTTTCAACAGATCAGGACTTTTTCTTTGTTCGGCCTGTCCGGCCATAAACAGTCTGACAGAAAGCCGCGAATCCGGTGACAGCACTCAATCAGAAAGCCCGGAATTCACAAGGAGTGATATTTGAAAAAACGGAAGGAAATTTCAGGTGGTCGACTACGGCGCCCTTTAAACCACTGAACAATGTAGTTAGCAAAATATCATGAATGAATCAAGCTTTCCGGAAAAATTAGCCCTCCGGCAAAAGGGTAATTTCAGTCTCTCTCCAACCGTCCCTGCTCCTTGAATTTCAAGGCAAGTCCGACAAATCGCTCCGCCCATCCGGGGTTTGCCGCCGCATGGAAATGAGCGTACGAAGCGAACAGGTTCCGGTAAAGCAAGCCGTCCTCGCGCCCGGTCAGCCCGAAGCCTCTCGCCACATCAAACTGGCAGGCGAGATCAACATTGCCAGCTGCCGGTTTTGAGTAGTGAAACTCATGCGCCCTGACGCGCTCGCCCACCGGAAACCATCCGGAACCGGCGCGACTTTCGAGTTCCAGATAGCCGCACCCGGCTGGCTTTCGCTGATAGGCAATATCGACCGGAAGCACGCCCGCGAGCGGCCACGTTCTGCCCTCCCAGGTTGCGCTGCGGCACAGATAGATCAGCCCACCGCACTCGGCCCAGGCGGGCATTCCCGCCTCGATCCTCCCGCGCACATCCCGGAGAAGTCCGGCATTGGTGCTCAGCTCCGCGAAAAAGGACTCTGGAAACCCGCCGCCGAGATAGAGTCCGTCGATCTCCGGAAGTGCAGTGGTTTGGAAAGTGTCGATAAACACCAGCTCGGCCCCGGCATCGCGCAGAGCGTCGAGGTTGTCAGGATAGTAAAAACAGAACGCAGCGTCACGAAAAACCCCGATTCTCGCAGTCGCGTTGTTCTTCGGAACAGCTGTCTCGGCGACGCCCGGATGCAGCAGCGGCGGAGCACCTTTGAAAAGTTGAAGAATAGCATCAAGATCGCAATGGCGCTCGACCTGCTGCGCGGCGACGCGGATGAAGGCTTCGGCGTCCGACGCCTCGCCGACCGTGACGAGGCCGAGGTGCCGCTCGGGCAGCAACAGCGACGAGTCCGCAGGAATCGCGCCGAGCACCGGAACGTTGCAGAAGGTCTCGATAGCCGCTCGCTGCTTGGACTCCTGCCGGGAGCTGGCCACATGGTTCAGAATGACGCCCGCGATCCGAACCTTCGGCGGCATCGCCTGAAGGCCGAGTACCTGCGCGGCCACGCCGCGATTCATCCGGCGACTGTCGATGACGAGCAGGACCGGCACGTCGAGCAGCGCGGCCAGCCCGGCGCTGCTGTCCGACCCGGCCATGTCCATACCGTCATGCAGCCCGTGGTTGCCCTCGATCAGAGCGATGCGTCCCGGCCTCCGGGCGCAGTTCCGGATGAACGTGTCGCGGCAGGCCGCCTCGCCCATCATCCAGGTGTCGAGGTTGTAGCACTCCCCGCTGCTCGCGACGCGGTGCCACATCGGATCGATATAGTCCGGCCCCTTCTTGAAGCTCACGACAGGCAGCCCCTTTTCAGCCAGCAGCCTAAGCAGCCCCAAACTCACCGTGGTCTTCCCGGCGCTCTTCCACGAAGCCGAAATCATCAGCCTCGGAATCGAAATCAAACCCAAATCAGCAACTCCTTACCTGGTCGACAAATTTAATAGAATCATTTTTTCATAACTCCGCTCCGCAGAGCAAAGTTATGCTCTACAATGCGGACTCTATTTATAAACTATTAAGCAGCAAATTTAACTAACAATGTCCTGAAAAGTCTCTTCGCAAGCGAAAACAAAAGCATCCATCAACCCGGTTGCCCTATAAGCGGCTCTGCACAATTGCGCACAGAACAATCATCAACGCAGTCCTGCCGTCAAGACAGCATCCCGTTTTCTCACAAACACCTCACGTCCTCACCCGGCACGTTAAATCCCCTCCATTTGTTATATTTGCGGTTCACGCTCCGCCCGACGGGTGGGAAACGCTGAATTTTTCAACTTCTCAGATCAAACGATGAGCAATTCCGATCAGTCGCGGGTGCAGACACAGAGTCTGTCGCCCGATAAAGTGATGAACAAGCTGGTTTCGCTGGCCAAGCGGCGAGGGTTCATTTTCCCGTCGTCCGAGATTTACGGCGGCCTGTCGTCGTGCTTCGATTACGGCCCGCTCGGCAGCGAGATGAAGAAGAACATCAAGGACTTGTGGTGGAACGCCATGACGCGCCGCCATCAGAACATCGTGGGGATCGATGCGTCGATCATGATGAATCCGACCGTGTGGGAGGCGTCGGGTCATGTGGCGAGCTTCAACGATCCGATGATCGACGACAAAACCACCAAGCGCCGTTACCGCGCCGATCACCTGATCGAGAACCACATTGGCAAGCTCTTGCGCGACGGCAAGGAGGCCGAGGCGGCTGCCGTCAAGGTCGCCTATGAGGCCGCCGCTGGCACCGAAGACCCGAACCGCACGCTCTACAATATCATCATTGAGGCGGGCATCAAGGCTCCCGACACCGGTTCGGCGGACTGGACGGAGGTTCGTCAGTTCAACCTGATGTTCCAGTGCAACATGGGCGCGGTGGCCGATTCGGCGGGCGTGGTCTACCTGCGTCCCGAGACCGCGCAGGGCATCTTCGTGAACTTCCACAACGTCCGCGAAGCGTCGCGCATGAAGGTGCCGTTCGGCATCGCGCAGATCGGCAAGGCGTTCCGCAACGAGATCGTCAAGGGCAACTTCATCTTCCGCATGGTGGAGTTCGAGCAGATGGAGATGCAGTACTTCGTGAAGCCCGGCACGCAGCTCGAAGCGTTCGAGGCGTGGCGCGAGGAGCGCTTCCGCTGGTACTCCGAGACGCTCGGCATGACCAGAGAGAAGCTGCACTGGTACAAGCACGACAAGCTCGCCCACTACGCCGACCTGGCCTACGACATCAAGTTCGAGTTCCCGTTCGGCACCGAGGAGATCGAGGGCATCCACTCGCGCACCGATTTCGACCTGACCCAGCATCAGGAGTACTCCGGCAAGAGCATGGAGTACATCGACCAGACCACCAACGAGCGCTACATTCCGTTCGTCGTCGAGACCTCGTCGGGCTGCGACCGCACGTTCCTCGCGCTGCTGTCGGACGCCTATCAGGAGGATGTGGTCGATGGCGAGCCGCGCGTGATGCTGAAGCTCGCGCCGAAGGTGGCGCCGGTGAAAGCCGCCGTGTTACCGCTGATGAAGAAGGGCGACATGGGCGAAAAGGCTGCACAGCTCTGCCACGATCTGTCAGAGAACTTCATGGTGCAGTACGACGACGCGGCTTCGATCGGCAAGCGCTACCGCCGTCAGGACGAGATCGGCACGCCATTCTGCTTCACGGTCGATCACGACACGTTGGAGAACGGCACCATCACCGTGCGCTACCGCGACACGGCGGCGCAGGAACGGATCGATATGTCGAAAGCCGCTGAGTTCCTTGCCTCGAAACTGATTTAAGCATAACAGGTTATCGTTTCATGTTATACGATGTCGCAATTATAGGAGGAGGCCCGTCGGGCGCGGCGGCTGCGGAGATTCTGGCCAGGGCTGGCCACTCGACCATCCTCATCGAACGCAACCTTGCCAACGTCAAGCCGTGCGGCGGCGCGATTCCGCTCGGGCTGATCGAGGAGTTCCAGATTCCCGACGAGCTGGTTGAGAAAAAGCTGACCCGCATGAGCGTGCGCTCACCGAAGGGCGAAACAATCTTCATGCACATGCCGAACGGCTACGTCGGCATGGTGCGCCGCGAGCGCTTCGACCGCTACCTTCGCGAGAAAGCACAGAAAGCTGGCGCGGAGCTGGTCGAAGCGCTGGTGAAAAAGATCGAACGCTCGGTTGACCGCTTCACGGTCCAACTTTTCAACAAGGAGGGCGAGGCTCTGCCGCCGGTCGAAGCTTCGTACGTCATCGGCGCGGATGGCGCGAACTCGAAGACCGCCGACGAGCTGGGCTTTCCACCGAACGACCTCAAGGTGATCGCCATGCAGCAGCGATTCCACTACTGCGACGAGCTGAAGCCCTATGAGGAGCTGGTTGAGATCTGGTTCGACGGCGAGGTCTCGCCTGATTTCTACGGCTGGATCTTCCCGAAAACCGACCACATCGCTATCGGAACGGGAACCGAGGAGCACCGCAATGACATCAAGCAGTTGCAGCACCGCTTCGTCGAGAAGATCGGCATCGCCGAAAAGCCGTACCTCAACGAGGCGGCCAAGATTCCGATGAAGCCGCGCCGCTCCTTCACGCAGGAGCGCGCCATTCTCGTCGGCGACGCTGCGGGGCTGGTGACTCCGGCCAACGGCGAGGGCATCTTCTTCGCCATGCGCTCTGGCAAGCTCGGCGCTGAGGCGATGATAGAGCGCATCCGCAACAACACGCCGCTCTCGTCGTATGAGAAGAAGTTCCGCAAGCTTTACTCGCCCATCTTCTTCGGGTTGCAGGTGTTACAATCGGTCTACTACAAGAGCGACCGCCTGCGCGAGAGCTTCGTGGCGATCTGCCGCGACAAGGATGTGCAGGGCATCACCTTCGACTCGTACCTCTACAAAAAGATGGTTCCTGCGCCGTGGAGCGTGCAGATGAAGATCATGGCCAAGAACATCTACCACCTCGCGAAGGGTTCGTAATGCTGCTCTCTCCGCTGAACTGGGTCATCCATCTCTCCTCGTCGCTTGAATGGGGCGTGGCGCTTGTCATGCTCTACCGCTACGGGCAGTTCATCGGGCGCAAGGACGTGAGGCGTTTCGCGCTCTTCATGCTGCCGCACTGGATCGGAAGCTGGTTCGTGCTCCTCTACCACATTTCGGGCGACGCCATCATGCGGTTTCTTGAAATATCCGAAGCGATCAACCTGGTGGGCAGCATCGCACTGCTCTACGCAACGCTGAAGATTCTGAAGGGAGATGAAAAGCGGGAGCCGAAACCGGCAAAAGCCTGGGTGGGAGCACTCTTCGGAGGCGTGATACTGGTGGCTGGTTCGTCGCCCTACTCGTTCATGATGGGTAGTTCCTGGTTCGACGCCGTTTTGCAGGTATCGAGCATCGTCTATCTGACCTTTCTGGTGCTGCTTTTGAAGGTGCGAAAAAAAGACCCCGAGGTGTTCTCGGGGCTGACCGTGGCGGGATTCTGGTTCGTGCTGGTCTTCATTTCGGTGACGGTCGTCTGCATGTACATCGCCATACATGTGCTGGGCTATCAGTCACTCTCCCACGATGACCTCCTTCACGGCTTTGCCGAAAGCCTGTTGAGCATCAGCAATCTGATGATCGTCATAGGCATCCACAAGCAGCGCAAGCTCGCCAAACTGCTGTTCAGGGCCTGAGCAGCCTCTGGTAGCGTTCCGGATCGGCGAGCAGCGCGAACGCTTTTGCAGCGACCGGATCATCCGCTACCGAATCGCGCAGCGCCTCGTGCTCGTTGTAATGCCGCATGATCTCCCGTCGAAGTGCCGCGGTAATGCGAAGTGAATCCCGCGAGATATTCCGCCGGGTCGATGCTGCGAGCGCCTTGTCGAGAGCGTCAAGCTGACCGGCGAGCGCCTTGTCCGCCCCACCCTCTTTCTGAACAAGCTTTTTCAGGCTGTCGAGCGTTTTCTGCGCATCCGACCGGAAGGCAAAATCCTCTTTTTCGAGAAAGCGGCTGAACTCCTCGGACACCGGTTCGGCGGACAAGCGCTGCAACTGAAATCCCGGATGCTTCCGGTGAAAACGCGAAGCATATCTGAAAAACAGGCCTGACGATTCCAGTGAGCGCCGGTACCCGGAAAGAGAGTCCGCCTTGACAGCCACATCCGGACGGATACCGCCACCCCCATAAACCTTGCGCCTGTTGCTGGTGTAGTAGACTTTCGTGGAGTCGGTATCACCGGTAGAGGGCAACACCTTGCGGGCCGACTTCTCGCGGGAAATCGGCTTCTGGATGAGACGGCCCGAAGGCGTATAATATTTGGCCGTCGTCATTTTGAGAATGTGGTCATAAGGCAGGTTGATGATCGACTGCACCAGCCCCTTGCCAAAAGAGTTTTCGCCGAGAATAACGCCGCGATCAAGCTCCTGTATGGCTCCCGACACGATCTCCGAAGCCGAGGCGCTGTCGCCGTCGATCATCACCACCAGAGGAAGCGTTGGCTCCTGGGGATCGGTTTTGGTGACATAGACCTGCTCGCTGTCGGCAGCCCGACCTCTGGTGGAAACGATCCGGCTGTTTTTTTCGACAAAGAGACCGGCCACATCGACCGCCGAGGTAAGCAAACCGCCCGGATTGCCCCGAAGATCGAGAACGATGCCGTTCAGCACGACCCGGTTTTTCGCGGCCTCTTGCCGGATCGTCCGGATCGCCGCGCTCAACTCTTCCCTTGAATGTTCACTGAAACTGGTCATCTGCACATAACCCGACGAACCGAACAGGCCGGAAAAAGGCACGGAACTGACCCTGACCTCTCCTCTCGTGAGCGAAATGACCGTCAACGGCCCCTGGCCGTCTCTTTTGATCGAAAGCCTGATGTTCGTTCCGGGAGATCCTTTAATCGTGCTCCGGACTTCATCGATAGGCTTCTTGCTCACCTTGGTACCATCGATGGCGATGATCTGGTCGCCGACCTTTAACCCCGCTTTCGCGGCGGGCTGGCCGTCGATGACCGAGATGATGAACAGATCGCCGGAAAAAATACCGAGGGTAACGCCGATGCCGGCATACTGACCGCTGGTGATCTCGTCGAGCTCGCCGGACTGCTCCTCATCGAGAAATGCCGTATACGGATCAAGCTGGCCAAGCATCCCGTCAATCCCCGAATACATGAACTCACTCACATTGACGGGATCAACATAGTTTTGCGACACATTCTTGTACACATCCCCGAGAAGATCAATGCTTCTGGTGATGGAAAAGAAATCTTCGTTCGGCTTGGCAGCCGGAACAGCAAACAGTGGCTGTGCGCAGATCAGCGTAATGGCGGATGAGATCGTCGCAACGCGCCGCCACCTGCGGCCAAAATCACGGCAAAGACCGGAGTGCCGCTGAGTTGTGAACCAGCTCATCTGAGCGCGCTTTCGAGAGCCGTGGCGCTGTCGGTGCGCTCGTCGCGGTACTTGACGATCAGCGGCGTGTAGATCGACAGGCCGTGTTCGGCGGCGAACTCGCCCTTGACCTGGCGGGAACCGGCCACCACGACCGCGCCTTCGGGAATGACGAGCGGGCCGTCGGCGCTCTTGCGCAGCACCGTTCCGTTGACCAGGTCATAGACCGGCGTAGAGCCGTTGAGGATGACGCCAGTTCCGATTACGGCGCGCTTTTTGACAATGGTGCCTTCGTAGATGCCGCAGTTGCCGCCAACCATCACCTCGTCCTCGATGATAACCGGCATCGCGCCAACCGGTTCGAGCACACCGCCAATCTGCACGGCAGCAGAGAGATGTACCTTCTTGCCGATCTGGGCGCAGCTGCCAACCAGCGCGTGCGAGTCGATCATCGAGCCTTCGTCCACATAACCGCCGACGTTAACATACGATGGCGGCATCATCACCACCGACGGAGCGAGGTACGCACCGTCGCGCACCGACGAACCGCCAGGCACGATCCGGACGCCATCTGCCGTGGTAAACTCACGAAGCGGGTAGGTGTCTTTATCGATGAACGAGGCACTGCCAAGGCCAGCGAGATCAACGTGGCTTTCGATCAGCACGCCGAGCTTCATGCCAACGAGAATCCCCTGCTTGACCCACTGGTTAACCGTCCAGCCGTTAGCCGATGATGCATCGGGTTCGGCGGCGCGGATCCGCCCGTCGTTGAGCAGCTTCTTGAACTTTGCAAAGACGGCTCTCGATTCCGGATCGGTCTTGAGCTGGTCGGCACTCAGTGAAGAATATGCGGTAATCTGATTCCTGATCTCTTGATACTGTTCCATTGGGCTGTAGTTCTCTTTTTCAGTTAAACTCGGCGGTGATGTCGGCACCCGTCTTCCGGTTGTAGAAGCGGAAATCGTCGCTGCGCAGGCTTTCATCGGACTTGATCCTGACGAAAACCAGATGTTGCAGAAACCACTTCATCTCGGTTTTCATATCGCTGTTGCGCATCGGTTCGAGCACAGTCGGACTGACATGCAGGTCGAGCTGCTGGAACGGCACCTTCTGCTGAAGAGCGAACTTGCGGAGCCAGCGCTCGACCTGGTTGATGGTGGTAAAGCGCGCCTGCACCACGCCGGTGCCGCCGCAGGCGGGGCACTGGTCGCCCATGCGCTGCATGAGGCTCGGGCGGATGCGCTCGCGGGTAATCTGCATGATGCCGAAGTCCGAAAGCGGCAGAATGTTCGACTTGGCGCGATCGTTACGCAGTTCGGTCTTCATGGCGTCGTAGACCTTTTTGGAGTTTTTCGCATCGATCATGTCGATGAAGTCCACCACGATGATACCACCGATGTCGCGCAGCCTGAGCTGGCGCACGACCTCGCGAGCAGCTTCGAGGTTGGTCTTGAGCGAGTTCTCCTCCTGTTCGCGCTTGGCGGCGTAGCGCCCGCTGTTGACGTCCACGACCACCATCGCCTCGGTGTGTTCGATGATGATGTAACCGCCCGACTTGAGCCACACCTTGCGCGAAAAGATCGACTCCACATCCTTGGCGATGCCGTAACCCTCGAAAAGCGGCAGCTTGCCCTCGTAGAGCGAGACATTCTTGACCATGTCGGGCGCGGCCCACTGGATGTAGTTGAGCGTCTCAGTGTAGATCGAGTTCGAGTTGGCCACGATTTCGGTCACGTCGGTGGTGAGCGAGTCGCGGAGCACGCTCGAAATGATGGTATCCTCCTTGAAGATGAGCTGAGGAGGCTGGGCGTCCTGCAACTTCTCCTCGATCTGCGTCCACTTGGCCAGCAGCTTTTCGAGATCCTGCTTCAGGAGCGACTCGTCCTGATCCTCGGCCACTGTGCGGATGATCGCGCCGAACCCTTCCGGCAGCATCGAGCGGACGAGCTTTTTGAGGCGTCCGCGCTCCTTGCGCGATACCACGCGGCGCGACACGGCGATCTGGCCGCCGCCGAAGGGGAGCAACACCATGAAGCGTCCAGCGATGGTGATATCGGAGGTAAGGCGGGAACCCTTGGTGCCGATCGGCTCCTTGATGACCTGCACGAGAATTGAATCGTTCGGCTTGAGCTTCTGGGCGATCATCTGGGTGTAGGACTGACGCCTTTCGGCGGCGTCGCCGGACGACTGTTGCCTTTGCTCGCTCTTCTGCTGTCCGGCGGGCCGGGCCGCCTCTCGCTGCGGCGCGGGCGCTTCGGCGTTATCATCGCCTTCGTTTTCATCATCATCCTCGTCACCGCCATTCTCGTCATCATCGTCATCCTCGACGAGTGCGCGGTAATCCTCGCTAGTCGTGCCGACATCTGAAAAGTGGAGGAAGCCGTCGGACTTCTGACCAATATCGACGAAGGCCGCCTTCAGTCCCTCAACCACCTTGTGCACCCGGCCCAGATAAATATCGCCGATGCTCCTCATGCTCTCCGGGCGCTCGATAATCAGCTCGGCAAGCCGCCCCTCCTCGACAAGCGCAACCTGGATTTCATCTCCGGTCTTGTTCATCAGGAGCTGTTTCTTCACATTCTTCTTCATGCAATGACTCACGGTTATGGGCTGCCCAACCCAAAAAGCGGCCTGCCGGGCTTACAGAAAACCTGGCCTGCCGGGGAAAAGCGCCCTCTGATAAATTCTTTCCGGTTTGCCCAAATCAGCAGCAAACCGCTCTTTTCAAAAAAGATTTGTTTTTAAATATAACACTTCACGTCTTGGTACGTTGCCCATTCAGCGAACATTTTTGTCTGGTTCCCGGATTTTCGCACCTTGAAAGAGAGTCTCCCCCAACCGTTACGTTTACCATGCTTTCAACTGATTTTGAATACCCGCTCTGGGAAAGCCTGTCGCAGGTCTGTGGCATCGACGAGGCTGGCCGCGGGCCGCTGGCCGGGCCGGTGGTGGCGGCGGCGGTGGTTTTTCCGCGCCACTTCAGGCCGGCAGGCATCTTCGCAAAGCTCGATGATTCGAAAAAGCTGACCGCCGAACTGCGCGACGAGCTGGCTCCGGCCATCCGCGAGTCCGCCGAAAGCTGGGCGCTCGGCGTCGTCGATGCGGAGACCATCGACCGGATCAACATCCTGCAGGCAACCATGCTCGCCATGAATCTCGCAGTCGAATCGCTCGGTTCGACGCCAGAGTTCCTGCTGGTGGACGGCAATCGGTTCAGGCCCGTGCTGCCGATTCCGTACCAGACCATCGTCAAGGGGGACTCGAAGGTCTTCTCCATCGCCGCCGCCTCGGTGCTTGCCAAAACGCACCGGGACGAGCTGATGACCGCCAGCGCCGCAGAGTACCCGGAGTACGGATTCGAGGTTCATTTTGGCTACCCGACCGCCCGGCACGTCGAGGCGATCGCCCGGCACGGCCGCTGCGCCATCCACCGCCAAAGCTTCAAGCTTCGGAAACTGGGAGAAAAGTAAAAAGTAAGGAACTGCCGTCATGAATGCACCTCAATGGCTCGGCGCTGAAGGAGAAAAAATTGCCGCAAGACATCTGGCCGCAAAAGGCTACCGCATCGTTGCCCGCAACTATCGCTTTCATCGCAACGAGATCGACATCATTGCCTTCGATGGCGAGGCGCTCTGCTTCATTGAGGTCAAAACCAGAGCATCGCTCGGCAAAGGCCATCCAGCCGAATCGGTGACGCTGAGCAAGCAGAAGGAGATCGCCCGGGCCGCCGCCGGGTATCTGGCGAGCCTCGACGACCCCTGGATCACCTGCCGTTTCGACGTCATCGCCGTGCTCGCGCTCAGCATCGACGAGCGCTCCATCCGGAAGTACGAGATCGAACACATCAAGGCAGCCTTCATGGTTGGCGACAAGGGCTGAAATAGCATATCAGCGGATTTTTTTTATCTTTCAGATCAAAGTTTTTACTGATTCATCACGCACGACGATCCCATGCAAGAAACCGATATCCAGACCGCGCAGAACGCTTCAACCGAATATGGCGCCACCAATATTCAGGTGCTCGACGGTATCGAGCATGTCCGGAAACGTCCGGCCATGTACATCGGCGACATTCACAGCCGCGGCTTGCACCATCTGGTTTACGAAATCGTTGACAACTCCATCGACGAAACGCTCGCGGGCTACAACGATTACATTCATGTGGCGATGAATCCGGACGGCTCGGTGACGGTCACCGACCGCGGTCGAGGCATTCCGGTCGATATTCATCCGGTCAAGAAGAAGTCGGCGCTCGAACTGGTCATGACGGTCATTGGCGCTGGCGGCAAGTTCGACAAGGGGGCCTACAAGGTATCCGGCGGCTTGCACGGCGTGGGCGCCTCCGTGGTCAACGCCCTGTCGGAGTGGTGCGAGGCGGAGGTCTATCGTGACGGCAAGATTTTCCGGCAGACCTACCGGCGCGGCGTTCCGCAAGGCGGGGTTGAAGAGGTCGGAACCACCGATCAGCGCGGCACGAAGGTCACCTTTAAACCCGACCACGAAATCTTCAAGATCACCGAGTTCCGCAAGGATATCATTCTCGACCGCATGCGGGAACTGGCCTTCCTGAACAGCAACCTGCGCATCATCGTGCAGGACGCCGAGGGCAACGAGGAGATATTCCACTACGAGGGCGGCCTGAAAGAGTTCGTGCGCTTCACCGACTCGAACCGTCTGAGCCTGCTCAAGGAGCCGATCTTTTTATCGGGCGAGCGCGATTCGACGATGGTCGAGATCGCTTTGCAGTACAACGACTCCTATCAGGAGAACGTCTTCAGCTACGTCAACAACATCAACACGCACGAAGGTGGTACGCACGTCACCGGCTTCCGCAAGGCGCTGACCCGCACGCTCAACGCCTACGCGCAGAAGAACGACCTGCTGAAAAACGTCAAGATCACCCTCACCGGCGACGACTTCAAGGAGGGGCTTACCGCCGTGATTTCGGTGAAGGTGCCCGAACCGCAGTTCGAGGGCCAGACCAAAACCAAGCTCGGCAACTCCGAAACGCAGAGCATCGTCGAAACCATCGTCAACGAGCAGCTCGCCGAGTTCGCCGAGAGCAACCCCGGCACACTGAAGCTCATCATCGAAAAGGTGAAGGGCGCGGCCATTTCGCGCGAGGCAGCCCGCAAGGCCAAGGAGCTGACGCGCCGCAAGTCGGTGCTCGAAAGCTCGGGCCTGCCCGGCAAGCTGGCCGACTGTTCGATCAACGATCCCGACCACTGCGAGCTGTACATCGTCGAGGGCGACTCGGCAGGCGGCAGCGCCAAGCAGGGTCGCGACCGAAGCTTCCAGGCAATCCTGCCGCTGAAAGGAAAGATTCTGAACGTCGAAAAGGCGCGACTGCACAAGATGCTGGAAAACGAGGAGATCAAGACGATCATCCTCGCGCTCGGGACCAGCATTGGCGAGGAGGAGTTCTCGCCCGAAAAGCTGCGCTATGGCAAAATCATCATCATGACTGATGCCGACGTTGACGGCGCGCACATCCGCACACTGCTCCTGACCTTCTTCTTCCGCTACATGCGCTCGCTCATCGAGGCGGGCAAGGTGTTCATCGCCCAGCCGCCACTCTATCTGGTCAAATCGGGCCGAGAGCAGCAATACGCATGGGATGAGGACGAGCGCCTCGGTATCGTGGAACAGATGAAGAAGCTCCAGAAAGGCAAGGCCAATGTCTCCATCCAGCGCTACAAAGGTCTCGGTGAAATGAACCCCGAGCAGCTCTGGAGCACCACGATGGATCCGGATCACCGATCCCTGTTGCAGGTGACGGTAGAAAACGCCATGGAGGCCGACCAGGTCTTTTCAACCCTCATGGGTGACAAGGTCGAACCCCGCCGAGACTTTATCGAGAAGAATGCCCGTTATGTCAGACGTTTAGATGTCTGACATAACCTGCACCATCACCTCTTTTTTCAGCTTCTCTATCCAGGCGTTGAAAAGCTCCTGACTCTTGCGGTTCATGGCAAGCTCTTCGATCCGGGCAAAATCGTGCGCAGGAGTCAGGGCGTGCGCAGGCGTTCTTGAGTTGAGCATGAAAAGCGCATAGAACGGAGCGCTCTTATCCGGCTCAATCTTCTCCGGTTGACTGATATCTCCTTTGCTTTTCAACCCATCGATGATTTTCCGAAGATCGGGCCTGAGTGTGGCAACCTCAAGATCGGGACTCCCTGAACCGGATGTGATCAGTCCGCCATTCGTGGCAGAGGCCGGATCGTCAGAATACTTTTTAGCCATTTCGGCGAATGTTGCCTTCCCGGAAAGAATATCCTCCCTGATGGATTTCAGGAGCGCAATGGTTGCAGGAATATCAGTTTTGCTCTGGTCGAACAGAGCGAGAATATGTCTGGCGTGAATGCGATTACCATCCTTTTCGATCAGCTGAATGATATGATAGCCGAAACGGCTTTCGACAATACCGGAAATCTGCCCCGGTTTGAGCGCCGATGCCGCATCTTCGAAACTTGGGACCAGCTCGCCTTTCCGGGTGAAGCCCAGGTCACCCCCTTTTTCCCTTGACCCCGGATCATCGGAATATTCACGGGCAAGGGTAGCAAAGCTGCCCCCCGCTTCAAGCTGCTGCTGAACCGCCTTGATTTTATCGAGCGCGGCCTGCCTTGCGGCTTCAGAGACTACTGGCATTTTGATGATCTGTGAAACCGAAACCGTCTCAGGCGCCTCGGGCAACGCCCCCTTTTCCTGATTGTAGAAGGCCATCGTCTCATCGTAGGAAACTTTCACCTCGCGGAAATGCTTTCTTCTGAACTCATCGCTCATCTGCTGATCCCTGATATCATCACGAATACGCTGCTTCAGGCGATTGACCGGCATACCGAATCTCGACTCCATGGCGCTTACCGACGGAAAACCGGCGCGAAGGGAGCTGTATCGCGCGGCCGCCTTGTCATCGATGCTCTTTTCATCGACCTTGACCGTATCGATCCTCGCTTTGGCCAGAATGATCTTCTGATTGATCATGTTGTCCAGAATCCGCTTCCTGAGCTGAGAATCATTCCTGGTTTCAGGATACTGAAGGTGCAACATCAACTCCTGCTCGTTGACATCCGATGCGAGAATGATTTCGTTACCCACAATAGCCACGATTCTGTCAAGGCCAGTCGAAGCGGTGGCATCGGCAAAACCGTTCATGGCGATCATCAAGGCGGCAAGCACAGCAAACAATACTTTTTTCATAAAGATCAGGAGTTTTCTGGTGGGGACAGGTTCCGGGACGTAACCGGGAAACACTTGTCCATCGTGATGATCCGGCACAACGACGCAATCCGTTCTCCGGGAATCCTTGACCGCGCAGCCCAGCGAGCTGCAAGGATCAATAAAGCTGGAACATACAGAGAATCTCCTTTCCGGGCAAGAGGCGGGTCAGGTACCCGGAATAAGAAACAGGAATTTCAGGAGTTCTCCCCGGCAGAAAAAACCGGGGAGAATGGCGAGAACGCGAGATCAGGCGCCCCGAAACTTGATGGGACTCTTCGAACGGGTCTGCCAGTCGAACACGATCGGCGCGGCCACGAAAATCGAGGAGTAGGTGCCGACCAGAATGCCTGCGAACATGGCGAAGGCGAAGCTGCGAATGGCCGGGCCGGCGAAGATGAAGAGCACGATCACCGAGAGCATGGTGGTGCCCGAAGTGATGATGGTTCTGGAGAGCGTCTGGTTCATGCTCTCGTTGAACAAGCGCTCGTAATCGGAAGGCTTCTGGCCGCGCAGCCGCTCACGGATACGGTCATAGACGACAACCGTATCCGTGATCGAATAACCGGCAATGGTCAGAAACGCAGCGATGATACTCTGATCGACTTCGAGCGGCATGAAATCGAACAGACCGCCAAGGAGACTGAACAGGCCAAGCACGGTGAGCACGTCGTGGAAAATAGCCGCCACGCCCGCCGTGGCGAACTTGAACTCAAAGCGCACGCTTACATAGAGCAGAATACCGATCAGTGCCGCAGCAAGCGCCTTTATGGCCGACATCTTCATATCGGAAGCAATGCTCGGGCCAACCGCCTGAATGCTCAAAATCTGGGAGGGATTGCCCGGCAGGCGCGAAGCGAGCGAATTTGAAATCAGGGTCTTGAGTTTGGAGGTGTCACCCTGAAAATCGGTTTTGAGCAGGAACGAGCGGTCCAGGCCATACTGCTTGACCGAGCCACTCACCCCGGCGTCTCGCATGATCGAGCGCACCGCACCGACATCGACCGTCTTTTCGAAACGGATGACCACCTCCGAACCACCCTTGAAATCGATACCGTAGTTCAGCCCCCTGAAAACAAGGGAGACCATGCCTGCAATAAGCAGAATGGACGAAATGGCATAGGCGATCTTGCGATGCTTGATGAAGTTGAAACTGGTTTTCTGAAAAATGCGCATTGCAGTGTCTTGTAATTATCCGAAACTCTTTTCATTCATGAACCGGCTGTCCATCAGCAGGTCGAACAGCACCCTGGTCACCACGATCGCCGTAAACAGACTTGCGCCGGTGCCGATCATGAGGGTAACGGCAAAGCCCTGAATCGGGCCAACACCGTAAATATAGAGCAGAAAAGCTGCGGCAAGCGTCGTGACGTGCGAGTCGAGAATCGATGAAAACGCACGGTTGTACCCGGCGTCGATAGCCATGCGAAGGCTTTTACCCTCGGACAGTTCCTCGCGGACACGCTCGTAAATCAGCACGTTGGCATCAACGGCCATACCCATCGTCAGCACGATACCGGCAATACCGGGCAAGGTCAGTGCGGCGCTGAACCCGGCAAGCACCGAGATGACAACCAGAATGTTAAGCACCAGTGCCAGATCGGCGGCAATCCCCGCCTTGTTGTAATAAACAATCATGAAGATAGCGACCGCCGTGAAGCCCCAGATCAGAGAAAAGAGACCGGCCCGGATGTAGTCGGCGCCAAGCGATGGGCCGACGGTGCGCTCTTCAAGGATCCGCACCGGCGCGGGCAATGCACCAGCCTTCAGGATGATTTCGAGATCTTTGGCTTCATCGAGACTGCCGATACCGTTGATCACCGAATTGCCACTCGGAATCCTCGACTGCACGACCGGAGCGCTGTAGACCGCGTTGTCGAGCACGATGGCGATCTGCTTGCCGATGTTGGCTCCGGTGATGCGCGCCCATTTCGACGTCCCCTCGTCGTTCATCGACATGGCAACCTCTGGCTGATTCTCCTGGGCGCTGAAGGTCGCCTTCGCCTCGGTAATCACGCCGCCGGTCAGTTCGGGAGTTTTCTGGACAAGATAGATCGGGAAGTATTTTTCACCCTTGGCCGTCTGCTCGGGCTTTGCCGCCAGCAGCAACTGGGTATCCTGTGGCAAAAGGGCCACCACATCGGGCCGGCTCAGCACCGCGGTGACCTGGTCCCGGGCATATTCCGGGGCAAAGACCAAGCCGTTCGGCATCATGCCGATCACATCGGAAAGTCTTTTGACACCGGAACCGGCAGCCTGGGGAGCAGGCATGGCGGCAACCGGAGCGGTTGCCATCGAGGAATCGGACGGAGCGGCAGGAGCCGTGGAAGCCGATGCGACAAGTGGCGCTGAGCTGATGCGCTGAATCGCGCGGAGCAGCGTTTCGGAATCCTTGACGAGCTTGAATTCGAGCTTTGCCGTACCCATCAGGAGGCGGCGAACCCTCGCCTCGTCGGTCACGCCCGAGAGCTCGATAACCAGCCGCTGCGAACCTTGGGTCTGGATAACCGGTTCGGCCACGCCATACTGGTCGATACGGTTGCGAATGATCTCCTTCGCCCTGACAAGCGCATCTTTAGCCTCGCCATTCAGCTTGTTGACGATATCCTGATCGGAATCGCGCATATCGTAGAAGTAACGGCTGAGCTTGATATTCTCCTTTTTGAATCCGGCAGCCACAAGCTCGACGACATTGGCATTTGACTGGTCGGCGGCTTCCTTCTTGACGGATTCTATCACGCGGGTGAACGTCGCATCCTTGTTCCAGGCCTTCTGCTCGATCAGATCGAGAATATCGACCTCCATCACCAGGTGCATACCGCCCCGAAGATCGAGGCCGAGCTTCAGGCTCTTGTCTTTGGCCTGTTCGATCGCCTCGCGATTATCGATGGCGAACTTCAGGCTGTCTTCGGCAGAACGGAAACTCTTGAGTTTTTGTGTCAGGGCATAGTCACGGTAAGTCGGCCAGATCGACCAAACCGATACCAGCGCGACCACGGCAATGAGAATGAGTTTAAAGCGGTTGTTTTTCATGAAAAAGGCCGTTACGCTCGTTTGATAAAGAAAAGCCAATATAAAGAACGGGTACTGGATTAACAATCGAGGTTCCGTAGCGTAAAAAGGCTGCGGGCAATCGATCTGACCGGCAAAATGTGCATCGACAAGCCATTCATTACCCTCCGCGTCTCTGGCGAGAAGAACAACGCTCTGGCTCAGCTTACCGAGGCAAACAACACATAGTGAGGACTGTAATACGGCCTACAGCGTGAAGCCGATATTCTTCTCCTTCTCCGCGAAAAGTTTGGCGGTGAGGAATTCGCGGTTCATTCGGGCGATGTTGGCGATGGAGATTTCTTTGGGACATTCGGCCTGGCAGGCGTAGGTGTTGCTGCAGTTGCCGAAGCCGAGAGCGTCCATGGCGGCGACCATCTGCTGCACGCGGCGCGTGGCTTCGATGCGGCCTTGGGGCAAGAGAGCGAGGTGGGAAACTTTTGCGCCGACGAAAAGCATTGGTGAGGCGTTGGAACAGGCGGCGACGCAGGCTCCGCAGCCGATACATGCGGCAGCGTCAAAGGCGTCGTCGGCGTCGTGCTTGGGCACGGGGATGGTGTTGGCATCAGGCAGGCCACCTGAGTTGATCGAGATGTAGCCGCCCGCCTGGATGATTTTGTCGAGGGCGCTGCGGTCGACAATCAGGTCTTTGACCACCGGAAACGCACCGCTTCGCCACGGCTCGACGCAGATCGTCTCCCCGCTCCGGAAGGCGCGCATGTGCAACTGGCAGGTGGTGGTGCCCTTCAGCGGGCCGTGAGGCCGACCGTTGATGTAGAGGCCACAAGCGCCGCAGATTCCTTCGCGGCAGTCGTGATCGAACGACACCGGGTCTTCACCTTTGGCGATGAGCTGCTGGTTGAGCTGGTCGAGCATTTCGAGAAACGAGCTGTCGGGCGAAATATCATCGACCTTGTAGCTGACCATCCGGCCTTTGTCGTCGGCGTTTTTCTGCCGCCAGATTTTGAGAGTGAACTTCATGATCGACGGTTATTTGTAGGATCGTTGCGATGGCGTCACCGTCTCGAAGCGAAGCTCTTCGCGGTGCATCTCCGGCTCGTCATTGCGCCCCTTGTGCTCCCAGGCAGCGACGTAGGCGAACTCATCATCGTTGCGCAGCGCTTCGTGGTCGGGGGTCTGGTACTCCTCGCGGAAGTGGCCGCCGCACGACTCCTTGCGGTGCAGGGCGTCGCGCACCATGAGGTCGCCGAGTTCGATGAAATCCTCGACGCGCCACGCCTTTTCCAGTTCAGGATTGTACTCCTTCAGCCCGCCCGGGATATTCACGCCCGAAGCGAACTCCGCCTTCAGTTCCTCAATCAGACCGAGAGCTTTCGTCAAGCCAGCCTCGTTGCGTGACATGCCGCAGTACTCCCACATGATCTTGCCGAGCTTGCGGTGGAAGTGATCGACAGACTCCTTGCCGTTGCTCTTTTTGAGCCGGTCGAGCCGGTCGGTTACGTCGCGGGCGGCAAGATGAAACTCCGGCAGCGTGGTCGGAATGGGCGGCGTATTGATCTCGTGCGAGAGGTAGCCCGAGATGGTGTAAGGCAAAACGAAGTAGCCGTCGGCGAGCCCTTGCATCAGGGCCGAGGCGCCGAGGCGGTTCGCGCCGTGGTCGGAGAAGTTGCATTCGCCGATGGAGTAGAGGCCCGGCACGGTGGTCATCAGCTCGTAATCGACCCACAGGCCACCCATCGTGTAGTGCACCGCCGGGTAGATCATCATCGGCGTGCGGTAGGGATTGTCATCGACGATGCGCTGGTACATCTGGAACAGGTTGCCGTAGCGGGCTGAGATTTCGGCGCGGCCCAGCCGCTCGATGGCGTCGCCGAAGTCGAGATAGACCGCCAGCCCGGTCGAGCCGACGCCGAAGCCCGCGTCGCAGCGCTCCTTGGCCGCCCGCGAAGCGACGTCGCGCGGCACGAGGTTGCCGAAGGCCGGGTAGCGCCGTTCGAGGTAGTAGTCACGCTTCGACTCGTGAATCTGCTCCGGACGCAGCTTTTTCTGCCGGATCAGTTCGGCGTCCGACTTTTCCTTCGGCACCCAGATGCGCCCGTCGTTGCGCAGGCTCTCGCTCATCAGCGTGAGCTTCGACTGGAACTCGCCATGCACCGGAATGCAGGTGGGGTGAATCTGCGTGAAGCAGGGGTTGGCGAAGAGCGCCCCCTTTTTGTAGGCGCTCCACGCTGGCGTGGCGTTCGAGCCCATCGCGTTGGTCGAGAGGTAGAAAATGTTGCCGTAACCGCCCGTGGCCAGCACCACGGCGTGAGCCGAGTGGCGCTCGATTTCGCCGGTAACGAGATTCCTCGCGATGATGCCCCGCGCCTTGCCATCGACGACGACGATGTCGAGCACGTCGCGACGGCTGTAGAGCTGCACCGTGCCCGCGGCAATCTGGCGGCTCATCGCGCTGTACGCGCCGATCAGGAGCTGCTGGCCAGTCTGCCCCCGCGCGTAGAATGTGCGCGACACCTGGGCACCGCCGAAGGAGCGGTTGGCGAGCAGGCCGCCGTATTCGCGGGCGAAGGGCACGCCTTGCGCCACGCAAATGTCAATGATCTCCGGGCTGATCGAAGCAAGCCGATAGACGTTCGATTCGCGCGACCGGTAGTCCCCTCCCTTGATGGTATCGTAAAAGAGCCGGAAGACGTTGTCGCCGTCGTTCTGGTAGTTTTTCGCGGCGTTGATGCCCCCCTGCGCGGCGATACTGTGCGCGCGGCGCGGCGTGTCCTGGTAGCAGAACGACTTGACATTGTAGCCGAGCTGTCCGAGCGTGGCCGCCGCCGAAGCGCCCGCAAGCCCCGTACCGACCACGATGATGTCGAGCTTGCGCTTGTTGTTCGGGCTGACCAGCTTGCACCCGGCCTTGTAGGCGTCCCACTGGTCGGCAAGCGGCACGCCCGGCGCGTTGGCGTTCAGTTTTATCATCGGTGACTGGTCTCCATGTGGCATGGCGTTAGTTGAACAGGGTGAAGCGCAGCGGAATCGCCATGAACCCGCCTGCGATGATCATAGCGTACAGCGCGCTCGCCGCGTTGATGAGCGGGGTGTATCGGGGATGGTTCAGACCGAGCGTCTGGGTGGCGGCCTGCAAGGCGTGGTTCAGGTGAAATCCGAGCACGACAAACGAAACCAGGTAGATCGCCGAATAGGTGTTATCCGAAAACAGCACCACCGCGCGGCTGTAAAAATCGTGCCGTTCGATGCCGGTCGGCGGAGCGACAATACCGATTTTGATGAAGTAGAAATCGATGAAATGAAGCACAAGAAAGATGAATACCACCACACCGCTGTGCAGCATGTACTTCGAGAACGGGGATGTTTCGGTGATGCTGCGGTGCTGGTAGCGGATCGGGCGAGATTGCCGGTTCCGGATACTGACGATCACCCCGAAGACGATGTGCAGCGCAAAGCCACCGAAGAGCGCAAGCTCGAAAACCCGGATCACCGGATAGCTGCTCATGAAGCCCGCCGCCGCCGAGAAGGATTTGCCGCCATCATCGACCAGCAGCAGCATGTTGATGCCGAGATGCACTGCGAGGAACACGAGCAGAAATACTCCCGCCAGCGCCATAAGCACCTTGCTGGCAATGGATGAGAATGTTCTCTGTCCGGTGGTGTCCATAACTCGTAAACTTTCAGTGACAGGATACAGGTCGCACAACCTGTGCAACTCTTGCCGAAAGCTAACGCCATCTGGTCGAAATGACAAGCCCGATCGTCTATTTGGTATCGAATGAAGGAATTGCGGCAACGGCCCGAACGGGACAGGCCTCCGCGCCGGAGATAGGTAGCGGTAGGGCGGAAAAAAGAAAATCGCTACGGTCAATCTGCTCCAGCCCGGTGAGATTTTCGATGAGGATAAGTCCCGCGCCGAGCAGGCAGCGGTGCACCGGCAACGCCTCGGAGTCTGGCTCGTCGAACGAAGGCGCGTCGATGCCGACGCCTTTCAAGCCAAGCCCGGCGATCCACTCCGCCGCGTCTGGCGAAAGCACCGGATAGTCGCGGTCATACTTCGCCGTCCCCCAGAACCAGCTCCAGCCGGAATGCAGCAGGAGGAACTGCTCCTGCTCGATTGTTGTGCGATGGAGCAGCAGTTGCTCGAGCGAGACAAGCTTGGTTTGAACCGCCCGGAGGTCGAGCAGCACGCCCTTGCCGACGAAGCGCGCGGCATCGAGCTGGTCGAGCGAGGCCGCGCCGTCGAAGATGTGCGATGGAGCGTCGAGGTGCGTCCCAGTGTGCGAGGAGAGTTGCAACCAGCGCTCGCCGAAGCCATCACGACCGACCGAATGGAGATCGGAGAACTCTGGCCGGGGCGTCCCCGGCCAGAGCGGCATGAAAGGCGAGATCGGATGGCTCAGGTCAACGATACGCACGGGATATCTGATCTGGTGATCCGTCAGTAGAGCAGTGAGTAGCTCAGCACCAAGGCGTTGCTGTTGATGCCGCGGTTCGGCTCGCTGGTGCCCGCGTTTGACAGGTGGCGGAAACGGTAGCCAAGGGTGATGGCGCTGCTCTCGGAAACGGCGACCTGGGCGCCAAGACCGAACTGGTTCAGGAAGTTGAACCCGGCATCACCCTGCTCCTGGCTGTTGACGCTCAGGTACATCGGGCCGGAACCAATTTCACCGACCAGCTTCACCGATGGCGCGATCGGGTGAAGATAGCGGAAGAAAACATTCAGACCGGTCTCGACTCCTGATTCAGGTTCGGTGACGGGATTGCAGAATGGCTCGAGCGCAAGCTGGAGCGTCCCCTTGCTGTCTCTCATGCCGAACACGGAGTTCATGTTGAAGCCGACGCGCACAAAGATCGGCACCGCGTTGAAATCAGCACGGGTGAACTTCAGATGACCCCATGCGTAGCCAGAGCCGATGGCGATTTCGTCGAGATAGACGCCATCGTGAGTATCAGTGGGCGCGGCATCGAGCTTGCCGGGAATGAAACTGCATACGACCAGAAGAGATATGAATAACCGGAACAACTTTTTTTGCATGGCGTTATGAGTTTAGTTGTTTTAGGCTGATACGGTTGGCGACAAATCTGACGACGGCATCGACGGCGGCGTTGCGTTCACAATCGCAGAAAATCTGATGGTCGGTTTTTTCAAACCAGACGATGCTCTTTGCCTCATGCGGGGTTGCGATTGCGCGTGTCAGGATTTCGGCGCTCTCGGGAAGCACGACGCTTTCGTGGCGGGCTTGCAGAATCAGCGCTGGCGCGTGGACGCGACCGGTGATCCGCATGGTCTCTTCCTGGAGATCGAACATCGACAGAATGGTTTTTGTCGGTGCCCAATCGTACTGTTTCGGAATGATGGCATTGTCGGGATCGGCAAATTTCGCCTCCATTTCCCAGCGGTCAACAAATCGGCTGACGAGCGGAGCGAGGAAGTGAAACGGCCATCCGGGGCTGAGCAGAGAGTTCAGCCTGATTGGCGGAGTGGCGAGAATGATCGAGTCGACCAGTTCTGGATGCTTTGCAGCAAGTTGCAGCGCAAGCAGCGCACCCATGCTGTGACCGAGGACAACCGCCTTGCCATCGATTCCCGTCAGCGTTTCGAGCGCGTTCTCGGCATCATCGAGCCACGCTTGCCAGGTTACGCCGCGCAACTGATCCGGCGAGGCAGCGCCATGGCCGCGCAACAACGGCGCGGCAATCTTGAGATCGAAATGGTCAAGTGGACCAAAAAGCTCCCGGACGCTTTCGAGGTTCGCCGTGAATCCGTGAAGGATCACGATTCCTGTCAAACGCCTTTCCTGCGGCCTATTTGAACTCTGGTTCGTCATTCGGAAAGATTGCTGTTCACGGCGTAAAGGTTTGCCACAAAATCTCTTGCAGGCTTATATCAGAAAATTCGAGATGAAGAAATATACAAGGGCTTCAGGAATATTCTTCCGGAATAGCTATTTTTTCAGTGACAGGATAGCGGTCCCATGTCGATACGCAGCCCCATATCAGTACAGACAGGCAATACGATGAATACGCAAAAAAGGATTGGCGCCCTGCTGCTCACGATGTTCCTAGCTCTTCAGGCCTGTTCGACCTACCGGAGCACCACCACGTCACGCAGCCCCCAGCAAATATCGCCTGAAGAAGCTTACCGGCTCGGCAAGCTCAAGAACAAACCCTATCTCATCGACGGGCGGCTTTACGTACCCATGAGCTTCGATCAGGTCTACGCCTACGAGGAGACCGGCCTTGCTTCGTGGTACGGTCAGGAAACGCTCGACCAGCACAACGGACAGCCCACCGCCTATGGTGAAATTTTCGATCCCGGCCTTCCCAGTGCTGCCCACAAATATCTGCCGCTCCCCATGATCGTCAGAGTCACCAACCTCGAAAACAACGCATCGATCATCGTCAGGGTCAACGATCGCGGCCCCTTCGTCGATGGTCGGGTGATCGACCTGAGCGCCGCAGCCGCAAAAGAGCTGGGATTCTACGGCAAAGGTACGGCCAGAGTCAAGATCGAATCGGTCTACCGGTAAAACACTCTATTGCCCGCAGCATTTCTTGTACTTCTTGCCGCTGCCGCACGGGCAGAGGTCGTTTCTGCCGGGCTCTTCAGCTTTGGGCTGTTTTTCGTCCGGCTTTTCCCGACGGTGGCCGGGCCGCCAGAAATCCCTGATTTCAAGCACCGCTTCCGGAATCAGTTTCCACAGTTCGTACTCTTTCTCCTCGTCCAGGTTGAGCTTTTCGCGCAACAGGCCGGAAGCCGCGGAGATGGCGAAAACCGTCTTGGCACCCTTTTCATCTTTCAGCAGGGATTTCCATGAATCTTGGCTCATGTTCATCCCCTCGATGAATCCGCGGCACCAAAGCCGGGCAGCTTTACGCTGATCTTCATCGTTGTCAAAGGTCGTCAGATTTGGCAGCGGCGCATAATCCTCGGGGCTCTCTTCAAACTGGTGCGAGAGCGCATTCATCATCTGCATGATGAGGCCGGTGACGCGCTCCTCCTGCTTGCCGGACTGAAACGCCGGTGATTCGTCGGAGCCGGCAGCTCCCCAGACGTATGGCAGCCACTCCTCCGGCAAAATCGTATCGGGCCCGATGATCAGGGCGGTCATGAAGCCGTCGAGCGCATCGAGATTCATCGGATGTTTCAGCCCGGATTCGTGGAGCAGGAAATCCTCCAGCTCTTCGTACTCCTGCGGGGTCAGTTCGTTGTTCGATTTGTAGTGCACGTTGTCAGACATAATATGATCTGATGAATGTTGTCGATTTATGACGCGGGGCCGCTGGCCATGAATGCGTCGTGGAACCTTGCGTTGCCCTGTGGGCCCTGAGCGCCGAAAGAGAGCACGAAAAAAACCTCCGGCGGTACGCCTTCGTGCCCCAGCCCATCCGGATTCTCGAAGCCGAATTGGCGGTAGTACTCCGGATGGCCAATCAGGCAGCAGCCGCTTGCCCCGAGCGCTTTTAGCCGGGCGAGGCCTTCCCGGATCAGTGCCCCACCGATGCCCTGCCGCTGAAACTCCGGCAGCACCGACAGCAGCCCGAGTCCGAACCACCCAAACGACCCGTCAGACATGGTCACCGGCGAGAAGGCGATATGACCGCCCACCTGACCGCCAAGCGCCGCCACGAGAGAGATCGTCAGCGCTCCGGCGGCTCGCAGCGCCTCGATGATGAACGGTTCGGTGTGATTGCTGATTTCGAGCATCGCGAAAGCAGCAACGGTTACGTCGCTGATCGTGCGAAAGTCTTCCCATGTTATCTTCCCTGATAATGCTGTCCGGCTTCATGGAGTCTGGTGGTGATCCGTTCATAAAACGGCGATGGCGGTGGTCAAACCAGGTTGTGTGCCGGTTAATATACCAATATCCCCCGTTTGTCCGGCAAGACCCGCGGGCCGGGCCGGTTCACGGGAGAACTTTGCAGTCATTGCTTTTCCTTTTGTGTGTGAGTATTTTACTGGTGCTTCGCCTTGCACAAACACAAAGTCATGCGGCCCCGTTGTATGCCGTATGGCTTCTGACGGCCGGGCCGGGAGATATTCCTCCTGTTCTCTGTCAGTTTCGCAT
>LUZT01000020.1 GCA_001602925.1 Chlorobiales bacterium Clorobi_01 | reverse complement strand
TACGAAAGCTACAAGGAGCACCTGCACGAATTCGATATCATCATCACGGCCGTCAGCACCAAGGAGTACATCCTCAACGAAGCCGAGATGCAGCAGGCCATGCAGCGCCGCCGCCTGAAACCGGTGATCATGCTCGACCTCGGACTGCCGAGAAACATCGATCCCGAAGTCGGCAAGTTGCAGAACATGTTCCTCAAGGACATCGACGCCCTCAAGCACATCATCGACAAGAACCTCGAACGCCGCCGCGCGGAACTGCCAAAGGTCAAGGCGATCATCGACGAGGAGCTGGTCGGTTTCGGCCAGTGGATCAACACCCTCAAGGTGCGTCCGACCATCGTTGACCTTCAGTCCAAGTTCCTTGAAATCAAGGAAAAAGAGCTTGAGCGCTACCGCTACAAGGTGAGCGAAGAGGAACTTCGCCGCATGGAACACCTGACCGACAGGATTCTGAAGAAAATTCTGCATCATCCCATCAAGATGCTCAAGGCTCCGGTCGATACCGCCGACAATATCCCCAGCAAGGTCAACCTCGTCAGGAACATCTTCGATCTTGAAGAACCAAACCAGTCACTCCAATAAAATCAATCAGTCATCGAATTTTGAAAAAAGAGCTTATCATCGGCACTCGGTCCAGCCCTCTTGCCCTGTGGCAGGCTGAATTCACCAAAGCAGAACTTTCCAGACACTTTCCTGAACTGAATATCACACTCAAACTGGTCAAGACGACCGGTGATGTGCTGCTCGACTCCCCTCTTTCCAAGATCGGAGACATGGGTCTGTTCACCAAAGACATTGAAAAGCACCTGCTTGCAAAAGAGATCGACCTGGCAGTGCACAGCCTGAAGGACGTTCCGACCGGCACGCCTGAGGGGCTGGTCATCACCTCGTTCACCGAGCGCGAAGATACCCGCGACGTCATTATCTCAAAATCCGGCAAAGGCCTCAAAGACCTTCCTCCGAATGCAAGAATGGCCACAAGCTCCCTGCGCAGAATGTCGCAGCTGCTCTCCATGAGACCCGACCTGCAGATTCTCGACATCAGGGGCAACCTCAACACCCGCTTCAAGAAGTTCGACGATGGCGAATTCGATGCCATGATGCTGGCCTATGCTGGCGTGTATCGTCTTGAGTTCAGCGACCGCATCTCGGAAATCCTGCCGCACGACGTGATGCTTCCGGCCGTCGGTCAGGGTGCCCTCGGTATCGAGACCCGCACGGATGACGCTGAAACCATAGAGATCGTCCGCGTCATGAACGACGGCAACACTGAAATCTGCTGCCGTGCAGAGCGTGCGCTTCTCAGGCACCTCCAGGGTGGCTGCCAGATTCCGATCGGCTGTTATGGTTCATATATCAGCGGTACCTTAAAGCTTCTTGCTTTTGTTGGCTCTGTAGACGGCAAAACCGCCCTGCGTAATGAGCTGACCAAGCCGGTAAACACTCCGGAAGAGGCCGAGGCTGTCGGTATTGAACTGGCTGAAGTTCTGCTTTCGATGGGCGCAGAGAAAATTCTCGCCGACATCCGCAAAACCCGCTGATGAAAACCGTTCTCGTTACACGCCCGAAGCATCAGGCAGAGCCTTTTGTGAGGGAGCTTGCGCAGTACGGCCTGGACTCGGTTGTCTTTCCGACGATCGAGATCAGGCCGGTTGCCGGCTGGAGTGTTCCTGATCTCACCAAATTCGCCGGTATCTTCTTTACCAGCGCCAACAGCGTGCAGTTCTTTCTCGAACGCCTGCGTGAAGAGTCTCCCGACGAGCTACCTAAACTGCAAAAAGCCCGCGTCTGGGCGGTCGGCAAAACCACTGGTGGCGATCTGGAGAAACATGGCGTCTCAATCGAGCCTCTTCCGAAGAGCGCTGACGCCGTCAGCCTGATGTCAGGCATCGACGCCAGTGAAATCGAAGGCAAAACCTTTCTCTTTGTCCGGGGCAGCCTCTCGCTCGGCACCATTCCTGAAGTCATCGCCAAACGCGGCGGCGTCTGCGTCGAGCTGACCGTCTACGACAACATCCAGCCTTCGCTCGAAGAGACCCAAAAGGTCAAATCGCTGCTCGCCGAAGGCAAACTTGACTGCCTCTCCTTCACCAGCCCATCGACAGCCATCAACTTCTTCGAAGCGATGGGATCGAAAGATGTACCGGATAGCGTGCTCATCGCAGCCATCGGCACCTCCACCTCCGGCGCACTCGAAAAGCTCGGCGTCAAGGTGGACATCATCCCCGAATACTTCGACGGCCCCAGCTTCGCCAAAGCAATCGCTGCGGCACTAAGCTGAAATCAGCAAGCGATATTCACAGTTTTCAGCCCATAGGACGGGCCTTATAGAACATATACGACGTTATAAGACCTATTCGTCCTTTGACTCTTTTCTACTCCACATCCGGAATATCGTCAACATACCCCATGTGGATCGTTTCCGGCTCGGCTGCTTTTTCGGCTGACGGCTCGACGCAGAGGGGCTCTCTGGGTTCGGCTGCGGTGGTAATCGGCGCTTTATCGGGAAAAAGCGGTATCTGCATCGTTTGCAGAACGGAGAGCTGAGTGCCGTTATCCGACTCCTCTCCGGCAGCCACAGCGTCCTGAACGGTTGCGGCATCCGGCGCTTTCGAGAAGGCCGGCTTGCGAGACCGCCCGCTTCTCGGACGGGACGAGGCCATCTCCTTCTCGACCGACTCCTTCACGGCATCTTCGACTACAATGCGAAGGCTTTTCATGAGCTGAAGCGACTCGCTTCGCTGCTCGGCCATCTCGCGGCGCAGGCTGTTACCAAGCCGCTCGATCTCGTCTCGCTGCCTGCCGGGCCACCCGGTCGCAAGCATCGCGATGATGACGAAAAGCAGCAGGATGCTGACCG